>NZ_JBHTUR010000018.1:51562-226466 GCF_042793755.1 Nocardia sp. NPDC056564
TTTGGCGGGGGCGGGGGGGGCCCCCCGCCGCGCCGCCTTTATGGCGTGCGCCTCGGCGCGGCGGGGTCACCGCCGCGCCGCCTCCGGCGGGGGGTCGCCGCAGCGCACCTGCGTCGACGCCGCCAGCAAGGCCCCCACGCACAGCACGACCGCGACCACCAGGGTCGCGAGCGCGATCGCCGCCTCCACCGTCACCGAACCCCGGTCAGCACCGAGACCCGTTGCCAGGCAACGGTCTATCAACCCCGCTAGACAGCGGTATTGAGGGCCCGATCGATGATTTTCGTCAGCGCGTTCACGATGCTGTCCCCGGTCACCACGCCGTACAGCACCGCCCCGAACGCCGCGGCGGCGATGGTCCCGATCGCATACTCCGCCGTGCTCATCCCATCCTCCGCGACCACGACATGCATGACTCGCAATCGCAGTTCCGTATATACAGCCCTCGATCCGCAGACCGCATGGCTCGTCATTCGCCCGATCCCCACCAGATTCCCCTCTCACCTCATCCCGCACGGCCGATCCGCACAGGTGTGTTCCGCTGGGCCGAGCACGCCGTGCGCGCACGACCCCACCGCCTCGCTGCCTCAGGACTCCCCCGCGCCGAAGGTCGGCACCGTCCGCACCAACGTGTTCGCCCCCTCCTTGCCCGCCACGCGATTCCGTCTCCCCCAACGGGTGCCAAGCCCGCTCGACACCAGCGCACCACCGCTGAGCACCCCGCCGAGCTGTCCATACGCCCACCGGTAGGGCTGGGCCGATTCCCTGGTCCGCGAACCCAGTACGACCTCGCTCGGCCCCGCCAATGCGCAAGGACCGACCGCACACTCGCCGAAGGTCAGTTACAGGCCTCCACCCCCTAGCACCCGACCGGACTGTCCACGCGCCTACTGCTCGGGCTGGGCCGATTCCCTGGTCCGCGAACCCAGTACGACCTCGCTCGGCCCTGTCAATGCGTAAGGACCGACCGCACACTCGCCCAACGCCCGTCACCGGACTCCACCACCGAGCACCCCGCCGACTGTCCACGCGCCCACGGGTCCGGCTGCGCCGATTCCGTGAATCATGAAGCCACTGCGACGTCGTTCAGCCCCCTCCAGGTGCAAGGGCCGACCGCACACCCGCCGAAGGTCAGTTACAGGACTCCACCACCGAGCACCAGACCGGCCCGTCCACGCGCCCACTACTCCGGCTGCGCCGATTCCGTAGTCCACGAACCCAGTGCGACGTCGTTCGGCCCCGTCGGAGTGCAAGGTACGACAACTCATTCGCCGAACGCGCGTCACGGGACTCCAACGCTGAGCACCCCGCCGAGCTGTCCATGCGCCTACGGGTCGGGCTGCACCGATTCCGTAATTCATGAAGCCAGTGCGGCGTCGTTCGGGTCCGTCAATGTGCAGGGGGCGGCGGCTCACTCGCCGAAGGTCGGTTATAGGAGGCCGTCGCCGAGCACCCGGCCTGCTAGGCCGATCACTACAGGGACGATGCCGAGGCAGACGAAGGCGGGGAGGAAGCAGAGGCCGAGGGGGCCGCCGATCAGCACGCCGGCTCGCTCGGCCCGTGCGGCAGCGGCGTCCTCGACCGCGGCTCGGCGCTGTTCGGCCAGTTCCCCGACCGCGACCGCGAGCGAGGCGCCGGATCGGGCCGACCGCCGCGCCATCCGGGCCAGCGACTCGACCTCGTCGGCACCCGGCTGCCCGATCCGGTCTTGTGCCGCCCGCTCCCACGCGGTCGCGGCATCCGCACCGAGCGCGAGCAGATCCGCGGCCCGGCGTAGCGCCGCGCCCAGCACTTCCGGCGCACCGGGGGCCACTGCGCGGGCCGCGCCCGCCATCGGCAGTCCGGCGCGCAGACAGGCAGCGAGCAGGTCGAATACCGAGGCCGCGGCCAGCGGATCGATCTTCCGCTTCGACACCGGCTTTGCCGCCCGTACCGGCTCCGGCTGCCGGAGCGCCCGCCACCGACGGTTCACCGCGACCCGGCCGGGCAGCAGGATCAGCGCGACCGCGATCAGCAGGGTCGGCAGCGCCGGGTAACCCGCGGACAACTCCACGCACAGCCTCCTCACACATGTCATGACATGAATGCGCTTCCGGCACAGAACAAGTCCTGTCTGTTGAACCGATGTCCGTTGCGCGCCGACGATCGACGGAGCTCGCCCTCGCTACCTGGTTCGAAGCGGCTTTGACCACGCGGCGACCCGCCCGACATGGGGCGCTACGCCACGACCCACTGTTGCATCCGCTGCCTTCGTCGCCTGCGGATCTCGCGCCCGACCACGGCGACCGAACGGGGCCGCTGTCCGGGCCGGGCACGCGAGGCGGTGCGGAATCCGGCCGGCCGGATCGACCTTCAGTGGCAGATACGTCGACGAGTCCCCGAACCATTGCGGCAGATACGGCAGCGAAGACCCGAAGAGCACCCGTACCTGTGGTATCCGATTGCCGCACAACTGGTTTGACGCGCACAGGGAAGTGTTCGACCGGCGTATGACCGATCCACCTATGCCAGGCAGAATGGGCGATGCGATCTCGGATGCGGAGCCGGTCTGGCTGATCGGGCGTACCGGCATGCCGGAAGCGAGAAAGTTGTTTCATACGAGAACCTTTCGCGTGATGGCATCGGTCCACAGCAGGCCGGCGCAGGCGAGGGCGGCACCGAGGGGCAACAGGACGGCGCCCGCGGACGAGGCGAACAGCACGTGCAATGGCGCGGCTCCCATGAGTTGGCCGAGACCGATGCCGAGCAGCGGGAGCGCCGCCAAGACTCCGGCGGTCGCCCGGGGGCCGGCGAGCGCTGCGGTTGTGCGACCGTGGAAACGGATCCGGCCCACCAGGTCCGTGCGCGCCGCGGAGAGCAGTTCGGCCAGCGCCAGTCCGTGCTGCTCAGCCACCTGCCAGGCGTCGGCGATCCGCGACAACTCCCCCGCAACAATCGAATCCGGCTGCCGCAACCCCTCCGCCGCGGAACCACCCAACCGGCTGCGCCCGGCACTCACGGCGAAAGCCCTTGCGGATTCACCTCGCCCCTCACGCGCCGCAACCTCCGCGGCCGCACTCGGATGCGCACCGACCCGCAACTCGCCGATCACCGCCTCCAACGCGTCCAGCAGATACCCGCACTCGGCATCCCTGCGCCGATCCAGCCTTACCCGCCGAACCCGAAACCCCACCGTCCCGACCACCATCGCCACCGCAAGAAACGCTCCGGCCCCGAGCACCAGCACAGCCACCACCCCGGCGCCCGTCACAAGGCGAAGCACCATGTCCCGCCGCATTTTTCGCGCCACTGCCGGTTCGGCAAACAATCCCTCGAACCGTCGGCGCGACGCAGCGGCCGGCGCCGCGAGCACGGCGAACGCAAGACATATCAACCCCGCGATCACCGGCCACCCCGCCGAACCATCGTGTTCCGTTGTGCACAAAGGGAATCCATAGACAACTGCGCCCACATCGCGAACACTCCGCTCCACAGCCAAGACCTTGAAGCGGCCGCCGCAGGCTCGAGCCGACGACCGACCGCGCATGCCCCCACCCGACCCCCAAGTGATTGCATAAGTGGAGCTGAGCCCGTCGATCCGACGATCACCAGGTGGCCATTACGTCGCAGAGCGAACTCAGGATCTCCGAGCACTCCACCCCAAAACCCTCGCGCCGACCCAAATTCGAGCCGACAACCGCCTCTGGGTTCAACCAGACCGCAACGTAATTGCGCCCGCTGAGCCACCCCCATCGAGGCACCCACCCCCAGTCGCCCGGTGCCTCGCACAGCCAGCCCACGATCACCGAGCACTCGAACCCATGGGATTCGTGTCGGCACAAGCTCGAGTCGACAACCGGCCCCGGGTTCGACCTGAGTCCCGCGTGATCGCGCACACCGGGCTGCGGTGGTCGCCAGGTGACCTTCGCGTCGCGGAGCCAGGCCGGGTTCAGCGAGCGCTCGCTGATGCGGTGTTCGTGTCGAGGCAGTCGGTACCAGATCGAGCGGAGGACCGGTCTCCCCCGGTTCGGCCGCGCAGCACGGCGATTTCGCAGACCACGCAATCTTCACCGGGCGAGCCTTTCGTCGAGGAGTTGGTTCAGGTCGGCGGCGGCGGGGGTCGGGGCGGCGGCGTGCCAGGCGGGGGTTATCTGGACGTGAGCAGATTCGCCGCGGCGAACGAGGCCGATTTCGCGCAGGCCGCGGGAGCCGTCGGGGCGGCGGTGGACGTGCAGAACTACCTGGACGGCGGCGGCTAGCTGGCTGTGGAGGGCGGCACGGTCCATTCCGCCAAGGGCGGCAAGGGCTTCCAGGCGGGCGGGGACCTCCTGCGGGGAGTTCGCGTGGACCGTGCCTGCACCACCGTCGTGGCCGGTGTTCAGCGCGGTCAGTAGGTCTACGACCTCGGCACCTCTGACCTCGCCGACGACGATGCGGTCCGGCCGCATGCGCAGCGCCTGTCGCACCAGGTCGCGGACGGTCACCGCGCCGACTCCTTCGACATTCGCGGTGCGTGCGACGAGTCGCACCACATGCGGATGCGGTGGGGCGAGCTCGGCGGCGTCCTCCACACAGACGATTCGCTCGCTCGGTCCGACCTTGGCGAGCAGGCCGGACAGCAGAGTCGTCTTGCCCGCGCCGGTTCCGCCGACCACCAGGAACGCCAGGCGTGCGGCAATGATCCGCTCCAGCAGTCGCTTCGCGTCGGCCGGCACCGCGCCCGCCGCCGCCAACGCGTCCAAACCCTGGGTGGCGGGCCGCAGTACGCGCAGGGACAGGCAGGTGCCGCCGTGCGCCACCGGGGCGAGCACGGCATGCAGCCGCACGCCGAACGAATCACCCAGTGCCGCTCCGGTTCCGGACAGCCTGCCGTCCACCCACGGCTGCGCGTCGTCGAGACGCCGACCAGCCGAGAGCGCGAGCCGCTGCGCGAGCCTGCGCACCGCCGCCTCGTCCGGAAAGGTGATCGAGGTCTTCTCCAGACCGTGCCCGCGATCTATCCACACCGCATCCGGACCGGTCACCAGCACATCGGCGACCCGCGGATCGTGCAGCAGCGGCTCGAGTACGCCGGCGCCGGTCATCTCGGTCTGCAACAACCGCAGCGCCCGCAGCAGATCGGTATCCCCGAGCACGCCACCCGCCTCGGCCCGAATGGCGGCCGCGACCTGCGCCGGATCCGGATCCCCGGCGCCACCGGACAGCCGCTCCCGCACCCGATCCAACAACTCGGACGTCACCAACACACTCATCGCGCCCTCCGCTCCATAGCCCGGCGAGCACGGCCTGCGATCCCGTCACTCGGCCACATCCGGCAACCGCACGGCGTCATCCCTGACTGGCCGGTCGCGCGACGCCACAGCGGGGACCCAGCCCGGCATTCGTCGCCACATCGGATCCGCCGTGGCCGGAGCGCGCATGACGAAACCGGAAGACCCGCAGAAGACCACCACCCCCATCGATCAGTGA
Source organism: Nocardia sp. NPDC056564 (assembly GCF_042793755.1). Taxonomy (NCBI): domain Bacteria; kingdom Bacillati; phylum Actinomycetota; class Actinomycetes; order Mycobacteriales; family Nocardiaceae; genus Nocardia; species Nocardia sp. NPDC056564. The sequence continues at coordinate 57,011 of NZ_JBHTUR010000018.1, forward strand.
CCGATACGCGCCGAGACATGTCACGAAACCGGCCGACCTGCGGTCGCCCACGCGGCCGGACTCGTCCGCCCGTCGGGCAATGTCCTGTCCCCGAGCGACACTCGACACCCGCACCACAGCTCAGGTCACCGGATAAGCGCGGATACACACCTCCCGCGCTCATCGCCGCTGTCCAGCCGGCGCGCTCAGCACACCGAGGACCGCGTCGGCCGCGTCGCGCAACGGCCCGCGCCGGTGCACGGTCAGCCCGCCTCGCTCCAGGCGGGCGGCCAAGCCCGGTTGGGCGCGGACGGCAGCGAGCAGCGGCAGGTCGAGCACGTCGGCGACCTCGGGACCGCGCAACCCACCCGGCGCCGGACCTCGGACGATCAAGCCCTGGTTGGGATTTCGCCGTCCGATGTGAGCGGAGACGGATTCCGCGGCGGCGATGGCGCGGATTCGGGCGGGCACCACCAGGACGACCAAGTCGGCGGAGTCGAGCATTTGATCGGCGTGCGGGCCCCGTTCGCCGGAAATGTCGCAAACCACCAAATCGCCTGCGGCACGGCCTGCTTCGATCACGGCGCGGACGGCGGCGGGGCCGATCTCGCGTGGCAACCGGCCCGCACCGCAACGGCCGCAGGCCAGCACGGCCAGGCCTGGGGCCGCGCTGGGCAGGGCGGAGTGCAGGGCGGCGGCGGAGACCCTGCCGTCTTCGACGACCAGGTCGGGCCAGCGCAGGCCAGCCGTCGATTCGATGCCGAGCAGCAGGTCGAGACCGCCGCCGAGGGGTGCGCCGTCGACCAGGACGGTGTCGTGCCGGAACCCTTCGGCGGCGGATCGCAGCGCGAGCGCGGCGGCCAGAGTTGACGCTCCGGCACCGCCGGCGGCACCCGCGACGGCGACCACGACACCGTCTCCCGCGCGCTGTTCGCCGTACTCAGCAAACATCTCGATAAGTCCCTCGGCACCGCCGGGTAACGCGATGACCCGCTCGGCGCCGGCGGCCGCGGCGGCCTGCCAGTCGAGCAGTCCCGGTTCGCCCTCGGCGACCAGGACGACCCCGATCCGGCGTAGATATCCGGCCTCGGCCACCGCACGCGCCGTGGATGTGTCCAGGATCACCAGGGGTGCCGCGGTCCACGCGTGCCTGCCGACGGGAAGTGCGCGTTCGTCCAGGCCGCGTTCGGCCGCGGCGGCGACGCGGCGCACTTCGTCGCGCAGCCGGGCGTCGCGCAGGAGCACGAGGGCCGGCGGCGGGCTGCTGTTGTCCGGCGCCACTTCAAGATTCATGCGGCCGAGCGTGGCGGAGATCGGGCGACGGCAGAAGAGGCGATGCGCCGATTGTGGATAACTCGGGGGTGTGCAGAACTTTTTAGTGCTGCGCGAGGGGATCCCGAACCGTCCCCTGAATAGAGGACGGCCCCAGCCGGGGGGGGAGGAGGCTGGGGCCGTCGGGTTCAGCCCCGGGGGGTCGGGCTGAACGCGCCTGGACTATGTCCAGGTGCCAGCAATACTACACCCAAGCCCCGCCCACAACGCAAGTCTGTCGCGGCAGAACTTTACGGCGATTACGGGCCCCGAGGCGGCGGGGCAAACTCCCCGCTCGCGGTCGCGGACGCGGTGCCGGCGGCGGTCATGATCGACGGCGGCGCCCGTCCCCAGTCGTCCCCGGTTCCACCCGTTGGACACCGGCACCCCGCGCACGACCGGACCGCACACGGACCTACGCCTATGCTGGTCGGGTGGACTCACCCACCGCGCACGGACGCGTCGCCGCCTTCTTCGATCTCGACAAGACCGTGATCGCGAAATCGAGCACGTTCGTGTTCAGCAAGCCGTTCTACGCGCAAGGCCTGCTGAACCGCCGCGACGTGCTCGAAAGCAGTTACGCCCACTTCTTGTTCATGCTCTCCGGCGCCGACCACGACCAAATGGAGCGGATGCGCGCGCATCTCACGAACATGTGCGCCGGGTGGGACGTGGAGCAGGTGAAAACCATTGTGGCGGAGACGCTTCACGAGCTGGTGGATCCGCTGATCTACGCAGAGGCCGCCGATCTCATTGCCGACCACAAGATCCGGGGCCACGACGTGGTGATCGTGTCCGCCTCGGGCGAGGAGATCGTCGGCCCGATCGCCGAGGTGCTCGGCGCGTCGCACACCGCGGCCACCCGGATGGTCGTGGCGGACGGCAAGTACACCGGCGAGGTCGAGTTCTACTGCTACGGCGAGGGCAAGGTCGCGGCGATCGAAAAGCTCGCCGCCAGTGAGGGTTACGACCTCGCGCGCTGCTACGCGTACTCCGACTCGGTGACCGATCTGCCGCTGCTGCGCGCGGTCGGGCATCCGACGGCGGTCAATCCGGATCGCAACCTGCGCCGCGAGGCGATCGCCGAACACTGGCCGATCCTGACCTTTTCGAATCCGGTGTCGCTGTGGGCCCGCTTTCAGGCGCCCTCGTCCACCACCCTTGCCGCGACCGCGGTGGTCGGCCTGAGCGCGCTGCTGGCCGGCGCGATCAGTTACCGATTGCTGCGCCGGCGCAACTGAGCCTTAGCCACGGCATCCAGCGCGGCGACCCCGGCTGCTCGAGCGAGAGCGGGATGCTTGCCGAGGGGTTTGCTGACGGAACGCGGAAGAACTCGCGACCAGGCATTGAACCACGAAACGCCGATCGACACGCCGAAAATCGAATGTCTTACCACCCCTTGATGTGAGGGCCGTCACAGGGTAGAAAGGTAACTACGGAAGGTCGGAAGGCCAAGGCAGGACCGGAAGAGAAGGTTCAGTCTCCCAACCACCCTTCCCAGCACGGGCACCAGGCACCCACGCGGAGCGCGCCGCGACAAGGGCAGAAGCGTTGTGGGCCTGCGAAATCCGGGTCTTTGTCGGCGAGGGCCTCGCACAGGTTGCGGGGATGAACCGGCGGAGTTCGGACTGTCGCCGAGGCCGTAAGAACACAACCCACTCAGCACGCTTGGTAACCGGGTAGTCCGTGCTACGCGGGCGGCGAGGTCGGCAACGACAACGCCGCCCGTTTTGATGTCCGGGCCGCCCTATCCCGACGCCGAATCGGCGATCGACGTGGCCTCCCGCGCACCGTCCTCCAGCGCCCCGCAGCACAGCATCACCCAGCTGCCGACCGCGTCCACCGCACCGCTGCCGAAGCCCGCCGCGGCCTCCAGATACGCCTGCCGACGCCGCAGCCAGAAAACCTCCGGCACGCCGAGACTGTGCGGATCCAGCCCGCTCGACACGGCCACCAGCCGCGACGCCGCCCGCGCCACCACGCCGTCGGCGGTCCCGAACGGCCGCAGCGCGAGCAGCTCCCCGTGCACCACCGCCGCGATCACCGGCGCGGGCGCGCTCGATCCGAGCACCGCCTGCACCAGCAGATCCAACCGCTGCGCCACCCCGGCGTCCGCGCGCGGGCGGCCGAGCGACTCCTCGTCGGTCACCAGGTCGGCGGCGGCCAGCAGGTGCAGCCGGGCCAGCGCCTGCAACGGCGCCCGCTGCCAGGTGCCCACCAGATTGCGCAGCGCGTCACCGTCGAGGGCCTGGCCGACCCGCAACGAGCCGGCCAGGATCGGGTCGCCGACCTGACCGTCGGCGGGCAACTCGGTGCTGCCGCCGTCGATCGCGGCCGAGGATCGGGCCGCACGCACCGCGGCCTCCGCGGCGGTGGTCGGCCAGCCGCGCCGATTCGCCTTGTGCCGGTGCACCTCGGCGAGCGCGTCGCGGGCACGGTCGGCGGCGGCGCGGACACCGGGCAGATCGACGAGGGGCTGTAGCGGATCGGTCACGGTTCACGAGGCTACTTGCGCCCGCCCGGACGCCCGACCCAGCCCCGCCGCGCTCTGACGGCCTGGACGAAGCACCGTGCCGCCGCCGTCGCGGCCACAACGCGAAAGAAGCGGCCATCCCGACCCGACTGGGTGGGGATGACCGCTTCGCTCGTCAGCGGGCCGGTATATCGCGGCAGGCCGACTTCCTCAGCTCACCAACAGATCTCGGCCGGGAATGGCATCCAGCAGCCGGCGCGTGTACTCCTCGCGCGGGCTGTCGAAGACCTGCTCGGTCGAGGCGGCCTCGACCACCTTGCCGGTCTGCATGACCAGCACGTCGTCGGCGATCTGCCGGACCACGGCCAGGTCGTGCGTGATGAACACGTACGACAGGCCCAGCTCGGCCTGTAGGTCGTTCAACAGCCGCAGGATCTGCGCCTGCACCAGCACGTCGAGCGCGGACACCGCCTCGTCGCACACCACGACCTCGGGCGAGAGCGCGAGCGCGCGGGCCACGGCGACGCGCTGGCGCTGACCGCCGGACAGCTCGTTCGGATACCGCCGCATCACGGTGGACGGCAGCGACACCTTGTCCAGCAGCTCACGAACCGTGGTCTCGCGCTCCTTCGCCGTGCCGATGTTGTGTGTGCGCAACGGCTCTTCGATGGTGCGGTAGATCGAGTACATCGGGTCCAGCGAGCCGTACGGATCCTGGAAGATCGGCTGCACCCGCCGCCGGAACGCGAAGGCGCTCTTGCGATCCAGCTTGGCCACTTCCTTGCCGTCGAACACGACCTTGCCCGAGGTCGGCTCGAGCAGACCCAGGATCATCTGCGCGACAGTCGATTTGCCCGAGCCCGACTCGCCGACGATCGCGGTCGTGGTGCCGCGCCGCAGCCGGAACGAAACATCCTGCACCGCAACGAAGTCGGTCGATTTCCAGGGCGCACTGCCGCGGATCTTGAACTTCTTGGTGAGATTGTCGACCACCACGACGTCGTCCGGGGCGTTGGACAGCTCGGTGTCGGCGGCCGCGATCTGCTCGGCCACCTGCACCGCCTGCTCGCGAATCTCGATGCGCTGCTTCACCGAGGACAGTCGCTGCGAGGCGAGCGAGGGCGCCGAGTTCACCAGCCGCTTGGTGTACAGATGCTGCGGTTCACGCAGAATCTGCAGTGCCGGACCGGATTCCACTACACGGCCGCGATACATCACCACCAGATGCTCCGCACGCTCGGCGGCGAGACCGAGGTCGTGGGTGATCAGCAGTACCGCGGTGCCGAGCTCGTTGGTCAGCCCCTCGAGGTGGTCGAGGATCTGCCGCTGCACGGTGACGTCCAGCGCCGAGGTCGGCTCGTCCGCGATCAACAGCTTGGGGCGGCAGGCCAAGCCGATGGCGATGAGCGCGCGCTGGCGCATGCCACCGGAGAACTCGTGCGGGTACTGGTTCACCCGCCGCTCGCCGTCGGACATGCCCGCCTCGTGCAGCAGCTCGATGGCGCGTTCCTTGGCCGCCTTGCCCTTGGCGATCCCGTTGGCCTCCAGCGTCTCCCGGATCTGGAAGCCGACCTTCCAGACCGGGTTCAGGTTGGACATCGGGTCCTGCGGCACCAGGCCGATGCCGCTGCCGCGCACCGCGACGACGTCCTTCTTGGACGCCTTCGCCAGATCCTTACCGTCGAACATGATGCTGCCGGAGGTGACCTGGCCGGTGCCGGGCAGCAGATCGATGATCGCGTGCGCCGTGGTGGACTTACCCGAGCCGGATTCGCCCACGATCGCGACGGTCTGGCCCGGATACACCGACAGATTCACATCGCGGACCGCGGGGATCTTCTTGCCCTCGGAGGTGAAACAGACGTTAAGGTCCTTGATTTCGAGCAGTGGCGACTGTGCGCTGCGGAACTCACTCACCGCTTCCTCGCCTTCGGGTCGAGGGCGTCGCGCACCGCGTCACCCAGCATGATGAAGCTCAGCACGGTGAGCGCCAAGGCCGTCGCGGGATAGAACAGGATCGCGGAGGTGCGAATCTCCTTCTGCCCCGAGGCGATATCGGCGCCCCACGAGACGATCGTGCGGGGCAACCCGACGCCGAGGTAGGACAGCGTGGCCTCGGTGACGATGAAGACGCCGAGCCAGATCGTGGTGACCACGATCAGCGGGCCCGCCGCGTTCGGCAGCACGTGGCGGATCAGCGTGCGTATTCGGGATACGCCCAATGCCTTTGCCGCCGTGACGTAATCGCTGTTCTTCGACTGGATCACCGCACTGCGCGCGATCCTGGCGGCCTGCGGCCAGGTGAATCCGGCCAGGATGATGATCACGGTCCAGATGGTCCGCGAGTCGAGCAGCTGCATGATCACGATCGCGGCCAGCATCAGCGGGATCGCGTAGAAGATCTCGGCGACCCTGGACACCAGCGAGTCGAAGAACCCGCCGTAGAAGCCGGCCAGCGCGCCGAGCACGCCGCCGATCAGCACGAAGCAGATCGTGGACCCGATACCGGCCATCACCGACGCCCGTGCGCCGTACACGGTCCGGGCGTAGATGTCGCAGCCCTGTTTGTCGAAGCCGAACGGATGACCGGCCCCGCGCGGATTCATGCTGAAGTCGCCGTTGCAATAGCGCGGGTCCTGGCTGGTGAACAACCCGGGCCAGATGACGACGACGAGCACGAACAGGATCATCAGCGCCGCGATGACGAAGATCGGATTACGCCGCAGCTGCCGCCACGCGTCGTACCAGATGCTGGTCGGCGAGCCCTGGTCGACGACCATGTCGGTGGCGAGCACCTCGACCTCGTCGGGCGGGGCGACGAAGTAGGTCTGCCTACCGCGGGCCGCGCTCTCGGCGAGGTCGATTCCTTGTCCTTTTTCGAGGTCAGGCATAGCGGATCCTCGGGTCGAGGGCGGCGTAGAGGAGGTCGACGATCAGGTTCGAGACCAGGAAGATGATGATCAGCACGGTCACGAACGAGACGACGGTCGGCGGTTCGCCGCGGGTGATCGCCTGGTACAGCGTGCCGCCGACGCCGGGGATGTTGAAGATGCCCTCGGTGACGATGGCGCCACCCATCAGCGCGCCGAGATCGGCGCCGAGGAAGGTGATCACCGGGATCATCGAGTTGCGCAGGATGTGCACGGTCACCACCCGGCGCCGGCTCAGGCCCTTGGCGGTCGCGGTGCGCACGTAGTCGGCGGACATGTTCTCCGCCACGGAGTTCCGGGTCAGCCGCAGCACATAGGCGAACGACAGGGACCCGAGCACGAACGCGGGCACCAGCAACTCGCTGAAACTCGCCTTTCCGGTGACGGTCACCGGCGCGATCCCCCACTTCACCCCGAGCAGGAACTGCGCGAGGAAGCCGACCACGAAGATCGGGACGGCGATCACGACGAGGCTGATGACCAGCATCGTCGAGTCGAACAGCTTGCCCTTGCGCAGCCCGGCGATCAGGCCGAACACGATGCCGAAGACGGCCTCGATGAACACCGCCATGAAGGCGAGCTTGATGGTGATCGGGAAGGCGCGAGCCAATTCCGCGCGCACCGGCCTGCCGGAGAAGGCGGTGCCGAAGTCGAACGTGACGATGCCCTTCAGATACAGCAGGTACTGCATGATGAAGGGCTTGTCGAGGTGGTACCGCGCGCGGAGTTGGGCCTCCACCGCGGGGGTCATCGGTTTGTCACCGGCGAGGGCGTGGATCGGGTCGCCGGGGACGAGGAATACCAAGGCATAGATGAGCAACGTCGCCCCGAGGAAAACGGGGATCATCTGAAGCAGACGCCGCACGATATACCAGGCCATTTACGCCTCCTGGGTTCAGTGATGAGCCGCGCTGCCCGATGGGCGGCGCGGCTCGATCAGCGGCTACTTCTCGATGTTTTCGAAATCGAACAGACCGTTCCAGGCGAGCTCGGCCTTCTTCACCTTGTCCGAACGACCAGCGTCGGCGATGTAGTCGAGCACCGGGATGTCGGCCATTTCCTTGAGCATCAGGGTCTGCGCCTGCGCGACCAGCTTGTAGGACTCCGCCTGCGTCGGCGCGGCGAGCGCGGCGTCGAGCAGCTTGTCGAACTCCTTGTTGTTCCAGTCGACGTTGTTGGTCTCGGAGTAGCTGTAGTACTGCGAGGTCAGGAACTGGAGCATGGTCGGGTAGTCACCCTGCCAGCCGTAGCGGAAGGCCTTGCCGATGCTCTTGGCGTTGACCTCGTCACGGATGTTCTTGAACGTCGGGTACGGGGCGCCGATGGCCTCGATGCCGAGGGTGTTCTTGATGCTGTTGGCCACCGCCTCGATCCAGGCCTGGTGGCCGCCGTCGGAGTTGTAGGCGATCTCGTAGCGACCCGACCACGGGGAGATGGCGTTGGCCTGGGCCCACACCTTCTTGGCCTCTTCGGGGTTGTAGTTCAGCGCCTCGGAGCCGGGCAGGTTCCCGTCGAAGCCGGGCAGCGAGGCCGAGGTGAAGTCGCGGGCGGGCTTGCGCGAACCGTGGAAGATGTTCTCGCAGATCTGCTCACGGTTGATCGCCATGGACAGGGCCTTGCGGCGCAGCACGCCTTCCTCACCGGAGAAGTGCGGAACGTTGGCCTGGATGCCGATGTGCTGGTTCTGCGCGGTCGGCTTGGTGATCGCGCGGTCGCCGAGGTCCTTCTTGTAGGACGCCAGCGCGCTGTCCGGCACGGTGTCGAGCGTGTCGAGGTTGCCGGCCAGCAGATCGGCGTAGGCGGTGTCGAAGGACTGGTACATCACGAACCGCAGGCCCTTGTTCTTCGGCGGGCGGCCACCCTTGTAGTCGGGGTTCGGCACCAGGTCGATCTGCACGTTGTGCTGCCAGGCGCCGTTGCTCGCGAACTTGTACGGGCCGTTGCCGATCGGGTTCTCGCCGAACGCCTTCATGTCCTTGTACGCGGCCTCGGGCAGCGGGTAGAACGGCGCGTAACCGAGCTCGGTCTCGAAGTCGATCGACGGCGACTTGAGCTCGACGGTGAAGGTCTTGTCATCGATCACCTTCAGGCCCGACATCGTCTGCGCCTTCGGCTTTTCCGCCGACACGTCGTCGAACCCGACGATCGGGGTGAACGCGTAGCTCTGCAACTGAGCATTGGTGCCGAGGGCGCCGTAGTTCCAGGCGTCGACGAAGGACTTCGCGGTCACCGCGGAGCCGTCGGAGAACTTCCAGTCCGGCTTGATGGTGATCTTGTAGTTCTTCCGGTCCGTCGTCTCGATCTTCTGCGCCAACTCATCGTGCGCGACACCGTTGCCGTCGTAATACTTCAGGCCGGCGAACAACCGGTCGACAACACGCCCGCCCATGTTCTCGTTGGTGTTGGTGGGCACCAACGGGTTCTGCGGCTCACCACCGTTCGTGGTGACGATGCTCGCGTCGGCACTGTCGTCCGACGAGCATGCGGACAGTCCGAGGCTCGTAGCCAGCAGTGCTGCCGCAGTCAGCGCCATTGCTCTGTTGAATCTCAACGCGTTCTCCCGATTTCGAGAAGGGCGGAATCCTTGGCACGCGCGTGAGGTCACCAGGCGCATGCCGGCACAATCCGCCTTGGGTGCCTCGCAGATTATCCACAAGAGCCGGGCTTGTCATCGGATTGACCAAGGTTCGTTCCACTTGTTACCAATACGGCAACATGCCCGAAACACGAAAAACATCGCGCAAATATGACCTAACGGCCGGAACATTGCCTCTGTAGAGACCGTCCGGTGTCTCCGGGGCGACCCCTCCGTTGCGGATTACGCGACGGCGTGTCGAGACCGAAACCCGGTGAACAGACCGGACGCGGCGTAGGTCACAGTTGATTACTGTCGAACGTGCTGCGTTTGAATCGTGTGCTCAGGCTACGTGGAAAGAAGAAACGAGATGACCGAAACCGCCGACCACAGGGACTCGTACACGCCGAGCGCGGAGTTCGCCGCGGCGGCCAACGCCGGTGCCGCCCTCTACGAGCAGGCGGCGGCCGATCGCGACGCGTTCTGGGCCGAGCAGGCGAGTCGGTTGCACTGGCATCAGCCGTGGACCCAGGTGCTGGACTGGAGCGACGCACCGGTGGCGAAGTGGTTCGTCGGCGGCAAGCTCAATGTCGCCTACAACTGCGTCGACCGGCACGTGCTGGACGGGCACGGCGATCAGGTCGCCATCCACTGGGAGGGCGAGCCGGGCGATTCCCGCGCGATCACCTACCGCGAACTGCTGGCCGAGGTCAGCCGCGCCGCGAACTACCTCACCGAGCTCGGGCTCGAGGCCGGCGACCGGGTCGCCATCTACATGCCGATGGTGCCCGAGGCCATCGTGTCGATGCTCGCCTGCGCCCGGCTCGGGCTCACCCACTCGGTGGTGTTCGCCGGCTTCTCCCCGACCGCGCTGCGGCAGCGGGTCGACGACGCGAGCGCCCGGCTGATCATCACCACCGACGGGCAGTGGCGGCGCGGCAAGTCCGCCCCGCTCAAGGAGGCGGTGGACGAGGCGCTGTTCGCCAACGGTGATGTGCCGCATTCCGTCGAGCACGTGCTCGTGGTGCGCCGCACCGAGATCGAGGTGCCATGGACCGACGGCCGCGACCTGTGGTGGCACGAGACGGTCGCGCAGGCCTCCCCCGAGCACGAGGCGCAGGCGTTCGACGCCGAGCACCCGCTGTTCATCCTCTACACCTCCGGCACCACCGGGAAACCCAAGGGCATCCTGCACACCACCGGCGGCTACCTCACCCAGGCCGCGTACACCCACCACAACGTCTTCGATCACAAAGCGGGACAGGACGTTTACTGGTGCACCGCCGACATCGGCTGGGTCACCGGGCACAGCTACATCGTCTACGGGCCGCTCGCCAACCGGACCACCCAGGTGGTCTACGAGGGCACCCCCAACTCGCCCGACGAGCACCGGCACTTCCAGATCATCGAAAAGTACGGCGTCAGCATCTATTACATCGCGCCGACGCTGGTGCGCACGTTCATGAAGTGGGGCCGCGAGATTCCGGCCGCGCACGACCTGTCCAGCATCCGGCTGCTCGGCAGCGTCGGCGAGCCGATCAACCCCGAGGCCTGGCGCTGGTACCGGGAGGTCATCGGCGGCAACCGCACACCGATCGTGGACACCTGGTGGCAGACCGAGACCGGCGCCATCATGATCTCCCCGCTGCCCGGCGTCACCGCCACCAAGCCCGGCGCGGCGATGACCCCGCTGCCCGGCATCTCGGCGAAGGTGGTCGACGAAGAGGGCAAGCCGCTCGAGCCGGCCGAAACCGAAGCCGCCTCTTCGGACGGCTCCGCGAGTTCCGCGGTCGTCGGCTATCTGGTACTCGACCAGCCCTGGCCGTCGATGCTGCGCGGCATCTGGGGCGACATGGAGCGCTACCGGGCCACCTACTGGGAGCGCTACGCCGAGCAGGGCTGGTACTTCGCCGGCGACGGCGCGAAGCTCGACGCGGACGGGGACCTCTGGGTGCTCGGCCGGGTGGACGACGTGATGAACGTGTCCGGCCACCGGATTTCCACCGCCGAGGTGGAGTCGGCGCTGGTCGGGCACTCCGGTGTCGCGGAAGCCGCGGTCGTCGGCGCCAGTGACGAGACCACCGGCCAGGGCATCGTCGCGTTCGTCATCCTCACCGCCGAGACCAAGGACACCGGCACGGAGCTGGTGGCCGAGCTGAAGGCCGAGGTGTCGCGCGAGATCAGCCCGATCGCGCGGCCGCGGGAGATCCACGTGGTGCCCGAGCTGCCCAAGACCCGCAGCGGCAAGATCATGCGGCGGCTGCTGCGCGACGTGGCCGAGGGCCGGGAACTCGGCGACACCTCGACGCTGGTCGACCCCAACGTCTTCGAGGCGATCCGGGCGACCAAGGCGTAGACCGTACCGATCGGCAGGGCATGGTAGGGCCGGTGGCGTGATTCGTCACCGGCCCTACCCGTTAGGATTGCGTAAGGTGTGCCGGGAAGTCTGGTCGGCATGCGGTCGCGAACCTGACAGCCGAATCGGTGCCGGACGCGGTCGCAGCGTTGACCGACCCTGCCGAAAGGTTCCCCGTGATCACGCAAGTGCGCTCGGAACTGTCCCGCTATCTCCGCACCGAAACCGTCGGCGGCGCAATCCTGCTCATCGCGGCAGCCGCGGCGTTGCTGTGGGTGAACTCGCCCTGGGGCGACAGCTATACGACGATGACCCAGACGACGCTCACCATCGCGCCGCTGCACCTGGATCTCACGCTGGCCGAGTGGACGGCGGACGGCCTGCTCGCCGTCTTCTTCTTCGTCGCCGGGCTGGAACTCAAACGCGAACTCGTGGTCGGCGAGCTGGCCGACCCGAGACGCGCCGCGCTGCCGATCATCGCCGCGGTCGGCGGCGTGGTCACGCCGGCCCTGATCGCCCTGGTCGTCGGCCTCGGCGTGCCCGGGATGGATCGCGGCTGGGCCATTCCGGTGGCCACCGACATCGCGTTCGCGCTGGCCGTGCTGGCCATGACCGGTTCGCGCATCCCGGCGAGCGCGCGGGTGTTCCTGCTCAGCCTCGCCGTGGTGGACGACCTGATGGCCATCGTCCTGATCGCCGTTCTGTTCACCACGACGCTGGCGCTGCTGTGGCTGCTCGCCGCCGCGGCCTGCTTCGCGGCCTGGGCGCTGGCCCAGCACAAACGGATCAGCACGCCGTGGCTCTATCTCCCGCTGGCGCTGGTGGCCTGGTACGCGCTGCACGAGGCGGGCATCCATCCGACGCTGGCCGGGGTGGCGCTCGGCTTGCTCACCAGGGTGCGGCCGGACCCCGGCGAGGACGAGGCGCCCGCCACCCGATTGGAGCACCTGATCCAGCCGATCTCGGCCGGGCTGTGCGTGCCGCTGTTCGCGTTGTTCGCCTCCGGAGTTCCGTTGGACGGCAAGGTGTTCGGCGAGCTGTTCAGCGACAGGCTGGCGCTGGCCGTCATTCTCGGGTTGCTGCTCGGCAAGACCGCCGGAATCTTCGGGATCAGCTGGCTCGCAATCCGGTTCGGCGTGGCCAAGCGCCCGGCCGGACTGGGTTACCGGGACATGTTCGCCCTGTCGGTGCTCGGCGCGATCGGGTTCACCGTTAGCCTTCTGGTGGCAGAACTCGCGCTGGCCGACATCGACGACGGCTCCGCGGTCGAATTGGCGAAGGCGGCTGTGTTGGTCACATCAATGGCGGCGTCGCTCGCCGGTTCGGCGCTACTGTTGCGGCGTGGGCGTGTCCACCAGGCGCGGCGGGACGCTCGTGCGCTACAACGAGAAGAGGACGCGGCGTGAGCGACGGGCCCGGCGGCGGTAGCGCGCGTCACCGCCGAGGGCCCCGGGAATGCCGCAGATCGAACGGAGTGGAAGCAGTGCCTGGACAGGGAGAAGGGTCTACCAAGTGAGTTTCACAAACGGCGGTAACGGGAACGACGCACAGCGCGGTCGTACGGTGACCTCCATTCCCCTGTCCGACGCCAACCCCAGCGGTAGCGCCAGCTTCGGCACGCTGGTGCGCGACGCCACCGAACAGATGTCCACACTGGTCCGCGCGGAGGTCGCGCTGGCCAAGGCGGAGGTCACCGGTGAGATCAAGAAGGGGCTGCAGGGCAGCGTCTATTTCATCCTCGCGCTGACCGTACTGCTGTTCAGCACGTTCTTCTTTTTCTTCTTCCTCGGCGAACTGCTGGACGTGTGGCTGGCCCGCTGGGCCGCGTTCCTGATCGTGTTCCTGCTGATGATCGTCGCGACCGCGTTGCTCGCCTTGCTCGGTTATCTGCGGGTGAAGAAGCTGCGCGCGCCGGAGAAGACGATCGACTCGCTCAAGCAGGCCCGCGCGGTGCTGCCGCACGGACTCGGCGCGGCCGCTCACGACGAGCCCCGCTCGCTGGAAAAACCCGCTTCGTAACCGCACGCTCGCGCGCGGATACCCCGAACTACTAGGCTGCATCGGCGTGTCGTCGCACCATATTCCGGATCCGTCCAGCGTCCGTTTCGACGGCCCATGGGCGCATCGGGACGTTCATGCCAACGGCATCCGATTCCACGTCGTCGATGCCGCGCCCGAGCGCACCGACGCCCCGCTGGTCGTGCTGTTGCACGGCTTCGCCGACTTCTGGTGGTCCTGGCGGCATCAGCTGACCGGGCTCGCCGATCTCGGCTACCGCGCGGTGGCCGTGGACCTGCGCGGCTACGGCGACAGCGACAAACCGCCGCGCGGCTACGACGGCTGGACGCTGGCCGGCGACATCGCCGGGCTCATCCGCGCGCTCGGCTACACCGACGCGACCCTGGTCGGGCACGCCGACGGCGGCCTGGTCTGCTGGGCGACCGCGGTGCTGCATCCGCGGCTGGTCCGGTCCATCGCGGTGGTGAGTTCACCGCATCCGGCGGCGCTCAAGAGCGCGGTGCTGCGTAACCGTGGGCAGCGCGCGACCTGGCTGCCCAACTTCCTGCGCTATCAGCTCCCCCGCTACGGCGAGCGGCTGCTGACCACCGGCGACGGGTTCGAGGTCGAACGAATGCTGCGCCAGCGGGTGAGCGGATCCTGGTCCGGCACCACCGAATTCGTCGACACCGCGCGCCGCATGCGCTCGGCCATCCAGATCCCCGGCGCCGCCCACTGTGCGCTGGAGTATCAACGCTGGGCCTTCCGTAGCCAGTGGCGCCCCGACGGCCGCCGCTTCATGGCGACCATGCGCGACCCGATCCGAATCCCCGTCCTCGCCATGCGCGGCGACCTGGACCCCTACATCCTCACCAGCACGTTCCGTCGCGGACAACACCTTTCACCGGACCGCCGCCTTACCACCATCCCCGCCGCCGGGCATTACGCCCACCAGGAGAACCCGCACATAGTCACCGCCGAGCTGGCCAAACTCCTGACCTAGCCCGAAGGCGCCCTTCGACCCGTCGGCCGGGCGAAGGGCGCCTTCGGTCGGGAGTCAGCTGAGGACGCAGGCTCCGGTGCCGACCGGGACCGTGGACGCTGATGCGGCGTCGAGCTGGGCGCGGACTTCGGCGAGGGTGAGCACGTAGCCGGTGTCGTCGTCGGTGACCGCGGCACCGAAGACCACGCCGAGCACCTCGCCCTCGGTGTCCACCAGTGGCCCACCGGAATTGCCCGCGCGCACCGCACCGCGGACGGTGTAGACCTCGCGCTCCACGGTGCCGTCGCGATAGATGTTCGGACCGGTCAGGTCCAGCGTTTCCCGGACGCGGGCCGCGCTGGCGGTATACCGCCCGCCGCCGGGGTAGCCGAGCACGATCGCGCTGTCACCCGAACGCGCCGCGGTGGGCGCCTGCGGGATCGGTGCGGCGGTCAACCCCGGCACCGCCAGCACCGCGACGTCGATCGAGGGATTGAACAGCACCACGCTCGCGTCCAGCGGACCGCTGGAGGTGTCCACCTGGATGCTGGTGGTGCCGGCCACCACGTGCGCGTTGGTCATGATCCGCTCGGGCGCGATGACGAAACCCGAACCCTCCAGCGCGCGCTGGCAACTCGGCGCGACGCCGCGGATGCGCAGCACGCTGCTCTGCAACGAGGCCGCGACCGGGCTGGACAGCACGCTCGGATCGGGCGGCTCGACGGCCGCGATCGGGGCGCGGCCGAACGGTCCGATGACGTCCGGCAGGCCGGAGGTGTTGAGCAGCTTGGAGAACTCGTTGGGCAGGCGGCGCAACCAGTTCGGCGCGACGTCGTTGACGTCGGTGAGCACCCGGGAACCGTTGATCGCGGTGGCGATCGACGGCTGCGACGAGGTGGCCAGCGGCAGCGCGAGCAGCCACGCGGTGACCAGCACGGCCACCGCCTGCAGCACCGCGCCGACCACGCTGTCCACGCTGCGGGTGAACGGATGCCGCATGCCGCCGCGCGCGGCCCGGCCGAGCACCATGCCCGCGACCTCGCCGATGATCACCAGCAGCACGATCAGCAGCACGCCGGTGAGCACCCGGGCGCGGCCCTCGTCGACATGGATCAGGATGTGCGGCGCGATCAGGATGCCGGCGACGGCGCCGAGCACCACGCCGAGGAACGCCAGGGCGGACGCGACCGCGCCCTGCCGCCACCCCGAGGAGGCGGCCAGCAGCGCGAGCAGCACCACCGCGATATCGAGCCAGGCCGACGTGCTCATAACGTCATACCGACGTCGGCGAGGGCAGCCTCTAGGTCACGCACGTCCCTGTGGTCCCAATCCTGTTCCCAGTCCGCGGCTTTGAAGATTCCGGCGAGAATGCCGCCGGTGAGGCCCCAGACCAGCATGCCGTCCACCTGGAAGGCGGGGCTCTGGTAGCCGAGACCGCTGCGAACCAGGAAGCGGTTCGCCGGATCGAGCAGGTCGGCCAGCGGCACCCGCACCACCCGTTCGGTCTCGCTCTGGTCGACCACGCGGACCGCGCTGGGCGTGCGCCAGTAGGCGACCACCGGGGTCACGTCGAACCGCGACGGCGGCACGAACAATTTCGGCAGTAGCGCAAGGGGTTCCACGCCGGAACGATCCAGCCCGGTCTCCTCGTACGCCTCGCGCAGCGCGGTGTCGATCAGCCCGCTGTCACCGGGGTCCACCTCGCCGCCGGGGAACGCGACCTGGCCGCGATGCTGCCGCAGCGTGGCGGCGCGCTGGGTCAGCAGCACCTCCGCGTCCGCGGGCAGACCGCCCGGCGCGTCCGGATCGGGTTCGGGCGAACCGCCGAACAGCACCAGCACCGCCGCCTGCCGCGGTGTCGACGTTATCGACATGGCGCGACGCAGGGTGCGGGCCAGGGTGAGCGTGTCCGAGGCGTCCGATGCGGGCTCGGTGGCCTTGCTCAGCCATTTCGGAATGTCTCGCGGCGCCGGGATGCTCATGCGGCCACCCCGAGCTCCTGGTTGACCGCGTTCGCGATGTCGTCCACCCCGGTGAACGCGCGCACCTCGACCCGCGCGACCGAACCGTCCGCGCGCAGCAGCACCGAGATCGGCAGCACGGCGGGGGCGCCGACGGCCGAGCGCACGCGCGCGTCGGCGTCGAGCACGCCGGGCAGTTTCACGTTCAGTCCACTCAGCCGTGAAATCGCCTTGGCCGCATCGGGGTCGCTGTGCACGGTCAGCACGGTAATCGCGTTTCCGGCGCGCTGGGCGAACTGCTGCAAATACGGCAATTCTTGCGCACACGGCCCGCACCAGTAGGCCCAGAGGTTCAGCAGCGCCGGCTTGCCCGCGAGCGCGGCGGCCAGGTCGACGGACCGGCCGTCGGCCAGGCATTCGAGCGTCACGCCGGCCAGCGGACCCGACCCGGCGGTGCCCGCGGCGGGCCGGGGGCAGGCCGCGAGGTCCGCGGCGGCGCGTTGCTGCTCGGATACCCCGGCGCTCGCGCGCGCCTCCTGCCGGTTGTCCGCGGCGGTGTCGCGGCCGCGCGGCCACAGGGCGGCCGCCAGCGCGACCACAGCGATCAATCCCGCCAGCGCCCATCGCCAGGCGACCGGGAGTTGTCTCACCGGCCCACCAGCTCGAGCAGATGCGCCCGCTCCGGACCCTTCACCAGCTCGGCGGCGGCGTCCGGGTCGGTGGGACCGGCGCCGAACGACGGGCAGTCCTTGGCCAGCACGCAGACCCCGCAGGCCGGCTTGCGGGCGTGACACACCCGCCGGCCGTGGAAGATCACCCGGTGCGAGAGCATCGTCCAGTCTTTGCGCTCGATCAGCTCGCCGACGATGTGCTCGACCTTCACCGGGTCTTCCTCGGTGGTCCAGTTCCAGCGCCGGACCAGCCTGCCGAAATGCGTGTCCACGGTGATGCCGGGCACGCCGAACGCGTTGCCGAGAATGACGTTGGCGGTCTTGCGGCCGATCCCGGGCAATCGCACGAGTTCGTCCATGGTGTGAGGCAATTCACCGTCATGGTGTTCGAGCAGCGCCTGCCCGAGGCCGATCAGCGCGCTGGCCTTGTTCCGGAAGAAGCCGGTCGAGCGGATGTATTCCTCCAGCTCGGCGCGGTTCGCCTCGGCGTAGGCGCGGGCGTCGGGGTACTTGGCGAACAGGGCGGGCGTGGTGAGATTCACCCGCACATCCGTGGACTGCGCGGAAAGTATTGTCGCGACCGCCAATTCGAGCGGCGTGGTGAAGTCCAGCTCACAATGCGCGTCCGGGAAAGCCTCGGCCAAAACGCGATTCATCCGGCGGGCTCGGCGCACAAGTCCTAGTTGAGTTTCCGCCTGTCGCGCGCGGGATTTCCGTTTCGGAGCGGCGACCGGAGCTGGTTGCGCATCGGTCGCCTCGGGGGCGGACGCACGCCCGTTCCCGGCGGCTGTGGAGGGGGTGACACGCACCCGTCCACCATACGGAACCATCGGCGAACGTTGCCCGTCCAGTTCGGTTGCCGTGTTCCATCTGAGACCTAGACCGTGTTTACTCCTCCGTATGCAAGGACTCGCTGTGGTGCTCTTCCCAGTGCTGTTGATGCTGTTCGCACTGGGTATGGAGCGGGTCGAGAACCGGCTCCGCAAACTTCTCGAACCCGACGAAGAGGTTCAGCAGTACCTGGACAAAGCAAGCAACGCAGAAGTGAAAGAGCTGACGAGGCTCGGCCTGCCAGCGGCCGTTGCCCGGATGCGTAAACGCCGCGCCCGCGGCGAAGAGCTGGATGTGGCACGGGCAAGCTGACGCGTGACCGACAGACCTGGCGGCTAGAGCTGGGGTAACCACACCGGTGCCCGCGAATGCCGAGATCGGAAACTGGTACGGTTCTTCGCTGCGCCACGCAATCCACACGTTACGTGGTGTCTGTCACTACGCTGTCATCATGCCGCGTAGACTGCGCTGTTGGCCGAGTCGCTTTCGGTCCAGTACAGAGCCATTTCCCATAAGGAGCACATAAGTGGACGAGGCCCTCGCCAGAGCAGGCATCTTCCAGGGCGTCGAGCCCACTGCGGTGGCCGCCCTCGCCAAGCAATTGCAGCCGGTGGATTTCCCGCGCGGCCATGTCATCTTCAACGAGGGTGAGCCGGGAGATCGGCTCTACATCATCACCTCGGGCAAGGTGAAGATCGGGCGCAGATCACCGGACGGCCGGGAGAACCTGTTGACCATCATGGGCCCGTCGGACATGTTCGGCGAGCTGTCGATCTTCGATCCCGGACCGCGGACCTCCACCGCGACCACCGTGACCGAGGTTCGCGCCGTCACCATGGACCGGGACGCCCTGAAGTCGTGGATCGACCAGCGGCCCGAGATCGCCGAGCAGTTGCTCCGCGTGCTCGCGCGTCGTCTGCGTCGCACCAACAACAACCTGGCCGACCTCATCTTCACCGACGTCCCCGGCCGGGTCGCCAAGGCGCTGCTGCAGCTCGCACAGCGGTTCGGCACCCAGGAGGCCGGTGCGCTGCGGGTCACCCACGACCTGACCCAGGAGGAGATCGCCCAGCTGGTCGGCGCCTCCCGCGAGACCGTGAACAAGGCGCTGGCCGACTTCGCGCACCGCGGTTGGCTGCGGCTGGAGGGCAAGAGCGTGCTCATCTCCGACTCCGAGCGCCTGGCCCGTCGCGCGCGCTGAGCGTCAACCGAACAGACCGAACAACACGCTGGGTTCCTAGCTCCTAGAGCCCAGCGTGTTGTCGTGTCCGGAGCAGATCCGGATCAGCCTTCGGCGCGCAGGTATTCCAGCTGCGCCTGCACCGAGCTGCGCGCGGCCAGCCACAGCCGCTTGTCCACATCGGCGTAGACCCGCCGGACCACCGCCATCGCGCCCGCGTTCGGGCCGAGCACCCGCAGCGCCTCGCGCACCTGATCGAGACGTTCCTGCCGATGCGTGATGTAGTACCGCGCCACCGGTTCCAGGTCGGGATGATCCGGGCCGTGCGCGGGCAACAGCGCCTTGCCCGCCCCGATCGCGACCAGCCGGTCCAGCGAGGCGAGGTAGTCGGCGAGGGTGCCGTCGCTCGAATCGAGCACGGTGGTGCCGCTGCCGAGGATCGTGTCGCCGGTCAGCACCGCGTCGTCGAGCAGGAAGCTCGTCGAGTCACCGGTGTGGCCCGGCGTGGCGACCACGGTGATGCGCAGGCCGGCCACCTCGATCACCTCGCCGTCGACCAGCGGCTCGGTCGAACCGCGCAGGAACTCGGGGTCCTTGGCGCGCACCGCGGTTCCGGTCAGCTTCACCAGGTGGTCGATGCCGCCGGTGTGATCGTGGTGCCGGTGGGTGATCAGCGTGAGCGCGATCTCGCCCCCGGTGGCCTCGGCGATCTTGGCGCCGTGCGCCTTGTCCTTCGGACCGGGATCGACCACCACACAATCCGAGCGGCCCGGCGCGCGCAGGATCCAGGTGTTGGTTCCCTGCAGCGTCATCTGGCCCGGGTTGTCCGCCAGCAGCACCGCCGCCGTCGGGGTGACCTGCCGTAGTTGTCCGTACGCGGGATGAGTCAGCGTCATCGATGTACCCCAGTCGATCGAATCCCAGTCCGGGACTTAACTTTGTTTAGCGCACCTCGACGATGATCTCTACTTCGACGGGGGTGTTCTTCGGCAATTCCGACACACCCACCGCGGAACGCGCGTGCACGCCCGCGTCGCCGAAGACCTCGCCGAGGAACTCCGACGCGCCGTTGATCACGATCGGCTGGTCGTTGTATCCCGGCGCGGAGGCGACGAATCCGACCACCTTCACCACGCGCACCACCGCGTCGAGCCCGACCAGATCGTGCACCGCGGCCAGCGCGTTGAGCGCGCACAACTGCGCGGCTTCCTTCGCCTGCTCGGTGCTCACCTCGGCGCCCACCTTGCCTGCCACGGTCAGCTGACCGTCGGCCATCGGCAGCTGGCCGGAGGTATAGACCAGCGAACCGGTGCGGATCGCCGGGATGTAGGCGGCGACGGGCGCCACGACCGGAGGCAGGGTCACCCCGAGCTTCGCGAGATTGCTCTCCCACTCAGTCACTGCGGTCATTCCCCTTCTCCTTTACTTCGGGCGCTTGAGGTAGGCGACGTGCTGCTCGCCGGTCGGCCCGGGCAGCACCGAGACCAACTCCCAGCCGTCGGCGCCCCACTGATCGAGAATCTGCTTGGTCGCGTGCGTCAACAGCGGCACGGTCGCGTACTCCCATACGGTCGCTTCACTCATGGGGTGAGCGTAGCTCTGTCTAATTTGCAGCGCCTGCGGCGCTGCGTGTTCGCGGCCCCGGGGTGTCTCGCGTCCGAGCGGCCGGGACTGGCGCCTGCGGCGCATGCGCTTCGGCCACTCGGACGCGAGACGGGCCGCGAACAACAATGCTCGGTCTCGCTTCGCTCGAAACCGACGGTCTGCTGAGGGGTCCGGTCGCGAATTCGGTGGCGGCACAGGTGACTACATTGCGTTGCCCAGGGCGCAACGGGGGTGCTGTCTGGTACAGACACACGCGCTGGACCAGGCACTAGACGGATCCCTCGGGCGCGATCTCAGAACGGGTTATAGGCTCGCGAGCGTGGGAGTACCAACAGCAGTGCCTCTTTCGGCCGAGCCGGGACTGGAAACAGGGTGGCCGAAGCGCGCGGAGCAGGCCCGCCTGCACTATGTCTCGGGCAAGGGCGGCACCGGCAAATCCACGGTGGCCGCGGCGCTCGCGCTGGCGTTGGCCGCGGGTGGGCGCCGGGTGCTGTTGGTGGAGGTGGAGAGCAGGCAGTCGATCGCGCAGCTGTTCGATCTGCCGCCGCTGCCGCCCACCGAGACCAGGATCGCCACCGCCGACGGTGGCGGCGAGGTGGTCGCGCTGGCGCTCGACATCGAGCACGCGTTCCTCGAATACCTGGACATGTTCTACAACCTCGGCTTCGCCGGCCGCGCGATGCGCCGGATGGGCGCCATCGAGTTCGTCACCACGATCGCGCCGGGTCTGCGGGACGTCATCCTGACCGGCAAGATCAAGGAGTGCGCGGTCCGGGTGGACAAGGCCGGTAAGCGGGTCTACGACGAGATCGTGGTGGACGCCCCGCCGACCGGGCGGATCGCCGGCTTCCTCGACGTCACCAAGGCCATGCTGGAGGTGGCCAAGGGCGGGCCGATCGCCTCGCAGGCCGAGGGCGTGTCCAAGCTGCTGCACTCGGATCAGACGATGATCCACCTGGTCACGCTGCTCGAGGCGCTGCCGGTGCAGGAAACCGCCGACGCCGTCGCGGAATTGACGGCGGCGGATCTGCGGATCGGCACGGTGATCGTGAATCGCGCCACCGAGGGTCAGCTGCCGTCGGAGTTGCGGGCCGCGGCGGCGCGGGGCGAGGTCGACACCGACGCCGTCCGCGCGGGCTTGGCCACGGCGGGGATCACTGTGGCGGACAAGGACTTCCAGGGGCTGATCACCGAAACCATCGAGCACGCGGCGACTTTGCAGGCACAGGACGACAGCGCGGCCGAGCTCGGCAAGGTCGACGTGTCGCGCATGTACCTGCCCGCCCTGCCGGACGGCATGGACCTCGGTGGCCTGTACGAATTGGCCGAACATCTCAGTAAACAAGGGGTCCGATAGTGAGCGAGCGCGCCGAGCGAACCAGCAACACCGCTGCGTCGCTTGATGTTTCGGACATCATCAAGGACCGGACCGCGCGGGTGGTGGTGTGCTGCGGTTCCGGCGGGGTGGGGAAGACGACCACCGCGGCCGCGATCGCACTGCGCGCGGCGGAGCAGGGCCGCAAGGTGGTCGTGCTCACCATCGATCCGGCGCGCCGACTGGCTCAGTCACTCGGCGTGGCCGACCTCGGCAACACCCCGCAGCGGGTGCCGCTCGGTCCGGAAGCCAAGGGCGAGTTGCACGCGATGATGCTGAACATGCGGCGCACCTTCGACGACATGGTGCTCGAGCACACCAGCCCGGACAAGGCCGAGCAGATCTTCGCCAATCCCTTCTATCAGACCGTGGCCTCGTCGTTCGGCGGGACGCAGGAGTACATGGCGATGGAGAAGCTCGGCCAGCTGGCCGGGCGCAAGGAGTGGGACCTGATCGTGGTCGACACTCCTCCGTCGCGCAACGCGCTGGACTTCCTCGACGCGCCGAAGCGGCTGGGTAACTTCCTGAACGGCAGGATGATCCGGGTCATCATGGCGCCGGGCCGCGGCGTCACCCGGTTGGTCACCGGCGCGATGAGCCTGGCGGTGCGCGGGGTGTCCACCATCGTCGGCGGGCAGATGCTCAAGGACGCGTCGAACTTCCTGCAGTCGCTGGACTCGCTGTTCGGCGGCTTCCAGGATCGGGCGGATCGCACCTACGCGATGCTGTCCAAGCCGGGCACCCACTTCCTGGTGGTGGCCGCGGCCGAGCCGGACGCGTTGCGCGAGGCGTCGTTCTTCGTCGATCGCCTGTCCACCGAGCGCATGCCGCTGGCCGGCCTGATCCTCAATCGCACGCATCCGGCGCTGAGTTCGCTGTCCCGCGATCACGCGCTCACCGCCGCCGAGCAACTGGCCGAGAGCGACCCGCTCACCTCGGCCGTGTTGCGCATTCACGCCAGACGGGTCGCCACGGACAAGCGCGAACAGCATCTGCTGCACCGGTTTACCGGCGCGCATCCGCGGGTACCGATCGTGGCGGTGACCGCGTTGCCGTTCGAGGTGTCGGATCTGGACGCCCTACGCGCCGTCGGTGACCAGCTCACCGGACAGCGCGACTCGGCTTGATACATAGACGCATCCGCTATTGATCCAAACGGAAGTAATTGCCCCCAAACGGGACTGAGCCCGCTTTCGCAGGCTCAGTTCCGAATGTTCGCGGTGGCTACATTGCCACCTGATGCTGGCGCTGGGCCTGGAAGAAATCGGCCCAGGAGGTCACCTCGGGATGCTGCTTGAGCAGCGCCCGACGCTGCCGCTCGGTCATACCGCCCCACACACCGAACTCCACTCGATTGTCGAGCGCGTCGGCACCACACTGCATGAGCACCGGGCAGTGCCTGCAGATCGTCGCGGCTTTGCGCTGTGCAGCCCCGCGAACGAACAACTGATCGGGATCCACTTCCTTGCATCGGGCCTGGGCTACCCAGGCAATCCTTGCTTCGGCCTGCTCCACGTCCAATCGAGCGATGGGGGTTGTCATGTGCATTTGGTGTGCCCCTTTGCAGTCCGAACACCGGGTCAACGGCGCTCCAGAATCGCGTGTCAGCGTCGCAGCAACCCAAACCCCGCTGCGCTCTGCACCACATTCCACTTTGAGTGTTAGCTCTATCACACTGGGTTCTCAATCTAGGTAAAGGTTGGGCTCCAGCGCAAGACCGCCCCCGGAATTTTTGGTACGTCCGTCCCTGCAAAATGCCGCGAGCGGCGGCAGGTCCGGCATATTCGCGGCGCGCCGTCCCGCGACACGCCAGACTCGCCCTCGCGACACGCCCAATCGCCCATGCGAATCGCCTTCCGGTAAACGCACGGAAGAGGGTTCGAACCCCACCCCGTAGGCTGGGGATCGTGCCGATCACACAAACGCTCGCGAGGCTGGCCGGCAGCTGCGCGCTGGCCGCCGTGCTCGTCGCCGGGTTGATGTTCCCGCTCGCAGGTGGCTTCGGATTCGTCTCGAACCGAGCCGCCGACGCCGTCGACAACGTGTCCTCGGAACTGGTGGAGGGCACCGCGCCCGCCGTCTCGACCATGGTCGACGCGAGTGGGACACCGATCGCCTGGCTCTACGAGCAACGGCGCTTCGAGGTTCCCAGCGACAAGATCTCCAACGACATGAAGCTGGCCATCGTCTCCATCGAGGACCGGCGCTTCGCCGAGCACGAGGGCGTCGACTGGCAGGGCACGCTGCGCGCGTTCCTGACCAATACCAGCAGCGGCGAGGTCCAGCAGGGCGCGTCGACGCTCGACCAGCAGTACGTGAAGAACTTCCAGCTGCTCGTCGTGGCCAAGACCGACGCCGAACGCCGCGCCGCCATCGAGACCACCCCCGCCCGCAAGATCCGTGAGATCCGGATGGCGCTCACCCTGGACCGGGAGCTGACCAAGGACGAGATCCTCACCAGGTACCTGAACCTGGTCCCGTTCGGTAACTCCTCCTACGGCATCCAGGACGCGGCGCAGACCTACTTCGGCGTGGACGCCTCCGAGCTGAACGTGTCGCAGGCCGCGATGCTGGCCGGCATGGTGCAGAGCTCGTCGAAGCTGAACCCGTACAGCAACTCCGAGGGCGTGCTGGCCCGGCGCAACACCGTGCTGGACACGATGATCCAGAACATTCCCAGCCGGGCCGACGAGTTCCGCGAGGCCAAGACCAAGCCGCTGGGCGTGCTGCCGGAGCCGAAGGGCCTGCCGCGCGGCTGCATCGCCGCCAACGACCGCGGCTTCTTCTGCGACTACGCCATCCAGTACCTGGCCAACGCAGGCATCAGCCGCGAGCAGATCGACAAGGGCGGCTACCTGATCAAGACCACGCTCGATCCGGCCGTCCAAGACTCGGTGAAGCGGTCGGTGACCGACGCGGCCAACCCGAACCTGGACAACATCGCGCAGGTCATGTCCGTCGTCGCGCCGGGCCAGGATTCGCATCCGCTGCTCGCCATGGCCAGCAGCCGCACCTACGGCCTGAACCGCGACGCGAACGAAACCGTGCAGCCACAGCCCTATTCGATGGTGGGCGACGGCGCGGGCTCGATCTTCAAGATCTTCACCACCGCCGCGGCCATGGAGAAGGGCCTCGGCATCAACGCCCAGCTCGACGTGCCGACCCGGTTCGAGGCCAAGGGCATGGGTAACGGTGGTGCGCGCGGCTGCCCGGCCGCCACCTACTGCGTGGAGAACGCGGGCAAGTACAAGTCGCCGATGTCGGTGACCGAGGCGCTCGCCACCTCGCCGAACACCGCGTTCGTCAAGCTCATCCAGGCCGTCGGCGTCACGCCGACCGTCGACATGGCGGTCCGGCTCGGCATGCGCTCCTACACCGAGCCCGGCAGCTCGGGCCACGGCAACCAGAGCCTCGCCGACATGATGAAGGAACAGAACCTCGGTTCGTTCACCCTCGGCCCGGTCGCGATCAACCCGCTCGAGCTGTCCAATGTCGCCGCGACCCTCGGCTCCGGCGGCAAGTGGTGCCCGCCGAACCCGATCAAGGAGGTCGTCGACCGATCGGGCAAGCAGGTGCCGCTCACCCAGCAGGCCTGCGAGCAGGTCATCGAGCCCGGCCTGGCCAACACCCTGGCCAACGCGATGAGCAAGGACGACGTCAGCGGTACCGCGGCGGGCGCCGCCCAGTCCGCGGGCTGGAACGCACCGCTGTCCGGCAAGACCGGCACCACCGAGAGCCACCGCTCCTCGGCCTTCGTCGGCTTCACCAACTCGCTGGCCGCCGCCACCTACGTCTACGGCGACAGCCCGACGCCCGGCGAGATCTGCTCGTTCCCGCTGCGCAACTGCGGCGACGGAAACCTGTTCGGCGGTAACGAGCCCGCGCGCACGTGGTTCAACTCGATCAAGCCGGTGCTCAACCGGTTCCCGCCGCCGGCCCTGCCGCCGCTGGACGACAAGTACGTCCGCGGGTCGAACAACGCACAGGTACCGGACGTGACCGGGCAGACCCAGGGGCAGGCGACCGCCGCGCTGGTCGCCGCCGGCTTCCAGGTGACGCCGGTGACCGGCCCCGGCGCGCAGGCCAAGGGCACCGTGATGGGCACCTCGCCGAACGGATCGGCGATCCCCGGCTCGGTGATCACGCTCTACATCAGTGACGGCACCCAGCGCGCCGCGCCGCCGCCGGGCCCGCCGCCGGGACCACCGGGAATTCCGGGGCTGCCACCGCCGCCACCGCTGTTGCCGCCCATCCCGATTCCCATCCCGATCCCACGCTGACGAAAAGGCCCGCGAACCAATCCGGTTCGCGGGCCTTTCGCGTTGGGGGGTGGACGCGGCTACCCCGGCGGGTGCGTCAGAGCCGGGCCTTCACCGCGGCGGACAGGCGCGAGCCGTCGGCCTTGCCCTCGGCCAGCGCGGTCGCGACCTTCATGACCTGACCCATCTGCCGCATGCCCGGCCGCTCGCCGAGTTCCTCGGCGACCTGCGCGATCGCGGTGTCCGCGACATCGGCGACCTCCGCCTCGCTGAGCTGGGTCGGCAGGTATTCGTCGATGATCCGCGCCTCGGCGTGCTCGTTGGCGGCCAGTTCTCCGCGCCCGTTCTGGGTGTAGATCTCGGCCGACTCGCTGCGCTTCTTCGCCTCTTTCTGCAGCACGGCGATCACGTCGGCATCGGTGAGTTCGCGCGCCTCGGAACCTGCGGTCTCGGCCGTCTGAATGGCGGCGAGCAGCATCCGCAGCGTGGCGAGACGCAACGTGTCCTTGGCTTTCATCGCGGCGGTCATGTCCGTCCGCAGTTGCGCTTTGAGTTCCGACATGAGGCTCACGGTAGCCGGTCCCCGGCGACCCGCCCACCACATTTGCGCTGCTGCGGCTGATCCCTGCCCGGTTTTCCGGGGCGGTCCTCGACGAGAATGCAAGCGGTTGTGCGTAAACACACTCGGCGTTCCGCAACGGGGTCACCTATGCTGGGCAAATGCCCGTAATCTCGACCTCTGCTGTCCGCACGACCGCGTTGGGAGCCGCCGGGGCGGCCGTGGCCGGAATCGGCTACGCCTCGCTGGTCGAACGCAACGCCTTCGTTCTGCGGGAGGCCACGATGCCGGTCCTCGCGCCGGGCTCGTCGTCACTGCGGGTGCTACACATCAGCGATCTGCACATGACCCCGGGCCAGCAACGCAAGCAGCAGTGGCTGCGGGAGCTGGACCGGCTGGAGCCGGACCTGGTGATCAACACCGGCGACAACCTCTCGCACCAGAAGTCGGTACCCGCGGTAGTCCAGGCCCTCGGCGGATTGCTTTCCCGCCCGGGGCTTTTCGTTTTCGGGAGCAACGACTACTTCGCGCCGGTGCCGAAGAACCCGATGAAGTACTTCAAGAAGGATCACCGCCGGGTCTACGGCGCGCCGCTGCCGTGGAAGGACCTGCGCGCGGCCTTCACCGAGCGCGGCTGGCTCGACCTGACCCACATCCGCCGGGACCTGGAGGTCTCCGGCATCCGGATCGCCACCGCCGGCGTCGACGACCCGCACCTGCACCGCGATCGCTACGACACCGTGGCCGGCACGCCGAACCCGTTGGCCGACTTACGGATCGGCCTGACCCACTCGCCCGAGCCGCGGGTGCTCGACCGCTTCGCCGAGGACGGCTACGACCTGGTCATGGCCGGGCACACGCACGGCGGTCAGCTGTGCCTGCCCGGATACGGCGCGCTGGTCACCAACTGCGGCATCGACCGGTCCAGGGTCAAGGGCGCGTCCAAGTGGGGCGAGCACACCCAGCTGCACGTCTCCGCGGGTGTCGGCACCTCGCCGTGGGCGCCGTACCGCTTCTGCTGCCGGCCGGAGGCGACCCTGTTGACGCTGGTCGCCGCGCCGCCGAAGCGCCCGGCCGCGAACAGCGGCCAGGGCGTGTCCACCTCGGAGGCCGTCGCCCGCTAAGGTCGCGTGCCGAGACGTGTGTCAGGCAGGGGACAACTGTGAGTGGATTCGACGACCGGCGCAACGACCCGACCGTTCTGGGCCAGCCCGGCGCGGCGCACCCATATCAGCAACCGTCATACGGCGCAGACCAGTTCGACCCGGCCGGGTCGGAGGCCGAGACCGCTGAGCAGCCGGCCCCTGCCCGGCCGTGGAAGCGCGATTCGGGGTTCCACGAGCAGGTGCAATGGCCGCCGCAGCCTGATCCGGCCGCGCAGTGGCAGCCGGGTGGGTCGGCCGCACCCGCGCCGCCGAACTACCAGTGGCAGCCGAGTCCCGGTGCCCCCGCGGCCAACTCGCAGTGGCAGCCGGGCGGTGCCACGCCGCAGCAGCGACCGCCCGGCGGTCAGCAGCGGCAGGCGCCCGGGCAAGCCGACTCCACCCTGATGGCGCAACCGCAAGCCGCGCAGTGGCAGGCACCCGGACAAGCGGACCCAACTCTGCTGGCGCAGCCCCAGGCGCCGCAGTGGCAGGCGCCCGGACAAGCCGATCCGACCCTCCTGGCCCAGCCCGTTTCCGGTGGGCAGTCGCAGCAGTGGCAAGCTCCGGCGGCGGGCCGCGCCGACCCGACCCTGCTGGCGCAGCCGGTATCCGGCGGCCACGCGCAGCAGTGGCAGCCGCCCGCGGGGCAGGCCGACCCGACTCTGCTGGCCCAGCCGCAGGCCCGCAGCGAGCCCGCCGGCCTCTGGCAGCCGAGCCTCGGCACACCGGAGCCGGGTCCGAGCACGCCCGCCGAAGCGGCGCCGACCATGCTCGGCTATCCCAACGCCACCCGACTAGGCCAGCCCGACCCCGCGCCCCAGTGGCAGTCGGCGCCCGCCTATTCCGCGCCGCCGGTGTACGGACAGCCCGTAGGCGGTGCGTACGCGCCCCAGAGCGGGTTCGGCGGGTCGCCGCCGCACCAGATGCCACCCGGGCACAGCGCGGGCGGCCCACCGCCCAGTGGGCGCGGAAAAGCGGCGCTGCTGATCGGGCTCGTGGTGCTGCTGGTCGCGGGCGGCGCCATCACCGCGGTGACGCTGGCCAAGCGCGGCTCCAACAACGCCGACTCGCAACGCAACTCGCCCTCCATGGTGAGCGCGCTCACCACCAGCGCGGGCGCGCCGACTCCATCGAAGACCAGCACGGCCTCCCCGACACCGAGCAGTTCGGGCCGCCACGAGACGCCGGTCGTGCCCGGCTATCAGGTCGTCGTCGCGCCCGACCGCGGCGCGGCCTACGACGTTCCCCCCGGCTGGACCATCGCGCCGGAAACCGCCATCGGCGGGTACGGCGAGCCGCCGAACGCGGTCGCGGGCAAGGGTTATGCCAGCGACGGCAAGGGCTACTGCCCCGGCTCGACCCGCACCGCGTCCTTCCTGACCGGCTCGAAGGACGCCGATTCCGGTACCGCCGCAACCGATCTCGGCACCAGAACGGCCAAGCTCGCCTACACCGCCTCCACCGACGCCCGCCCGGCCCCGCCGGTCCCGCTCGAATCGCTGGACGGCACGCAGCGCGGCATGTTCGTGGAGACCAAAGGCACCGTCACCCAGGCCAAGCCCGGCTGCGCCACCGCGTACTCCGTCTACACCGCCGCCTTCCCCACCGACAACGGCAGCTTCGTCATGGTGATCACCGCCGACACCGGCGTCCCCAACGCCGTCGACGCGGACACCGCCAAGCGCATCTTCACCAGCATCCGTCCTCACGACGGCTGACCACCAGCGCCCGAAATACCCCTCCTGAGCAGTGGGTTTAACGTCTGGACCGTCCTTGTTGTAAGGTAGTCCAGGTTCGATTCACGGGGTGTGGCGCAGCTTGGTAGCGCGCTTCGTTCGGGACGAAGAGGTCGCAGGTTCAAATCCTGTCACCCCGACTCGTGGTTGAGACGAACGGTCTGCCCCCTGCCTTCACCGGCAGGGGGCAGACCCGTTTCCGGAGCCTTTCACTATCCATCAGACCAGGGCGAAGACTCGTCGAGCAGAGTTAGTATCTGTCATATAGTATCTCTCACATACTTATTCTCGTCTCGATAACTGAAAGTCGGGCACCATGACCGATCAGCTGGTTGCGCCGCGCGGGCGGATCTACGACGTAGACGCGTTGCGCGGGTTCGCGCTGCTGGGGATCTTCATCGTCAACATCACCTTCATGTCCTCCGGGTATCCCGGCAATCTGGTCACCGATCCCGCGTTCGACTCGCCGCTCGACGACCTGGTGCGCGCGCTGTCCTCGGTGTTCGTCGACATGAAGTTCTATCTGCTGTTCTCGTTCCTGTTCGGCTACAGCTTCACCTTGCAGATGACCTCGGCGGTGCGCGCGGGCGCGGCGTTCGAACCGCGGATGCTGCGGCGGATCGCGGGGTTGTTCGGGCTCGGGGTGCTGCACATCGTGTTTCTCTACGGCGGCGACGTGCTCACCACCTACGCGGTCGCCTGCCTGGTGCTGTTCTGGATGCGCGGCGTCGCGGATCGCACGGCGCTGAAGGCGGCCGCCTGGCTGTACGGGTTCGTCCTGGCGGGCTTGCTGCTGAGCGGCCTGCTCATGAACACCTCGGCGATCTTGCCGTCGACCGCCGAGGCGCAGGAGAACGGCCGTCAGGCGACGGCCGCGATGCTCGGCGGGTGGAGCGACATCATCGGCGAACACCTCGCCGGACTGCCGCTGCTCGTCCTGCAAGCGGTCACCATGCAAGGGCCGACCGCGCTGGCCATCTTCCTGCTCGGCATGGTCGCGGGGCGCCGGAAGCTGCTCGCGCGGGTGCGCGGCGACGAACCGATCCTGCGGCGCGTCCAATGGATCGGCTTCCCGATCGGCCTGGCCGGCAGCGTGCTCTACACGCTCGGCGGCGGCACCGGCACGGCCCTGCCGGTCGCGGTCAGCGTCGTCACCGCGCCGGCGCTCGCCGCCGCGTACGTTGCAACCCTGTTGCGATTGATGCACAGTCCCCGCACGAACTGGATACGCACCGCCCTCGCACCCGCAGGCCGGATCGCGCTCACCAACTACCTCGGCCAGTCCGCGATCGGGCTGCTCCTGTTCACCGGCATCGGATTCGGCGCGGCGGGCACCCTGTCGCCCCTGGCCACCTTCGCGGTCGCCCTGCTCGTCTTCGCGGCCCAATTGGCGGTCAGCGCGGTGTGGTTGCGCCGGTATCGATACGGACCCGCGGAGTGGCTGCTGCGCTGGATCACCAATGCCCGCCGCCCCGCCTGGCGCGCGCTGGAAAGCCGGACGGTGTAGCGCGGCAGTCGATTTTGGGCGGACCGGGACGGCATACTGGGGCCGCCGCCGGGTATCCAGCGGCGAACACGGAAAGGCATGGCCATGAACACGACCGGCCCGCTTGCCGGCAAGACCGCCCTGATCACCGGCGCGGACACCGGAATCGGCAAGTCCATCGCCAAAACCCTTGCCGGACAGGGCGCGCAGGTGGTGATCCAGCACCCGCACAGCCCCGAATCGGCCGCCGACGTGGTCAAGGAGATCACCAACGCGGGCGGTTCGGCGCTCGCGCTGGCCGCCGACATCGGCGACCGGGACGAATACGCGGAGCTGGTCCAGGCGCTGCTGGAGGAATGCGGGCACTGGGATGTGCTGGTGCACACCGGTCCGGCCGCGATCACCACGCCGCTGCGCGAGATCTCCGCCGAAGAGTTCGATCTCGGCTTCGCGGCGCCGGCCAAGGCGGTGTTCAACGGGATCCAGCTGGCCGCGGTCCACCTCGCCGAGGGCGGTCGCATCATCACCGTCGGCGGTTCCACGGCACCCGGCAACGCCGTCGAAAACGCCGCGACGGAGGCGATCGCGGAGTTCACCCGCTCGCTCGCCCCGGAGTTCACCGAACGGCGCATCGCGATCAACGCGGTCAGCGCCGGGACGGCGGGCGCCGGCAACGGCGGCCCGGCCAAGGACGAGCACGAACCGAGTTACGTCATGGGGACTGGCACATCCGAACGCCTCGGCGCGGCAACCGAGCTCACCGACGCGGTGGCCTACCTGGTGAGCGACGAGGCCGAAGCGGTGACCGCGCAGCACTTTCGCGTCAAGGCCGCGACCACCTGAAACATCCCATGACTGAGGCAAACCGCCGGTGAAATCCGGGCAACGCGGGGCGCTCGGCCGAACCCGATCGGCCGGTCAGCGAATGGTTATGTGCGACCGCGAGACTCCGGGTGAACGATCTCGATCCGGATCGTGCACACCGGGTTCGCCGCGACCGAGCGAGCAAACGCTTACGCTGTGAAATATGACTCGTGTTACCGCGCAAGCGAGCACAGTGGACAGCGCGACGACGTCATCGACGCCCGTGTATCGGAATGCCGAACTCTCCGATCTCGCCGATGTCGCGGCGATCGAGGCCGAACGCTTCGGCGATCAGGCCTACCCGTACTTCGTGCTGCGCCAACTCTTCGACTTGCACGGCGCCAATTGGCTGATCGTCGAGGTCGGCGGCCTCGTCGCCGGCCATGTCCTGGTCGCGCTCACCCCCGACCGCCGCGGCTGGCTGCTCAGCCTCGCCGTCCGCGCGCACAGTTGCGGTCGCGGCTACGGATCCACCCTGCTCGCCGAGGCGATCAACCTATGCCGCCGCCAGGCGATGCGCAGCGTCCTCATCACCGTCCGCCCGACCAACCAGTCGGCATACAACCTCTACCGCCGCATCGGCTTCGCCTGGACCGGCTACGAGGAACGCTACTTCGGCGCAGGCGAACCCCGAGACATCCTGGAATACAAACTAGCCAACATCTGACCAACCAATAACCCTGCACCCCAAGCTATTCCGAGTACTAACACAGTTCGACCCCGAACGCCCACGGGACATATCACCCCTCCGCGTAACCCGCGGTCGATACCGCACCAGCCCGTTCGATGGGCCCCTCGCCCGCCTAGCGAAGACGTCAGCGAGAGAGTGCCGACAGACGCCAGCTCCGGCAAAGCCCACCGCCTGTACCGCGCACTCGCGCACAGCTAATCACCCGCATTCAATGCCATGACCCACGACAGCGGCCATACCCCAAATGGGCACACCCGAAGACAGTGGCAACTTGATGGCAAATTCCAGCTCCAGCCAGCGTGCGTTCCGGTCGGGTGCGGACGAGCGGTGAGGAGACTCTTACGCCTTGCTAACCTGTCGTCACATCGATGAAACGCGAGCTCCATAGCGTATACAGGCATGTCGACACGGTTGGCCACACTGGAGGATGCGGCGGGGAAGCCGTTGCGGGACGTGGTTTATGCGGCGTTGCGTAGCGAGCTGATGAATGGGGACATCAAGTTCGGGGAGCGGCTGACGGAGCCGAAACTGTCGGCGCGGTTCGGGATTTCGCGGACGCCGATTCGGGAAGCGCTGACCGTGCTGTGTTCGGACGGCTTGTTGCAGCGCGAGGAGTACGGGTTCAGCCCGGTACGGCCGAGCATTCCGCTGATCCGGGATCTGTACGAACTGCGAATCACGGTGGAGCTGGGCGGGATTCAGCGGGCGATGACCAATCCCGCGGTGACCCACGATCGAGCGCTGCTCGAGGTCGAGCGCGACGCGTGGCTGGCGCTGCGGGCCGATCCGCCGGTGCAGGAGCCCGGATTCGTGGTGCGGGACGAGGAATTCCACGTCACCTTGCTCACCGCGGCGGGAAACGCCGAGATGGTGCGCGCGCTGAAGGCGGTGAATTCCCGCATCCGGCATGTCCGGATGTACGACTTCATGGTCAACAACCGCATCGAGACCACGATTGCCGAGCACCTCGGCATCCTGGATGCCGTTCTCGCCGAGGATCTTCCGCTCGCTTACCGGCTGCTGCACACACATATCGGTGAATCACTCGACGTGGTGCTCGAACGAGTCACCCGGGCCATCGCGGCGATGGCCGCCGAATAACCCTCAACTGAATAGGGAGAAGCACGTGAGACTGGAATTCGATACGGTGCTGGTCGCCAATCGTGGCGAGATCGCCTGCCGGATCATGCGATCGGCGAAAGCGCTGGGCTTGAAGACGGTCGCCGTCTACTCCGATGCGGACACCGGCGCCGCCCATGTCGAAATCGCCGATGTCGCAGTGCGTCTCGGCCCCGGCCCGGCCGCCGAGTCCTACCTGCGCGCGGACCTGGTGATCGAGGCCGCGCTGGCGACCGGCGCGGGCGCCATCCATCCCGGTTACGGATTCCTCTCGGAGAACGCCGATTTCGCCACGCGAGTAGCGGAGGCCGGACTGCGATTCGTCGGTCCGACCCCGGAGCAGCTGCGCGTGTTCGGCGACAAACACACCGCGCGCGAAGCCGCGCGGGCGGTCGGCGTTCCGCTCATCCCCGGCAGCGGCCTGCTCGACTCGGCCGAGCACGCGGTCGAGGAGGCCGCGCGGATCGGCTACCCGGTGATGCTCAAGGCCGTCGGCGGCGGTGGCGGCATCGGCATGCAGGCCTGTTTCGACGCGGACCAGCTGCGCACCGCCTACCAGCGCGTTCAGCGCCTGGCCGCGACGAACTTCGCCTCGACCGGTGTGTTCCTGGAACGTTTCGTCGCGCGGGCCAGGCACATCGAGGTGCAGCTGTTCGGCGACGGCAACGGCCGCGTGGTGAGCCTCGGCACCAGGGACTGCTCGCTGCAACGACGCAACCAGAAGGTCCTGGAGGAAGCACCGGCCCCCGGCCTCGGCGCCGAGTTGACCGACCAATTGCTCTCGGCATCAAGAGAACTCGCCCGATCGGTCGGCTACCGCTCGGCCGGAACGGTGGAGTTCGTGTACGACACCGACCACGGCACCGCCTCGTTCCTGGAGATGAATACCCGGCTGCAAGTGGAACATCCGGTAACCGAGGCCGTGACCGGCGTCGACCTGGTGGCCTGGATGCTGCGCCTGGCCGGCGGCGACACCTCGATGGTGGACGAACAGCCGGAGAGCGGCCCGCCGATCACCGGCTGGGCCGTGGAGGCCAGGGTGTACGCGGAGGACCCTGGCCACGACTACCGGCCCAGCGCCGGATTGGTCACCGCCGCGGCCTTCCCGGTCGAGACCCACACCGGCGCCGGCATCTCTGGCGGCGAGCCGCAAGGGCTGCGCGTCGACACCTGGGTGGGCACCGGCACCGAGGTCAGCCCGTACTACGACCCGTTGCTGGCGAAGGTGATCGCCACTGGTGCGAGCCGCGACCAGGCCTTCGCCCGCCTCGCCTGCGCCCTCGCGGACTCCCATATCTACGGCGTGCAGACCAACCTCCCGCAATTGCGCCAGGCGAGCGGCGATTCGCGCGTGCTGCGCGCGGAACACATCACCACCACGCTGGCCGAGATCCGCCCGGTCGGCCGCCGCATCGATGTGCTGCGCGGCGGCACCATGACGACGGTGCAGGATCATCCGGGCCGAATCGGTCTCTGGCAGGTGGGAATTCCACCGTCCGGCCCGATGGACGACCTGTCGTTCACCCTCGCCAATACCGCCGTCGGCAATCCGGCCGGCGTGCCCGCGCTGGAGTGCACGCTGCACGGGCCGCAGCTGCGTTTCTCCGACACCGCGGTGGTCTGTGTGACCGGCGCACCCACCCCGATCACGATCGACGGACAACCCGCGCCCATGTGGCAGCCGATCACCGTGCCTGCCGGTTCGGTGCTCGACATCGGCGCACCGGCCGACGCCGGCCTGCGCACCTACCTGGCGGTGCGCGGCGGCATCGACGCCCCGCTCTACCACGGCAGCGCCGCCACCTTCACCCTCGGCGGTTTCGGCGGTGTGACCGGCAAAGCCGTTGTGGCAGGCGATGTACTGGGCATCGCGCCGACCGACGAGCACACCCTGAGCACCCCCGCCGAGGTGCCGGAGCACCAGCGACCCGACTTCACCCACGACTGGCAGCTCGCCGTCGGCGAGGGACCACAGACCTCCCCCGCCTACTTCACCGACGACGACATGACCCAGTTCTATACCCACGCTTGGCAAGTCGGCAGCCACGCCAACCGCACCGGCATCCGGCTCGAAGGACCCAAGCCGACCTGGTCACGCACCGACGGCGGCGACGCCGGCCTGCATCCGTCCAACCTGCACGACAACCCGTACAGCGTCGGCACATTGAACGTTTCCGGCGATACCCCGATTCTGCTCGGTCCCGACGGCCCCAGCCTCGGCGGCTTCGCCTGCCCGTTGACCGTGGTCTCGGGCCACCGCTGGAAACTCGGCCAGCTGCGACCCGGCGACACCCTCCGCTTCGTGCCGGTCACCGATGACGAGGCCGTGCTGCTGCGCGAGTCGAACAGCGCCCGCGCGCACGACATCGTCCCGAATCCGCGTGCCGCACTGCGTGATCACGGCATTCTCGGGTCCATCACCGGCGACAGCGATCGCCCCCGGGTCGCCTATCTGCGCGGCGGCGACGACAACATCCTGGTCGAATACGGCGAGATGGTGCTGGATCTGGGCCTGCGCATGCGCGTGCACGCGCTGGCCGAGGCGCTGACCGGCACCGGCCTGCCCGGCATCCTCGACGTCACCCCCGGCGTCCGCTCGCTGCACATCCATTTCGATCCCGAAGTGCTGCCGCAGTATCGGCTGCTCGGCGCGCTGCACGAGATCGAACTCGCCCTGCCCGCGACCACCGACCTGGTGGTGCCGAGCCGTACCATCCGGCTGCCGCTCTCGTTCGACGATCCGTCCATCGCCGAGGCGATCGACCGGTACCGCAGCGGTGTTCGGGACACCGCCCCGTGGCTGCCGTCGAACACCGAATTCATCCGCCGCATCAACGGACTCGACAGCGTCGAGGACGTGCGCGCCACCGTGTTCGACGCGGAATACCTCGTGCTCGGCCTCGGCGACGTGTATCTCGGTGCGCCGCTGGCGGTTCCGCTCGATCCGCGGCATCGCCTGGTCACCACCAAGTACAACCCGGCCCGCACCTGGACCCCGTCCGACGCGGTCGGCATCGGCGGCAAGTACCTGTGCGTGTACGGGATGGCCTCGCCCGGCGGCTATCAGCTGATCGGCCGGACCGTGCCGATCTGGTCCAGCTATCGGCAGTCCGCGCCGTTCGAGCCGGGCACGCCCTGGCTGTTCCGGTTCTTCGACCGCATCGTCTGGGAACCGGTGAGCGCCGAACAACTGCTGGACCACCGCGAGGCGGCCCGGGCGGGCCGGTTCGACGCCGAGGTCAGCGACGGCACCTTCGCGCTGGCCGATCACCTGGCGCTGCTGCGCGCGGAGGCCGATTCGATCGCCGCGTTCACGGCCAAGCAGACCGCGGCGTTCGAGGCGGAGAAGGCGGCCTGGCGCGCGGCGGGCGAGTTCGACCGGCCCGCCGCGACCGCGCCCGCCGCCGAACTCGCCGACGATCCGCTGGCCGGCCTGCCGCCCGGCGCGACGGTGGTGACGGCGCCCATGATCGGCAATGTCTGGCGAGTCGAAGTCGAAGCGGGACAACGTCTTACCGCCGGATCGCCGATCGCCGTGCTGGAAGCGATGAAACTGGAACTGCCGGTGCACAGCCCGGGCGCCGGCACCGTGCTGAAGGTCCTGGCCACGCCAGGTGCCAAGGTAGAACCGGGAACCCCACTAGCAGTAATCGGAGTCGACTGAATGGCCACCGGCGAGCCCTCCCTATCCACCTCACCAGCTGCCCTCCCCGTGGGCAACACGACACCACCCACCGAACGCGTGGCCGCCGCGTATCGGCGGATCGCCGAGGTGGATCGGCCCGAGGTGTGGATCACGCTGCGCCCGGAGCGCGAGGTCGCCGCCGACGCGGCGGCCGTCGAACAGCGGCTCGCCGACGGCGCCGCGCTGCCGCTGGCCGGTGTGCTGGTGGCGGTCAAGGACAACATCGACGTCGCCGGGCTGCCGACGACCGCGGGCTGCCCCGAATTCGCCTATACCGCCGAGGTGACCGCGTCCGCGATCGAGCGGCTGGTCGCGGCGGGCGCGATCGTGCTCGGCAAGACGAACCTCGACCAGTTCGCCACGGGGCTGGTCGGGACGCGCAGCCCCTACGGTGCGGTGCGCAACGCGTTCGATCCCGAGCTGATCTCCGGCGGTTCCAGTTCGGGCTCGGCGGCGGCGGTGGCGCTCGGCATCGCCGATATCGGAATCGGCACCGACACCGCCGGTTCCGGCCGGGTACCCGCGGCCCTGCATGGCATCGTCGGCATCAAGGCCACGTTGGGCATCATTCCGGCGCACGGTGTCGTGCCCGCCTGCGTGGACTACGACGCGGTCACCGTCTTCGCCGCCGGGCTCGCCGACGCGGTGGCGGCCGCCGCGGTGATGTCCGGGCCGGAGCCGCGCGATCCGCGCAGCCGCAGCTGGCCGGCCGACGTGCGGCTGGCGGCGCCCCTGGCCGCGCGGATCGCGATTCCGCGCGCCGCCGACCTCGTCGCGCTGAGCGAGCCGTACCGGGAGGCCTTCGCCCGGACCGTCGCCGCGGTCGCGGATGCCGGGGCGAAGGTCGAGGAGGTCGACATCTCCGGCCTGCTCGACGCCGCGCTGCTGCTGTACGACGGCGCGATCGTCGCCGAACGCTATGCCTCGGTCGGCGCCTTCCTGGAAACCCAGCCCGCCGGCGCCGATCCCACGGTCGCCGCCATCATCGAATCGGCCGGTGCGACAACCGGTCCCGCGTTCGTCGCGGATCTCGACACCCTGGCCCGCGCCCGGGCGTCGGCCGCCGAGCTGCTCGACGGTTTCGCGGCCCTGCTGCTGCCGACCACCACCGAGCATCCGAGTATCGCCGCGGTGCGGGCGGACCCGATCGGCATCAACCGGCGCCTGGGCACCTACACCAACTTCTGCAACCTGCTCGACATGGCATCGATCGCGATTCCCGGCGCACCCACCACGGCGGGCGCACCGTTCGGCGTCATGCTGGTGACACCCGCGTTCACCGACCAGGTCGCCATCGATCTGGCCGCCCGCATGGTCGGCGCCGATCCCGCACCCTTGCTGGTCGAGCACGGTGTTGACCTGGCCGTCTTCGGCGCTCACCTGCGCGGCCAGCCACTGCACTGGCAGCTGGAACAGATCGGCGCCCGCTTCGCCGGAGACATCCGCACCACCGACGCCTACCGCCTGACCGCCCTGGACACCACACCCCCGAAGCCAGGACTCGTGCGCCACGGCGACGGGCTCGGCGCCCCCATCCTCGGCGAGCTCTACCGCGTCTCCGCAGCCGGACTCGGCAGCTTCCTCGCCGCCCTCCCCGCTCCCATGGCGCTGACCAGCATCGAACTGTCCGACGGCCGTTCGGTAATCGGCTTCGCCTGCACCTACGACGCCGCCGTCGCCGCCACCGACATCACCGCGTTCGGCGGGTGGAAGTCCTACCTGTCCAGATAGCCTCATCCGCCAACCACCGAAGGCGCCCTTCAGCCCGTCCAGCTGAAGGGCGCCTTCGGTCGTTGGCCTGTTTCGAGGAGATGGGGGCTGCGGTTCATTGCGCCCGAAACCGATTTAGACGTTTGTTCTAGACATACGTTCAAACATGATGTAGACATATGTCTAAGACATTCGAGCAAAGCAAGGGACCAGATCATGAGCACCAACCCCACCCAGCCCCGCATCCTCATCGCCGGCGGCGGCATCGGCGGCAACGCGGTCGCGCTGCAACTGCTTCGCGCAGGCATCCGGGCCACCGTGGTGGAGCGGGCCGAGGCGCCGCGGCCGGGCGGCCAGGCCGTGGACCTGCGCGGGCCCAGCGTCGAGGTCGCCGAGCGGATGAACCTGATGCCGGGCATCCGCAAGTACCAGCTGGACGAGCGCGGCATGAAGTTCGTCGACGCCGCGGGCCGCGACATCGTGCGCATGCCGACCGAGCTGTTCGAGGGCAAGGGCGCCGTCGCCGACATCGAGCTGACCCGAGGCGATTTCAACCGGGTGCTGCTCGACGCGCTGACTGAGGCGGGCGGCGTGGACTACCGCTACGGCGAGTGGATCACCGCGCTCGCGCAGGACGAGAGCGGAGTGGACGTCACCTTCGCCTCCGGCGCGCGGCAGCGCTTCGACCTCGTGATCGGCGCGGACGGACTGCATTCCGGCACCCGCAGGCTGGTGTTCGGTCCGGAGGAGCAGTTCTCCACCTACCTCGGCGGCTACATGTCCTTCTTCACCCTGCCGTCCCCGGACGACGTGGAGAACAACTGGTTCACCATGCACTCGATGGTCGGCGCGACCAATATCGGGCTGCGCCCCGACGCCGACCCGGCCACCGCGAAGGCCCTGATCACCATCCGCACCGACGCGGATCCCGCACTGCGCCGGGATGTTCGGGCGCAGCAGGCCCTGATCCGGCAGCGTCTGGGCGGCGGCGGCTGGGCGGCCGCCACCATCACCGACGCGCTGGGCGCGGCGAACGACTTCTACTTCGACGAGCTGGCCCGCATCGACATGCCGACCTGGTCGAAGGGCCGGGTGGTGCTGCTCGGCGACGCCGCCTACTGCGGTTCACCGCTCACCGGCAACGGCACCGCGATGGCGCTGATCGGCGCATACGTGCTCGCCGGCGAGATCGCCACGCACACCGGCGATCTCGCGCAGGCGCCGGTCCGCTACGAGGAGGTGCTCCGCCCGTTCATCGCGAAGGCGCAGGAGCTCCCGCCGGGCGGCCTGAAGGCCATGACGCCCAAGTCCAGCTTCGGCATTCGCGCGGGGCACACCGTCAGCAAGCTGATGACCTCGAAGGCGATGAAGCCGCTGATGATGAAGATGCTCACCAAGACCGAGTCCTATGACCTGCCGGACTACTCCGCGCAGCCGGCCGGCCGGTAGCCCGATCCGCAGCGACCGGAGCCGTCGGTACGGCTCCGGTCGTTGTCGCATAGGCCTATTCGACGACCGTTCGCCGGTCGAGCAGAAACGGGAGCGCGAAATTGCGCAACAGCGCCCGCTCGTCGTCTTCGCCCGCACCCGGCAGGGTCAACAGCGACACCATCACCCGGACCAACCACTGTCCGAGTCTGCGCGCGGCGGGAGCGGGCAGATCCGGCCGGAACCCGCTGACGAATCCGGCCGCGAGCGGATGCACCACCTCCGACGAATCCGACAGCTGCGCAACGATTCCCGCATTGGCCGGCTCGAACCACACGGCCAGGTGCGGAGTTTTGCGCACCTCCGCGATCAGCGCGGTGAAACCGTCGAGCAGTCGCTCGCCAGGATCGGCGGCCGCGGTGACCACGGGATCGCGCCACACCCGCTCGACCACCTGCCGAGCCTCGCGACCGGCGAAGGCGACGTACAGCGCCTGCCGATTGTCGAAATACCGGTAGAGCGTCGCCCTGGAACATCCTGCGGCCTCGGCGACTTCGGCCATCCCGACACCGGCGACCCCCTTGTCGATGAACAAGGCGCGCACCGCGTCGAGGATCCGCTCGCTCGCCAGTTCCGCGCGCCCGTCCGCCAACCAGTCCCCGGTCACGCCACGCACCGGAACGGGAC
Organism: Nocardia sp. NPDC056564; assembly: GCF_042793755.1. Classification (NCBI taxonomy): domain Bacteria; kingdom Bacillati; phylum Actinomycetota; class Actinomycetes; order Mycobacteriales; family Nocardiaceae; genus Nocardia; species Nocardia sp. NPDC056564. The sequence goes on from NZ_JBHTUR010000018.1 coordinate 98,607, forward strand.
GGTGGTCGGCCGCCGGACATAAGGCCCCGGCGCGTACTCGACCGCGTCGATATCCACGACGTAGTCCGGGAAGCGATCGAGCAGCTCCTCCAGTGCCACCCTGGCCTGCATCCGCGCCGCGGCCGCACCGAGGCAGTGGTGCGCCCCGTGCCCGAAGGTGAGGATGCGCTGCGGATTCCGGTCGATATTCAGCTCCGCGGCGTCGTCGCCGAACGCGCGTTCGTCGCGGTTGGCGGAACCGAACACCAGCAATACCTTGCGCCCCACGGGAATTGTCCTGCCGTGCAGCTCGACCGCGCGCGTCACCGTCCGCGCCAGGCCCTGCACCGGCGCGGTCAACCGGGCGAATTCTTCTACCGCCGTGCGGATTCGGTCCTTGTCCGCCGCCAACGCGGCGCGCTGGTCCGGATGTTGTTGCAGCAGTTGCACCGCACCACCGAGCAATCCGGTCGTGGTGTCGTTGCCGCCCGCGACCATCGTCCAGGTGTAGGCCAGAATCTGCACCAGCCCGCGCACATCCGCGTCGTCGGCGGCCATGCCCGCCTGCACGAGCAGCGATACGGTGTCCTCCCCCGGGTCGGTCCGCCGCCGCTTGATCAGCTCGGCGAAGTAGCCCATCATCTCCATCGACGCGGGCAGCGCCTGGGTTTGCGCGCGATCGATGCTGCCCGCGACCACCGCGTCGGTCCAGCCGTCGAACCGCGCCCGATCCTCCTCGGGCACACCGAGGTAGTAGGCCACCACCATGCTCGGCAGCGGCTTGAACACCTGCTTGACGATATCGCCGCCGCCGTCCGCGGCGATCCGGTCGAGGCGGTCACGGACGAATCGGCGCACCACCGGCTCCACCTCGCTCACCTGCCGGGGCGTGAACCCGCGGGCGACGAGCTTGCGAAAGTCGGTGTGCTCCGGCGGATCCTGCATGACCAGCGGGGGATTGTCGGTCAGCCCGATCTGTTCCAGCTCGCCGTACTCCACGGTCAGGCCGTCCCGGGAGGAGTAGGTCTCGCTGTCGCGGGCCGCCGCGTAGACGTCGGCGTGCCGGGTGAGCACCCAGTAATCATGGTCGGGACGGGTCGGCGGCACCACGTGATGCACCGGATCCTGTTCGCGCAGTGCGGCATACATCTCCCACGGCGACGTCCAGGTGGCGCCGGAGCGGAGCTCGAAGACGGGAGCGGGCCGATACGCATCGATCAACATGTAGTGACGGTAAGACAAATACGCAAAAGTGTCTAGAACAAGTTCTACCCGTGGCGCCGGGCCGATTACCCTCCGAAACCGGTCCGGCCGCCCCTCGCCTCGGGATCATCGCCCGCGCACCCGCGGTTACCTTCAGCAGTGGCAACTTCGGTGTCCGTTGCCGGTCAGCTCCCGGAAGAGCCTGCGGAAACGTGTCCGCTGTCCCGAGTGGCCTGCCAGGCCGGTCACCCCTCGTGGACCGGCCCGGCAAGCACTCTTCCCCGGAGCCCGACCTGCCAACCCCTCGAAGACAGGTCGCGCTCCGTTCCCCACCCCCGGTGGTGGACTGACCCACCGAACGCTCCGGTTCCCCCAAACCGGAGCGTTCGGTGTTGAGACAAACAATGCCCGCGCGGGCTTAGCACGGACTTAAGAACACCTTGCAGGCGTAAAACCGCAGGTAATGGCGTCATCTAGGCAACGGATGCGCCGAGTTTGTATCAACCGATCCCCGATGGCGGATGATGGAGACAGGTGCGTGAAGGAGATTGGGAGCGACGATGGAAACCGTGGTGGTCTGGGTGCTGGCCTGCGTGCTGTATTGGTGGGGCCTGCTGTAACCGTGAACTGGAGCCTGGTCCGAACGGACCAGGTCTACTACACTCGGTCGTAGAGCGGCGCGCACCGTTGCCGCCGCGTCTCATCCGATGGGGTCACGATGACGCACCCGACAGTCGCCAGGCAGAATCTCGCCGCCGGTCCGGCATTCTCCGAATTGCGCTGGGCTACCGCGTTGTTCGCGGTGGCGCTGCTCACCCACGGCGCCGATCACCTGCGCCGCGGGATGGACACCGTTTCCAGCGCCGTAATGGTGCTCGGCGCAGTGCAATTCGTACTCGGGATCGCGACCATCGTGCTGGTATTCACCGGGCATCGGTGGTCGGCGCTCGCGGCCGTCGCGATCGGCTTCGCCAGTGCGGCGGGGTTCATCCTGGTGCACCTGTGCCCGGACTGGTTCGGCCCGCTCAGCGACAGCTTCATCAACCCGCCCGCCGCCGCCAGGGTCAACGGATTCTCTTGGTTCGCGGCGATTTTCGAGATCATCGCCGACCTGCTCATCGGCTTCGCCGGCCTGCGCGCCCGGCGCGCGGCGGCCTGACCCCCACCGGGATCCGGCCGTCAACGCACAGCTTTGACGGCCACCCTGGCGGCCTCCGCGACGACGTCGTTGCTCGATTCGGCGTCCTTGACCGCCTTGCAGGTCTGGATCGCGATGACCAATGGCGCCGCCGAGCCATCCGGCCAGGTGATCGCCGCGTCGTGCGCGCAGCCGTAGTCGCCGGTTCCGGTCTTGTCGCCGGTACTCCAGCCGGCCGGCACACCCGCGCGAATTCGCTTGTCGCCGGTGGTGTTCGCTTTCAACCAGCCAGTCAGCCGCGCTCGTTCCGGCGCGCCGAGCGCGTCGCCGACCACCAGCGCGCGGTAGTCGGCGGCGAGCGCGGCCGGGGTGGTGGTGTCGCGTTCGTCGCCGGGGATGGCGGTGTTGAGCTCCGGCTCCCAGCGGTCGAGGTGGCTCACCGGATCGCCGATGCCCCGCAGGAAGTCCGTGAGCCCTTGCGGGCCACCGAGTTCGCGGAGCAGCAGGTTGCCCGCGGTGTTGTCGCTCTGGGTGACCGCGGCCTCGGCGAGCTGGGCGATGGTCATGCCCTCGGCGACCTTGGTGCTGGTGACCGGCGAATAACTCTGCAGGTCGGCGGCGGTGTAGTGGATGACCCGGTCGAAGTAGCCGGTGTCGAGCGGATGCGCCTTCAGCAAGGCCCCGGCGGCCAGTCCCTTGAAGGTGGACAGGAACGGGAAGCGTTCGTCGCCGCGCGCGGTCAGCGTCTTGCCGCTGCCGGTGTCGACCGCGAAGACGCCGATCCGCGCCTCGTATTTCTGCTCCAGCGCGGCCAGCTCCGCGGCCGAGGAGTCGTCGGCCTTGGCGCTCGAGGCCGGCGAGTCGGTATGTGCCGCAGTGGAATCGGTGCCGCAGGCGGCGAGCAACGGTAGGACGAGAGCGGCGGCGATCGAGGCCACCCTGGAGTCACGCGTCAGCCGAAACATCCCATCACTTTCGCAGGCTGGCCAACGCCCGGCAAACCGGTACCCCGGTCCGCATCACCTGCGGCTATGACCGGGGCGGGTGCGCACCCGAGGTGCACACCCGCCCCGAGCTCACCCTCAGCCCTGCGCGGGCGGCGGCGTCGAACCGGTATCGAGGCCGGCCCGGACGCCCTCCTCGACCCGCTTGCCGAGATCGGGATCCACATTGGTCCAGTACTCGAAGACCCGGCTCAGCACCGGCTCCCGCACACCGCCGAGCACGTGCCCGACGATGTTGTTCACCAGACGGTCGCGCTGGTCATCGTTCAGTACCTCGCGAACCAAGGTCCCCGCCTGGGTGAAGTCGCCGTCCTCGGCATGCTGGACGTACCCCGCCCGCACCATCGTCGGATCGAACTCCCACAGGCCGCCGTCGGGCGCCTGCGCCGGATCGGCGTGCGGGCCGCCGTAGGAGTTCGGCGCGTACACGGGCACGCTCGCGTCGTTGTAGGCGAACCGCATCGCGCCCTCCTTGGAGTAGGAGTTCACCTCCGCGGCGCGCGGCAGGTTCGGCGGCAGCTGCGCGTAGTTGGTGCCGATCCGGTAGCGGTGCGCGTCCGCGTAGGCGAACACCCGGCCGAGCAGCATCTTGTCCGGCGAGAAGCCGATGCCGGGAACGACATTCGACGGCTCGAAGGCGGCCTGCTCGATGTCGACGAAGTAGTTGCCCGGGTTGCGGTTCAGCGTCCACTTGCCGACCTCGATCAGCGGGTAGTCCTTGTGCGACCACACCTTGGTCAGGTCGAACGGGTTGAACCGGTAGCCCTCGGCGTCGGCGACCGGCATCACCTGCACGTGCAGCGTCCAGCTCGGGAACTCGCCGCGCTCGATCGCGTCCCACAGGTCCTTGCGGTGGAAGTCGGCGTTCTCGCCGGCGATCCGGTCCGCGTCGGCCTGGGTCAGGTAGTCCACGCCCTGGTCGGTCTTGAAGTGGTACTTCACCCAGAAGCGCTCACCGGCCGCGTTCACCCACTGATAGGTGTGCGAGCCGTAGCCGTTCATGTGCCGGTAGGTCTTCGGGATGCCGCGGTCGCCCATCAGCCAGGTCACCTGGTGCGCGGTCTCCGGGCGCAGGGTCCAGAAGTCCCACTGCATGTTGTGATCGCGAAGTCCGTTGCCGGGCAGTCGCTTCTGCGACCGGATGAAGTCGGGGAACTTGATCGGGTCCTTGATGAAGAAGACCGGGGTGTTGTTGCCGACGAGGTCGTAGTTGCCGTCCTCGGTATAGAACTTCACCGCGAAACCCCGGGGGTCGCGCCAGGTGTCGGGGCTGCCCTGTTCGCCGGCGACGGTGGAGAACCGGACCAGCGACTCGGTCCGCGCACCCGGCTGGAACAGCTTGGCCTTGGTGTAGCGGCTGACGTCATTGGTCACCACCAGCTCGCCGTAGGCGCCCGCGCCCTTGGCGTGCACGATCCGTTCCGGCACCCGCTCGCGGTTGAACTGGGCCAGCTTCTCGATCAGGTAGTGGTCGTGCAGCAGGATCGGGCCCTGGGTTCCGGCGGTGAGCGATTCGTCGTCGCTCTCCACCGGGGTTCCGGTGTTGGTGGTTGTCGGCTTGGTCATTCTCGAAGCCTCCTCGTCGGCGCGGATGCCCGGGGGCGGGCTGTACCCCCGGGGCTCAATCAGGATTGCTGCCGCTGTTCGTGCGGCAGGCCGGGCACAGACCCCAGAAGACGACCTCCGCCTCGTCGACCGCGAAACCGTGGTCGTCGGCGGGGGCCAGGCAGGGCGCTGCGCCCACGGCACAGTCGATGTCGACGACCGTGCCGCAGCTACGGCACACCAGGTGGTGATGGTTGTCCCCGGCGCGGGTCTCGTACAGCGCGGGCGAGCCGGCCGGCTCGATGCGCCGCAGCAGTCCGGCGTGCACGCAAGCCTTCAGCACGTCGTAGACGGCCTGCGTGGACACCGAGCCCAGGGCTTCCCGGACGGTGGCCGCCACCCGATCCGCATCGGAATGCGGTGCGGCGGCGACCGCGTCCAGCACCGCGACCCGCGGGGCGGTGACCCGCAGGCCGGCCGCGCGCAACTGCGTTCGCGGGTCGGTGTGGTTGGTGTGCATGCCTTCGATACTCCACCTTTTCTGGAATTAGTCAAGAAAAGGACAGTGTCACGCGTCACAGCTACCGACCTGGAATACATCCGGGTGGGTGGTCGTTGATCACCACTGTCGGCGTCCGGACAGCCCCGGGCCTCACCCCTTTGTCGCTACGAGCGACCACCCGCCGAGAGGCGCTTGTGGGACGTCGACTTCGAGTCGTGACGCTGGCGTGGCGTCCGGCGACTCAGCGCCGCCAGGGTTTTTGACCTGGCGGCGTTTGTGTTTTCCGCCCGGCTCGCCGCCCTGGTGTCCCGGTCCTGGCAAATCCGCGCGATAGCCTCGTGCGCATGGGGCGATTCGGTGGGTTCCTGGTTGGGTTCGCTGCGTTCTCGCTGGTCGCGGGCAATGTCTTCGCCGGCGGCGCGCAGGCGGAACCGAGCCGCCCGGCCGCGGAGGTTCGGTGCACGCCGCAGTCCGGGCGGGAGTTCGCGCGGGCGCAGCCGGAGCAGGTCGGCCTGGATTCGGCGCGGCTCGCGGACGCACTCACCTTCGCCGCGACCCGAAATCGGTTGAACGTGCAGGTGTTCCGGCACAACTGCCTGATCGGCGAGGGACCGACGAACGCGCAGACCGGCAATGTCGCGTGGAACATCTGGAGCTCCACCAAGAGCGTGGTCTCCATGCTCGCCGGGATCGCCTGGGATCAGGGCAAACTCGACCTCGCCGCGCCGATCGATCGCTACCTGCCGCCGGAACTCGGGGACGCCGAGCATCGCTCGATCACCGTGGCGAACCTGCTCACCGAGACCTCGGGATTGAAGGTCGGCGCGCTCACCGAGGGCATCAGCGGCGTGGTGCCGATCGACCCGAACAGCGCGGTGCAGGCGTTGGGCATGCCACTGGTGCATCCGCCCGGCACCAAATTCACCTATAGCCAGCGCAATGTCGACCTACTCACCTACGTGCTGGAATTGGCGGTCGGCGAGCCGTTGCAGCAATTCGCGCAGCGGGAACTGTTCGATCCGCTCGGCATCGAACGCGGCGACTACTACTGGGCGCGCGACCGCGCCGGGCACACCTACGGATATGCCCACCTGATGATTCCGCCGAACGATTTCGCCAAGCTCGGCCTGCTGGTAAGCAACGACGGACGTTGGGGCACAAAACAACTCGTCTCGGCCGAATATCTGCGCAAGGCACTGCAGCCGTCCGCGGCCAACGAATGCTACGGCTATCTGTTCTGGCTCGGTCCCGAGTGCGCGGCACCGCTGTACAACGTGCCGCCGGACGTGTTCATGATGGACGGACTCGGGATGCAGAACGTTTTCGGCATTCCGAGCCTCGACCTCACGGTGGTCTGGACCGGGTTCTTCGGTAACCGCAGCGGCAAAGGCGTCACCGGCAGCCTGCAAAATCAGGCGGAGTTACCGTACGAATTCTTCCGCAAACTGTTCGCGGCGTTCCACGATCGGCCGCTGCCCGATCCAGGCCCGTTCGTCGAGCCGCCGGTGGTGCTCGACCCGAGAACCTATGTCGATCCGGATATCCTGCTCGCGGTATTCGGCATCGGGCCGGACGCCTATCCGGGCTGCAATGTCTTCTCCTGCCTGGACTATCCGCTGACCCCGCCGTTCTGGGACACCGCACCGGGTTGCGCGATCCTGGTGTGCCTCGGCCCGGACGCGCCGGGGATTCGGTGAATCTCCGGCACCCTCTCCATTCGCCGGTCGCGGCCTCGTTCGCGCGATAGCCTCGTGCCCATGGGGCGATTCGGTGGGTTCCTCGTTGGGTTCGCTGTGCTATCGCTGGTCGCGGGGAACCTATTCACCGGCAGCGGGCAGGCTTCCGCCGAACCGGTGCGTTGCGCAGTGCAATCCGGCCGGGAACCGGCGCGGGCGACGCCGGAACAGGCCGGCCTCGACAGCGCCGGGCTCGCCCAGGCATTGACCTTTGCCGCCGGTCGAAACCGCGTCAATATCAAGGTATTCCGGCACAATTGCCTGATCGGCGAGGGACCGAACAACGCGCCGACCGACAATGTGGCGTGGAATATCTGGAGCGCGACCAAGAGCGTCGTCTCGCTGCTCGCCGGGATCGCTTGGGATCAGGGCAAACTCGACCTCGCCGCGCCGATCGATCGATATCTGCCCGCCGGAACTCGGGGACGCCGAGCATCGCTCGATCACCGTGGCGAACCTGCTCACCGAGACCTCGGGGATGAAGGTCGGCGTGCTGGCCGAGGGCGCCACCGGCGTCGTGCCGATCGATCCGAACAGCGCGGTGCAGGCGCTCGGCGTGCCGCTGGACAATCCGCCGGGCGCGGTGTTCAGCTACAGCCAGCGCAATGTCGATCTGCTGTCCTATGTGCTGGAATTTGCGGTCGGCGAACCACTTCAGCAATTCGCGCAGCGGGAACTGTTCGATCCGCTCGGCATCGAACGCGGCGACTACTACTGGGCGCGCGACCGCGCCGGGCACACCTACGGATATGCCCACCTGATGATTCCGCCGAACGATTTCGCCAAACTCGGATTGCTCACCAGCAATGACGGGCGTTGGGGCGCACGGCAAATCGTCTCCACCGAATACCTGCGACAGGCGCGCGAACCGTCGAAGGCCAACCGGTGCTACGGCTATCTGTTCTGGCTCGGACCGGGGTGCGCGGAGTCGGACAGCATGCTGCCCGCGGATGTGTACATGATGGCCGGGCTCGGCCTGAACAACATCTTCATCATCCCCAGCCTGGACCTGGTGGTGATGTGGACCGGGTTCTTCGGCAATGTCAGCCAGTACGGCATCACCGGCACCATCCAGAACATCGCGGAACTGCCGCACGAATTCTTCCGCCGGTTGTTCGCGGCGTTCCAGGAACCGCCCATGCCCGACCCCGGGCCGTATGTCGAGCCGCCGGTGCGATTGAACCCGAGCCAATTCGTCGATCTGAACTTCGTGCTCGCGGTGTTCGGCGCCGGACCGTTCGCCTATCCTGGCTGTAATATCCTGTCCTGCTTGAACTTCCCACTGGCCCCGCCGTTCGCGGACAATGCGCCCGGCTGCGCGATCATGGCCTGCCTCGGTCCGGACGCACCTGGCATCCGCTGAATCACACGCCGAGAAAGGGCAACTCGCCCTCCTTCGCGCCGTGCGCGCGGAAGTGCTCCGGGGTGACGACGATGAACAGCGCGTCGGACTCGGCGATCAGTTCGCCGTCGAGTTCGAGCCGGGCGTAGATGTGCAGCTTGCGGTCGCCTTCCCGGCGATCGATGTGCGCGGAGACGGTCATCTGGCGGTGCAGCGGCGCGGGTTTGACGTAGTTCACCGCGAGCTTGGCGGTCACCGCGGGGATCCCGCTGTGCGTCGGCACGGTGCCCGAGGCCTCGTCCAGCACCGCGGCCACCACGCCGCCGTGCGCCAGGCCGGGCGCGCCCTGATGTTTTTCGTCGAACGTGCAGGTGCCGGTGAGCCGTCCGTCCACCAGGGCCGACACCATCGCGACGCCGGCGCGATTGGCCGGTCCGCAGCCGAAGCAGTTGTCGCCATGCGCGGACGACGCGCCGTCCCTGGCCTGGCCACTCGCGGCGCTCCGCGGGCCATGATCGGCGGCTTCGGCGAGTCCGGTCATGCGCACCCCTCAATCAGGAATCAACTGTGTCCTGAATGAAGTTACGCCACGCTTACGCAGCACCGCTTCCCACGGCAGACCCCGCGGCCGACGATCCGATACGGTTCAACCGATTCACCGCATTGCCGTTAGGAGCCGAGCAGTGACCGACCGCGTAGTGCCCTCTGCGGAGAACGAATTCTTCAGCGCCCATCGGATGGGCGCGTTCGCCGACGCGGTGCTGGCGATCGCGATCACGCTGCTGGTCATCGAGATCAAACGGCCGGAGGGCGCGGAGCTGGCGAGCCCGCACGCCCTCGGCGAGTTCCTCTGGCACGAGAAGGCGTCGTTCATCGCGTTCGTGCTGGCGTTCTTCCTGCTGTGGTCGGTGTGGCGCAGGCACCACGTCTTCATCGACGAGGTCGAGCGGCTGGACCGGGCGACCACCGCGGCGCACGCACCGCTGCTGCTGTTCGCCGCCTTCCTGCCGTTCCCGACCGCGATATTCGGGCACGCATCGGACAACAAGCTGGCCGCGTGCCTGTTCGCCGCGACCGCCGCGGCGCTGTTCGGCTCCGAGGCGATCATGAAGGAGTTCGCCTGGCGACGCGCGATACTGCGGCCCGGCGTCGATGCGGCGAAGCTCCGGATCAGCGCCAACGCGTCGGCCGCGGTCACCTCGGTCTTCGCGTTGACGGCCGGGTTGGTGTGGGTCATGCCGTACATCTGGTACGTCTGGTTCTTCGTTCCGCTCGCCGCCACGTTCGGCGGGAAGCTGCTCGATCGCCTCCGGCCGGAGTCCGCGCGGGTCCGCCGGGCCGAGTACCCGCCGGTCTAGCCCAGGGTGGTCAGTTCAGCGGGGTGATCCAGCCGTGCAGGTCGTCGGTGCGCAGCGCGGCGGCGTGCCGCTTGCGCAGGGCCTGGGAGATCGGGCCCGCGTGCCCGTCGGCGACCGTGCGGCCGTCCACCTCGAAGACCGGTGCGGCGCCCGCGGAGGTCCCGGTGACGAAGACCTCGTCGGCGATGTAGAGCTCGGTCAGGTCGACGGCGCGTTCGACGACCGGGATGCCGTCCTCGGCCGCCAGGGTCAAGATGGTCCGGCGGTTGATGCCGTCGAGGATGTCGCAGGACACGTCCGGGGTGATCAGCGTGCCGTTGCGGACCAGGAAGATGTTGGCGGCGCTGAGCTCACACACGTGGCCGCTGCCGTCGAGGAAGATGCAGTCGTCGTAGCCGCTGTCGATCGCGTCCTGCTTGGCCAGCACCGAATTCACATACGCGCCGTTGACTTTCGCGCGTGAGGGGATCGCATTGTCCGGAATGCGCCGCCACGGACTGGATTTCAGCCGCATGCCGTCCTGCGGGACGATCGGCACCGCGTCGTAGACGAAGATGCTGACCTGGATCGCACAACCACGCACCCGGGTGCCCGGGATCGACTCGACGACATGCACTGTGGCCCGGACGAATACGTCCTCGATCGGCGCGTTCCGCCCGACCACCTCGACCACCGCGGCATAGAACCGCTGGTAGTCCCACTCCTGCCCGAACCGATCGATCCCGATGATCTTGCACGACTCCTCGAGCCGCCGGAAGTGATCGTCCAACCGGAACGCAGTCCGTGCCGCCCCCGCCACATGAACCGGAAACACGGTATAGACGCTGAGCCCATACAACACCGCCGACGAAGCGACCCCCACCGTAGCCGCCTCAGCCGCAACGATCCGGTCACCTAGATACACATGGGGATAGGGGTTTGCCATCGGCGGAGGCTAACAGCCCCACGGTCGAGCGGTCGACCGGATTTCATCGACACTGCTCCAGATCACCGGCTGGCTGACAGCAAGCAGCTCCGACACGTGAGGCAGCTCGCTACTTGCCTTACCCGATCTCATTGTACATAATTTGCTCATGTTCATTGCGAATGAACGTAGCAGCAAAGTGAACATGCTGATGCGGGAGGCGCAGGCGGCGCTCGCGAAGCACGGAATCAGCCTGACGGTGATCGGACCCGATACGAGCGCTGACCGCCGACATGATCTGGCCGCACGGCTAGAGGCGGGTGCACGCGGTGACCGAACCTATTCGGTCGAGTTCAAAACCCAGCTCACGAGCGTCAGCGCACGCGCGCTACCACCAACCGAGTTACCGACGCTTCTCCTCACGCCGTACGTCTCCAGAGAAAGTGCCGAGGTGCTGCGGCGGAACGGGGTGGACTTCGTCGACCGTGCGGGGAACATCTCGATCAGCTGGCCCGCGATGCTGATCTACATCGTCGGCAACCGACGCCCCGCGCCCGAGTACACGTCGGCTCGGCGCGCGCCTCGCGCGTTCAGTCCTGCCGGGTCAAAAGTACTCTTCGCCGTTTTGAGCTGGCCGGACACGCTCGATCTCCCCCTGCGTTTGATCGCCGAGCGGGCCGGCGTCTCGCTGGGCACCACCCAGATCGTCATGAACGAGCTGGAAGCCAGCGGCTACCTCTACACCGCCGACGGAACAAGGGCACTCGCCAACGGTAAAGAGCTACTGGATCGTTGGACCGAAGCATTCACCACATCGGTCAGCTACAAGTTGACGATCGGCGAATTCCACGACCGTGCCGAACGCTGGTGGCGTGATTCGCGAGAGCTATTGCTGGAGAACAGGGTTCAACTCGGCGGAGAAGCCGGGGGCACCGTGCTCGACCCCGATCTGACACCGACGACGGCCACTCTCTATTGCGATTCCATTCCAGCGGCCGTCGTTGCCGACCGGCGCTGGAGCCGCTCCGGGCTCGAGCCGAATATCGCTGTTCGGAAACGATTCTGGACGCCACCCGAACCGTTCGACGCACTGGTTCCGAGCACGCTCATCTACGCCGATATGTGGGCATCGGGTGATCCCCGCCAACGAGCACACGCGGAAAGGGTACGGGCGCATGACCATCGACTTGTCGAACTCGACGGATCCTGAAATCACGCTGGCGGCAACCGTACTCAGCCGGATCAATCAGCTACTGGTATCCCACGGGATCGAATTCCTGGTGGTCGGAGCGACCGCACGCAACATCGTGTCCCTCGGGGTATTCGGCTCCGTCCCGGCACGCGCAACCCGTGATGTGGACATCGCCATTGCCGTGGCGAGCTGGGATGAAGTTCATCGATTGCGGTCAGGGATGTCCGCTATCGATCAGTCATGCCATCGGTTCGAGGTATGCGGCGTTCCGGTCGATGTCATCCCGTGCGGGCCGATCGAGAATAACGATCGCACCGTCGACTGGCCGGACGACTTCAGAATGAACACCCTCGGTTTCCGCGAAGCCTTCGCCGCGGCCGAAATCGCCGTTCTACCCGGCCGGTTGAGTGTACGAGTTCCCTCGATAGCGGCACAGGCGCTCTTAAAACTCGTCGCCTGGCACGATCGACACTGGCGGAGCACGAAAGACGCGATCGACCTGGCAACAATGCTCGACTGGTATGACAGCGGCCATCAATTGGATGAGCTGTACACAGGACATATCGAGCTGCTCGCCGCGTATGACTACGACGCGGCGCTGGCGAGCGCGCACCGACTCGGCCAAGATATCGCGCGGCTGCTGGAAACGGCGGACTCGAACCGGGTTCAACCGCTGCTGGACGACCCGATCTCATTGCGGCGGCTGGCGAACGACATGGTCGGTCCTTTCGATCAAGTGTATCTGCGAGTTTCGGCGATGTATGCCGGCATTCGTGCGGAGCGAACAGTCCGGCACGAGTGACAGGGTGATCGCGTTCGCGCCGGTTGTGCATTGATGGCGGTATTGCTGGTTACGCTCGGGCGGTGAGTCAGGGACAGCGGGGTGGGCGGGCGGTGCAGGGGGCTGAGCGGCGGGCGGCTATTTTGGCGGCGGCTCGGGAGGTTATCGCGGAGCGGGGGTATCGGGGGGTTTCGCTGGGGGCGGTGGCGGAGCGGGTGGGGATTACACAACCGGGGGTGCTGCATTACTTTCCGAGCAAGGAGCACCTGCTGGTGGCGGTGCTGGAGGCTCGGGACCGGTGGGATACGGCGGCGTTCTTGGCCGGCGGGTCGGACGGGTGGCGGCTGTCGCATCTGGAGCAGTTGGTCGAGTACAACGCGACGCGGCCGGGGGTGGTGCAGACGTTCGCGGCGTTGGCCGGGGAGAGCGTGACCGGCGGGCATCCGGCGCGGGAGTATTTCGTCGAGCGGTACGCGCAGGCCAGGGGGCGGCTGGCGGAGCTGTTGCGGGCGGAGTTCGGCGAGCGGTTGGCGGGCGGACGGACGCCAGAGCAGGTGGCGCCGCTGTTGATCGCGGTGCTGGACGGGTTGCAGACGCAGTGGTTGCTCGATCCGGAGGCCGTCGATATGACGGCTTCGTTCCGGGATTTCGTGGCATTGCTCGGGCCGACCGACGGTAGTGCCGACTAGCTGCGGTTGGCCACCTTTATAACGTAAAGGTAACGACGCCTACTATTGATTAGGTGAGTTTCAGCGGTAATCGCGGACGCCCGCTGTCTGCGCTCACCGGTTGTCGCCGACACCCGGCCGAACCTGTCCGTATGACCTTGATAGACAAAGGAGTTCATCATGAGTCCAGCCGACGAGGCCCGCGAGGCGGCGGTGACGGCGGCCATCGGGAAGCTCGACCTGCCGGCCAAGGCCCGATTGCTGCTGGGCCAGGACATGTGGTCGCTGCCCGCGCTGCCGGAGATCGGGTTGCGGTCGCTGGTGATGTCCGACGGGCCGATCGGGGTGCGCGGGGTGCGCTGGACCGCGGACGATCCGTCCATCGCATTGCCGTCGCCGACCGCACTGGCGGCCACCTGGGATCCGGACCTGGCCCGGCGGGCCGGACGGTTGCTCGCGCAGGAGGCCCGGCGCAAGGGCGTGCACGTCCTGCTCGCGCCGACGGTCAACCTGCATCGATCGCCCCTGGGCGGCAGGCATTTCGAGAGTTACTCCGAGGACCCGTACCTGACCGGGCGGATCGGAACCGGCTACGTGAGCGGGGTGCAGGACGGCGGCATCGGCACCACCGTCAAGCATTTCGTCGCCAATGACGCCGAGACCGAACGCTTCACGGTGAACAATGTCGTGTCCGAGCGGGCGCTGCGCGAGCTGTACCTGGCACCGTTCGAGGCGATCGTCCGCGCGGCCGGGCCGTGGGGCGTGATGGCGGCCTACAACCAGGTCAACGGCACGACGATGACCGAGCACGGCGAGCTGCTCAACGGAATACTGCGCGGGGAATGGGGTTTCGACGGCATCGTCGTCTCGGACTGGATGGCGGCCAGGTCGACGGTCGCCGCGATCACCGCCGGGCTGGATGTCGCGATGCCCGGCCCGCGCGGCGTCTACGGGGACGCGCTGGTCGCGGCGGTGCGTAACGGTGCGGTCGACGAGTCCGTGGTGGACGCGGCGGTACGCAATGTGCTGCGGCTCGCGGCGCGCGTCGGACTGCTCGACGGCACGGCGGCCGCGGTGACCACGCCGCCCGCGCACATCGACGGCGTCGCCCTGGCCCGGGAAATCGCTTCGCGCGCTTTTGTTCTGGTGCGCAACGAGCACTCCACCCTCCCCCTCGACGCGAGCCGGACGAAGGTCGCGCTGATCGGTCTGGCCGCCCGTGAGGCCCGTATCCTCGGCGGCGGCTCGGCCACCGTCTTCCCCGAGTCCGTGGTGTCACCGCTGGACGGGCTGACCGCGGCGCTGCCGGACGGCGCGCTGACCTACGCGATCGGCGCCGCCCCGAGCGATGTCCTTGGTGCCGCGGATCGCGGATTCGACTTGCACGCCCGGGTTTTCGACGCGGACGGCGCCCTGCTCGGCGACAGCTCGCTGCCCAACGGCATGGTCAACTGGCTGGGCGAACTGCCGGACGGGATCGACTACGACGCACTGCACTCCGTCGAGGTGTACGGCACCTTCACCCCCGAGGAAACCGGCGCGCATGTGTTCGGCACCAAGGGCGTCGGCGATTTCCGCCTCGTCGTCGATGGCACCGTGCTGTTCGAGGGGGACGAAAGCCTTACCGGCGCAGACCCGTTCGAGGCGTTCTTCGGCACGCCGACCGCACGCGGCACGATCGACCTCACGGCCGGGACGACGGTCGAGGTGACCATGACCCACACGCCGATGAAGTTCGCGGACATGCCGATCCAGGCCGTCCTGTTCACCCTCGCGCACAGCGATCCCCGGCGCGACCCGGACGAACTGATCGCCGAGGCGGTCGAGGCGGCCCGCGCCGCCGACGTAGCGGTGGTCGTCGTCGCCACCACCGAACAGGTCGAGTCCGAGGGCTTCGATCGCACCAGCCTGAAACTTCCCGGCCGCCAGGACGAATTGGCCAGCCGGGTCGCCGCGGCCAATCCGCACACGGTGGTGGTGGTCAACGCCGGCTCACCGGTCGAAATGCCGTGGCGCGATGAGGTTCCCGCAATCCTGCTGAGCTGGTTCCCCGGCCAGCAAGGCGGCGCGGCGCTCGCCGAGGTACTCCTCGGCGACACGGAGCCGGGCGGCCGCCTCCCCACCACCTGGCCCGCCACCCTGGCCGACTGCCCGGTTTCGGCGGTCACCCCTACCGACGGCGAACTCGGCTACCGCGAAGGCCTGTTCATCGGCTACCGCGCATGGGACCGCGCGGGCACCACCCCGGCCTATCCGTTCGGTCACGGATCCGGTTACACCACATGGGATTACGAATCTATCGCCATCGATGACGCGACGGTGACCGTCCGGCTGCGCAACACCGGCGCCCGCCGCGGCGGCGAGGTCGTGCAGGTCTACCTTGCGCCCGTGGCCGATTCGGCACAGCGTCCCGCCCGCTGGCTGGCCGGCTTCACCCGCGTCGAAGCCGATCCCGGCGAGGCGGTCGAGGCCGAGATCCACATCCCGGACCGGGCTTTCGAGATCTGGGACGACGGCGCGTGGCGAAAGGTGCCCGGCGCGTACCGGATCCAGGTGGGCCGTTCGATCGCCGACCAGCGGCTGACGGCCGACTACGAACTGGAGTGAACGACCGCGGCCGTGGATCCGACGGGGATCCACGGCCGCGGGCGAGCTCGACAAAGCCCTCAGCGATTGCTGAGCAGCACCTCGGCGATCTGAATGGTGTTGAGAGCGGCACCCTTTCGCAGGTTGTCGCCGGAGATGAACAGCGCGAGACCACGGCCGTCGGGCACGCCCGGATCCTGCCGGATGCGGCCGACGAGGGAGTCGTCGGCGCCCGCCGCCTGCAGCGGGGTGGGCACGTCGACCAGCTTGACGCCGGGCGCCTTGGCCAGGATCTCCCTGGCCTGCTCGACCGAAAGCGGCTGGTCGAATTCGGCATTCACCGACAGCGAGTGCCCGGTGAACACCGGTACGCGCACGCAGGTGCCGCTGACCAGCAGGTCGGGCAGGCCGAGAATCTTGCGGCTCTCGTTGCGCAGCTTCTGGTCCTCGTCGGTCTCGCCGGAGCCGTCGTCGACCAGCGAACCGGCCAGCGGCAGCACGTTGAACGCGATCGGCGCGACGTACTTGTTCGGTGCGGGGAAGTCGACGGCGCTGCCGTCGTGGGTCAACTTCTCGGCATCGTCGATCACCGCGCGGGCCTGCGTCGCCAGCTCTTCCACGCCGGCCAGGCCGCTACCGGACACCGCCTGGTAGCTGGACACGATGAGGCGGCGCAGGCCTGCGATGTCGTGCAGCGGCTTGAGCACCGGCATCGCGGCCATGGTGGTGCAGTTCGGGTTCGCGATGATGCCCTTGACCAGGTTGCGGGTCTGCTCGGGATTGACCTCGCTCACCACCAGCGGAACGTCGGGGTCCTTGCGGAAAGCGGACGAGTTGTCGATCACCGTGACGCCGGCCGCGGCGAAGCGCGGGGCCTGGATCCGGGACATGGTGGCGCCGGCGGAGAACAGCGCGATGTCCAGACCGGACGGATCGGCCAGTTCGGTGTCCTCCACGACGATCTCGCCGCCGCGCCACGGCAGCGTCTTGCCCGCCGAGCGCGAGGACGCGAAGAACCGCACCTCGTCGGCCGGGAAGTCGCGCTCCTCCAGCAGTTTTCGCATGACGGCGCCGACCTGACCGGTCGCGCCGACCACTCCTACTCGAACACCCATGGCAGTGCCCCTTTCGACCTGATCGGTAGCGCCGCGTGGTTACGCTGCGCTACCGCTTCCGCGCTTGACCCGATCACGTCAGCGTCCTGTTCCGGCGTGCACCACGGCGACCTCGTCGCCGCCGAGATTGAAGGCCCGGTGCAGCACCTGGACGGCCTCGTCCAGCTCGCTGTCGCGGACCAGGACCGAGATCCGGATCTCGGAGGTGGAGATCAGGTCGATGTTCACGCCCGCGTCGGCCAGCGCCTCGCAGAACGTGGCGGTGACGCCGGGGTGGCTCTTCATGCCCGCGCCGACCAGCGAGACCTTGCCGATGTGGTCGTCGTAGAGCACCTGCGAGAAGCCGATCTCGTCCTGCTGCTTGGTCAGCATCTCGACCGCGCGCGCGCCGTCGGTCTTGGGCAGGGTGAAGGTGATGTCGGTCTTGCCGGTATCGATCTTGGAGACGTTCTGCAGCACCATGTCGATATTGATCTCGGCGTCGGCGACCGCGCGGAACACCTTGGCGGCGTAGCCGGGGACGTCGGGCAGCCCGACCACGGTGACCTTGGCCTCGCTGCGATCGTGCGCGACGCCCGTGAGGATTGCTTGCTCCAAGGGGATGTCCTCCATCGATCCGTAAACGTAGGTGCCCGGCTTGTCGGTATAGGACGAGCGGACATGCACGGGCACGTTGTACCGGCGCGCGTATTCGACGCAGCGCAGCATCAGCACCTTCGCGCCGCAGGCCGCGAGCTCCAGCATCTCCTCGTAGGAGACCTGCTCGAGCCGCTGCGCGTCCGGCACGATCCGCGGGTCGGCGGTGAAGACGCCGTCCACGTCGGTGTAGATCTCGCAGACGTCGGCTTCCAGCGCCGCGGCCAGCGCGACCGCGGTGGTGTCGGAGCCGCCCCGGCCGAGCGTGGTGACGTCCTTGCTGTCCTGGCTCACGCCCTGGAAGCCGGCGACCAGCACGATCTGCCCGTCGTCCAGCGCCTGGCGCAGGCGGCCGGGGGTGACGTCGATGATCTTCGCGTTGCCGTGCGCGCCGGTGGTGATCACGCCGGCCTGCGAGCCGGTGAACGAGCGGGCCTCCGCGCCGAGCGAGTGAATGGCCATCGCCACCAGCGCGTTGGAGATGCGCTCACCCGAGGTGAGCAGCATGTCCATTTCCCTGGCCGGCGGCGCGGGCGCCACCTGCTGGGCGAGGTCGAGCAGTTCGTCGGTGGTATCGCCCATGGCCGAGCAGACGACCACCACGTCGTGGCCTGCCTTCTTGGTCTCGACGATCCGTTCAGCGACGCGCCGGATGCGCTCGGCGGTAGCCACCGAGGATCCTCCGTACTTCTGAACAACGAGAGCCACGACAGGGTCCTCCAAGATCGACTACCAGCTGCTAACAGGCACCCAGCGTACCGGCCGTGGTCCAGCGAATTCCGGCTGGCTCCTCAGCCGAGCGCCGCGGCGGAGCTGTCGCGCTGGTCGGACTTGGTCGCGAACTTCGCGAGCAGCCAGTGGTATTTGGTGTTGTGGAAGGCCGCGATCCGCCATTCCCCGTTGCTGCGCACCACGATCGTCGACTGCACCTTCGTGTTGCGGAGGGTGCGCCGTCGCCGGCCCTTGAGCACCGCGCCCCGGCCGTGCACCAGCGCGACGTCCGGGGTGAGGAAGCGGAAGCCGGTGATCTCGCCGTCCAGACGGGTGTTCTTCAGGTACTTCTCGAAGACCGGGACGTGTGACGCGCGGATCGCCGCGCGACCCCTGCTGTGCGTGCCGAACCAGGTGACGTAGTCGGCGTCCTCGGCGAATACCGCGGCGAACGCGGTGGCGTCGCCGTCGCTCCAGGCCTTGGTCTGCCGCTCGAGCAGTGCGTGAATGGCGGCCTCGTCGGCGTGCTGATCGCTGGTCATGGTCCAACCCCTCGTAAAACCTGAGCAGTTCAGTAACTGCATCAGTAAATAGTTGATTTAGTAAGATATTGTCCGAGTGAGACTAAGGTGTCAAGACATGCCGGAGAATGAGTCGAGGCGAGCCGATCTCGGGGCCGAGCTGACCCTTGCCGCCCAGGTCAGCGCGACGGACGCGGTGATGATGCACCAGGCCGTCGCCGACCGCGTCGGCCTGCACGTGACCGACCTGCGCTGCCTGAACATGCTGCGGATCGGCGGCCCGGCCACCGCGGGCGAGCTGGCCGCGACGGCGGGACTGACCACGGGAGCGATCACCAGGATGATCGACCGGCTGCTGAAGGCCGGCTACGTGCGGCGCGAACACGACGAGCGGGACCGCCGC
The DNA here is from genome assembly GCF_042793755.1 of Nocardia sp. NPDC056564. NCBI lineage: Bacteria > Bacillati > Actinomycetota > Actinomycetes > Mycobacteriales > Nocardiaceae > Nocardia > Nocardia sp. NPDC056564. The sequence goes on from NZ_JBHTUR010000018.1 coordinate 117,931, forward strand.
CGGGTGATCATCACCGCCGTCCCGGCGCGGATCGACGAGCTGGCCCCGCACTACGAACTGCTGGCGCAGGAGTTCGGGGCGGTGGCCGCCGAATACACCGTCGAGCAGCTGGAGCTGATCCTCGGGCTGTTCCGCCGGCTGCACGAGACCTCGGCGCGGGTGACCAAGGCCTTGCGCGCGGCCGATGCCGGGTGAATGACGCAGGATGGAGTGATGAAGAGCACGGTATTCGCGGTGACCACGGGACGGACCGAGGTCGTGCAGGACATCACCGGCCAGTGCGCGTCGTTCGTGCGCGAAGCCTCCGGCGGCGGCGACGGGCTGCTCAATGTGTTCGTGCCACACGCGACGGCCGGGGTCGCGGTGCTGGAGCTCGGTGCGCGCAGCGACGACGATCTGCTCGCGGCGCTGCGCGATCTGCTGCCCGCCGATGATCGCTGGCGGCATGCGCACGGGTCGCGCGGGCACGGGCGCTCGCATTTGATGCCCGCGCTGATCGCGCCGTACGCGACGATTCCGGTGATCGGCGGGGCGATGGCGCTGGGCACCTGGCAGTCGGTCGCGCTGGTGGATCTCAATATCGACAATCCGGATCGGCAGGTGCGGTTGTCGTTCCTCGGCTGAGTCAGCCGTCCGCGGGCACGTGCAGGCGGGCGAGTTCGGTGCGGTTGGCGACGCCGAGCTTGGCGTAGACGTGGGCCAGGTGGGTTTTCACGGTGCCGCGACTGATGAACAGGCGCGCGGCGATTTCCGGATTGGACAGGCCGTCGACGGCGAGGTCGACGACGGAGCGCTCCATCGGAGTGAGGCTCGCCCAGCCGGAGTCCGGACGGTTGCGCTTGCCGCGCGCCTTGGTGGCGTAGTCGAGGGCCACGGCGATGCCCATGGATCGGCCGCGGTCGAGGTGGTCGGCCAGATCCTGTTCCGCGACAAGGGAAACCAGCAGGGTGCGGGCTAGCCCCAGCGGTCTGCCTGGCGCCGACCCGGTGTCGGAGCGGGCGCGCTCGGCGGCTCCGAGCAGGACGGCCGCCGAGTCGAGCGTGCCGCGCCGGGCCAGCACCAGGGCGAGCGCCTCGAGACCGGCTACGCACCCGAGCACGAGTTCACGCTCCGCGCGGATGCGCAATGCCTCGTGGTGCAAGCGCAGCGCCTGCTCGATGTCGCTGTCGTGCAACAGGAATGCTTGTTGATCGAGCACGTCGGCAGCTACCGCGGGCAGCGCCTGGATCATCGGCTCACCCACGAGTGTGTCGAGAAGCGCTGCCGCCGAGCCGGATTCGCCGAGCTCGCGGAGCGCCGCGGCAAGCACGACCTGCGTCCACGGCGTGCGCGGTCCGTCGGCGGCGGCGCCGGGTGTGCGACCCTCCCTGCGGCACCAGGCGATGGCCTCCGCCGGGTGTCCCGCCGCCAGCGCGAGCATGCCGTGCACGCGCTCCCAGCCGGGGACGAACGGCGAGGCTTCGCCGTCGAGCAGGCGGTCGATCGGGTCGAGCGCCGCCGTCGCGTCGTCGAAACGCCCCTGGAGCACGCGTATTTCGGCGAGAGCCGCGCGGGCCGAGCCCATGTGGTGGAAGTCGTGCAGCGGTTGCGCGGTGGCGACGGCCTGTTCGGCGAGCTCGGCGGCGCGCGGCAGATCGCCGGACCGAGCGGTCGCGGTGGCGAGCCAGGTCAGGGCGAAGGAGGCGAAGCCGCGGTCGTTGCGCTTGCGCATTCCGGCCAGGGCAAGATCGAGTTGTTCGACGGCGCTGCGGTATTCGTCCCGGAACAGGTGGACCAGGCCGAGCAGCGCCTGGGTCGAGTCGGCGACGAAGCCGTCGTCGGCATGCAGCGCTTCGCGGTGCAACGCCTCTGCGTCGGCGTATGCCCGGTCCAGATCGATGCCGAGTTGTTCGACCGCGCACAGCGACCGGGCCAGCCTGCCGACCGCGTCCGCGCCGAGCTCGGCGGCCAATGCCGCTGCCGCCCTGGCGGATTCGTAGCCGGCGAAGCCGTACACCGCCGTGTCGCACACCAGCGCCAGCCCGGCCAGCACGCGCGCCTGAAGTTCGTCGCGGTTTCCCTGCCCCCGCTCCACGGCCCGCCGCAGCACCCGCACGCCCTCGACACCGCGCGGTTCGAGATACCAGAACCAGGCCATCGCGGCGGCGAGCCTGCGCCCGTCGGACGGATCGTCCCGGCCGAGCCCCCACTCGAGCGCGGCGCGAATGTTGGCCAACTCCACCGTGATACGCGCTCGCCAGGCGTCCTGGTCGGTGTTGCGCAACGGTTCGGCCTGTTCGACCACGGCGAGATACGCCGCGAGGTGCCGATCGCGCAGCGAGTCGGTCTCCTCGGCCTCGGCGAGTCGCAGCAGCGCGTAATCCCGCACCACGCCCAGCATTCGATAGCGCGCCACCGTGCCGGTGGTATCGGCCGTCACCAACGACTTGTCGATCAGCCCGCGCAACGTGCGCACGGCGCGACCGGGCGTCGGGTCCAGGCCGGCCAGCACGTCGGCGGAGCAGCCCGGCTCGAACACCCCGAGCCGCCGGAACAGCACCCGTTCGTCGTCATCGAGCAGCTCATGACTCCAGCGCATCGACTCCGCGAGCGTCCGCTGCCGGAACGGGGCGGTCCGCGCACCGCCGTCGAGCACGGCGAAGGGCTCGTGCAGCGAGTCCGCGAGCTGGGTCAGCGACAACGTACCCGCCCAGCCCGCGGCGAGTTCGAGGGCGAGCGGCAGGCGATCGAGCCGGTCGCAGACCCGGCGGGCGGCGGTGCGCGCCTGCGGCGTCGGCTCCCCCGCATGCGCGCGCTCGAGAAACAGCGTCAACGCGTCCGCCAGCCCGAGCGGGGGCACCCGGCGCACCCGCTCCCCGCCGACCCCGAGCGGCGCGCGACTGGTCGCGAGCACGCCGAGGCGCGGACAGCGTCCGAGCAGTCCGGTGACCAGCGCCGCGACACCGTCGCCGAGCTGCTCGCAATTGTCGAGCACCAGCAGGGTTTCGCGGTCGGCGAGCCCGCGCGCCACGGTCGCGACGGGATCGGCGCCGCCGGGTATCAGCACATCGAGGGCCGCGGCGACGCGCTGCACGACCGCCGTGTCGTCGTGCTCGTCCGCCAGCTCGACCCACCGGACACCGTCCGGCCAGTCCGCGGACACGGTGCGCGCGACCCGGAGCGCGAGCCGCGTCTTGCCACAGCCGCCGGGCCCGACCAGCGTGACGATCCGGCCCGGTCCGACGGCAGCACCGATCGCCTCCAGTTCCTCGGTGCGGCCGATGAACGAGGACAGCTCGGCGGGTAGGGCGTCGGTGGAGTCGGACATCGCGTCAGCAGTCTGACACGCCGGGCCGACCCGAGCGCGGCATATCCGGTCCGGCACCTCGGCCACCTCGGGCACCGGATATCGGCCAGGTGGCAGATGTTCCGCGGCCGCCGCGGCGGAAACATCTCTCTCGACGACGCAGACAGCGTCACCGACCAGAAGGAAACACCATGACGAACACAGGAAACCGCCGGGTCATCGCCAACATCGCGCTCTCGCTGGACGGCCGCACCAACGGTTCGGGCGGCGACTACGACATGAGCTGGATCGTGCCGCACGCGGTGAGCGACACCGCCCGCGACCGGATGGTGCGGATGACCGAGACGGCCACCACCGCACTGCTCGGCCGGAAGAACTATCAGGGTTTCGGCGGCTACTGGCCGACCGTCGCGGCCGACGAGAACGCCGATCCGCGCGATCGCGCCTTCGGCCGGTGGCTCGACGACGTGGAGAAGGTGGTCTTCTCCAGCACGCTGACCGACGCGCCGTGGCAGCACTCCCGGATCGCGGACGCCGGCCCGGTGGCGACGGTCGAGCACCTGCGCGAGCAGGACGGCGGCGACATCGTCGTGCTGGCCAGCGGCAGCGTGATCAAGGCGCTGCTCGCGGCCGACCGGGTCGACCGGATTCTCCTCACCCAGTGCCCCGAGATCGCCGGCGGCGGCGCCCGCCTCTTCGAGGACGGCCTCGCGGCGTCGAGCTGGTCGCTGACCGACCTGTCCAGCACCGAGTCCGGCGCGCTGTACCTGATCTACGACCGGGTCCGCGGCGCATGATCACCCCCAGATTGCGGCGGCCACAGTGAGACTGCGGCCGCCGCCCTGGCCGGAGTCAGGCTCGGGTCAACCAGGTGACCTGGTTGCCGTTGCCGAAGTCCTTGCGTGCGGTCGGGGTGAACAGCGTCGGCTTGAACTCGCCGGCGAAGGCCGGGACGCCCGCGCCGGCGACGACCGGGTAGCTCTTGATCACCAGTTCATCGATCTCGTCGAGCAGGGCGGCCGCCAGCTTTCCGCCGCCGGCCAGCCAGATGTCCAGGCCCGCTTCCTGTTTGAGCTGTCGCACCAGCGCGACCGGGTCCTGCTCGACCAGCTCGACCGCCGGGTCATCGATCCGGCCGAGCGTGCTCGACACCACGTACTCGCGCAGGTGGGCGTACGGGCTGGTCATTCCGATGGCCAGCCCCGGCTCGTAGGTTCCCCGGCCCATCACCAGCGTGTCGAACTTCTGGTTCGGGGCATCCGCCGCGACCCCGAAATGCGGCCGGACGTGGGTGGGCAGCGTCTCCGGGTATTCCCGGCCGAGCCACTCGATGAAGTCCGCGGGCAGCGGATAGAAGGAGATATCGCCGTCCGGGGCGGCGATGTAGCCGTCGAGCGACATACCGACGAAGTAGACGAGTTTTCGCATAGCAGAACCTCTTTCGAAATGGATGATGATCAGGCGCGGGTGAACCAGGTGACCTGCGCGCCGTTGCCGAATTCGCGGCGCTCGGCCGGGGTGAACAGGGTCGGGCGGAACTCGCCGGCGAACGCGGAGATGCCGCCGCCGGCGACCACGGGATAGCTCTTGATGATCATCTCGTCGATCTCGCCGAGCAGCTGAGCGGCGAGGTTGCCGCCGCCGCAGAGCCAGATATCCCCGCCCGCTTCCTTTTTGAGCCGCTGCACCAGGCCGACCGGATCGGCGTCGATCAGCTCGACGGCCGGGTCCTCGATCCGGCCGAGCGTGCTCGACACCACGTACTGCTTCAGGTGCGCGTACGGGCTGGGAAACCCGGCGAACAGGCCCGGCTCATAAGCGCCACGCCCCATGATCACCGTGTCGAAGCGCTTGTTCGGCGCGTCCTGCGCCATCCCGATGTGCGGCCGGAACTCCGTCGGCACGAACTCTGGATACTCCGCGTTGAGCGTGGCGCCCATCGCCTCGTCCACCGGGTAGAAGTCGTATTCGCCGCCCGGACCTGCGATGTATCCGTCGAGGGACACGGCCACGTAGTAGACAAGCTTTCGCATTCCGGTACCACCTAAGCTGTTGTACTCTGTTCGTAGTGATCTGAAGGTAGTACTACAGATGGAGTGGTGTCAAGTGCGAACTAATCCCGAACGCCGGCAAGCGCTGCTCGACGCGGCGATCGAGGTCCTGGCCCGCGAGGGAGCCCGCGGGCTCACCTTCCGCGCGGTAGACAAGGAGGCATCGGTGCCGGCCGGCACCGCGTCGAACTACTTCGCCAACCGCGACGACCTGATGACTCAAGTGGGCAGTCGCTTCTACGAACGACTCGCGCCGAGCGCGGCAACGATGTCCCAGCTGACCGACGGCCCGAAGACCCGCGCGCACATCAGGACGCTGATGCGGGAGGTCGTCGAGCGCATCGAGGCGTTCCGCACCGGCTACCTCGCGCTGCTCGAGCTGCGACTGGAGGCGACCCGGCGACCGGAACTGCGCGCCGTGCTGACCGAACGGGTGCGCGCGGACATGGAGTTCAACGTGCGCAACCACCTCGACGCCGGGCTCCCCGGCGACGAAAAGTCCGTGCAGTTGCTCTATTTGGCATTGAACTGGTTGATCGTGGACCGGCTCACGCTGCCCGGCGTGTTCACCGAGGAACAGGGCCAGGAACTGATCGACGCCGCGGTCGATCGCCTCGTCGGCCCCTGAAAACCACGCGGTCTTCATCGCCGAATCCTTGTGACCCACATCACCGATATTCGATAATGAGTCGATGATGGCGAAAGTCGGAGATCGACTGCTCGTACACGGACACGTTGTGGGGCAGGGCGATCGGCAAGGCGAGATCATCGAAGTTCGCGGGCCCGAAGGCACACCGCCCTACCTCGTGCGATATGCCGACGGGCGGGAGTCGCTGGTGTTTCCCGGCCCGGACGCGATAGTCGAACCCGCCACCTGACCCGCGGACTCGGCGCATATCTTTCCGCGTGGAACTTGTTCACCTACTTCCGATGTCCACTTCTGGACACATAAGGCCATGTCGGCAGCGCCCATGGACTATCGACCTCGACGACGAGGTTGACGGAACAGATAACCGATAGAGAGAATCGGGCGCAGTTGTCCATCGGGGGTCGGAAGGTTTTGCATGCGCACGAGAACCGATATTCGATTCGTCGTCGACGCCGATTCCGCGCAAGTGATGGATGCGCTGGCCGCTGTCGAAATGCTCCCGGAATGGTCACCGGGATATACCGATGCCCGAGTCGCATCACGTGACGAAGCGGGAAGGCCGGTCCGGGTTTTCGTCAAGACCGAACTGCTGGGCAGCTCGGATATGCAGGTGCTGGAATACGATTGGACCGACGGACGGTCGTCGTGGCAGGTCACCGACAGTGCCCGGGGTGCGAAGGGCGGCGGCTGGTTCGAGGTCAGCGAGGCCGCGGCGGGCACCGACGTGTGGTTTCACGCGGAGATCTACCTACCCATCCCGGTGCCGGGGCTACTACTCAAGCGCACCGTGCGCAAGCAGCAGGAGATCGCGGTGCAGAATTTCATCGAGTTCGCCGAGTCGTTTCCCGAAGCGGAAACAATGAAGCCGTATAGCTATAACGAATAACCGTCGGTCGAACGCACGCCCTGAGCGAAATCGGGCGACGCGCACTCCGGCAGGCACGCGCCGACCCGATCGGGGTGCGACGATGTGCGTCATGATCGGTTCCAAACGGGTTCGGCTCACGGCGGTGGCCGAGGGCGAGTCGGTGACGCAGCTAGAGCTGTTCTTCGACCTGGTGCTCGTCTTCGCGTTCACCATGGTCACCGACCTGGCGGCGGAAGAGACCAGCGCGAAGAACATGCTGCGCGCGTTTCTGGTGCTCGCGGTGATGTGGTGGCTGTGGATCGCCTACTCCTGGCTCGGCAATGTGATCCGCGCCGACGAGGGCTTCGCCAGGGTCGCGATGTTCGTCGCGATGGGCGGCGCGTTCCTGGCCGCGCTCACCATCCCGGAGGCCTTCCACGACCTGCCCGGCGGCTGGTTCGGCCCGCTGGTCTTCGCCATCGCGTATCTGGTCGTGCGGCTGGTGCACGTCGTGATGTTCTGGCTGGCCAGCGTCGAGGACGCGCAGTTGCGCGGCCAGGTGCTGCGCTGGTCGATCGGCTCGCTGGCCATCGGCACCACGCTGCTGGTGATCGCCGCGACGACCTCCGGCACGGTGCAGATCGTGCTGTGGATCGGCGCGATCGCCGGGGACTACCTGTGGACCCTGCTGGCCGGTACCGACTGGCGCTTGAATTCGGTGACCCATTTCGCCGAACGCTACGGATTGATCATCATTGTGGCGCTCGGCGAATCGATCGTTTCGATCGGTATCGGCGTGGCCGGGCTGCCTATCTCCTGGCCGATCGCGGTGGGCGCGCTGCTCGGACTCGCGGTATCCGGACTGCTGTGGTGGTCCTATTTCGACGTGGCGGCGCTGTCCATCGAACACGAGCTGAACCACGCGGACGGCGCCAGGCAGATCAAGATCGCGCGCGGCGCCTACACCTTTTGGCATTTCCCGATGATCGTCGGAATCATCGCGCTCTCACTGGGATTGAAGAAGGTTCTCTACTATGTCGGCGACGAGTCACATCACACGTTGAAAGACGCGTTGTACGGAATTCCGTTGTTCGCGTTGTACGGCGGAGTTGTGCTGTATCTGATCGCGCTGGTCGGCGCGAAACACTATGCGACAGGGCAGATCAGCGTGCCGCGGGTGATCGTCATCGTCGCGCTGCTCGCGCTGATCCCGCTGGCCGCCGCACTGCCCGCCTTGGCCTCGCTGGCCATCCTGTGCGCGGTACTGGGCATCCTGATCGTCTGGGAAACAATCCGATTCGCGCAGCCGCGCGAGGAGATCAGGCACGGGGTATCCGACTGAGGTGATGCCGGACGCTGTGCTCGGCCGGCGTCGGCCCGTACGCGGACGGCGGCACCCGGACATCGTGGCGCACCGCGTGCCGGATCTGATCGATGTTCTCCCGCAACACATCCGAGACCAGCTCGTCGGTGCGCGGATCCTCCAGCACCTGGAACAGGATGCGGAAGGTGGTGTCGGCGATCAGCCGGATGATGTCGTCGTGGAACGGGATGTAGCGCACCCGGCCCGCCTGCGGGTCCTTCTTGATCAGCTCCAGGATCATCTCGTCCATCTCGGCGCGGTTCTCCTGGAGCGCCGCGGCGATATTGCGGGTGTAGTGGCCGGTGCGCATCACCGAGGCGACCTCGTCCATCACCGCGATGGTCATCGGCCGCTTGATCGTGTCCACGATGGTCAGGACGAACCGGTTGACCAGCGCGGCGGTGATCCGGTCGCCGAACACGCGGTCGGCGACGCGACCGAGGCGAACCACGATCACCACGATCCGCAGCAGCCGGAAGCCGCGGAAGAACGGGCTGGTCACCGGGATCATGCCGAGGACCTCGTACCAGTAGACGAACGGGAACGTCCACGGCCAGCCCGCGCGGCGCCAGCGCCACAGGAACTCGACCGCGAACACTCCGCATATCGTCCAGTCGACGATCACGATCGCGCGATGGGTGTGCGCGGACACGTCGAAGAACGTGATCCAGACGACCAGCACCACCGACACGATGGCCAGGGCCAGCATGACGAAGTCGGTCCACAGTGCGGGCGGCTTACGCGGGTAATCGCCCTCCGGGAGTTCCTCGCTGACCGGAGTGATGCGCGCAGCTGTCACCTGGATGTCCCTTCAACGCCGAACGGTCGTGCCGACACTAGTCGGCACGACCGCGCTTCGGCTGGACCGCTACTTTCCGGAGCGGATGATGGCCTCGATATTGCGCTCGGCGAGCGCGGCGATGGTCAGCGACGGATTCACCGTGCCCGTGCTGCCCGGGATGGCGGCGCCGTCCATCACGTACAGACCCGGATGCCCGTGCACCCGGCCGTAGCCGTCGGTGGCCCTGCCGAGCACCGCGCCACCCAGCGGGTGCGCGGTGAACAGCGCGTTCGCGTCGTAGCCGAGGGCGCCGTATTCGAGGACGGCGTCGGCTCGTTCGGCGATCCGGTGATCGACCGCGCGGGCCGCGGCGACCATGTCGTCGCGATTGCGTGACGGCCAGGACAGCCCGACCCGGTTGGTGGCCGCGTCGTAGCCGAATCGAGTGCGGGCCGGGTCCAGGACCATGCCGAGCGAGGCGAGCGCGCCCGTCTCGAACGGAATGCCCGGGATGTACCAGCTCTCCAGGCTCAACGGCAGGCCGGAGTCGTCGAAGATCCGGCTCGCGCTCGGCACGCCCTGGCCGAAACCGGCCAGCGCGCTCGCGCCCCGGCCGAGCACCACGTCGCCGTTGGTCCCCCAGCCGTCGCCGATGTGCTCGTTGAGGTTGGGCAGCGCGCCGGTCGCCTGCGCGCGCACCAGCAGCTCCGAGGTGCCGACCGAGCCCGCGCCGAGGAACAGCCGGTCGCAGGTGAGCGTGCGGGTGCCGAGCACCTCGCCGGTCGGCGCCAGCTTCGACACCCGCACCGAGTACCGGCCGCCCGGCTCCTGCGCGATGGACTCCACCTGATGGCCGGGGAAGATCGCGGACTTGCCGGTGCCCTCCGCGTACTTCAGGTAGTTCTGGTTGAGGTCGAACTTGGCGCCGTTGGAGTTGCCGAGGTTGCTGCGCGCGGCGGTGGCCGAGGCCCTGGAGCCGCCGGCCAGCTCGGCACGCAGGATGTCCCAGTTGAAGATCGAATCGTTGGGGGTCGGCTGGTAGCCGGCCTTGCGCACCTGGTCGTCCCAGGCCCTGGAGTGCGCGAACGGCTTGGCCGCGTAGATGTCGCCCGGCATCGAATCGAGGCGCAGCATCTCCCGCACCCGCGGGTAGTAGACGCGGTCCAGCTCGCCGTAGTCGACCGTGCCGCCGAAGAGGTGGTCGAAGAACCGGCGTTCCGGCGCGACCATGGCGCCGGTGAAGATCACCGATCCGCCGCCGACCGCAGCCGCGCGCCACACATCGATGCCCGGGTATTCGGTGCAGTCGAGGACGCCGCCGAAGCTGGCGAAGGTCATCGGCACCTTGCTGACGCCGGTGAAGTTCGTCCGATGCCAGAAGCCGCGGCCGTCCGGCAGGTCGTCGCCGGTGAAGATCTCCCGCCACGGATCGTTGGGCCAGCGCGACCCGCGCTCGAGCACCGTGTTCGCGACCCCGGCCTCGGCCAGGCGCAGCGCGGTGACCGCGGCGCCGAAGCCGGAACCGATCACGATCGCGGGCGAATGCTCGGGCGGGTCGGGCAGCGGCGCGAAGATCTCCGGTACCCACGACTGGAACAGCAGGTTCCACACCGGGTCCGCGGACGCCGGTGCGGCGCCCGGCAGCGTGCCCGCGACAGCACCGAGTAGTGCGGCCGTACCCGCCGCTTTGAAGAAGGCGCGTCTACGCACCCAGCCACCTCCCTCATCACGCATGGCCGAGCGCAGATTACCGGTATTCCGGCTGGCTGAACAGTCGTTGCCGGACCGTCATCCGTTGTCCCCCTTCCATTGTCCCGCCGGATGACAGCGGGCCCGCGCTCGGCGGCGGCAACGGCGGCGTGACGAACAGGCCACGCCATCGCCTTCGGCAGATGGCCGGAAGGGGTCGGCGGCTCACTCCGCGAACGGCGCCCGATCGGCCTTGCAGGTCGCGCCGGGCGCGGGAAGCTGCTGGTCGATGAGGTAGCGCTCCTGCAACCGCCGGGTGCAGTCGACGGTGGTGTCGTGGCCGTAGCCGCCGTCGATCACCACCAGGCGCGCGTTGACCAGCGCCTGCTGCGCCTTGCGGGCCGCGGTCAGCGGCGTGACCGGATCGAAGCGATTGTTGAACAGCAGCGCGGGCACGTCCGAACGCAGGATCCACGGACCGGCGTAGCGCTGCGGGTAGCCGCCCTGCGGCGACGGCCACGAGGCGCACGACTGCCGCAGGTACAGCCAGAAGCCACTGAGCACCGAACCCTCGGCGCCCAATTCCTTCGCCATCGCCGGCCATTGCTCCGGATCGCGCGGAAAGGTGTTGTCCGCGCAAGAGATTGCGATGAACGAGTCGAGGAAGCCGGGCGGCACCGCGTTCGCGTCGAGGACCGCGCGCACGACATCGGGGTTGCCCGCGGCGCCGCGCTCGAGCTCGGCGAGCAGCTGCGCCAGCGCGGGCCAGCCGCGCTCGGGGTCGTACAGCATCAGGGTGTGCGGCGAGACGACGTCGTCGAAGGCGACCGTCCGGGCGCGCTCGCCCTCGCCCACCGTGATCGGCCCCTGCCGCAGCCGGTCCAGCAGAGCGAGGTCGCGGGCGCGCAAATCGTCACCGCCGCTTGGCTTCTGGTCGCTGCGAATCTGGCCGATCGGATCGACGGCGGGCTTGCTCGCGCCCGCGAAGGCACAGCGCGGCTGACCCGCCTGGGCGCACAGCCGGTAGAACTCGGCGAGCACCTCGTCGGTGCCCGCCGCGGCGGCCGCGACCTCGGTGCGGGTGTCGGAGGTGTAGGCGTCCGGATCGATCATCGAGCTCAGGCTCAGCGCGCGCACCCGGTCGCCGAAGATCGCGCCGTACACCTCGCCGAGATAGCTTGCGTACGAACCGCCTTCGTAGGTCAGCCGCTTGTCCCCGACCGCCCGGCGCAGCAGATCCAGGTCGCGCGCGGCGTCGACCGTGGTCAGATGCGGCAGCAGGGCCGCGCTGTTGGCCGCGCAGCCCGCCGACAGATCCCGGCTGAACCGCGCCTGCGCGGCCTCCTGCTCGGCATTGACCGGCGGAATCCAGGTCCCGGCCCAGAACCGTTGCTCCGCTTCGGGATCGGCGAAGCACCGGACCGGGGAGCTGCGCCCGACGCCACGCTGATCGAAGGTGACCACGTCGAAGCGGCGGGCGAGCTCGCCGGGAAACATCTCACCGCCGCTCGCCCAGTGGATGCCGGAGGCGCCCGGGCCACCGGCCGCGCTGAACAGGGTGCCGATGCGGTGCGACTGATCGGTCGCGGGCTGCCGGACCAGCGCGAGCCCGAGCGTCGGGCCGTCCGGGTGCGCGTAGTCGACCGGTACCGCGGCCGTCGCGCATTGCAGCTTGCTCAGGGTCTTCTCCTGGCACGGCGCCCAGTCCAGCCGGGGCGTCGGCGCGGCATCGGCCTGGGCGACCAGGTCGGCCACCGCCTGCTCGTGCTTCTTCGGCGTACCGCAACCACTCGCTACCAACGTCGCCGCCAGCGCACCGACGACGACGATCCTCCACCCACGCATATCGAACATCTTGTGCCGCAACGGCACGGCCGTCGTCCACCACAGGGATGAATTGCACCCTGAGATCTCCGCCACCTCCTAGGACATCAACAGCCGGACCACCGCGATGAGGCCGACCACGACGATGACCGCGCGCAACGCGGTCGGCGGCAGCCGCCTGCCCATCTTCGCACCGAACTGGCCGCCGATGATGGAGCCGAGCGCGATCAACAGCACCGCCCGCCAGTCCACGTCGGCGATCACGATGAAGATCACCGCGGCCACCCCGTTCACGATGGTCGCGAGCACGTTCTTGATGCCGTTGAGCACCTGCATGTCGTCGTGCACGAACACGCCGAGCAGCCCCATCAGCAGCACGCCCTGCGCGGCGCCGAAGTAGCCGCCGTAGATGCCGGTCGCGAAGATCGCCACCAGCAGGATCGGGCCGCCGTGCTTCGGCGCCGGGCCGTCGCCGTTGTCCCGCCTGCCCTTGACCCAGCGCGACAGCCGCGGCTGCACGACGACCAGCACCAGCGCCGCGATGATCAGCACCGGCACGATCGCCTTGAACGCGGTCGCGGGCAGCACCAGCAGCAGGATCGCGCCGGTGATGCCGCCGAGCAGCGACGCGGTGCCGAAGCGCAGCAGCCGTTCGCGTTGCCCGGCCAGTTCCCGGCGATAGCCGTGCACGCCGCTGAGCGAGCCGGGTACCAGGCCGATCGTGTTGGACACGTTCGCGGTCACCGGCGGCAGCCCGAAGGCGAGCAGCACCGGGAAGGTGATCAGGGTGCCCGAACCGACGACGGCGTTGATGCCGCCCGCCCCGATGCCCGCGCCGAAGACCGCGAGCTGTTCCAGCCAAGTCATACGTCGAATCCGTTCCACGTCCCGTCGGACCGCGTCGTCCGTACAAGCGTTTGCTCCGCTCGAACGCTAGCGGCACGGTCCGTCGAACGGTCTACGGGACCGGGGTTCCAAGGTGTATTGCCACACGGTAAACTCGCCGACATCATGCAGCGGGCACTTCTTCTCAGCCGCCGCGACGGGGTCTGATCGGACCGGCTCCCGTCGCGGGGTTTCGCCGCGCCGGTCGACCCACCCTTTGGGAAACACCACACCCTCGGAGTAATCGCCATGTCCCCCGCTGACGCTTTCGTATCCGGCTCGCGCACCATCACGCCGCCGTCCAAGCCCGCCCCGGCCGATCAGGCCCGGTGGAACGCGCAGAAGAACTCCTCGATGCCGACCTTCCGGTACCGCCCGTTCGCCGAGGAGGTCGAGCCGGTCAGCGTGCCCGACCGCACCTGGCCGGACAAGATCATCGATGTCGCGCCCGGCTGGTGCGCGGTCGACCTGCGCGACGGCAACCAGGCGCTGATCGACCCGATGAGCCCGGCCCGCAAGCGCCGCATGTTCGACCTGCTGGTGCGGATGGGTTACAAGGAGATCGAGGTCGGCTTCCCGTCGGCCAGCCAGACCGATTTCGACTTCGTCCGCGAGATCATCGAGGACGGCGCGATCCCCGACGACGTGACCATCCAGGTGCTGACCCAGTGTCGCGCCGAGCTGATCGAGCGCACCTTCGAGGCCTGCGCCGGCGCGCAGAACGTGATCGTGCACTTCTACAACTCCACCTCGATCCTGCAGCGCAAGGTGGTCTTCCGCGCCGATCGCGCGGCGGTCAAGAAGATCGCCACCGACGCAGCGGCGCTGTGCCTGGAGATCGAGAAGCGCTACCCCGACACCAACTGGCGCTATCAATACAGCCCGGAGTCCTACACCGGTACGGAGCTGGAGTACGCCAAGGAGGTCTGCGACGCGGTCTCCGCGATCATCGCGCCGACCCAGGACCGGCCGCTGATCATCAACCTGCCCGCCACCGTCGAGATGGCGACGCCGAACGTCTATGCCGACTCGATCGAGTGGATGAGCCGCAACCTGGCCCGCCGCGACTCGATCGTGCTGTCGCTGCACCCGCACAACGACCGCGGCACCGCGGTGGCCGCCGCCGAGCTGGGCTACCAGGCCGGCGCGGACCGGATCGAGGGCTGCCTGTTCGGCAACGGCGAGCGCACCGGCAACGTCTGCCTGGTCACGCTGGGCATGAACCTGTTCTCCCGCGGCGTCGACCCGCAGATCAACTTCTCCGACATCGACGAGATCCGCCGCACGGTCGAGTACTGCAACCAGCTGGCGGTCGCCGAGCGCCACCCGTACGGCGGCGACCTGGTCTACACCGCGTTCTCCGGCAGCCACCAGGACGCGATCAACAAGGGCCTGGACGCGATGAAGGTCGCGGCCGACGACGCGGACTCCGATGTCGACGACATGATCTGGGCGGTGCCGTATCTGCCGATCGACCCGAAGGACGTCGGGCGCACGTACGAGGCGGTCATCCGGGTGAACTCGCAGTCCGGCAAGGGCGGCGTCGCGTACATCATGAAGACCGATCACGGCCTGGCGCTGCCGCGCCGGTTGCAGATCGAGTTCTCCCAGGCGGTCCAGCGGATCACCGACGGCGAGGGCGGTGAGGTCACGCCGAAGGAGATGTGGGACGTCTTCGCCGCCGAGTACCTGAGCCCGATCCGGCCGCTGGAACGGATCCGGCAGAAGGTCACCGCGTCCGAGACCGACGGCGGCACCGACACCATCTCCGTGGTGGTGAAGGTGGACGGGGTCGAACAGGAGATCACCGGCACCGGCAACGGCCCGCTGGCCGCGTTCATCGACGCGATCGCCACGGTCGGCTTCGACGTACGCGTGCTGGACTACTCCGAGCACGCCATGTCCGCCGGTGACGACGCGCAGGCCGCCGCCTACGTGGAGTGCGCGATCGGCGACAAGGTGGTGTGGGGCGTCGGCATCGCCACCTCCATCACCACCGCGTCATTGCGCGCGGTCGTCTCCGCGGTGAACCGAGCACACTGAGCGCAACCCCGGCGGGGCGCGCGCTGGTCTCCTCGGCCAACCGAGCACGCCGATAGCGCAGGTCGAGTACGGTAGAGCCGGGTGTGGTGGTCGTCGATCGACCGCACACCCGGCTCTCGATCTTGCTGTCGGAGACCAGATATCGGCGGCGTGTCATCCGGGCGCGTCCGCTCCTCATACCGCGACGCGAGCCCGCGAACCCCGTGCTAGCGTTGGTTTCGCACTCAAGCGCCGAGCTCTCTGCTCGTAGTCCCGAGCAGATGGGGGAACTGTGACAACTAACGACCACAACCCGACCTCACCGCCCTGGCTGCAGAGCCAGTCGGTGGACACGGCCGATGGCGCCGAGTCGGAGCAAGCCGCCGACCCGTCGGCCGAGCAGCCCGGCGACGTGGAAGTGGCGGAGTCCGAGACCGTCGAAGCGCCGGACAAGCCGGAGCCGGAACCGGCCGAGCCCGACTTCAGCGGCTCGACGGATCAGACGGTGTCCTACCCGCAGTCCTCGATGCCGCCGCAGTCCTACGGCCCGCCCGAGGGTTTCGCGCCGCCCGCCCCCGCCGAGCAGTACGGCGGCTACGCGCCGCCGAGCGCCGGAGCGTTCGCGCCCACTGGCGCATATGAGCCGTATCAGACCGGCCAGTACCCGCCGATCGCCGCGCACAGCGGCAGCCATCAGATCGCGCCCGAGCCGCAGCACCCCGGCTACGGCGGCGAATACCGGCAGGAGATCGGCCCCGACGGCCTGGTCCGCCGGGTGCCGCAGGAACCCGCCGAAGCCGCTGCGCCGCAACCCGATCAGCCCGCCGCGCCGATCTACAGCTGGGCGCCGCCGCCCCCGCCGGTGACCCACCAACCGCCGCCCGCGTATCAGCCGCCGCCCGCGCCGATGGGCCAGCAGCCGCCCGGACCGCCGATGGGCCAGGTGCCGCCGCCGAGCTGGCAGGGTGGGCCGAACCCGCATCAGCCGTCGCAGCCGTTCCAGCCGCAGCATGTGCCCGCGCCGGGCCAGCCGGGCCACTCGGTCAACGACCTGAACCTGCTCAAGCGCGCCCGGCGCGCACCACGCAGCGGTTGGCGGCGGGCGGTGCACAAGGCCACCGGCGGCGTGCTCAACCCCGGCGAGTCCGCGGCCGATGTCGTCTATCGCGACCTGGTCGACCGGGTGAACCAGCCGGTGCGCGGCGACTACCGGATCGCGATCCTGTCACTCAAGGGCGGCGTCGGCAAGACCACCACCACGGTCGGCCTCGGCTCGACGTTCGCGTCGCTGCGCGGCGACCGGGTGATCGCGATCGACGCCAACCCGGACCTCGGCACGCTCGCCCACCGGGTGCCGCGTCAGACCCGCTCCACCGTGCGCAACCTGCTCGAAGACCAGCACATCAGCCGGTACTCCGACGTGCGGGCGCACACCTCACAGGCGCCGAGCCGACTGGAAGTGCTTGCCAGCGAACAGGATCCGGCCGTTTCGGAGGCGTTCAGCGAGGCCGACTACCGCAAGGCGATCGGCATCCTGCAGTCGTTCTACAACATCATCCTGACCGACTGCGGCACCGGCCTGATGCACTCGGCCATGGCCGGCGTGCTGGACATGGCCAGCTCGCTCGTGCTGGTCACCTCGCCCGCGATCGACGGCGCGCGCAGCGCCTCGGCCACGCTGGACTGGCTCGACCACCACGGCTACGGCAAGCTCGTCGAGCGCACCGTCGTCGTGGTCAACGCCTCCCGCCGCGGCGCGTCCACGGTAGACCTCGACCAGCTGCGCAAGCTCTTCCTCGACCGCACCCGCGCGGTTCAGGTGGTGCCGTTCGACGATCACCTCGCCGAGGGCGCGGAGATCGACCTGGAGCTGGTCAGCAAGCCGACCCGGCGGGCCCTGCTGGAACTGGCCGCGATGGTCGCCGACGACTTCGGTTATGTCGGCGCGCAGCAGTACCACCACCCCGGCCCGATGGGACACTAGAACAATCGAAAAGTATTGCGGCCCGGCGTATCTCGCGCCGGGCCGCAGTGTTTTTACGGACTAGTACTTACCGAACAGGACTGCCGCGTTGTGGCCGCCGAAGCCGTACGAATTGTTCATTACGTACTGGACATCGGTGTATCGCGCGGTGCCGCTGACGATGTCGAGGGCGATGTCGGCGTCCTGGTTGTCGAGGTTCAGCGTCGGCGGGATCACGCCGTCGCGCAGGCTCAGCACCGAGATCGCCGCCTCCAGCGCACCGACCGCGCCGACCGAGTGCCCGAGCGCGGATTTGGGCGCGTAGACCGCGGGGTGCTTACCGATCGCGGCCTCGATTCCCTTGGCCTCGGCCAGATCTCCGAAGGGGGTTCCGGTGGCGTGCGCGTTGACGTGGTCGACGTCCGCGCCGTCGACGCCGGCGGTCGCCAACGCGCGCCGCATGGCCCTGGCGTTGCCGCGCCCCTCCGGATCCGGGGCGACCAGGTGGTAGCCGTCGGCCGTCAGCCCCGCGCCGAGCAACCGGGCCAGCGGCCGGGCGCCGCGCGCCAACGCGTGCTCCTCGGCCTCCAGCACGAGCAATGCCGCGGACTCACCGAAGACGAAACCGTCCCGATCGCGATCGAACGGCCGCGACGCGCGTTCGGGCTCCGCGACCCGCGCACTGAGCGCGCGCATATTCGTAAAGCCTGCCAGCGCAAGGGCATTGATCCGCCCCTCGACGCCGCCCGCGACGATGATGTCGGCCTCGCCGAGGATGATCGACCGCCACGCGTGCACCAGCGACTCACAGCCCGAGGAGCACGCCGACACCGGCGTGACCACGCTCGCCCGCGCGCCGAGCTCGAGTCCGAGCACCGCGGCAGGCCCGTTCGGCATGGCCATCGGGATCGCGAACGGCGAGACCTTGCGGTACCCCTGATCGCGCATGATGTCGTTCGAGTCGACGATCACCTCCGCGCCGCCGACCCCGGTCCCGATCGAGATGCCGAGCCGGTCCTGATCCACCTCCGGCGCGCCGAGCGTCTGCCAAATCCGCTTGCCCATCACATAGGCCACCTGCTGGACGTAGGACATGCGCCGCTTCTTGATCCGGTCGAGCTCGGCGGTCGGATCGCTCTTGAACGTCGCCCCGATATTGATCGGCAGCCCAGTGCTCTCGACCTCCGGATCGTCGAGCACCCGCACCCCGCTTTCCCCCGCCAGCAACCCCTTCCAGGTGGACTCCGCGTCCGCGCCGAGGGCAGAGGAAACCTCCACCGCGGTCACCACCACGCTGCGGAATCCTCCGTTGCGCGTTGAGAACTGGGTGATATCACGCATTGCCGTCGCGTGTCCTTTCGTCGAGCCGCACCACGCGGAAAGCCTGTCCAGCAATCTATTTGGCCGAACCGGACGGCGACATGTGCGGAACTCTCACAGGACCCGCCCAGGAATTGTGAGAATGTGCCAACGACGCAACAACAGTCGGCCGCTTAGGCTCCGCCCCCGACTCCCGTACCAGTGCCTTCGCGTCACACCATGTCGACCACCCCGGGGCCCGCTGTGGAAAGCCGACAACTCGACGCGACGCCGAAATCACTGCTCCCGCTGCGCCGTAGACCGCGGCCCGGACTCCGCGACCACGCTCGCCGCGGCATCGTGGAAGGCGGCCAGCACCGCGGCGATCGCCGGGCTGCGTTCGGCCCTGGGGCGGGTGGCCAGCTCGAACATGCGGGCCGCGCGGACTCCGGTGAGACGCAGCAGCGACAGGTCCGGGTGCGACACCGAGTAGCGCGGCATCAACGAGACGCCGTACCCGCTGATGACCAACGCCTCGATGACCCGGAAGTCGTTCAGCCGCTGGGCTATTCGCGGCTGCACGCCGGTCTGGGTGGCGATCGAGCGGAGCACGTCGTCGATCGGGTAGCCGCCGCGCACGCTCAGCCAGGTCTCGTCGGCCAGTTCCCCGGGGATCACCGAGTCGTGGCCGGCCAGCCGATGGAACGGCGCCACCACGACATCGATGGGTTCGCGCATGAGCAGGCGGACCGCGATCCGCGGGTCGGCGATCGGCGCCGCGCGCTCGTCGCGATGGGTGAGCACCACGTCGAAATCGGCCAGCAGCCGGGTGACTTCGGACGGCGGCAGGTCCACGTCGCTCGCGACGAGGTCGACCCCGCTGCCCGCGAGCGCGGACAGCACCAGCGGCAGCAGCAGCGAGCCTGCCGAGGGGAACAGCGCGACCCTGACCCGGCCGCGCGGGGAGCCGCGATAGTTGGCCATCTCCGCGACCGCGCGATCCATCGCCGCGAGCACCTCGTCCGCGCGCACCACCAGCGCCCGGCCCGCATCGGTCAGGCGGACGCGGCGGCCGTCGGGTTCGAGCAGCGCGACCCCCGCCTCCTTGGCCAGCACCTTGAGCTGCTGCGAGACCGCGGAGGGGGTCATCGAGAGCGCGGCGGCGACGGCGGCGATGGTGCCGCGATCGGCGAATTCGCGCAGCACCCGGAGCCGCTCGACCGACATCGGCGGCCCGGTAGGCCGGTCAACCACGGTTTTGCCCTGGTGACAGACCCGCAGGACGGTCCGTGTCGATCATGAAGCAAAACTACATCAATAGTCCAGATTAATTCGATTGTTCTGATGGTTAGGCCCGCGCACGATTGGTCCCATGACCGCTCGTGATCGCCTGCTCGGACTGACTGTCGTGCTGCTCTGGGGACTGAACTTCCTCGCGCTGCGCGCGGGACTCGACCACTTCCCGCCGTTCTTCTTCGCCGCGCTGCGCTTCGCGGTCATCGCGGTCCCGGTGCTGCTGTTCGTCCCCCGCCCGAAGGTCCGGCTGCGCTGGCTCCTGTTGTACGGCACCGGTTTCGGCATCCTGCAGTTCGCGTTCCTGTTCACCGCGATGCGCGCGGGCATGCCGACCGGGCTGGCCTCGCTGGTGTTGCAGTCGTCCGCGCCGTTCACCGTGCTGCTCGGCGCGTTGTTCCTGCGCGAGCGGATCCGTCCGGTGCAGGTGGCCGGCATTGCGGTGGCGATGACCGGCATGGCGGTGATCGGCTGGGATCGGCTCGAACACGCCGCGCTGCTGCCGGTGCTGCTGACCCTGGCCGCCGGGCTGGGCTGGGCGTTCGGCAATATCGGCGCGCGGCAGGCCACCGTCGAAGCACCCGGCCTCAACACCATGCACCTGACGCTGTGGATCGCCGTCGTGCCGCCGCTGCCGATGTTCGCGCTGTCCGCCGCGACCGAGGGCCCGACCACCGGCCTGCACGCGATCGCCGATTCCTTCTCCGCGGCGGGCTGGCCCGCGCTGGCCGCGGTGGCTTACACCGCCCTGCTCGCCACGGTGGTCGGCAGCGGCATGTGGACCTACCTGATGAGCCGCTACCCGGCGGGCGTCGTCGCACCGTTCACGCTGCTGGTTCCGGTGGTCGGCATCGCCGCGGCATGGGCGTTCCTGCACGAGACGCCGACACCGCTGTCACTGCTCGGCGGCGTGATCGTCATCGGGGGCGCGTTCGCCGCGACCGCGGGCAAGCGCTCGAAGGTCGACCGGGCGCAGGCCGCGGAACTCGACGCGGCCGCGGGCACCCCGGAACTCGTCAAGGCCTGATCCCGCAGGCCGCGCGGATAGTTATGTGTACCAACGGGTTCGGGAAACCTTCGGCACAGGTTTGCCGATCCGATTCCGGATATCGCTATGCTCACATCCGCCGACCGAATCAGCCTTCACCTCGGACCAGGCACAGGGCGGGTACGCCGGTGCGGACCTGCCGCTTTACAGTAGTGACAACATGTAACTAAGGTCCCGAGGCTAGGCACAGTGCGGCGCATGGCAGAACATCGGTGGACCGTATCGCGAAGAAGCTTGCTTCGCGGAACGGCTGTGGCGGGGGTAGCGGCAGCGGGGGCACTGACGACCGGGGCGCTGCGCTCCGGGCCTGCCGCGGGTAGTCCGGGCGGCAGGCGGGTCGCGGTGCTCGGCGGTGGCGTCGCGGGCCTGACCGCGGCGCACGAACTGATCGAACGCGGCTTCCAGGTAACGATTTTCGAGCGCCGCGCGTGGGGCGGCAAGGCGCGCAGCATGCCGGTGCCCGGCACCGGATCCGCGGGCCGGGCGGACCTACCCGGCGAGCACGGCTTCCGCTTCTTTCCCGGTTTCTATCAGCACGTGCCGGACACCATGCGCCGAATTCCGTTCGCGGGCAACCCGAACGGCGTGTGGAACAACCTGGTCGCGGTGCCGGAGGCGCGCTTCGCCCGGCGCGACGGCGACGACTTCCGGCTGCCGCTCGGCCCGCGCGCCCGCACCGGGTTCACCCCGGACAGCTTCCGCGAGACCCTCGGCGCCACGATCTCCACCACGCTGCACATGCCGGTCAACGAGGGCCTCTACTTCGCCAACCGCCTGCTCGTGTTCAACAGCAGCTGCGACGCCCGCAGGCTCGGCCAGTGGGAGCACACGTCCTGGCGCGACTACGTCGGCGGTAACGCCCGCTCGCACGAATTCCGCGCGCTGCTGTCGCGCACGCTGACGAGCATCATGGTCGCCGCGAAGGAGGACGTGGCCAGCGTCCGCACCATCGGCAACATGGGCGAGCAGTTCCTCGGCAACCCGGCCGAGATCGGCAACGACGGCGGCCTCGACCGGGTGCTGAACGGGCCGACCAACGCCGTCTGGATCGAGCCGTGGCTGCAGCGGATGCGCGAACTGGGCGTGCGCTTCGAGCTCGGCGCCGAGGTGCGCGGGCTCGACGTGCGCGACGGCCGGATCACCGCGGCGAGGATCGTGGACAGGTCCGGCACGCAACGCAGCATCGATGCCGACTACTTCGTGGTCGCCGTGCCCGCCGAACAGGCGCGCGCCCTGTGGTCGAAGGACGTGCTGGCGGTGCGCCCCGAGCTGGCCGCGATGGACCGGCTCTTCTCCGACTGGATGAACGGCCTCCAGTTCTATCTGCGCAGGCCCGCGGACATCTCGCGCGGCCACACCGCCTACATCGATGCCCCGTGGGCGCTCACCTCGATCAATCAAAACCAGGTGTGGGCGCGCAAATTCACCGACTTCGGCGACGGCTCCGTGCAGGACTGCCTGTCGGTCGACATCTCCGACTGGAACACCCCGGGCATGCTGTACGGCAAGCCGGCCAAGGAGTGCACCCACGACGAGATCGCCCGCGAGGTGTGGGCGCAGATCGCGGCCCACCTCAACGACCGCGGCGACGTGCTGCGCGACGCCGACCTGCACTCCTGGCACCTCGACCCCGGCATCACCTGGCAGGAGGGGCCGCACCGCAACGCCAACGCCGACCCGCTGCTGATCAACACCGCCGGCTCCTGGGAGTTCCGGCCGGAGCCGCACGGCGCACTCGAAAACCTGTTCCTGGCGGGCGATTACGTCCGCACCAATGTCGACCTGGCGACCATGGAGGGCGCGAACGAGTCGGCGCGGGCGGCGGTGAACGCGCTGCTCGACGTGTCCGGCTCGGACGCCGAACGCTGCCGGATGTACACGCTCTACCGCGCGACCGAACTCGAGCCGCTGCGCCAGATGGACGCGGACCGCTACGCCGCCGGTCAGCCCAACCTGTTCGACGTGCAGATCTGATGTGATCGATCTCCCGGCGGCGCACCGCGCTCCGGATGCTTGAATCGGGTATGCGCGAGTCCACCGAACAGCTCACCGACCCCGTCGAACTGCGAAACCTGCTGGGCGAGGTGGGTTCCCGGGCCGCGAACAAGGAGCGGGTCACGCTGCATCCCCGGGATCGCGACTGGATCGCCGCCACCCCGTTCCTGGTCATGAGCACCAGCGACGCGCAGGGCAACTGCGACGCGTCGCCGAAGGGCGATCCGGCGGGCTTCGTCCGGGTCCTCGACGACCGGACCCTCGCGATTCCCGAACGCCCCGGCAACCGGCGCGCGGACGGCTACTTCAACATCCTGGCCAATCCGCACATCGGCCTGCTGTTCGTCATCCCGGGCCGCAGCCAGACCCTGCGGATCAACGGGCGCGCCCGCCTCGTGCGCGACGCCCCCTACTTCGACGAGATGGTGGTGCGCGGGCACCGCCCGATCCTCGCCGTCGAGGTCGACATCGAGCAGATCTATTTCCACTGCGCGAAGGCGTTCCTGCGCAGCCATCTGTGGGAGCCGGAGCAGTGGCCCGACGACGGCCTGCCGTCCTGGCCGCGCCTGGTCAAAGAGGTCCAGACCGACACCACCGAAACGCTCGAGGAACTCGAACGCCACTACGCCCCGGCCAACTACAACAGCACGCTGTACCAGGGCTAGCCGCGCCGGGGTGGGCTACGCCACCGGCCCGGGCCGCGCCGATCACCCGGGTCGAACATAGACTCGCGGCGTGGCAGACATTTCGGTGCGTGGGCGAATCGCCCTGCGGGCCGCGGCGGCAGCGTCGTGGGCCTCGCAGAAGGCGGGACGCGGCAAGGGATCGATGATCGGCGGGCTCATCGCGCTGCAGATCGACAAGACGATCATGGACCAGCTCGGCCGCGGCCGGCGCACGGTGCTGATCACCGGCACCAACGGCAAGTCGACCACGACCAGGATGACCACCGCGGCGCTCAGCACGCTCGGCGCGGTCGCCACCCAGGCCGACGGCGCCAACATGGACGCGGGCATCGTGGCCGCGCTCAGCGCCCACCGCGGCGTCGAACTGGCCGCGATCGAGGTGGACGAGCTGCACCTGCCGCACGTCACCGACGCGCTGAACCCCGCCGCGGTCGTGCTGCTCAATCTGAGCCGCGACCAGCTGGACCGGGTCGGCGAGATCAACATGATCGAACGCAAGCTGCGGGCCGGCCTGGCCCGGCACCCCGACACCGTGGTGATCGCCAACTGCGACGACGTGCTGGTCACCTCGATCGCCTACGACCACCCGAACGTGGTGTGGGTGGCCGCGGGCAGCGGCTGGTCGATGGACGCGACCAGCTGTCCGCGCAGCGGCGAGCCTATCTTGTGGGAGGGTGAACACTGGCGCAGTACCGGTGCGGATTTCGAACGGCCCGAACCCGATTGGTGGCTCGACGGCGACGATCTGGTCGGTCCGGACAAGCAGCGATTCCCGCTGAAACTGGCGCTGCCCGGCCGGGCCAATCGCGGCAACGCCGCGCAGGCGGTCGCCGCGGCGATCGCGCTCGGCGCCGATCCGGCGGCCGCGGTCACCGCGACCGGTACCGTGCGCGAGATCGCCGGCCGCTACCGGACCGTGCAGGTCGGCGAGCACGCCGCCCGGCTGCTGCTGGCGAAGAACCCGGCGGGCTGGCAGGAAGCGCTGTCCATGATCGAGCCGAGTTCGGCCGGGCTGGTGATCGCGGTGAACGGGCAGGTGCCCGACGGCGAGGACCTGTCCTGGCTGTGGGATGTGCGGTTCGAGCACTTCGAAGGCGTCCAGGTGGTCGCCTCCGGCGAGCGGGCCACCGACCTCGCCGTGCGCCTCACCTACGCGGGCGTCGAGCACACCACGGTGCCGAATCCGTTGCGGGCCATCGCCTCCTGCCCGGCGGGGCACGTCGAGGTGCTGGCAAACTACACCGCGTTCCGGGATCTCAACCGCGACCTCGAGGCGAAATCATGAGCGAATCGACCGTGCGTATCGGTCTGGTGCTGCCCGATGTGATGGGCACCTACGGCGACGGCGGCAACGCGCTGGTGCTGCGGCAGCGGCTGCGGCTGCGCGGCTACGCCGCCGAGGTCGTCGAGGTCACCCTGGCCGACCCGGTTCCCGACTCCCTGGACATCTATACCCTTGGCGGCGCGGAGGATTCGGCGCAGCGCCTGGCCACCCGGCACCTGCAGCGCTACCCCGGCCTGCAGCAGGCGGCCGCGAACGGCACTCCGGTGCTGGCCATCTGCGCCGCCATCCAGGTGCTCGGCCAGTGGTACGAGACGTCCTCGGGCGAACGCGTGGACGGCGTCGGCATGATCGACGTGACCACCTCGCCGCAGCCCAAGCGCGCGATCGGCGAGGTGACCACCGCGCCCCTGCTGCCCGGGCTCAGCGCGGCGCTGACCGGCTTCGAAAACCACCGGGGCGGCACGAAACTCGGCGGCGACGCGACCGGGCTGGCCAAGGTCACCCGCGGCGTCGGCAACGGGGTCGGCGACGGCCTCGAGGGCGTGGTGCAGGGCTCGGTGATCGGCACCTACATGCACGGTCCCGCGCTGGCCCGCAATCCGGAATTGGCCGACCTGCTGCTGATGCGGGCGCTCGGGGTCACCGAATTGGCGCCGCTGCCGATGCCGGAGGTCGAGCAACTTCGCCGTGAACGCCTGCGCGCCTAGGAACTCCGGCACCGGATAACACAATGCGAGGTCGGGGCCTCGACAATCCACAAACGCGACTCGGCCGATAAGCTCCGGGGCGCTGAGCTATAGACGCGCTACGCTCCCCGCTATGACGACGATCACGCCGGGGTTGCCTGCCGAATCAATGGCGCAGCCGGTAATGCCACGCCGTCCCCCGATATGGACTCGCTGGCGCGGCATCCTGCGGCCGCGTCCGTTGTATCTGTCGCTGATCGTTTCCTCGGTGGTCGCGCTCAAGGCGTTCGAGATGTCTTTTGCCGCACTGCACCATCTAGCCGTGCGCAATCTGGTGGAGGCCGATCTCGCGTCCAATGTGCCGATCGCCATCGACGGACTGGTCGTCGGTTCCATCGTCGCCACCGCGTCATTCCCGAAACGCAGCGCGGGCTGGTGGTATGCCACCGGGCTTTTCGTTCTTTCCACGCTGGTATCGGTGGCCGGGAATATCGAATACGCGCGCGAGATCGGCGGCGGCCCGGTGTCCTTGATCATCTATGCCGGAATGCCGCTCACACTGCTGTTCGCGGTGCATCTCACGTTGATTCTGCTCGGCCGCAGCACCGCGGCGCGCCAGCTCCCGGAGCCGGTCGCGCCGGAGGTCGATCACTACGAGACCGCGGGGGAACTGCCGGAACAGGTGACATCGCCGCAGCTCAACGGGCAATCGCCGCAGCTCAACGGGCATCCGCAGGTCAATGGCCAGAACCAGGTGAACGGGCACGAGACCGCGAAGCCCGCGGCGGGACCCTTCGCCGCAGGCCCGAATACCCCCGTGCGCTTCAACACCTTCGACGCCGAGGGCCGAAAGCTGGTCAACCACCGATAATCCCGCGGCAACGTCCAGGTAGTTAGTAACTCACCCACGCTCGACTACTTCGATGGAGAAAACGCATGTCGCTCACCGTCTGGCAGGACCAGGACGTCGATCAGTTCCGTGAAGTAGCGAGCAGGCTCGCCTCGGTGATCCAAAGCAGCGTGGACCGATCGGGCGCGCTGAGCCAGCTCACCGAGTCGGTGGAAAGCGGGGACGCGTTCACCGACCTGTTGATCGAATTCGCCGGCCGCTGGTTCCACGAAACCGGCGGCCAATCGGTATTGATCGGGCCGGAATTGTTCTGGCTGCTGTCCGAACCGAACCTGCGTAAAGGCATCAGCAGCGCGCTGCGTGGTCCGGAAACCGCGCCCGATCTCGAGTACTCGGTCAGCAGGCGCAGCCGGAAGCTGTTGCTGATCTGCGTTTTCGAGACATTGGCGCAGAACCAGTGGTTGGCGGGCAACATCGGCGAGCCCGTGGGGATGAACGGCGTCAACGGGATGAACGGCAGCGTCAACGGAATAGCGTGATCGGCCCGCCCGCCGATTAAGTTCACGACGTTTCTAACTCTCCCCTCGACCGCCTCGGCGCGGATAGCGTCGAGGTTTGCCGAGTTTTGAGGAGAGTGCCGTGTCCGACGTGGGCCAGCATCGGCGTGGATTGCCACCGAGCGCCGCATGACCGCCGTCACCACGCCGGACGCGCCGGCGGTGGGTGCGGACGCGCCCGCCGCCGTGCCGCGACGCCGGCGCAACTACCGCCGCCTGCTCGGTCCGGCGGTGACCCGGATCGGCGCGCTGGCGCTCGTGCTCGGGGTGTGGACCGTGGTCACCGCCGCCGGTCTGGTCGATCCGCTGTATCTGCCGTCGCCGCACGCGGTGTGGGATGCGTTCGTGCGCGCCAACTCTCGCCATCAGATCGCGGCGGGGGTGGATCGCACGGTGATCGGTGAGCAGAACTATTACCTGTGGGAGCATCTGCTGGCCAGCCTGCAGCGGATCGCCGCCGGGGTCGGCCTGGCGATCGTGGCCGGCCCGCTGATCGGGTTCGGGATGGGCATGCTCACCCCGGTGCGGCTGGTCACCGAGCCGATCCTGAACTTCCTGCGGTCGCTGCCGCCGCTCGGCTATATCGGCCTGCTGATCGTGTGGTTCGGCATCGGCGACATGTCGAAGATCTGGCTGCTGTTCCTGGCCGCGTTCCCGCCGATCGCCGTCGCGACGCTGAGCGGCGTCACCGGCGTCAAACAGGACTATCTCAATGCCGCCCGCTCGCTGGGCGCCGGTCGCGCCCAGGTGATTTCGCGGGTGGTGCTGCCCGCGACGCTGCCCGAGGTGATCGGCGGCATCCGGATCGCCACCGCGTTCGCCTGGACCACCGTGGTCGCCGCCGAGCTGAACAACGGCATCCCCGGCATCGGCGGCCTCGCGTACATCTCCGGCACGCAGCTGAATACGCCGCTGACCATCGCCTGCATCATCGTGATCGGCGGCGCCGCACTCGTGCTCGACTCGGTCATCAAATTTCTTGGTGGCAAAGCAGTTCCGTGGAAAGGCAAGGTATGAAATCCGCAATCCGCCGGGCGGTCACCGCCGGTCTGGCCGTCGCCGCCGTGGTCGCGACGACCGCAGGATGCGTCGAGTCCGGGCGCGGGGACACCGCGGCCGCGGGGGCGCAGACGGCGTGCCCGTTCGCGGCGGATCCGAGCGTGACCGCGACGGCCCGGATCGGCTTCCAGGCCATCCCGAATGCCGACCTGCTGGTGAAGGATCGCGGACTGCTCGCCGCCTGCCTGCCGAACGCGAAGGTCACCTGGAGCCAGTTCTCCTCGGGCGCCGACGTGGTCCAGGCGTTCGGCGCGGGCAGCCTCGACATCGGCACCATGGGCTCGAGCCCGGCGACCAAGGCGCTGTCCGCGCCGCTGAATCTGCCGGTGCGGGTGCTGTGGATCCACGACGTGATCGGCAAGTCGGAATCGCTGATCGCCAAGGACAATTCGATCACCTCGCTGGCCGGGTTGCGCGGCAAGCGCGTCGCGACACCGTTCGGCAGCACCGCGCATTACAGCCTGCTCGCCGCGCTCGGCAAGGCCGGCCTGGCCGCCGACGTGCAGTTGATCAACATGGCCCCCGACGCGATTCCCGGCGCCTGGAACGGCGGTCAGATCGACGCGGCCTGGGTGTGGGATCCGACCCTGTCGAAGCTCGCCGAATCCGGCGGCCACGTGGTCACCTCCAGCGCCGACACCGCCGCCGCCGGCGCGCCGACCTTCGACCTGGCCGTCGCGAGCAAGAAGTTCCTCGACGAGAACCCGCGATTCGCGGTGGTGTGGGCGAAGGTGCAGGACTACGCGGTGACGCAGCTGCGCACCAAGCCGGAGGAGGCGGCCGTCTCGATCGGCGCGCAACTCGGCATCGAGCCGAAGCTGGTCGGGCCGCAGCTGGCCGGATACACCTACCTCGGCGCGGCCGAGCAGGCCGATCCGAAGTACCTGGGCGGCGGTTTCGGCGCCGATCTGCACAAGACGGCCGAATTCCTGTTGAGCCAGGGCGGAATCGGCGCGGTCGGCGACGAGTCCGCGTACCGCACCGGCATTTACGGCGATGCGGCCAAGGGCGCGAACTCGTGACCGAGCTCGTCCGGCTCACCGGGGTGAGCAAGAGCTACCCCGGTGACGACGGCCCGACGCAGGTGCTCGCGCCGACCGATCTGTCCATCGACGGCGGCGAGTTCGTCTGTGTCGTAGGTCCTTCCGGCTGCGGCAAGTCCACCTTGCTGAACCTGCTCGCCGGTTTCCTGGAACCGACCGAGGGCACGGTCCAGGTCGGCGGCCGCCCGATCACCGGACCCGACCCCGATCGGGGCGTCGTGTTCCAGCAGCCGAACCTCTACCCCTGGCTGTCCGTCCGCCAGAACGTCGAGTTCGGCCCCAAAGTCCGTGGCGTGCCGCGCGATCAGCGCGTCGCCGAGGCCGACCGCATGCTCACCCTGGTCGGGCTCGACCACCTCGGCAGCCGCCGTCCCTACGAACTCTCCGGCGGCCAGCAGCAGCGCGCCCAGATAGCCCGCGTGCTGGTCAACGATCCCCAGATCATCCTGATGGACGAACCGTTCGGCGCCCTGGACGCCCTCACCCGGGAAAACCTCCAGGGCGAACTGCGGACCCTCTGGCGTGACCGGAAGAAGACGGTCCTGTTCGTCACCCACAGCATCGACGAGGCCCTGCTGCTGGGCACCCGGGTCCTGGTCATGGGCACCCGCCCCGGCCGCGTCATCTACGACCGGCCGACCGCGTTCAAGTCCGGGCTCGCGGACCCCTCCTTCACCACCCTGCGTCCCCACCCCGATTTCATCCACATGCGCGACGAGGTTTCCGCCCACATCTACGCCGCGCACGCCTGACCCGGATTCACACGGGCAGAACGGCGACGTCGTACCGCTGGCACCACGGGTCGCGGGTGACCAGTGTGAGGTCCTCGTATTGCGCCTGCGCCACCAGCATTCGATCGAACGGGTCCCGGTGGATCGGCGGCAGCCGGCCGGCCGCGGCCGCGTGGTCGAGGCCGATCGGCAGCGGAATGAAGCCGCCGTTGCCGATGTAGTCCGCCAATCCGACCGGGCCGTGTAGCTTGCCGAGGGCCTGCTTGATGGCGACCTCCCAGATCGTGGCCGCACTGATCAGGACGTCCGGGTCGTGGGTGATTCGTTCCTTCAGCGCATCGGAGAGCGTCGGATCGTCGGTCAGCCACCACAGCACCACGTGGGTGTCGAGCAGCAGCCTCACGGCACCGTCCCGAAGTCGCCGGCGATCTGGGCGTTGGTCTCCTCGGAGTCCCAGTCGGGAGCGAGGACCAGCCGCCCGCTCAGCGAGCCGCGACCGCCCCGGTTCGCGCTGCGGCTCAGCGGAACCACTTTGGCGACCGGCTGACCGGCCCGGCTGATGATGATCTCCTCGCCGCGTTCGACCCGCTCGATGATGCGCGACAGATTCGTCTTCGCCTCGTGGATGTTGAACTGCCCGGCCGCTTCGCCCATCGTGCCCCACCTCCTTAGCTAAGAGGTTAGTCCACACCCGTCGGTCGCGCCACCGTGCTCGGCTGCCTCAGGTCAGCGTGGAGTGGCGCAGAGGTCGTGGACCAGGCGCATCTTGTCGAGGACGCGGTCGGGCAGGACGAACGGATAGAGGTCGGGATGGCCCATCGAACGGTTGACCATGTTGAGCGACCAGGCCAGGGGAAGCCAGAGATCGATGATCTTGTCGAAGCCGGCGCGGCCGATCTGCGGGCGGTCGAGGGAGGCGCCCGCGGGGGCGAAACCGAAAGCGGCGGCGGTGTCCAGGGTGTCGCGGATGTGCAGGTAGTGGGCGAAGGTTTCGGCCCAGTCCTCGGCGGGGTGCATGGTGGC
Source organism: Nocardia sp. NPDC056564 (assembly GCF_042793755.1). Taxonomy (NCBI): domain Bacteria; kingdom Bacillati; phylum Actinomycetota; class Actinomycetes; order Mycobacteriales; family Nocardiaceae; genus Nocardia; species Nocardia sp. NPDC056564. Next base: position 148,846 of record NZ_JBHTUR010000018.1, read on the forward strand.
GTAGGAGGAGACGTAGTCCGATTCCCAGCCCGCGGGGGCGCCGTCGGAGTAGTGGCGGTTCAGCGCCGCCTGATAGTCGGCGTCCGGGTCGCCGAAGAGGGCGCGAAAGCGTTGCGCGGCTTCGTCGGAGGCGACCAGGATCATGTAGTAGTAGTGGCCGATCTCGTGGCGGAAGTGGCCGAGCAGGGTGCGGTAGGGCTCGTCCATTTCGATGCGCAGCTGTTCGCGGTGCGGGTCGTTGGCCTCGGCCAGGTCGAGGGTGATCACGCCGTTCCGGTGACCGGTGACGACGTTTCCGCTGGCGCTGGTGAGCAGGTCGAAGGCGAGGCCGCGATCCGGGTCCCGGTCGCGGCCGACGATCGGCAGGCCGAGCTCGGTCAGCTCGACGATCAGCCTGCGCTTGGCCGCCTCGGCTTCGGCGAAGGCGGCCAGGCCCGCGGGGTCGAGATCGTTGGGGCGGGTCCGGGTGAGCCGGCAGGATTCGCACAGCACCGGTTCGGGCGTCGAGTTCCCGTTGCCGTCCGGGCGCGCGTCCGCCGCGGGCTCGGGCACGGCGACGAGCCAATTGCATTGCGCCACATGCAGGTTGTCGCAGAGCCGGAAGCGGCTGGCGTCCACCACACCGGTCATCGGCTCGTCCGCCGAGCCGGGCGGCGCGCCGATCACCACCAGGGCGATGTCGGCGAGGCTGAAACCCAGTGGGCTGGAACAGGACAGGCACACCGAGTTCTCGAAGGCCAACTGCTGACCGCAGTTGGGGCAGGCGAAATCGCGCACGCGGGTTACACCTCCACCGGAGAGACATCGACCGAGACGGTAATTGTGCTCTCCTTGGCGTCGGTATAGATGATGCCGCGCAGCGGCGGCACGTCGGCGTAGTCCCGCCCCCAGGCCACCGTGACGTAGCGCTCGTCGCCGAATTGGTCGTTGGTCGGGTCGAAGTCGATCCAGTGACCGGTGCGGTCGTGCTCGTCGGCGCCCGGCACCCACACCGCCGACCAGGCGTGCGTGGCGTCGGCCCCGACCATGCGTTCCTTGCCCGGCGGCGGGTCGGTGGCCAGGTAGCCGGACACGTAGCGAGCGGCCAGGCCGTGGGATCGCAAGCAGGCCACGCCGATTCGCGCGAAGTCCTGGCAGACCCCGGCCCGGGCGGCGAACACGTCGGCGACCCTGGTGGAGACGGTGGTCGAGCCGGACCGGTAGGTGAAGTCGGTGTGGATGCGCGTGTTCAGTTCGGCCACCGCGTCGATGAGCGGCCGGCCGGGGGTCAGCGACTCGGCCGCGTACGCCCGGACCTCGGGGGTGATCTCGGGTGGTTGCAGATCGAGGGTGAACTCCACGGCCAGCGGGCCGGTCGCGCCGCTCGGACGGGCGTGCTCCCACGCCTGCACCGCCGGTCCGTTCGCGGCGCGGCCGGGACGGTCGACCTCGACCAGGGATTCGCCGGTGACCACCAGGGTCCGATGCTCGGCGGTGACGTGGAAGTAGGAGGTGGTGTTGCCGTACACATCCGGGCCGACCGACTGATCCGAGGGCACCGGATCGATCGAGATGTCGTGCGAAAGCAGGCGCTGCCCGGGGAATTCGCGCGGCGTGAGGTACGCGCGCCCATACGAGCTCGTGACCTCGTCGGAATAGCAGTACGTGGTGCGGTGGGCCACCCGATAGCGCCGGGCGGCCCCGTTGCGGCCGCTCATCCGACCACCCTGGTGCTGCCCCACAGCGGCTGGAAGCCCGCGGGCAGCGACAGCCTCGAGGTCTCGAACGATTCGGACAGCTTGCGCAGCCGCAGGTGCACACCCTCCAGCAGTTCGAGTAGTTCGGTGCGCATGCCGTCGTCGTCGGTGACGTCGAGATCGTCCGGGTCGACCCGGCGCAGCATCCGTTGCGCGTCGGCCAGCAGGCGTTGCGGCCGCGACGATCCCGACGCGCCGGGCAGCGCCTGCAGGTCGGCGTCCAGCCGATCGAGCTGGTAGGCCAGCGATCGCGGATTGGCGGTATCGAAGAGCAGCAGGCCGGCGACGGCGGAGATGCGCACCGAATCTCCGTGCCGCCGACGGTAACTCACCTGGGACTCGGTGGCGCGCAGCACCGACTCGGTGACCACCCGCTCGGCTTCACCCGGATAGGTCTGGGTCAACGCCGCCGACATCAGCGCGGTCAGCGCCAGTCCGCGCTCGATGCGCTTGCCGATATCCATGACGTACCAACCGGAGTCGCGCACCAGCGATTCGGCGCCGATGCCGGACAGCGACAGCAGCGCCGCCAAGGTCAGCGAATGCACCGCCGAGAGCGCCGATTCCCGGTCCCCGTGCGTGCCGCGGTACTCCGCGAGCGCGCGGTCCACCGCGCTGAGGATCATCCAGGTATCGGCGGAGAGCTGATCGCGCACGGCGCGGGCGGCGTTCTCGTAGCGGTCGATCGCGAAGGCCAGGGAGCCGGGCAGGTCGCGGTCGATGGTCAACGCCGCCAAGTATTCGTAGCCCTCCCTGGACGCGCCGGCCACCGGCGTCCACACCGGTCCGGGCGGCGGGACGCCCTGCTCCTGCGCCGCGCTCGCCGCGGCGACCATCGCCCGGTGCAGCACGCCTGGTCGGATGGTCACGTTCATCTCCTCGGCAATACCCGAGTCGGCGTCCTCGACACCCGCGATATCGGTCTCGGCCGCGGCCGGTGGTTCGCCCGTCGACTGCGATTGCTGCTGGCTCTGGCCCGCCTGCGGGGAATCCTGCACTGGCGCAACGCCATCGGCATCGGCATCGCCGTACAGCACGGCGGCCGGAGCGACGGTCGCGGTGGCCCGGCCCAGCGCCGCCATCAAGACCGGAACCGCCTCGGCGCCCTCCAGCCACGGCCGATAGCGGTAGTCCTGATAACGCGCATGGGTGGCGATGAGCAACCGCGCCGCGGATTCCGCCCGCTCGCTGTAGCGCCCCATCCAGAACAGGTCGTTGAGCACACGCGGCGAACTGATCGCCGCGACGACCGGGGCCGCCCGCCGTTCGCGCTCCTCGTGCGGCGCCTCGGTGCCGACCGCGGGCACCGTCGCCGGCGCCGCCCGGACCCAGATGTCCTTGGCCGCGACCTTGATCACCGCTCGATCGGGCACCGTGCGCTGATGCAGCTGCCCGAGCCCGCCCGCCATCGCGGTATACCCGCTGCGCCGCGCCATCGAGAACAGCCGCATGCCGACCGGCGCCGGGGTCAGCCCGCCGTATCCTTCGACCGCGGGCGCCACCGAGAACTGCGCGGGTTCCTGCCCGACCCACTGCCAGCCGCTCTCCTCGATCCGGGCGCGCAGATCGGCGCGCTGCCGGATGGATAGTTCCGGGCCGAAGAGCGTGGCGCCGTCGACCGCGGACCGAATGATCAACCGGTGCAGGTTCTTCGTCAGGTGCGCGCGTTCCTTCTCGTCCCCGCCCCAATAGGTCGGCGCGCTTTCCAGCAGCAGATCCTCCCCGAGCAGCGCGCGGGACAGCCGCGGCAGGAATCCGGTCAACGCCGGGTTCTCCAGCAGCCCGCTGCCCAGCGTGTTCACCACGGTGACCGCGCCCCGGCGCAACACCTCCACCAGCCCGACCACGCCGAGCCGCGAATCCGGCCGCAGGTCGAGCGGATCGGAGAACTCGGCATCCACCCGGCGCAGCACCACGTCGACCCGGCGCAGCGTGCCGAGCGAGCGCATCCACAGCGCGGCGTCGCGCACCACCAGATCCGCGCTCTCCACCAGCGGGAAGCCGAGCATGGACGCGAGATTGGCCTGATCGAACGCGGTCTCGGAGTGCACGCCGGGACTCAGCACCACCACGAACGGATCGTCGGACTCGCCCTCCTGCGCCGACTCGATCAGCATCAGCCGCATCGCCCGGGCGAACGGGGTGAGCGGGCGCGGATTGGAATGCTCGAACGCCTCCGGGATCGCCGTGGACACCACCCGCCGGTCGGCCAGCGCGTATCCCGCGCCGGACGGTGCCTGCGCCCAGTCCGCGGTCACCCGGAACTGGCCGTCGCTCCACCGGCTGATATCGCACCCGTGCAGGAACAGCTGGTGCCGGCCCGGCACCGTAATGCCGTGCGCGGCACGGACATAGCCGCGGTAACCGAAGATCACCTCGGGCGGCAGCAGCCCGCTGGTGAGCGTGCGCCGCGGCCCGTAGACATCGGTGAGCACCTCGTCGAGCACCCGTGAGCGCTGCACCAGGCCTGCCTCCAGCCGGGTCCAGTCGTCCGCAGAGATCAGCAGCGGGATCGGATCGAGCCGCCACGGCGTGGTCACCGCCTGCTCGCCCGCCCCGGTGACCTCGGTGTAGGTGATGCCGTCGTCTTCGATCAGCCTGCGCACCCGGCTGTCGAGCCGGCCGAGTCCGGCCGTGCCGAGTTCGACGAAATCGGCGGACAGCTCCGACCACATCCGGCGCACCTTGCCGTCCGCGTCGACCAGCTCGTCGTAGTAGCCCTCGGTCGGCCCGCCGCATTCGTCGTAGGGCGCCGTGTCCACGCCGCCGGTCCGGTAGCGCGCGAACTGCTCGGCCACCTGCTCGCGCACGCCGGGCACCGCCGTCGTCTCCCGCAGTGCGTCCTCGCGCATCGTCACCGCGCCGACCTCACTTCCGCTGCCAGAGGGTGCCTAACGGTCGCCGATCGATCCCCAGACGGTCCGCGCCCGGCGCAGATCGAGGATGCCCCGCACACCGCTGTCCATGGACTGTGCCGCCATTTTCGCACGTAACTCCCCCGGATCGATCCGTGCCGTGGTGTGGCCGGCCGCCTCGAAGCGCCGGTTGCGCCGCGATTGCGCCGCAGCGGCGTTGACCGGAGGTTCGGCGTAGGCCATGCCACCCGGGTGCGCCACGTGGTAGGTGCAGCCGCCGCGGGACAGACCGGTGTCGGTGTCGACCAGGTCGAACACCAGCGGCACATCGACGGTGATCGACGGATGCAGCGAGTTCGGTGGCTGCCACGCCCGGTACCGCACGCCCGCGACCTGTACGTCGGCCTGGTCGGTGGCCAGCAGCGGGACCGGCATGCCGTTGCAGGTCAGCACGGTGCGGCCGCGATCAGCGCCGGTCACCCGCACCTGGAGGCGCTCCACCGAGGAGTCGACGTAGCGGGCGGTGCCCGCCGTGGTGGTCTGCTCGCCGAGGGTGTGCCACGGTTCGATGGCGCCGCGCAGCTCGAGCTCGATATCGCCGAGCATGACGGTGCCGATGCGCGGAAAGCGGAACTCGGCGAACGGGTCGAGCCAGGCCGCGTCGAAGTCGATGCCGTGCGCGCACAGGTCGGCGGCGACCTCGGCGATATCGGCGATCACGAAGTGCGGCAGCAGATATCGTCCGTGCAGATTCGCACCGTGCCGAATCAGCGGCGCCCGCAGGGGTTTCGACCAGAAGCGCGCGACCAGGCCGCGCACCAGCAGCGACTGCACCATCGCCAGCTGGAAGTGCGGCGGCATCTCGAAGCCGCGCAGCTCCACCAATCCGAGCCTGCCCCTGGCGGTTTCGGGGCTGTAGAGCTTGTCGATGCAGAACTCGGCGCGGTGGGTATTGCCGGTGAGATCGGTGAGCAGATGACGCAGCGCGCGATCGATGTGCCACGGCGCCGAACCCACCGAGCGGGCGGCCGAATCCGCCACCCGCGCAAGCCGGCTCGGCTTGGCCAGGCGCGCGATCTCGGCGAACGCGATCTCCAGTTCGTACAGCGTTTCCTCGCGCCCCTCGTCCACCCGCGGCGCCTGCGAGGTCGGTCCGACGAACCGGCCGGCGAACAGGTAGGACAGCGACGGATGCCGCTGCCAATAGGTCAGCATCGAGACCAGCAGATCGGGCCGGCGCAGCAGCGGCGACCGCGCGGGCGTGGCGCCGCCGAGCGTGATGTGGTTGCCGCCGCCGGTGCCGCTGTGCGTGCCGTCGACATCGAACGATTCGGTGCTCAACCGGGCCAGGCGAGCCTGCTCGTACAGGGTGGACAGCAGCTCGGACTGCTCGGCGAAGGAGATCGTCGGCTGCACGTTGACCTCGATCACGCCCGGATCCGGGGTGACCGAGAAGGTGCGCAGGCGAGCGTCGACCGGCGGGGCGTAGCCCTCCAGCACCACGGGGCAATCGATGGCCACCGCCGCGTCCTCGATTCGGCGCACCAGATCGAGGAAGTCGTCGAGTTCCGTGACGGGCGGCAGGAATACGTGCAGTCGGCCGTTGCGGACCTCGCCGACCAGGGCGGTCGTCGGCTCCCAGTCGGCGGGCTCGACGACCGCGGGCTCCTCGGCGCGCTCGACCGCCAGCGGCGCGGCAAACAGTGGATCGTGGTCGGGGCGTTGCGGTGGCGTGTGCCAGGAGACGGAGTCCAGGGGCAGGCGCAGCCCGGCCGGAGAATCGCCCTCCGTCAACACGATTCGCCCGGCGGGCTGGGCGGCGCAGACGCCGCGGCGCAGACGCCAGTCCGCGCTGGCCCAGCCGGAGCCGTCGGCACGGCGATACAGCGACAGCACGTAGGCCGTCGGCTCGGTGACCTCGGCGTCGAGGCGGGCCAGGAGTTCCTTGCGGGCCTGAGCCGAGTCCACATCGGGGTCGAGGTCGTCGATCGGATCGACCGGATCTCCCTCCGGAGCACGGACTTTCCCGGCCAGCCGGAGCAGCGGGTCCTCGTAGGCCGGACGGACCTGGCGCTGCGGCAGCCCCAGGCCCGCCGCCACGTGCGCGATCAACTCCCGTGCGGCGTCGGAATCCGTCGCCCGCCCCGCCGACGGACCCCACGGGTCGGCGAGCAGGTCCTGCCGCGTCCACGCCGGCTCGCCGTCGTCGCGCCAGGCGACCGCGATCTCCCAGCGCGGCAACGGTTCTCCCGGATACCACTTCCCCTGCCGATACTGCGCCAGCCCGGTCGGCGCGTAGATCCGGCGCAACCGATCGGCCAGATCGACCGCGCGTTCCCGCTTGTGCGCGCCGTCGGCCTCGGTGGTCCATTCCGCCCCGGTCTGATCGTCGATGGAGACGAACGTCGGTTCACCGCCGACGGTCAAACCCACGTCCTCGGCGGCCATCCGCGCGTCCACCGCGGCGCCGGACGCGGTGATCCGCTCCCACTGAGAGTCGGTGTAAGGCAAGGTAACCCGAGGATCCTCGTGGAACCGCCGGACCGTGTTGGAGAACTCCATGGTGGCGCCGGTCGGCCCGGTCGCCCCGGTGATCGGCGCGGCGGACACCGGATGCGGCGTCGCCGCCAGCGGAATGTGCCCCTCCCCGGCGAACAGCCCCGAGGTGGGATCCAGCCCGACCCAGCCTGCGCCGGGCAGATACACCTCGGTCCAGGCGTGCAGGTCGGTGAAGTCGGCCCGCGGCCCCGACGGCCCGTCCAGCGACGGCACATCCTGTGCCAGCTGCACCAGATACCCGGACACGAACCGCGCCGCGAGCCCGAGTTCGCGCAGGATCGACACCAGCAACCAGGCCGAGTCCCGGCACGAACCGAGCGCCCCGCGCAGCGTGTGGTCGGGGGTCTGCACCCCGGCCTCCATCCGGATCGTGTAGCCGACGTCGTGGCGCAGCGCCTGATTGAGATCGACCAGGAAGTCGATGGTGCGCGGCCGATCCGTGACGTCGTGCGCGCGTACCCAGTCCTTGACCAGCTCGCCCGGCCCGGAGCCCGGCTCCGCCTCGTCCACCGGCCGCAGATACGGCTCCAGGTCCCTGCGCAGTTCCGCGCCGTAGCCGAACGGGTAGTGCTCGGCGGCGTCCTCGATGAAGAAGTCGAACGGGTTGACCACCTCGAGATCGGCGATCAGGCCGACGGTGATCGACAGTTCTCGCGCGGGCTCCGGAAACACCAGTCGCGCAAGGAAATTGCCGAACGCGTCCTGCTGCCAGTTGCAGAAGTGCGCGGCCGGGGTCACCCGCATGGAATAGGCATCGATCGTGGTGCGCGAATGCGGCGCCGGGCGCAGGCGCACCACGTGCGGGTGTATCTCGACCGGCCGGTCGAAGGTGTAAATGGTCCGGTGTTCGAGCGACACCTTGATGCCCATGCAGCAAGTTCACCACATGCCGGACGCGGCGTGAGACACAATCGCGCAGCGGTCGCCGGGTGCGCCGAACTGCGCAAACGCGGGCGGCGGTACGACACACGCCGCCTGCCTCCCGCGGCGGGCCGCGCGGAGGTGGTAAACACGAAGATAACGAACCGATCACGTCTGGAGGACGCATGCGCGCGCCGGATTGTTCGTCCTGCGAGTCCGCCGTCGACCACTGCCACGGCACCCTGATCGTGCACTCGACCCGGCTCACCGAATGCACCGAGAACGACTGCGTAGACCTCGACTACGTGCGGCACACCTTCGTCGTCGACTGTGCCGACCTGGCCGGCGGCTGCGCCTGTGCCGAGCCGCACCCGGCCCGTCGCCTGGCCTGACCGGCCGCGTACGTACCCTGTCCGGGTGAGCTATGACCACGTCTTGCTGCCGTCCGGTGTCGCGTCATCGATCGCCGAGGTCGACGCGTACCTCGCCACGCAGCAGGGACTCCCCGAGGCGGGCCTGGTCGCGCAGATCGCGGCCGAGCTGAACAAGGCCGACGCGGAGGTCCCGGAGGACGACAGCTTCCTCAGCGTGCACCCGGTGGGCGGCGCGCCTACCGGCGCGGCGTTGCACGTGCCCTGCCCGTACGACGCGATCGGGTTCGTCCGGCAGCTGCTGTTCGCGATCGCCACGCCGCTGGACTACGCGGTCTACGACCCGCAGCTGGCCTGGCTGATCGACCCGGCCGGGCACGTGCCGGCGACGGTCACCCACGGCGGCGCGGGCGAATTCCCGTACCTGACCAAAACCCTTGCCGATCAATGGGTTTCCGAGCTGGCCCCGCCGAACCCGTACCTGGTGGTGGAACGCGACGAGCAGATCTACATGCAGACCTACCGGGAGAAGACCGGCGCGTTCACCCTCGAGTACCGAGATGGCGCCCCGGACAAGCACTTCGGCACCACGGTGCTGGACGCACCGACGGTGTCCGCGGTGATCTGGGACTGGGCCACCGACGACCGCACCCGGATGCAGACCCTGCCCTGGTCGCGCGTCGAACTCTGACTCACTGGTTCTGCACGGCCAGCCGCCCGGCCAGCGCGATGAAGGAGACGCCGAATACCCGGCGCATCCAGGTCACCACGACCGGCTTGGAGATGACGTGGTTGCGCAGCGCCGCCGCGCACACGCCGTAGATCGCGAAGACCACGAACGTGGTGAGCATGAAGACCAGGCTCAGTTCGAGCATGCGCGCCAACGCGTTCGGTGAGCCGTTCGGCACGAACTGCGGCAGGAACGCGAAGGCGAAGATGGTCAGCTTCGGATTGAGCAGATTCAGCAGCACCGCCGAGGTGACCACCTTGCGCACCGACTGCGCGCCCTGATCCGGCTGCTCCGGCACAGTGAGCGCGCCCTTGTCCCGGAACGTGCTCCACGCCATGTAGATCAGGTACGCGACACCGAGGTACTTCAACGTCTGGAACGCGACCGCACTCGCGTTGAGCAGCGCGGCCAGGCCGGTCATCGCCGCGACCAGATGCGGCACGGTCCCGATGGTGCAGCCGAACGCCGCGATCACGCTGGCCCTCGTGCCCCTGGAGAGCCCCGCCGCCAGGGTGAACAGCGCGCCGGTACCGGGCGTCACGCAGATGACGAGCGTGGTCAGCAGGAATTCGATGCTCATCCCCGACACAGTAACCCGTGCCCGGCGCACCGCAACCCCCGTAGATTCGGGGCAGGGGCTGCGCCTAGAGCGCGCGCCGGCCGGACAGCGCGCGGCCGAGCGTCAGCTCGTCGGCGAACTCCAGATCGCCGCCCATCGGCAACCCCGACGCCAGCCTGGTCACGCTCAGACCAGGGAAGTCGCGCAGCATCCGCACCAGGTAGGTGGCCGTCGCCTCGCCCTCGGTGTTCGGGTCGGTCGCGATGATCACCTCGGTGACATCGATGCCGTCCTCCTGATTTCCGATGCGCGCCAACAGCTCCCGGATCCGCAGCTGGTCCGGCCCGATGCCGCTCAACGGGTCGAGCGCACCGCCGAGCACGTGGTAGCGACCGCGGAACTCACGGGTGCGTTCGATCGCCTGCACGTCCTTGGGCTCCTCGACCACGCAGATCATCGTGCGATCGCGGCGCGCGTCGGCGCAGATACGGCACTTCTCGCCGTCGGAGACGGTGCCGCAGACCACGCAGAACTGCACGCCGTCGCGCACCTTCTGCAGGGCGGCCTGCAACCGATCGATCTCCGGCGGCTCCACCTGCAGCAGGTGAAACGCGATGCGCTGGGCGCTCTTCGGACCGACGCCGGGCAGCTTGCCCAGCTCGTCGATCAGATCCTGAACCGGACCCTCGTACAACGGCTATGTCCCCGTGGCTCTCAGAAGCCCGGCAGCCCGGGCAGCGAACCGCCGCCGAGCCCACCCGAGAGCGGGCCGAGCCGCTCGGCCGCCAGCTGCTGCGCGTTGGCCATCGCGTCGTTGACCGCGCCGATCACCAAGTCCTGCAACGTGTCCACGTCTTCCGGATCGACCGCCTTCGGATCGATGGTGAGCGCGACGACCTCGCCGGATGCCTTGATCGTGACCTTGACCAGCCCGCCACCGGCCTGCCCTTCGACCTCCGCGGCGGAGATCTCGGCCTGTGCTTCCATCACCGCCTGTTGCATCTGCTGCGCTTGGGCGAGTAACTGCTGCATGTCGAACTGACCACCGGGCTGCACGGCATATTCCTCTCTGGGGAAAGTGTCACTGATCAGCGTAGTCCCTGCGGACCGCAGGACACCGCCGCGCCTCCGGCCGCCGACCGCCCGGCCGCGCGAAATTCGCTCGGCGATATTCGTCCCGACCGGTCGTTATGTCTTCGATGCATGGCCGGTAACAGGTTGGGTAAGTCGGGGTTCAGCACAACAAGATCGACCTACCATCGAACGTAGGTCGGGAGTTCTGGAGTACCGATATGAGCACGATGAGGGCGCGTTTCCTGAGCACTGCGGTGCTTTCCCTGGGGGTTCCCGGCATCTTCCTCGGCATTGCCGCACCGGCGGCGACCGCGGATTCCGGAGTCACGGCGGCGGCCGCCGACTATGGCGGCGGATGCGTCCTCTACCCGGACAACCGGGCGGCCACGATCGACTCGCTGCGCTTCCGCTGTTCGCCCGAGCAGCAGGACGCCGTCTTCCGGGACGCGGACCGCGGCGATGTGCCGATGGGCGTGACGAACGGCTGGGTGACCCGGCCGCCGACGATTCAGGGCATCGCCCCGGCGTTCTGGATCGGCAAGGTCTTCTACACCGGCCCCGACGGCGGCATGCTGACCAATCGCATCACCGGCGCGGGCTACGAGGCCTGGCCCGCATACGTTTACACCGCCCCCGCGATGCTCGACGGCAGGCCGGCCTGGGCGCTCAACTACGACCCGTCCCCCACACCACAGGTCTACGACGAGATCCGGGAGGTCACCCCCGGCGTCTGGTTCGGCTATTCGTGGTGGCGCGGCGCCTTCCAGAACACCCTGCTGCTCACCTTCGTCCTGGACTGACCGCGGGCGGTTGACTCTCCCCCCGCTGGAGGGTGTTCGCTGAAGGGCATGACAGCGACCGTCTCCATCGGGGAGTTCGCCAGGCTGACGTACCTGACCGTGAAAACGCTCCGGTACTACCACGACATCGAGCTGCTCGAGCCGATCGAGATCGATACGGGGTCCGGCTACCGGCGCTACTCGACCGACCAGGTGGCCCAGGCCCATCTGATCCGGCGCCTGCGCCGGCTCGACATGCCGTTGCCCGAGATCAAGGCCGTGCTGGCCGCGCCGGACGACGGCATCCGCAATGCCGCGCTGCGCGCGCACCTGGAGCGGATGGAGGCCGAGCTGGCCAGGACCCGCTCGGTGGTGGCGTCGCTGCGATCGCTGCTCTCCCCGGCCGCGCCGCTCGCGGTCGAATACCGCTCGATCCCGGCCTTTCCCGCGCTGGCGCTCACCGAGGTGGTCAGCCGCGACGACATCGGCCCGTGGTGCGCGGCCGCCTACCCGCTGCTGCACCAGACGCTGGGCGCGGCGGGCATCGAGTCCGACGGCATCGACGGCGCCACCTATTCGATGGACTTCTTCGCCGACGACCTCGGCGAGGTGGTCGCCTACGTCCCGATCCCGGCCGCCGCCCGGCTCGCGCCGGAGGGCCGGGTCTCGGTCATCGAATTGCCGGCCCGCCGCTTCGCCATCGCCCTGCACGAGGGGGACTTCGAGGACTTCGACCGCACCTACGGCGCGCTGGGCAGCCATGTGGCCGAACACGACACCGCCCTGGCCGAGCCGGTGCGCGAGCGCTACCTGCTCAGCCCCGACGACACCGACGACCCGAACGCCTACCGCACCGAAGTCTGCTGGCCGATCGGCCCGCTCTGAAAGAGGGAGAACCCCATGACCCTGTCACTCGCGCACGTCACCATCGACAGCAACGACGCGGCCGCACTCGCCGGCTTCTGGGCCGAGTTGCTCGATCAGCCGGTCGATCCGGACGCCTCGGCGCACTTCGCCACCGTCGGCCGGACCGCCGGTGCGGCACCGATATTGATGTTCATCCAGGTGCCCGACAAGACGCCGGGCAAGAACGTGATCCACCTCGACTTCCACGCCGAGGACTGGCATCAGCAGATCGAGCGCGCGGTCAGCCTGGGCGCCAAGCGCATCGGCGACTTCGACGAGTACGGCGCGCGGTGGACCACGCTGGCCGACCCGGAGGGCAACCTGTTCGACATCGGCGCGGCGTAGCCGCCGAACCCGAGCACGCAGCCCGGCACGCGGGGTCGGGCTGCGTGCTTCGTCAGGTCCCGCGGATCAGGCGAGTTCGCGCGCGAGGTTGCCCAGCACCTCGGCCTGGATCTTCTTCAGCCCGAGCGGGGCGAAGATGCCCTCGAAGATGCCGGCCACGCCGCCTGCGCCCTGCCAGGTGGTGCGCAGGCTCACCTGCGCGCCGGCGCCGTCCGGCGTCACGGTCCAGGTGTTGACCATGGTGGAGTTCGAATCGCGCTCGGTGACAATGGAATCCGACACCGACACCACCGCGTGCACGTTGCGCGAGCGCTTCTCGGTGGCCTGCAGCGTCCACTCGGCCACGGTGCCCGCGCCCTTGCCGCCCTCGACGACCTTGTAGTCGCGGTAGTGCGACGACAGAATGCGCGGCCGCACCGTCTCGTAATCCGCGATGGCCTCGAGGGTGCGCTTCGGATCCGCCGTCACGGCGATCGAACTGCTGGCGCTGACCTGTCCCACAATGAGCTCCTTGTCCGGGTACGGTATGTCGACCGGTACCCATCCTGCCCTGTAGCGGCCACCGCACCGCATACCGGTCGAGTCGTGTGGCGAACTTCTCCGAGCCGGTCGATATTCCGGTTCGCAACATATGCGTGACATTTCTCCCGAGTCCCCGCCCTCGCGGTGGTCTCACACTCAGGTGCGTACTAGCGTCGAGGGGTGGCAGTGAGTCTGTTGGGGAAGGCCGGACGCGCTCCGGCCGCACATGAATCCGGGTTTGCCGCGCATCGGGCCGGCGTGGACCGGCTCCTGGCGAGTTATCGCGCGATTCCCCGGGACGCGAATGTGCGGCTGGCGAAGAAGACCTCGAATCTGTTCCGGGCCAGGGCGAAAAACCCCGCGCCCGGCCTCGACGTATCCGGACTGGCCCAGGTGATCACGGTGGATCCGGTGGCGAAAACCGCCGACGTGGCCGGGATGACCACCTACGAGAACCTGGTCGCCGCGACGCTCCCGTACGGCCTCGCGCCGTTCGTGGTGCCGCAGCTCAAGACGATCACCCTGGGCGGCGCGGTGACCGGCCTCGGCATCGAGTCGACCTCGTTCCGCAACGGCCTGCCGCACGAGTCGGTGCTGGAGATGGACATCCTGACCGGCAGCGGCGAGATCATCACCGCCACCCCGGACAACGAGCACGCGGACCTGTTCCGCGGCTTCCCCAACTCCTACGGCACGCTCGGCTATTCGGTCCGGCTGAAGATCGAGCTGGAAACCGTGCTGCCCTACGTCGCGCTGCGCCACCTGCGCTTCCACGACCTGCGCGAGCTGGAGCGGACGCTGGCCACGATCGTCGAGGAGCAGACCTACGCCGGCGAGCGCGTGGACTACCTCGACGGCGTCGTGTTCACCGCCGACGAGAGCTACCTGACCCTGGGCCGGCAGACCGACGAGCCCGGCCCGGTCAGCGACTACACCGGCATGGACATCTTCTACCGGTCCATCCAGCACGACGCCGGTCCGCCGGGTGACTCCGCTCCCCTGGTGCCCAAGCGCGACCGGCTGACCATCCACGACTATCTGTGGCGCTGGGACACCGACTGGTTCTGGTGCTCGCGCGCGTTCGGCACGCAGAACCCGAAGATCCGCCGGTTCTGGCCGAAGCGCTACCGGCGCAGCAGCTTCTACTGGAAGCTGATCGCGCTCGACCACAAATACGACATCGCCGACAAGCTGGAGGCCCGCCAGGGCAACCCGCCGCGCGAACGCGTCGTGCAGGACATCGAGGTGCCGGTCGAACGCACCGCCGACTTCGTCGAATGGTTCCTGCGCGAGATCCCGATCGAGCCGATCTGGCTGTGCCCGCTGCGGCTGCGCGATACCGGCGCACCCGCGACCACCGAGCGCACCTGGCCGCTCTATCCCCTCGAGCCGAACCGGACGTATGTCAACGTCGGGTTCTGGTCCGCCGTGCCCACCGTGCCCGGGCAGCAGGAAGGAGCGGCCAACCGTGCGATCGAGCGCACCGTGACCGACTTCGACGGACATAAGTCGCTGTACTCGGATTCCTATTACGACAAAGATGAGTTCGCGGCGCTGTACGGCGGCAATACCTACACCGAATTGAAGAAACGCTACGACCCAGACCAGCGGCTGCTGGATTTGTATGCGAAGGCGGTGCAACGCAAATGACGACATTCAAGGACCGTTCTGACGTCTTAAGTGACCTCGGGGCCAAACTCAGCATTGCCGAGATCTTCGAGACGCTGATCGACGGCGAGGTACCGATCCGGCTGACCGCCTACGACGGCAGCGCGACCGGTCCCGAGGACTCGAAGTACGCGCTGGACATCAAGACGCCACGCGGCATCAACTATCTGGCCACCGCGCCGGGCGATCTCGGCATGGCCCGCGCCTACATTTCCGGCGACATGACCGCCGACGGGGTGCATCCCGGCGATCCCTACGACATCCTCGCGGCGATGGACGGGCTGAAGTTCCATCGCCCGTCCGCGCTCGCGCTGGTCACCATCGCCCGCTCGCTGGGCTGGGAGCGGCTCAAGCCGATCGCGCCGCCGCCGCAGGAGACGCTGCCGCGCTGGCGCCGGATCGCGCTGGAGGGCCTGCGCCACTCCAAGACTCGCGACGCCGAGGCGATCCACCACCACTACGACGTCTCGAACAAGTTCTACGAGTACGTGCTCGGCCCCTCGATGACCTACACCTGTGCGTGTTACGGCGACGAGAACTGGACGCTGGAACAGGCGCAGGAGAACAAGTATCGCCTGATCTTCGAGAAGCTGCGGCTGAAGGAAGGCGACCGGCTGCTCGACATCGGCTGCGGCTGGGGCGGCATGGTGCGCTACGCGGCCCAGCGCGGGGTCAAGGTGATCGGCGCGACGCTGTCCGCCGAGCAGGCCGAATGGGCGCAGCAGAAGATCGCCGAGCAGGGGCTGTCCGACCTGGCCGAGGTGCGCCACTCCGATTACCGCGACATCGCCGAGGGCGAGTTCGACGCGGTGTCCTCGATCGGGCTGACCGAGCACATCGGCGTGCACAACTACCCGTACTACTTCGAGTTCATGAAGAACAAGCTGCGCGACGGCGGCCTGTTCCTCAATCACAGCATCACCCGCCCGGACAACACCAGGACCACCAAGGCGGGCGACTTCATCGACCGCTACGTGTTCCCGGACGGCGAGCTGATCGGCTCCGGCCGGATCATCTCCGAGATCCAGAACACCGGCCTCGAGGTGCTGCACGAGGAGAACCTGCGCGAGCACTACGCGCTGACCCTGCACGAATGGTGCAAGAACCTGGTGGCGAACTGGGACGCGTGCGTCGCCGAGGTCGGCGAGGGCACCGCCAAGGTGTGGGGCCTGTACATGGCGGGTTGCCGGCTCGGCTTCCAGCGCAACGTGGTTCAGCTGCACCAGGTACTCGGCGTGAAACTATCCGCGGACGGCGACTGGACCGTGCCCCTGCGGCCCTGGTGGCAGCCGTAGCCTGCGCGTTACTGCCCGTCCGCTTCCAGGAGATCGTCCAGGAACCGGGCGGGCAGCTCTATGTCTCCGGTATGTGCTGCGGCGGTGGGTAATTCGGCGCGCAGGATGCGCAGGATCGAGACGACGCCGGGGCCGGCGTCGAGTAACGGCCTGGTCCAACCCAATCCGGCGCAGGTGGCGGCGGCGGGCAGCAGCAGGCCGGTGGCCTCGCCGACCCAGCCCGACGCGGCGAGGCATTCGGCGAGCAGCAGGGAGGCGTCCAATTGCGCACGGGGGCGGCCCTTGTCGAGCATGCGGCCGTGCAGGGCGCGGGCCCGGCGCACCGCCCGATCGTCCGCGCCGAACCGGCCCTGAGCCAGCAGGGTGCGGATCGCGGCGACCTCCTCGGCCTCCGCGGTGAGCACCGCGGCGCCGGCCAGGCGACGACCGGCATGCAGTGGCGCCGAGGGTGATTCGGAGTCGAAGGCCTGCTCGTCCGCGGGGTCGAGCAGGCCGAGCCGCAGCCGCTCGGCGCGGATGTGCGCGGCGAGCCGGAACAGCCGGTTGTCGTGGGCGATGCGCGCGCCCTCGTCGAGCCGGGCCGCGGCGGTGAACAAGTCGCCGCGCACCGCCTTGACCCGGGCGCCGATGACGAACGTCGAGATCAGGAAGTCCACCGGTCCGACCCGGGCGACCAGCTGATGACTCTCGTCGAGCAATTGATCGGCGAGGCCGAGATCGCCACGGCGGTAGTTCAGTTCGCCGAGCATCGCGGCCGCCACCCGCACCGCGTGTGCGCGCGGACCGGACCGCTGCTTGGCGACCTCCCATGCCTCCTGGAAACACTGTGTCGCGGTGGGGATGTCGAGCTGCTCGTAGGCCGCGGCGCCGCGCCCGCACAACCCGAAGACCGCGCCGAGCGGATCCTTGGACCGCGCATGGTATTCCGCCGCCCAGTCCTGCATCTCCCTGGCGCCGTCGAAGTCGAACTCGCACAGCCGCACGAACGAGGTCAGGTTCGCCGCGGTGGACACGGTCCAGGCGGGCAGCCCGTCCGGCGTCTTCAGGCATTCCGCGACCCGGTCCAGCACGCCCTCGGTGTGATCGCGGGCGATCTGGTCGGCGGCGCCGAGCACGGCGGCCTGGCAGCGCTGCCGGTTCACGTCCTCGTCGGTGGCCGAGCCGCGGGCGAGGATGTTGGACAGCCGGCCGAGCGCCGTGCGGGCCGCGCCGGACTGCTGCAGGTTCACGTTCGCCCGCGCCACCGCCATCAACAGCTTGGACCGCGAGGCCACCTGCTGCATCGGCAGTTTCGACACGGTGCCGAGCAGCGTGGCCAGCCGGGACCGGTCGATCAGGTCCATGCCGCCGGTCTCCAGCAGGTCGAGGGCCATCTTGAAATCGGTGGCGGCCAGCGCGTGATCGACCGACTTGCGCAACAGCTGATGCTCGGCATACCAGCGGGCAGCCTTGCGGTGCAACGACTTCGACCGGCCCGGCTGGGCGCGGTCCAGCCGCGCCCGCAGGTGTTCGGCGAACAGCGGCTGCATCCGGAACCACTCGGGGTCGTGCACGATCCGGCGCAGGAACAGCTCGCGCTGCTCGGCCTGCTCCAGCAGCCGTTCGGCGTCCGCGTCCTCGGACAGCGCCGCGGCCAGCGAGCCGCACACCCGCTCGGTCACCGAGATCGCCATCAGGAAGTCGAGCATCCTGGGTTCCAGTGTGTCCAAGACATTTTCGGCGAGGTACTCGCGGATGCCGTGGTTGCCCTCGGACAGATGGGCGATCAGCCGGTCCGGGTCGGCGTTGCCGCGCAGCGACAGGCTGACCAATTGGATGGCGGCGGGCCAGCCGTCGGTGGCCACGTGGATCTGTTCGACCTGGGTCTGCGACAACGGGAACCCGTGGTGGCGCACCAGGATCTCCGCGGTCTCCTCGACGGTCAGGCGCAGCGCCGCCGAGCCGATCTCGACCAGTTCGTCGTGCACGCGCATCCGGCTGGTCGGCAGGCCGGACTGCTCCCGGCTGGTCACCACGAAGCGCAGATGGTGACATCCGTTGTCCAGCAACGCTTCCATCGCCCGGTGTGCGCCCGCGTCGGTGACCCGATGCCAGTCGTCCACCACCACGACCACGGTGCTGCCGCCGGCATGGATCTCGTCGATGAGCGTCGAGACGACGAAGGCGGCCGCGTCCGCGGGCCGTTCCTCGAGCACCTGGTCCAGGCCGGCGCCCAGGTCCGGGCGGACCCGGCGGATCGCCTGGACGAGGTGGGCGAGGAACCAGATCTCGTTGTCGTCGTCCTGATCCACGCCGATCCAGGCGACCGGAATGCCGCGCTCGGTCAGATCGGTGCGCCACTGCGCGGCCAGGGTGCTCTTGCCGAAGCCGGCGGGCGCGTGGATCGCGGCGAGCCTGCGGCGGCCGCCGTCACGCAGGATGTCCAGCAGGCGCGGGCGCGGGACCGGCTCGCGGGCCGGGGTCGGCGGCCGAAATTTGGTGGCCGCGGTCGGCGGCAGGGTGGTGGCCGACCCGCCGGTCCCGGTCTGCTCGGCTACCGAGCCCAGCTTCAGCGGCCAGCTGCGCCGCGCCGTCACCGCGGGCCTGGACTTGGTCGAGGCCGAGGATTCGACCGGATGGGCCATCGGCTCGGGCGCGGCGATGGTCTCCAGCAGCGCCATCTCGTCGGGCATCTGGTCGTGCTCGCGCTGCACCGCACGCAGCAGCTGCCCGAAGTCGTAGGCGGAGGCGGGGCGTTCGTCGGGGTCGATGGACATGGCCCGCTGGACCACCTCGGCCACGTCCGGCGGGATGTCGTGCTCGCGCAGATCCGGCACCGGCTGGGTGGTGATCCGCAGGAACTGCGCGACCACCTTCTCCCCCGCCTGCCGCTCGAACGCGGCATGCCCGGTGAGCAGCGCGAACAGCGTCGCGCCGAGGCCGTAGACGTCGGACCGGATGGTCGGGTCGTCGCCCTTGAGCACTTCCGGCGCGGTGAAGGCGGGCGAGCCGGTGATCATGCTGCTGGAGGTCTGGAAGCCGCCGGGAATCCTGGCGATGCCGAAGTCGGTCAGCTGCGGCTCGCCGTAGCCGCTGAGCAGCACGTTCGCCGGTTTCACGTCGCGGTGCAGGATCTGGGCGCGGTGCGCGCTCTCGATCGCGCCGGCCAGTTTCACCCCGGCTCGCAGGGAATCGGCCCAGGTGAGCGGGCCCTGATCGCGGATGACCTGCTCCAGCGAACCGCGGGTGCAGTACGGCATCACGATGAACGGCAGCCCGCTCAGCGTGACGTCGACCTGCAGGATGTCGACGATGTTCGGATGGCCGGACAGCCGGCCCATGGCCTGTTCCTCCCGCAGGAAGCGCTCGCGGCTCTCCACCTCGATCTCCGAGGAGAGCACCTTCACCGCGACGACCCGCTCCAGCGCCCGCTGGATACAGCGATAGACCACGCCGAAGCCGCCCCGGCCGATCTCCTTCGCCTCCGACAGGCCCATCGCCTCCAGCTCGTCGGCGATCCCGACGAGCGGGTGGCGCTGGGTATCCGAGTCGGCCGGGGTCGAGCCGGGGCCGACCTCGCCCGTACGCGTCCGTGGTTTCACGTGACCACCTCGAACTCACATCGAATCGGCGTCACCGTCGAACAACAAGCGCGCCGACGCACGGACATCACCCGTAACCCCGCGCGATGTCCGATATGTCTGCGCATACTCCAACGTAGCGCGGGCGCGGCGCCCGGTGGGAGAAGTTTCGGAACAGGATCTTTTTCACCTCGGCCTTCCCCCGGATTCGCCCAGCTCAGCGCGTCCGCGCGGGCCCGGTGTCCGGTGCGATCAGGAACGAGATTCGGTCCATTACATTCTGCCGCCCGTCGTTGCGAAGGGGCGCAATTACCCAGCGACCGGCTCGGCGCCCGAGCGTGGGACGCGGTCAGCGATGGGCGCGCGAGGTCTGCGGATCCTGACGTCCACCACGTCCTCGACCCTGTTCGGTGTCCCACGGGCGGCCGTCGAACAGGGCGCCGAATTGGCCGCGCACGCGGTCTCAGCGGACGGCGAGGGCGATGAACTGGGTGATCTGGTTGTCGGCGAAGTTGTTGTCGCTCACCAGGATCAAGCTGCGCTCGCCGGAGGGCAGGCGTGGACCCCAGGTCATGCCCTCGACATTGTCGAGGTTGCGCAGGCCGACGTCGGCCAGGTCGACCAGGAGGCGCTTGGCGGCCGGGCGGGCGGTGCCGAGCGGTGCGTCCAGCACATTGGTGGCCGCGCTGAGATCGGCCTCGTAGATCCGGATCTTGTTGCCCACGCCGAAGACGAAAGAGCGTTCCAGCACAAGGATTTTCGCCGGATCGACCGGGTCGGCGGCCAGGATCGAGGCGATGCCGTTCATGCCGAGGTCGGGCTGCGGGCGGGACTCGGCGAAGACCGGCTCCATCCGGTACGGGTATTGCGCGAGCAGCTGACCGGTTCGCGTCTGCACGGTGATTCGTGCGGTCGCACCCGACGTCGTCGTCGCGAGCGGACCGTCTTGCAGCAGCGGGGCTTCCACCGAGGTGAGCACCAGCGAACCACCGGCGGCATACGTCGCGCCCTCCAACGCCAGGTTCTGCCGGGGACCCGAATTAGGCTGCATCCGTTCGTTGTCCGGGATCGGCAGCTCGCCCGCGAAGGTTCCGTCGGGACGGGTGAGCCGGACCGAGGGATCGGCCAGCACCGTGTCGGTGCGCTCGCCCTCCTGCGTCCAGAGGTAGTCACCGGTCCACGGATCGACCCGAATCTCCTCGGGGTCCAGCGATTTCGGGCCGTACACGGTGCCGCCGGGGGTCAGCAGCGGCCGGGTGCCGGTGAATTCCACCGGGCCGAGGCCGTTGTCGCCCACCGCGAAGCGGGCGGTGTAGAACCGGGCCGGATTGCGCTCCGAGCGGTCGTCGCTGATCAGCACGTAATCGCCGGTGCGCGAATCGAAGTCGATGCCGGACAGGCCGCCGACCCTGGTGCCCTGGAAGTCCAGGTCGTTGGGGACGACCTGCTCGCCGAGCAGCCGGACGCCGTGGCCCGGCTCGGGCGCCGCGCCGGCCGGTGCCGCGGCCAGCGCCACCGCGACGGCCGCGACCAGCAGGGTTTGCGCACGTCGTGCCTGTCCACGTCTCACGAAGACCACGCTATCCATCATGCGGTACCAACAGGTGAACAGCACCCGAATCCGCCGAACCACCTCGGAAACGGCGCAAGCCCGCCACCGCGAAACGCGGTGGCGGGCTTTACCGTTGGTGACTACTTACGCAGCGAGGCCGGAACCTCGAAGCGATCGCCGTAGGTCTTGGCGAGGTAGTCGGCGCGCTCGACGAACGCCGCCTGCCCACCCGGGTAACCGACGATGAACTGGTGCACGCCACCGGTCCAGGCCGGGTAGCCGATGCCGAAGATCGAGCCGATGTTGGCGTCGGCGGTGGTCTCCAGCACACCCTCGTCGAAACACTTCTGGGTCTCGATCGCCTCGATGAACAGCATGCGGTCGATCAGATCCTGCAGCGGGACGGTGAAGCCCGCCGTGGTCTTGAAGTGATCGC
Organism: Nocardia sp. NPDC056564; assembly: GCF_042793755.1. Lineage (NCBI taxonomy): Bacteria > Bacillati > Actinomycetota > Actinomycetes > Mycobacteriales > Nocardiaceae > Nocardia > Nocardia sp. NPDC056564. The sequence continues at coordinate 170,654 of NZ_JBHTUR010000018.1, forward strand.
GCAGGCCCTGCCAGATGCCGATGCGCTTGCCGTCTTCGTCGTAGTCGTAGAAGCCGGCCTTCTCCAGGCGCCCCGGACGACCCTCGGACACCAGGTAGTCGATGACGTCCTGGGCCGGGTGCCGCTTCTTGCCCATGGTGGTGTCGCCGTGCTCGGCGGCCTCCTGGGTCTCCTTGGCGATCTTCTGCATGAGCTTGAGGTTCAGCTCATCCGACAGCTGCAGCGGCGCGGCCGGGTAGCCCGCCTGCAGGCCGGCCTGCTCGATGGTCGCGGGCTCGATGCCCTCGGTCAGCATCGAGATGGCCTCGTTGACGAAGGTGCCGATCACGCGCGAGGTGAAGAAGCCGCGGCTGTCGTTGACCACGATCGGGGTCTTCTTGATCGCGAGGGTGTAGTCGAACACCCTGGCCAGCGCCTCGGGCGAGGTCTTCTCGCCCTTGATGATCTCCACCAGCGGCATCTTGTCCACCGGCGAGAAGAAGTGGATGCCGATGAAGTCTTCCTGGCGCTTCACGCCGGCCGCGAGGCCGGTGATCGGCAGGGTCGAGGTGTTCGAGCCCAGCAGCGCGTCCGGGGTGACGATGTCCTCGATCTCCTGGAACACCTTGTGCTTGAGCTCGGTGTTCTCGAAGACGGCCTCGATCACGAAGTCCACGCCGTCGAAGTCCTTGGCGTCGGCGGACGGGGTGATCCGGTCCAGCAGCGCCTTGGACTTCTCCTCGGTGGTCTTGCCGCGGGAGAGCGCCTTGGCCTCGATCTTCTCGGAGTAGTTCTTGCCCCGCTCGGCCGCCTCGATGGAGACGTCCTTGAGCACGACCTGGTAGCCCGCCTTGGCGGAGACGTACGCGATGCCCGCGCCCATCATGCCCGCGCCGAGCACGCCGATCTTCTTGATCTCCTTCTTCGGCACATCGTTCGGCCGCGAGCCACCGTTGTTGATGGACTGCAGGTCGAAGAAGAACGCCTGGATCATGTTCTTCGCGACCGGGCCGGTGAGCAGGTGCACGAAGTAGCGCGACTCGATCAGCGACGCGTTGTCGATGTCGACCTGCGCGCCCTCGACCGCGGCGGACATGATCGCCCGCGGGGCCGGCATGTTGGTGCCCTTGAGCTGCTTACGCAGGTTGGCCGGGAACGCGGGCAGGTTCGCCGCGAAGGCCGGGGTGGACGGGGTGCCACCGGGGATCTTGTAGCCCTTCTTGTCCCACGGCTGCACGCCACCCTCGGGGTTGGCCTTGATCCACGCCTTGGCCGCGGGGACCAGTTCCTCGATCGAGCCGACGACCTCGTTGATCAGGCCGATTTCCTTGGCCTTGCCCGGGCGGTACTTGTTGCCCTGCAACAGCACCTGCATGAGGGCGTTCTGCAGGCCGAGCATGCGCACGGTGCGGGTGACGCCGCCACCGGCGGGCAGCAGGCCGAGGCTGACCTCGGGCAGGCCGAGCTGCACGCCCGGCACGTCGGCGGCGATCCGGTAGTGGGTCGCCAGGGTGATCTCCAGGCCACCGCCGAGCGCGGCGCCGTTGATCGCGGCGACGACCGGCTTGCCCAGGGTCTCCAGGCGACGCAGCGCGTCCTTGATGGTGAAGAGTTCGTCCATCACGCCCTGGCCGTCGTCCGGCCCGACCTTGATCATGTTCTTCAGGTCGCCGCCGGCGAAGAAGGTCTTCTTCGCGGAGGTCAGCACCACGCCGGTGATGTTGTCCTTCTCGGCCTCGAGCTTCTCGACGGTCGCGGTCATCGACGTCTTGTACAGCTCGTTCATCGTGTTGGCGCCCTGGTTCGGGTCGTCCATCGTCAGCGTGACGATGCCGTCCGAATCCTGCTCCCAACCGATCATGTTGGTTTCGCTCACAGCTCTGTGTCTCCCTTTATTCTCAGCTGTCGGTTGGGGGTTTAGACGCGCTCGATGATGGTCGCCACGCCCATGCCGCCGCCGATGCACAGGGTGATCAGGGCGTAGCGGCCGTTGCGGCGCTCCAGCTCGTCGACCATGGTGCCGGTGATCATCGCGCCGGTGGCACCCAGCGGGTGGCCCATCGCGATCGCGCCACCGTTGACGTTCAGCTTCTCGTCCGGGACGTTCAGGTCCTTCTGGAACTTCAGCACCACCGAGGCGAACGCCTCGTTGATCTCGACGAGGTCCATGTCCTCGATCGTCAGGCCCGCCTTGGCCAGCGCCTTCTTGGCGGCCGGGGTGGGGCCGGTCAGCATGATGGTGGAGTCGGCGCCGCTGGTCGCGGTCGCGACGACGCGCGCCCGCGGGGTCAGGCCGGACGCCTTGCCCGCCTCTTCGGTGCCGACCAGCACCAGCGCGGCGCCGTCGACGATGCCCGAGCTGTTGCCGCCGTGGTGCACGTGGTTGATCTTCTCGACGAAGTAGAACTTCTGCAGCGCGACCGCGTCGAAGCCGCCCATCTCACCGATCACGGCGAAGGACGGGTTGAGCTTGGCCAGGTCCTCGGCGGTGGTGCCGGGACGCATGTGCTCGTCCTTGTCCAGCACGACGATGCCGTTCTGGTCCTTGACCGGGACGATCGACTTGGCGAAGTAGCCGCCGGTGGTGGCCTTGGCGGCCAGCTCCTGCGAGCGCACCGCGTAGGCGTCGACGTCATCGCGGCTGAAGCCCTCGATGGTGGCGATCAGGTCGGCCGAAACACCCTGCGGCACAAAGTAGGTGTCGTAGTTGGTGGCCGGGTCCAGCGCCCACGCGCCGCCGTCGGAGCCCATCGCCACGCGGGACATGGACTCGACGCCACCGGCCAGGACCAGGTCGTCGAAGCCGGAGCGCACCTTCTGCGCGGCCAGGTTGACGGCCTCGAGGCCGGAGGCACAGAACCGGTTGAGCTGGAAGCCGCCGACGGTGTCCGGCAGGCCGGCCACGGTCACCGCGGTGCGGGCGATGTCCATGCCCTGATCGCCGACGGGGCTGACGACACCGAGGATCAGATCCGAGATCCGGTCTTCGTCGAGGTTCGGGAAGCGGCCGCGCAGCTCCTGGATCAGACCAACAGTCAAGTCGATCGGCTTGACCGAATGCAGCGAGCCGTTCTTCTTGCCGCGGCCGCGCGGAGTGCGGATGGCCTCGTAAATGTAGGCCTCTGTGGTCATATCGGAGTGTTCCTTCCTTAAAGGTGCGGCGGCCGGACGTCGTCCGTCCGAGCGCTCTGTGCTGCTACTCCGCGCGATGCGGGGCAGCAGCGGGTAACCTCGCCGACCGGTCCCGCGACCGACCGTCCTGACGCTGTACAAAACGCGGCATGCGACGGCGGACGCAGGTTCCGATCGCCCATACGCCTGGGCATACCATAGAACCTCGTCGTACCGGAGCTCACGGCCACCCGTTCATACTACCGTGGCGTGCGAACTCCGGTTAACTTAACGTCCTGACGGCGGTGCTTGTCAACCACTCAGCCGTGTGGCCCCCAGCTCACTCTTCAGCAATTCGAGGGCAGCCTCGTCGGGGTCGCGCCGATCCTCCGGCGCCACCGGGACGGCCGCGGCGCGGATCATCTCCTCTTCGTCCTCGGGCGTGGTCTCCGGTACCACCCCTGGCCCGGTGCCGTTCGTGGGCTGCGCCGACTCGGGCGGCGCGGAATCAAAAGGGCCGGGATCATCCGGTAGATCGGGAAAGTCCGGCGGCGGAATATCGTCGTCGCCGGCGAACGAGCGCGGCTTGTTCGCGCTGCCCGCCTGCTCCGCGGCGGCGTTCTTGGCCTGGCTCGGCCGCGAGAAACGCGGCGGCGCAGGCGCATCCGTGCCGCGCGCGGGCGCGTTGCCGGATTCACGAGCCGCCGGTTGCCCGCCCCCGCGCTGCGGCGGCGACTGCCCCCCACCCCGCGCCGTCGCCGCAGGTCGCGCCGCGGGGCCGCCGGCCTCCCAGCGCACGTCGTGCGCGCGGCCGAGCACCGCGTGCACCGCCGAGCGCACCGCGTCCAGGTTGCGTGGATCCGAGAGCCGCTGGGCCAGCGGCGCGTGCTGGTGCGTGAAGACGATCGTGTCGCCCTCGATCCGGGAGACCGAGGCGCCGGCCAGCATCGCCTGCACCGCGGCGCCGAACTCGCGCACCTTGGCGCGGATATCCGCCCAGGCGGCCTCGACCTCGCGCAGCAGGTCCGCGTTCGGGGCGGTGGACGGTTCCGGTTCGGCGACCGGGTCGGGCGGTGTGACGGCGGGTGCCGCGGCGACCGGCTCGGCGGGGGCAGGTGCGGCAACCTCCCAGATAACCGATTCCACTCCGGAAAACGCTTGCACCGGTTCGCGTTCGGGATCGTCCGCGGCCGGTACCGGCTCGGGCGAACCGGCCGGAACTTGCGCCGGCACGACCGCGGGCGGCGCGGAAGCCGCTGCGGGGCTGACGGATTCGGTCCGCACCGGACTCGCTGCGCTCGCGGGATCGACCGCGGCGTCCGGCCCGGCGGCCGACGCCGAGGCGATCGGATCCGCGGCCGCGGGCCGAGTTTCCCCGCTCGCGTCGATCTCCTCGCCACCGCGGGCAGCTGCTGCCACCGGCGCACCAACCGTCGAAGCCTCCGGGCCCGCCGCACTCGCCGAGGCGACGCCGGAGTTCGGCGCACCCGATTCGGCCTGGGCGGCGTCGGCCGATGGAGCTGCCACCGCCGTGCCGACCGGCTCGTGGCGTGCCTGCGCGGCACCGGCATCGCTCGCGGGCGGGGTCGGTGTCGGTGTCGGTGCGGACCCGGCGGCACCCGGACCGCCCGCGGTCTCCGGCGCGGCACCACCCGAGCCTGCGGTCTCCCGGCGGATGGCGGCCAACGCCTCCGCGCCGCGCCGCCGAGTCGACTCGGGCGAGCCGGCCACCGGCGCCGGCCTGGACACGGCCGCCACGGCGGCGTCGGCGGGCGCCGATCCCGACGAGGTCGCGGGCAACGGCGCGACCGCCCCGCCCGCGAAGCCGCGTTCGAGCCGCTCCAGCCGCTGCAACGTGGCGGACTCGGCATCCGACACCGAGGGCAGCAGCATCCGGGCGCACACGACTTCGAGCAGCAGCCGCGGCGACGTCGCGCCCCGCATCTCCCCGAGCGCCTCGTGCAGCAATTCGGCGTACCGCGCCAACGTGGCCGGACCGAGTCGCCCGGCCTGATCGCGCATCCGCTCGAGCACATCCCCCGGCCCGGAGACCAGCGCGCGCTCGATCGCATCGGGCACCGCGCGCAGGAGAATCAGATCGCGCAATCGTTCGAGCAGGTCGACGGCGAACCGGCGCGGATCGTGCCCCGCCTCCATCACCCGGTCGACCGTGCCGAACAGCTCCGCGCCGTCGTTGTCGGCCAGCGCGCCGATGGCGTCGTCGATCAGCGCGACGTCGGTGACGCCGAGCAGCGAGACCGCCCTGGAGTAGGTGACGCCCTCCGGTCCGGCACCGGCCAGCAGCTGGTCGAGCACGCTGAGGCTGTCCCGCGGCGAACCACCGCCCGCGCGAATCACCAAGGGGTACACCGCCTCTTCGACGGTCACCTGCTCCTGGTCGCAGATCTTGCCGAGCAGGCCGCGCATGGTCGCGGGCGGCAGCAGCCGGAACGGGTAGTGGTGGGTGCGCGAGCGGATGGTCGGCAGCACCTTGTCCGGCTCGGTGGTGGCGAAGATGAAGATCAGGTGGGCCGGCGGTTCCTCGACGATCTTCAGCAGCGCGTTGAAACCCGCCGTGGTGACCATGTGCGCCTCGTCGACGATGAAGACGCGATAGCGGGATTCGGCGGGCGCGTAGAAGGCGCGGTCGCGCAGTTCACGGGTGTCGTCGACGCCGCCGTGGCTCGCGGCGTCGAGTTCGATCACGTCAAGATTGCCCGGCCCGCCCGGGCCGAGCGCGACGCAGGACGGGCACACGCCACACGGTGTGGAGGTCGGCCCCTGCACGCAGTTCAGCGAGCGCGCGAGGATGCGCGCGGACGAGGTCTTGCCGCAGCCGCGCGGGCCGGAGAACAGGTAGGCATGACTGATCCGGCCGGTGTCCAGGGCGGTGCTCAGTGGGTCGGTGACGTGCTCCTGACCCACTACCTCAGCGAACGTTGCCGGTCGGTACTTCCGGTACAGAGCCACGGCCAGAGGTTACCGGCGCGCACCGACAAAGAACATTCGCGCTGACCGCCGGACCCGGCGCGACGGAACACCAACAGCGAAGACCGGTTCGATGTGATCCAAATCACAAGATTCCGTAGCCCTAATTAACCCCCGCTGACCGATAGAGATAGCGGCAACGCGTGAGCTATCACTGACGAAGCACCGGTCGATAGCGGGAAATTACCGCCCAATTCCCCCAAGTAGACCGAAAAATATGTACTCACGCCCCGATTCACCGCAGATTTGTGGAGATAACGAAAGCGTCAACGAGGATGACAGCTACGCAATCGGCTGGCTACCGTGGCAATCGGCAACTTCGGTAGCCAAACCTTCATCAGGTTGGTTGCCCCGGCCGGTCCCTCATCCCGACCGGGGCACAACCAAAGTTCCCGCACCGCCAAGTTCCAGGGACACCGAGTTCCACATCCATCGGAGGAACTTCTCACCGTGCAAAAGCCTGATGACATCGCCACCGTGTTGCTTTCCAGCACCGAATTCGCCGGCGATCGTTCCGCGGTCGACCTGCTGAGCCGGGCGATCAGCCCGCAGGACTTCGCGATCAAACGCGACTCCCTCCCGGTTGCCGCCACCGCCGATCCCGCCACCTCCGCCGCCATCCTCGAGCTGCTCGAGCGTGGCCAGGTGCCGACCATGGCCGCGATCCGCACCCTCACCGCGCAGAATGAGATGCGCCGCGAGGCCGAACGCATCGAGCGCCTCGGCCGTCGCGCCCAGCGCAGCATCGACGACTTCGGCCGCGCCCTGGCCACCCTGGCCGACGCCCACTGGACCGCGCACGGCATCGGCCCGACCCGCCGCGACGTGCTGTCCTCCGAGCCGGTCATGACGCTGATCCGCACCCGCATCGGCGATATCGCCCCATCCGCCGTGAAACACCTCTGGCTGATCGAACGCGCCCAGCGGGCCGGCTGGATCGCCTCCAACGCCAACGCCGGATCGCTCTGCGCCGGCCGCCGCTTCCACGCCGACCAGTACGGCAACCGGGTCTCGCTGCGCCCGGTGAACACGATCGGCACCGCGGTCGCCGCGTACCTCGGCGACTACCTGACCGAGCACGAGCGCGCCCCGCGCTGGTCCACCGTCGCCCAGGAACTGCGCGACGATCGCGGCCGCCGGATCTTCCACAACACCGCCGACGCCCGCGCCCAGCAACTCTGGCTGACCACGGCCGAATGGGTCGCCATGCGCGACGATCTGCCCGTTCCCGGCAAGCGCGGCCAGCGCGCGGTGGCCCGCAAGTCCCGCGCCTGAACGGTCCCGCTCAGCGGCCCTATTCGGCAAACATCCCATGTCCGAACCCGCGCGCGACTCGTGGACCAGCGCAAATCCGGCGGTGCGCATTCGGTAATTTCCTTGCAACGCATCGTGCGTGGAAGGAGCTTCCGTGTCCACATCCCTGGATCCCGCGGCCACCGCCTGGCTGCTCGTCAGCACGGCCCTGGTGCTGCTGATGACCCCGGCGCTCGCGCTGTTCTACGGCGGGATGGTGCGCTCGACCGGCGTGCTCAACATGTTGATGATGAACTTCATCGCGATCCCGCTGGTGACCGTCGCCTGGCTGCTGTTCGGCTACAGCCTGGCCTTCAGCGACGACGCGGGCGGCGGCCTGATCGGCAACCTCGACCACCTGGCCATGGCCGGCATCGACCCGACCACCCTGCACGGCGCGGTACCGGAGCTGCTGTTCGCCACCTTCCAGCTGACCTTCGCCGTCCTGACCGCGGCCCTGGTCAGCGGCGCCATCGCGGACCGAGCGAAGTTCGCCGCGTGGATGATCTTCGTGCCGGTGTGGGCGCTGGCCGTCTACGCGCCGATCGCGCACTGGGTGTGGGGTCCGGACGGCTGGCTGGCCTCGTTCGGCGCGCTGGACTACGCGGGCGGCCTGGTCGTCGAGATCGCTTCCGGCGCTTCGGCACTCGCGCTCGCCCTGGTGCTCGGCCCGCGCATCGGTTTCAAGACCGACGCGATGCGCCCGCACAACCTGCCGTTCGTGCTGCTCGGCGCGGGCCTGCTGTGGTTCGGCTGGTTCGGCTTCAACGCCGGGTCGGCGCTGTCCGCGAATGGTGTTGCGGCGGCGGTCTTCCTGAACACCCTGGTGGCCGGCTGCCTCGGCATGCTCGGCTGGCTCGCGGTCGAGCAGATCCGCGACGGGCGGCCGACCACTTTCGGTGCGGCGTCCGGTGTGGTGGCGGGCCTGGTCGCGATCACCCCGTCCTGCGGCTCGGTGAACACGCTCGGCGCGCTGATCGTCGGGCTCGCCGCAGGCGTGGTGTGCTCGTTCGCCGTCGGCTGGAAATTCAAGGCGGGCTATGACGATTCGCTCGACGTGGTCGGCGTGCACTTCGTCGGTGGCATCGTCGGCACGGTGCTGATCGGCCTGCTCGCCACCCAGGTGATGACCGGCGGTGTCGAGGGTCTGTTCTTCGGCGGCGGGCTGGCCCAGCTCGGCAAGCAGCTGGTCGGCGTGCTGGTGGTCGCCGCGTACGCGTTCGTGGTGACCTTCCTGCTCGGCAAGCTCATCGATCGCACCGTCGGCTTCCGGGTCAGCCAGGACGAGGAGACCACGGGCATCGACTTCGCCCTGCACGCCGAGACCGCCTACGCGGAGGGCGTGCACGGGCACGCGCCGCGGCGGTTCGGTGAGGGGCACTTCGGCCACGGCCAGCCGGGTGACCGGGATCACTGATCGCGCGGCGGCTCCCTCTGTCGATGCAGAGGTAACGGCGTTACGCTAACGGCGTTACCGCAGAGCGTCGAGCAAGGGAGCCGCGCGTGCTGATCCGGATCGCACAGATCGTCACCCGATATCCGCGGGCGGTCCTGCTCGCCGCCGCCGCGCTGGCGATCCTCTGCGGGGTGTTCGGCGCGACGGCGGCGGCGCATATGAAGTCCGCCGGATTCACCTCACCCGACGCCGAGTCGTCCCAGGTCGCGCGCCTGCTCGCGGACAATTTCGACGGCGCCGCGCCGAACTACGTGCTGCTGGTCAGCTCGGAATCGGGCGCCGACGCGCCGGCCACCCGCGCGGTCGGCCTCCACCTGACCGACACCCTGCGCGCCCGCTCCGACGTGAAGGGCGTGCAGTCGTACTGGACCGCCCCGCCCGCGGTGGCCTCCGCGCTGCGCAGCACCAGCGGCAAGGAAGCGCTGGTGTTCGCCTATCTGACCGGCGACGACACCCAGTCCCAGGAGACCGCGGGGCAGCTCACCGAGCAGCTCGCCGGAACCACCGACGGCGTCACCGTCCGGCAGAGCGGCACCGCCGCCGTCTTCCACGACGTGAACAAGCAGATCACCCACGACCTCGCCCTCGCGGAAGGCGTCGCGATCCCGGTCTCGCTGGTCGTGCTGGTGCTGGTGTTCGGCAGCCTGATCGCCGCGGTGCTGCCGCTGGCCGTCGGCATCTTCGCCATCCTCACCACGCTGGCCATCCTGCGGATGTTCACGCTGATCACCGACGTGTCCATCTACGCGCTGAACATGACCACCGCGATGGGTCTCGCGCTGGCCATCGACTACAGCCTGTTCATCGTCAGCCGGTATCGCGAGGAACTGGCCAACGGCCTGGAACCGGCGGCCGCGACCGTTCGCGCCGTGCAGACCGCGGGCCGCACCGTGCTGTATTCCGCACTGACCGTGGCGCTTTCGCTGGCCGTGCTGAGCATCTTCGACATCTACTTCCTGCGGTCGTTCGCCTACGCCGGGGTCGCGGTGGTCGCCGCGGCGGCCGCGGCGGCGATCCTGATCCTGCCCGCCGCGCTGGTGCTGCTCGGGCATCGGGTGAACTCGCTCGACATCCGAGTTCCGTTGCGCCGCTTGTTCGGTCGTCCCGCTCCTGATCCGCTGCGACCGCTGGTGCCCGAGCGGAGCTGGTGGTACCGGCTGGTGACCTGGGTAACCGGGCACTCCATCCCGGTCGCGCTGATCCTCGTCGCGCTGTTCCTCGCGCTCGGATCGCCGTTCCTCTCGGTGAAATTCGGCTATCCCGACGACCGGGTGCTGCCGTCCACCGCCGCGACCCGCCAGGTCGGTGACGTGCTGCGCGCCGAGTTCCCGGCGGCCAACGCGGGCAACAACACCACCGTCGTGCTGGACGGATATCAAGGCGGCCCGGGGCCGATCGGCGACTATGCCAAGGGATTGTCCAAGGCGGACGGCGTTTCGGCGGTGCTGTCCAGCGCCGGCGTCTATATCAAGGGTGGACGCGTCGCCAACGGTCCGGCCGGAATGGCCAACGGCACCGGCGAATACCTCAACGTCGCGACCCGCGTCGACCCGTTCTCCCCGGCGGGTGAGGCACAGTTGCGCGAGCTGCGCGCCGTGCCCGCACCGGGGCACGCGCTGTTCGGCGGCGGCGCGGCGGTCAACGCCGACGCCCTCGACTCGCTCGGCAAGCGGCTGCCGCTGGCGGTCGCGCTGATCGCGCTCGCCACCTTCGCGGTGCTGTTCCTGTTCACCGGCAGCCTGATCTTGCCGCTGAAAGCCATTGTGCTCAATACGCTTTCGCTGTGCGCCGCGTTCGGCGCGATGGTCTGGATCTTCCAGGACGGGCATCTGTCCGGCCTGCTCGGCTTCACCCCGGTCGGCTATATGACGCCGACCATGCCGATCCTGATGTTCTGTCTCGCGTTCGGCATGTCGATGGACTACGAGGTGTTCCTGCTCTCGCGCATCCGCGAGGAATGGCTCGCCTCCGGTCGCGTGGTGGACGGCGGCGTCGTGCGCACCGCCGAGGACAACGTGCACGCCGTGGCCGTGGGCGTCGCTCGGACCGGCCGGATCTTCACCGCCGCGGCCGTGCTCATGGCCATCGTGATGGGCGCGATGGTCACCTCGAAGGTGTCGTTCATCCAGCTGATGGGCCTCGGCCTCACCCTGACCGTGCTCGCCGACGCCACCCTCATCCGCACCATGCTCGCCCCCGCTTTGATGAAGCTGATGGGCACGTGGAATTGGTGGGCGCCCGCGCCTTTGGCCCGGCTGCACGCCCGAATCGGGTTGAGCGAGCACGCCGATTCCGAGCCGAGCGAGCGCGTGCTGGCCGGGCGCGAATGATCGGCGCACGCAGGTCGCGGTCCGCCCGGGGCACCGGTGCTCAGCTGCGCACCGAAATCCTGGACGCGGCACGGGAATTGCTGGCCCGCACCGGACACGCCGACGCGGTGTCGATCCGCGAGATCAGCAAGCGCGTCGGCGTCAGCGCACCCTCGATCTACCGGCATTTCGCGGACAAGGACGAGCTCATCGAGGCCGTGGTCGTGCAGGTCTTCGAGGACCTGGACGCCGCGATCGTCGCCGAGACGGATCCGGCGGTCTCGCCGATCACCCGGCTGTGCCAGCAGGGGCTGGCCTACGTCCGGTTCGCCAGGGAGCATCCCGAGCAGTATCGGCTGGCGACCGTGCCGACCATGTCCGTCGGCGCGGTGGATCAGGTGCTCGGCAGCGGTGCGTTCCAGCACTTTTCGCAGACGGTGCAGGAGTGCATGGACGCGGGCGTGATCACCCCCGGCGATCCGATGCCGGTCGTGCTCGATCTCTGGGCCGCCGCGCACGGGATCGCGTCACTGCTGATCGCGAAGCCCTACATTCCGTGGGGCGATACCGAGGTGGTGGCCAATCGGGTGCTGCGCGCCGCGTGCGTCGGCCATGTGGTGGTGGACATGATCGGCGCCGACACCGAGCCGGACGAGTTCGCCGCCTGGGTGAGCGAGATGCGGCGCGACCGCTGAGCCGTCGCGGATTGGAATCTCCCTGCGTTTTTTCCTCGTTATCCAGGACTTTCTCCTCGATGCTTTGCCTCGACAGCACTGTCTAGATGAGGGATCGCAGTACACATGAGGATGAGGAAGCTTGCCGTGGTCGCGGCACTGGTGACCATGACGACCGGGGTCGCCGCGGGCACGTCGGTCGCCGCACCGCAGGCCAATGATGATCCGGTGAATTTCACCGCCCATGCCACCGACACGTCGTCGATCATCACCACCGACTCCGGGTCGATCGTGGTCGAGGACGACACCCTGAAGATCAAGGCGGCCAACGGCACCGTCGTCGCGGGTACCCCGCTGAAGTTCCGCATCGACGACTTCGAGCTCCCGATCGCGGCCGACATCGCGGGCCACACCGCGACCCTGACCCCGCAGCTCGATCCGGCGAAGGCCACCTACAAGCCGGTCGCCCTGCCGTTCGAGGACAAGGCCCCGTGGAAGACCGAATACGACCGTGAGCAGGCGGCCTGGAGCCGGCTGACCAGCACCATCTCCATGGGCGCCACCATCGGCACCCTGGTCGGCGGCCTCGGCGGCGCGGCCGTGGGTTGCGTCCTGGGTGGTGCGCTGGGCGGCACCATCGTCGGCGGCACCATCGTCGGCCTGTTCGGTCCGTTCGTCGGCGGCATCATCGCCGGCTGCCTCGCGGGCGCCGCCGCCATCGGCGCGCTCGGCGTGATCGGCGGCCAGATCTTCGTGACCGCCCCGGTCGCGATCGGTGCGGCGATCCAGTACTTCACCACCATCAACCAGCCCTTCGTGGCGCCGAAATAACTCGCGGTCGCCACTGCCGCGACAAAGCCCCGCCCAGCATCCTCTCGCCTGGGCGGGGCTTTTTCGCATCTGGAGCAAGCAGCGGACGATGCCGAGCATGCCGCCGACGCGCCGGGTCGAGCCGAGACCGAACTCGCGGCGACCGCCGCCGAATCCGGTCCGCAGGCGGGCGATGTCCGATTCGCTCGAGCCGTGACCTGGGAAAACACTGTGTGCGAGAACACAGCGGCGGGTTGAGGCTTGGTGAGTTGCGGTCACCGGTGTTAATTTCATTTACATGTCTGCTGGCCGATCGAACGCGCTGCGGGTCACCTATGTGACCGCCGCGCTGGGTCTTCGGTTGCCGCTGACGCGCGAACTGTGTTGTCGCCCTTGCTGCAGCTGAGCCGTTCTTCCGGCTCGTTTGCTGCCTAGTCGCCCATGTAGGCACGTCCCGCCAGTCGCGGGACCTCGGCAAGGAATCTTCACCATGTCCCTTCCTACCCTTGAACGATCCGTCGCCCGGACCGCAGGCGGCCGCATCCGGGTCCAGCGTCCCGTGGTCGCCCCGGAACTGCGCATCGCCGACAACCCGGCGGCCGCAGTTCTGCGCTCCGCCAACGGTGGTCCGGTCTCGCGCGACAATGCCGCGCGGTCAACGGGTTTGAGCATCGCCACGGTCAACCGTCAGGTGTCCGCGCTGCTTGCCGCCGGTTTGCTCCGTGAACGCCCCGACCTCACCGCCTCGGGCGCGGTCGGACGACCGCGGGTGCCCTTCGAGATCGATCACGAGGCGTACCTGACCCTCGGCATCCACATCGGCGCCGCGGTCACCAAGATCGTCGCGGCCGACCTGCGCGGCCGCATTCTCGGCGGCCTGGCCATCGCCACCCCGCAGACCGGCCAGGAATTCGCCACCACCACCGTCGCCCGCAGCGCCAAGGCGTTCCTGCAGCGGTGGCATCGGCGCAAGCCGCTCTGGGCCGGCGTCGCCATCGGCGGCCGGGTCGATCCGCTCACCGGTGTGGTCGACCATCCCAAGCTGGAGTGGCAGGGCGCGCAGATCGGCGCCGTGCTCGGCGAGGTGCTCGAACTGCCCGTGTCGGTGGCGCCGCACGTCGAGGCGATGGCGGCCTCGGAGTTGTTGCTGCCCACCATCGAATCGCGCGACGCGGCCAACGGGCGCGTCGCCGGTCCGGAACGCGGCAGCAGCCTGTACTTCTACGTCCGCGAAACCGCCGGTGTCGCGGTGACGCTGGACGGTCGCGTACACACCCCGAGCAACGGCCCCGGCTCGATCGCGCATCTGCCAACCGGCTCCGACGTCGAATGCACCTGCGGCAGGCGCGGTTGCCTCGAGGTGACCGTCGGCGATCGTTCGCTGCACTCGCGGGCCGTCGGGCGCGGAATCATCCCCGCGCACAACGGAACCGCGGGCTCGACCATCCTCGACCTGTACCGGGCGGCCGAATCGGGTTCCGAGCCCGCCCGTGAGCTGCTCGCCGAGCGAGCCACCATCCTCGGGCACACCGTGGCCATGGTCCGCGACATGCTCAACCCCGACCGGGTGATCCTCGGCGGGCAGGCCTTCACCGGCTATCGCCCCGCCGTCGCGCACGTGGCCCGCGCGTTCAACCAGGGTTCCAGCTTGCCGCCCACCGACATCCGGATCAGCGGATTCGGCGGCAAGGTCCAGGAATTCGCGGCGGTGGTCACCTCGTTGAGCGTGCTCTACGCGGACCCGCTCGCCGCGATTCGCCGGACGACGCTGAGCGACTGAGGGGTTCAGCTCAGCAGCTGCTGGGCGGTGCCGCCGAGGACCCGTTCGCGTATCTCTGGCGAACGGGTCGCTCGCTCGACGGTGAGGCGTGCCGTGACCGGGTCACCGTAGGGCGCGTCCGAGCCGAAGAGCGTGCGCTCCGGAATCTCCGCGATCGCGATGCGGACGGCGAAAACGATACTGGCGGTGGACAGTTCGAGATACATGCTCGAGGTGTCGCGCACCAGCTCGATGGCGTCCATCCAGTGCGCTCCCCCGAGCTGGGACACCACGAGCGGTACCTGTGGATAACTTCGCGCCAGGTCGGCCAGGACGTGCAGGTCGGCCGCGGTGGTGGGCGCGGCGCCATGCACGACTACGGGCAGCCCACCGTGGTCGGTCGCGGCGCGCAGTACCGGCTCGAGCAGCGCCGCCCGCCCGGCGGCGGGGTGAGCTCACCGATGCCGGGCAATCCGCGCCCGACCACGTCGCGGTCGACCAGCAGGCCGACGTCCGCGGACGGCGCCCTCCGCGCCTGCCCCGGCGTCCTGCCTACCCTCCAGGACCGCCTGGCCGAATTGGACCGCCGCGCAGCCGAACTCGCCACCGGCACAGCGCCTATCCGCCGGACGCCGGCGGACCGGCCTTCACGCAATACCAGTAGCTGAAGCGACTCAGCGTGCTCACGAGGTAGCCCGACGCGACCTACGTCGAGCGCAGGGTCAGCGGTGGGGGTCGCCCGCGGTCGAGAACAGCCCTTCCAGGGCGGTGATGAAGAACGGGAAGTGGCCGGCGAAGCGTTGCAGGTTGCGGTCGCGGTCGAAGCCGCCGAACCAGTAGAGGCCGGGCTGGGAGTCGGCGGAGGGGTTCAGGTCGCGGAAGGCGCGGATCCAGTTGTCGGCCCGGCCGCCGATCACCATGAACGGCAGCGCGCGGGAGAAGACGGTCTCCTGGTCGATCGGCGGAACCTGTTCGCGCCTGGTCGATTCCAGGCCGCGCTGCAGCGCGCGGATCTGGCCGGTCAGCGCGACGCCGTGGGCGGTGCGGACCGGCAGATACTTCGGCAGCAGCGCGGTGGCGAGGCCGGCCAGCGCGATCGCCACACCGACCAGCGCGTGACCCGAGGTGAGCGCCAGCGCGACCGTCGCGACGACGCCGCCGACGATCAGCGCACCACCAAGCGCCATGGTCAGACCGGGACGGCGACGGTCGAGGAAGGTGCCGCGGGTGACCGCATCGGCGACCAGCGCGGTGCGCACCGGCCCGGACTGCACCCGTCCGGGCGCGCGGAGTTCGGTGATCGTGACGGCGTCCGTACCGTCGGGCAGCAGCGCCCGGTAAACCGCCTTCTCGTAATCTCGCAATTGGTCGTCGGGCGCGTTGACCCGGGTGATCCGCCAGTCGGTCTCGCCGAGCGGCGTCACCCAGAGGTAGCGGCGCACAGCGAGATCCACCACCGTCGCGGCGATGTCGACCGGGTCGACGTGCTCGTCCAGCAGCAGCCCCGCCTCACCGGGCAGCACCCCGTCCGGCGACGTGAACTGCACCCGCTCGCCATCGCGCACCAGCGGATCGATCGTCGCCGAACCGGTTCCGGCGGCGGCGTTCTGGCGGCGCGCGCGCAGCACGAAGGCGACCAGCCCGGCCAACGCGAGCAGCAGCACCCCGAACGCGACGAGCACCGGGGTGGTGATGCCGAACGGACCGGCGGCGCCGGTGTCACGCACATCCGCGTTACTCGGCACGCTGCCCGGCGGCAGTTGCAGGGTGAGATCGATCGCGTCACCCTTCTTCAGATCGGTCTGCTCCAGGTGGAGCACGCCGTCCACCTCGGTCTTCACGTCCGCGCACGGCCGGGTGTTGCCGGGCGGGCCGAGTTTGCAGTCCACGATGCCCATTTCGAAGCTCGGGCTGATCAGCGTCGCGCTGATCGACGCGATATCGCTGCCGAGCACGCCGAGCCAGTTGAACACCTGGCTGCCCGGCACATCGTTGACCAGGTTGTGCACCGAATAGGTGAACGTCGACGCACCGGGCTTCGCCTCGATGGTGAATTGATCGTTGGCCACCGTCGCCGTGCCCGCGCCCTTGGTGTCCACGTCGGTGACCTTGAAATAGCGTTCGACGTCGTCACTCACCTTCAGCCGCAACGGCAGCGACATCCGGAACGAACCGTCGGCAGGCACCTCGACCTGTTCGACCACCTCGAGCACGCCCTCGCGGCTGAGCTTCAGATCGGCGATGATGGAGACACCGCTCGGGGCGGGCTGGGTGT
The DNA here is from genome assembly GCF_042793755.1 of Nocardia sp. NPDC056564. Classification (NCBI taxonomy): domain Bacteria; kingdom Bacillati; phylum Actinomycetota; class Actinomycetes; order Mycobacteriales; family Nocardiaceae; genus Nocardia; species Nocardia sp. NPDC056564. Next base: position 187,308 of record NZ_JBHTUR010000018.1, read on the forward strand.
GGGCGATCGGGGCGGTCGCGAGCAATCCCACGGTGGCGAGCAGCAGCGCGCCTACGGCGCCCCCCCGAAAAGTCAGCATGGCTGCCTACTTTAGACAGCTTGCTATTCTGCGTCATCGGCTGTCGGTGATCATTGAGACGAGGGGGTACGGGGGCGTGACCCAACCACCGTACGGATACGGACCGGTTCCGCCTGGTGGGCGACCGGTTCCGCCCCCGCCTGGGTACGGTCAGCCCGCGCCCGGCTACGGACCGCCGCCGGGCTACGGACCACCGCCCGGATATGGACCACCGCCGGGTTACGGTCAGCAGCCTGGCTATGGGCAGCAGCCCGGATACGGCCAGCAACCCGGGTACCAACAGCCGGGATACGGTCCGCCACCTGGATATTCACCGCCCGGGTACGGTCCGCCGCCCGGCCATCGCGCACCGCCGCCGATGCCGTACGGCCCACCCGGACGTCCGCCGCACACCCCCCGCCGCCGATCCGGTGGTGGCGGCGCGTGGGTCGCCGTGCTGGTCGTCGTGGTCTTCCTGGTCGCAGGCGGCCTGGTCCGCAACGCGATATCCACCGGCAAGAACGACAACAACGCGACCGGTCCCGCCCCCAGCCTCACCTTCGCCCCCGACGGCGCGGTTGGCCCCGCCGAGACCGGCGCCAACCCGCTGCTCGCCGACCCCAACGCGACGCTCATCCCGGCACGCTGCGCGTACTCGCCGTGGGGCACCCAGGTGGACGCCGCGCGAAAGTTCTTCGACAGCGCCGCGGGCTGCCTCGAGGCGGCCTGGAAACCGGTGCTGCAGAAGGCGAATCTGCCGTTCACCGCGCCGTCGCTGAACGTGAGCGCGACCACCACCGGCATCACCACCCCGTGCACCGGCTCGACCAGCAACTTCGCCGCCTTCTACTGCCCGGCGAACAAAACCATCTACATGCCGATCAGCCAGTTGCAGACCGACTTCTTCAAGGACAACTGGATCGTCTACCTGTCGGTCTTCGCCCACGAGTACGGCCACCACGTGCAGGCCATGTCCGGCATCCTGCGCAAGGCGAACAGCGATCGCGCCGACGCGGGTCCGCGCAGCGGCCGCGGTCTGGAGCTGTCCCGCCGAGTCGAGTTGCAGGCCAACTGCTTCGACGGCATGTACCTGAACTCGTCCTCCGGCGGGGGCTCGCTCACCAACTCGCAGCTCAACCTCGCCCGCAAGGATGCCTACGGTCGCGGCGACCAGGCCGGCGACATGCGCGACCACGGCACGTCGGAGAACGGCGGCCAATGGTTCGAGACGGGTTTGGACAAAAACCGTGCCGCCCAATGCAATACCTTCACCGCCTCGGCCGCGGCCGTGAGCTAGCGATTCAGGCGGGCCGAGGCCCCCGCACCTCGCCGGCGAACGGCGAACTCGGCGTGCGCGCGTAGGTGTACTCCGGCTCCACGGTGATCACGTCACACACCTGCACCAGTTCGCCGGGCATGTCCCCGTCGAAATGTGCGGTGCTGGGCACGATCACCGCGTCCGCGCCGAGTCGCCGCGCGACGTTCATCAACCGGCCGACGGCGTCCTCGGTCTCCGCGCCGAACACCACCGTCTTGGATAGGTCGTACCCGAAACGCTGTGCCAGGCTCCGGATCAGCACCTCATCCCACTGCTGCCGCGCTCCGGAAACATCTCGACGCAAATATCCCACCGCTGCTGGACGTCGCCTCATCGGAGAACTCCCTTCCGCCCAACACACTCCCGGCAAAGCGCCGCCCCCGGCAATGCCCGAACACTGCCAGTCCCCCGCCACTGCACCGAATTTCGCCGGGATGCGCGTGCGCTCGGGGTCAGCCCTGTTTCGCCGCCGCCTTCGCCTGCTTCTTGAATTCCCTTACCTGCGCGAGTGATTCGGCATCCGTCACGTCGGCGACGGAACGGCGGGAACCTTCGTCTCCGTAGGCGCCCGCCGCTTCCCGCCACCCGGCCGGTTGCACCCCGCGTTGCTTGCCGAGTAGCGACAGGAAGATGCGCGCCTTCTGCTCACCGAATCCGGGCAGCGCCTTCAGCCTGCGCAGCACCTCCTTGCCATCCGGCTTGTCCTGCTTCCACAGGTTCTCGGTTTTCCCGTCGTAATTCTCGATGATGTAGCGGGCGAGTTCCTGGGCGCGGCGAGCCATCGAGCGGCCGTAGCGGTGGATGGCGGGCGGGGTGGCGCAGAGATCCTCGAATTCCTGCGGGTCGGCCTCGGCGATGCGGTGGATGTCGAAGCCGCCCATCCGGTCGGCGATCTTCTTCGGGCCACGGAACGCGTGTTCCATCGGATACTGCTGATCGAACAGCATGCCGAGCAGGGTGGCGAAGTGGTCCTCGGTCAATAGCTCGTCCGCCTCGACGTCCTGCGCCAGGCAAAGCTTGCGACTCATCGCCCATTCCTTCCCACCGTGACAAACCTGCTCGGACGGATTCGATCATCTCACTTGTCAAGACGGCGCGAAGCCGTCCTGCTCATCGCACTTCGAGCCGTAGCACCGCCCGCCGCGCGCCCGGTCGGCGTCGGTGGGCGCGGCGGGTCGTCGGGTGACTGACCTCACATCCCTCACGTGCGTCGCCATACCCCCGCGCGTAGGCTCCTGCGCATGCCTCAGCAGACGGCAGTACCTACATCGGCACCCCACGAGGTGGCCACGGCTAGGGATGGAAACGGGCCCATGGACACCTACACTTTGCGCCCCGATCGATTCGATCGAGCAGGCCAGGATCAACTCGTCGACGTTCGCGACCTACAGGCCGCGCTGCCCGGTATCCGCAGGTTGCGGGACTGGGCGCACGACGCACTCGCGCTGCGTCCCGGCGAGCGCGCACTCGACATCGGCTCCGGCACCGGCACCGAGGTCATGGCCTTCGCCGACGCGGTCGGCCCCGACGGTGCGGCGGTGGGCGTCGAGCCCGACCCGAACCTGCTCGCCTCCGCCGAACGCCGGGCCGCCCAGACCGGTTCGACCGCCAAGTTCCACTCCGGCGACGCCTACGGCCTGCCGTTCGGCGAGGGCAGTTTCGACGCCGCGCTGTGCGAGCGGGTGTTTCAGCACCTGACCGCGCCCGCCCGCGCCGCCACCGAGATCGCGCGCGTGCTGCGGCCCGGCGGCCGCGTCGTGGTGGTGGACAGCGACTGGGGCACCGCGATCGTGCATCCGGGCGAGCGTCAGGTGGTGCGCGAGGTGGTCGACACCCTGATCTCCGCGACCACCAATCCGTTCTCCGGCCGCAGGCTGCCCGGGCAATTGACCAAGGCGGGCTTGGTGATCGACGAGATCGGCTCGCACGCGCTGGTGCAGGACCGCACCGTCGGCGTCGGCTCGCTGGTCACCCGCATTTCGGCGATGGCGGTGGCGCGCGGCGTGATCACCGAGGAGCAGCGCGCGCGGCTGGTCGAGGATCTCGAGGCGGGCGCGGCCAGCGGCGACATTCATCTGTCGGTGACGATGTTCGCCGTGCTCGCGCACAAGCCGGACTGATCGGGAACAGTACAGCGGGCGCGTACCTCGGTACGCGCCCGCTGTTTTCGTACTACTTGCCGAGCAGCTTCTCGGTGGCCGCCAGCAGCACACAGGTGGCCACGCCGTCCATCGCCTGCTCCAGCTCGGGCAGCTTCGGGAAGCTGGGCGCGATCCGAATGTTCTTGTCCTCCGGGTCATTCCGCAGCGGGTACGCCGAGCCGGCCGCGGTGAGCGCGATGCCCGCGTCCTTGGCCAGCGCGATCACCCGTGCCGCGGTGCCCTCCAGGACGTCCAGGCTGACGAAGTAGCCGCCCTTGGGCTCGGTCCAGGACGCGACCTTGGACGCGCCCAGCCGGTCCTCCAGGATCCGCAGCACGGCAGCGAATTTCGGCTCCAGAATGGCGCGGTGCTTCTGCATGTGCGCACGCACGCCGTCGGCGTCCTTGAAGAAGCGCAGATGACGCAGCTGGTTGATCTTGTCCGGGCCGATGCTCTTCTTGCCCGCGTGCCCGAGGTACCAGTTCAGGTTCTCGGTGGAACCGCCGAGGAAGCTGACGCCCGAACCGGCGAAGGTGATCTTCGAGGTGGAGGCGAATACCAAGGGGCGGTTGGGGTTTCCGGCCGCGGCGGCGAGACCGAGCACGTCGTATACCGGCGCCGCGGTATCGGTCAGCGGGTGCACGGCGTAGGCGTTGTCCCAGATCAGCCGGAAGTCAGGGGCCGCGGCCGGCATCGAAACCAGTTCCCGGACAACCTCTTCGGAGTAGGTGACCCCGGACGGGTTGGAGTAGTTCGGCACCACCCACATGCCCTTGATCTGCGGATCGTTCGCGACCAGCTCGGCGACGGCGTGCGCGTCCGGGCCGTCGTGGTGCATCGGGATCGGGATCATCTCGAAGCCGAGTACCTCGGTGATCGAGAAGTGCCGGTCGTAGCCGGGGCTCGGGCACAGGAACTTCAGCTTCTCCTCGGCGGCCCACCGGCGCTCGGAGTCGTTGGTGCCGTAGAGCATCGCGAACGCGAGCACGTCGTGCATCAGCTCGAGGCTGGCGTTGTTGCCGGCCAGCAGGTTGTCCACCGGGATGCCGAGCAGTTCGCCGAAGATCGCGCGCAGTTCCGGAAGTCCGTGCTGGCCACCGTAATTACGGCAGTCCGTGCCGGTGCCGTCGCGATAGTCGCCGTCGCCGGGCAGGGAGAGCAGCTCCAGGGACAGGTCGAGTTGTTCCGGCGAGGGTTTCCCTCGGGTCAGGTCCAGCGTGAGCTTCTCGGTCTTGAGCGTCGCATAGTTCGCGTGCTGAGTCTCGTGTTCGGACACGAGTTCCTCGTGGCTCATCAAACCGATCTGCGTTTGCCGGGGCATCCTGGGCAGCCTTTCGAAGCAGCGGGGACGTGGGTTGTGGCCGGACCGATGTGCGGCGGCCGGACGTGCGGCCCGTCAGGCGCATCGGGCGTCAACGGACCGTAGTTCACGTTACCCGTGCGTTGCTCGGAATTGGAGGCGTTATTCGACAGCCGGTGCGATCCGGGCGGGGCCCCTCAAAAGATTAAGGGGACCCCGCGCACCCGGCAGAGCCCATTGACCCTTGCTGCCTTCCGGCCCTGGGGGAGTTCACAGGATGCGCGCCGCGCGGGATCCGTCGGCCAGTGTAGCCGTTCCTCCGCCGATCCCCCTCCCCCGGGTACCCGAAACTGCGTGAAAACCGGGCCGAACTGGGGTTTTCCTGGTCCGAACGGACCCGTTTGGCGTCTACCCTCCCCCACCCGGTATGCTTCCCCACGGAGGATTCGCCTAGTGGCCTATGGCGCTCGCCTGGAACGCGGGTTGGGTTAACGCCCTCAGGGGTTCAAATCCCCTATCCTCCGCCACGGCAAACGCCCCTGACCACGCCATATCGGCTGGCCAGGGGCGTTTTTCGGATCTGCTAGAAGCGGTCCGCGTGCTCGTCCACCCACTCCTCGAAGGTGCGTGCCGGGCGACCGGTCACCTTCTCGACGGTGTCGACCACCGTCGTCGACTCCGCACTCGGCTCGGCGTACCAGCCGATGACGTACTCGGCGTCGGCGCGGGGAACGCCGGTGGCCATGAGTCGTTCGATGGCCTGCTCGGGGGTGATCGCGGCGAACGCGATGTCGCGGCCGACCGCGCGCGCCAGGATGGCGATCCGCTCGCGCGGAGTCAGCGACGCCGGGCCGGTCAGGTTGTAGGCGCGCCCGGCGTGACCATCCTCTAGTAACGCGGTGACGGCGACGGCGGCGATGTCGGCCTCGTGCACGATCGCGCTGGGATGGTCATACGGCTCGCGCACGACCCCCGCGTCCCTGATCGAATCGATCCAGTTCAACGTGTTGGACATGAACTCCTGCGGCTCGAGCCGCGTCCACTCCACACCGGAGGCCGCCACCGCCTGCTCGACCGGTCCGACCCCGCCACCCCACACGACCGTCATGCGCCGCACCCCGGCGGCGACGGCTCGCTCGACCAGCTCGGCGCCGACGTCGGCAAGCCCTGCGGTCACGGTGATGTGCAGTCCGCTGACGCCGGCGAGGGCGGCGTCCAGTGCGGCGGGAACAGTGTGCGTTCCCGCCACCAGCTCCACACCCGGCGGGAGTTTCGCCGCCGCCGCGGTCGGATTCCGGGTCAGCGCCCGGACCCGCTGCCCACGGCGGACCAACTCTGCCACCACACGGCGGCCGGTGTTACCGGTTGCGCCCGTTACCAAGATCGTCACGTTGAGTTCCCTTCGTCCCTGACGACGCTAAGAACTCAACCGCACTCGAGGTCAATGGCAGCGACATCGCCCATCCCGTCCGGGCCCGCCGACACACCCCGGACAATTGCCGGCGGCCCGGCTACTGCCCTCGGTCGGGCTCCAATTTGTAAGTGCCGTAACCGTCTTCGACGCACACCGCTTCCGTGCCGTAAATCTGCCGGTAGCTGTCCTTGCCGGTTGACATGCACTCCTGGTAGGTCATGCCGCCGCCCTGGGCGACGGCGGTACCGCCAGTCCAGACAGCACCAGCCAGCGCCCCGGTAACCAGGGCACTGATCGCGAATCCGTACGCTGCGCGATTTCGCACATGAATCCCCTCTCCGTGTTCGGCGAGAACTCCTACCCGCCCACTCGGAGGTTACGGATGTTCATTCGAGAAACCAGCCCGCAGAACGAAGTTGGCAGACCATGGCACGAATGCCATTGCCAATGACTAAGTTACGCGCAACCGGAGTTGAGTTTGTACAGGTGAACTTTTCCGGTGTAGTCATGCACGAACAGCAACCAAGGCGAATTTCCACAGGCGCGCGCCGACCGATCGACCGCAAACGGCAACGGCCAGCGCCGATCCGCAGACTGCGGACCCCCATACCGCTCGACGAGGCGCCGATACTGCTCGCTGCCCACCGGCGCGGAATCCAGCCGGCTGTAGGTGACGTCGTCGATCCGCGGCGGAGGAGTCAACATCCAGGTGAGCGAATCGTAGCGAGACAGGAAGAACAGCCAATCCACGGCGAGCGCGGCCAGAACAAGTACGGCCACAACGGCCACAGCCGTACACCACTTCCTCGAGCGGGTGCGTGCTTTGGTCACTGACCCGACCGCGTCTGCCATCCGCCCCACCGTTCTGCATCGCCGCCGCTGTCCGACGGATCATCCCCGAGCAGTATTCACGCAGATCGTTTCGATCGCCGAACGCAGAAGATCCCCGTAATTCCAAGCGCCGACATCCGCACGAGGTAGAGTCCGCGACCATCGGCGGAGGCACTACCCGCCGTTATCAAGACCGATCGAGCATCTCCTTGAACTCATCGGCTTTCGGACCACTGACGTCGTACCGCCGATGCGCGGTCAGAACACTTCGAGCGGTGTCAGTGGCGCATCGAACAGTGCCGCGAGTACGTGCTCGGTTCCGACATAACCGTGTCCACGCTCGGCGGCGATGCGCGCGGCATGCTGGAGAGTCCCGATCAAACCAATCGCGGCGGAGGTCACCGTGACGGATGTTTCATGGTTTTCGGACGAGGTCATGGGGTTGAATGGTTTTCGCATGACTTCCCCGGAATCCATATGTGTGAACGGGCCTGTTCGGCCCGCGTGTTCGATACCCCAAGAACGAAAGTAGCTCACGGTCACGAGCCCGACGAGCCATTATCCGGGCATTGGCAGGCCATCCGGCCATAGCTGGCAGTATTGAAAAGTGTTGCGCTGGAGTCAGGTTGACATGCCACAATGCGTTGCACATTGGAGTGGCCCTGATCAGTTGATCAGGGCCGCTCCGTTGCCCCCTGCGCGGGCGATCAACCCAGGGGGGCTTTGGTGGCGCGGCGGCTGTCGATGGTGGCTAGGACGCCGGCTATGGCGGCGATGGCCAGGCCTATGTAGAGGATGATGTTACCTGCGATTGTTGCAATGTTTCCGGAGGTCAGGTTGTCGAGGAGGGCGCCGCCCAGGAGGCCGCCCAGGGCGATGAAAGCGGCGATCAGGGTGGCGAGGAGGGGGGTCCACCACCAGCGGGCGGTGCGGGCTACCAGGATGGCGAAGACTGCTATTACCAGGATGCCGGGTGGGAAGCCGGGGAATGTGGCGGGGTCGGCGATCCATTGGATTATCAGGCCCAGGATTCCGATGGCCAATCCGTAGAGGGATAGTTTGGTGTTCTTCGGTAGTTGCGTCCAGCGGGTGCCAATTGTGCCCATTGTCAATTCCTTTCGAGTCGAACGCATCTATTGCCCGAGCTTCGTTACTGCCGGATAGCGCTCGGGGTGCGCCGCCGGACGGCAGCGATTCCGAACAGGATCGCGGCGGCGAAGCTGAGCATTTGCAGCCACGCGGCAAGGAATTCGATCGTCTCGGCCGGCGTGCCGCGCCGGGTCCGGAAGTCGGCGTCGGCGAGCCCGCCGAACAGGAAGAACAGTGACATCAGCACCGCCGCCAGCGGGATGTATCGCCATCGAACCAGGGCGACCAACACGGCGAAGGCGAGGTAGATCAAGGGTCCCGGTCCGTCGTAACCGGCTCGGAGACTGCGGGATTCGATGATCTCGGGACCGGCGTCACCGAGGGCCGCGAGCACGAGGGCCACGCACGTCGCGATGCGAAAGGGCCGGTGCCTGCCTGCCGTTGTGGTCATGAACACACTGTCGGTCAGGGGGTGCGGTCGGCGCATCCGTCGCGCAGCGGATCAGCCGGTACGTCGCGGCGCGTAGTCGCCGCGCATCTCGGCGCTCTCGAACCGAGATGTGCGGCTTCGATTCTCGCGAATCAGAAGGGGTAGGCGTCGACTTCGCGGAGGTAGCGGGCGCGGGTCGGCTCGTCGATGAACGAGGCCTCGAAGGAGTTGCGGGCGAGGGTGCGCAGATGGTCGGCGGTCAGGTTCAGGGCATCGCGGACACCGTCGAGGTTCTCCTGCACGTAGCCGCCGAAATAGGCCGGGTCGTCGGAGTTCACCGTGGCGACCAGGCCGAGCTCGAGCATCTGGCGCAGCGGGTGATCGGCCAGCTTGTCGATCACCCGCAGGCGCACGTTGGAGAACGGGCACACGGTCAGCGGGATCCGCTCCCGCACCAGGCGCGCGACCAGCTCCGGGTCCTCCAGCACGCGGATTCCATGGTCGATGCGCTCGACGCGGAGCACATCCAGCGCCTCCGCCACATACGCCGCGGGCCCCTCCTCGCCGGCATGCGCCACCGCGCGCAGCCCCAGCTCCCGAGCGCGCTCGTAGACCGTCGCGAACTTGGCGGGCGGATGACCGACCTCCGCGGAGTCGAGGCCGACCGCCACGATCCGATCCAGGTAAGGCTCGGCGGCGGCCAACGTCTCGAGCGCGGACTCGACCGACAGGTCGCGCAGGAAGCACATGATCAGCTTGGTCGTGATGCCATACCGTTGCTCACTGTCCCGCAGCGCGGCCCACAGCCCGTCGATGACCGTCGCGAACGGCACTCCCCGCGCGGTGTGCGCCTGCGGATCGAAGAAGATCTCCGCGTGCCGCACCCCCGCCGCGCTCGCCCGCGCCAGGTACGCCTCGGCCAGCTCGGTGAAGTCCCGTTCGACCCGCAGCACGTCCGTGAGCCGGTAGTACAGATCGAGAAACGACTGCAGATCCTCGAACCGGTAGGCGTGCTGCAGCTCCGCCACCGAGGCGAACGGCAGCTCGGCCCCGTTGCGTTCGGCCAGCGCGAACGCCAACTCCGGTTCCAGCGTTCCCTCGATGTGCAGATGCAGTTCGGCTTTCGGTACGGGCATTCCGGGGATCCTAGCTAGTTGATCTGGTAGATCCAGATGCCCGGGGTGGTGAGTTCGCCGGTGGGGGACCAGCGGTAGGTGCGGGCCAGGCCGGGGCCTTGGTAGTGGCGTAGGTAGGTCAGGAGGGCGGGGCGGGTTCGGTGGCCGGTGGCGATGCCGTTCAGGGTGATGGTGGTGAGGTCGTAGGCTTCGACGGCGTTCCAGCCCGCGCCTTGGTTGTTCAGCGCGCGGAAGTCGAAGTAGAACTTGCCGGGGACCGGGCCGCAGGGACAGGAGACGAATGCGCCGCGGGCCGAAATCAGCGACGGGGCAACGAAATCCGTGTTGAGCGCGCCTTCGGTGGTGATGAAGGGGGCGGTGACACCTGCTTGTCTCAGCTGCTGAACGAGGGCGGCCGCTTCGGCGCTGTAGCCGGAGTAGAACACCGCGTCGGGGGTGGCGGCGGCGATCTTGTTCACCGCCGCGCCGAAGTCGCGGTCGCCCTGTTTGACGTCCGCCCGGCAGCCGGGGTCGGCCGCGCTGCCGAGCATCGCGACGACGTCGTGCGCCAGGCCCTTGCCGAACCCGGAATCGTCCCTGACGACACAGATCTTGCTGAAATGCGCTGTGTCGGTGAGGTATTTGCCCAGCGCGCGACGATAGACATCGGTGGCGGCGACGCCGCGGAAGAAGCTGCGCCAACCCTTCGCGGGGTCGATGGGAGCACTGCCGGTGAAGAGCAACGGCAGCCCGGCGTCGCTGAACGGCCCCCCGGTGGACTGGATCCCGCCGGACAAGGGACCGACCAGCGCGATAACCGACGGGTCGTTCACGATCTGCCGCGCGACGTCGGCCGCGGACTGCGGGAACCCGCCGGAGTCGAATTCACGCACGGTGACCGGACATCCGGGGTTCGCCCTGGTGAATTGGTCGACGGCCAGCCTCACTCCGCCGATCAGCCCGCGATCGGTGCCTGCGTCGGGTCCGGTGAGCGGCGCGGTCGAGGCGATGGTCACCGGCTCGCAGGTGGCCTTACCGTCGCCGGCCGGACTCGCCGCCGCGCTCGGTCTCGGCACCTCCTTGCCGTCGGCGTCGATCTGCCGCAGCGCCTGGAATGGTGCGGGACCGCTGGTCGTGCCCGGTGCGACGGCGGCGGACCAATCGATCGGTTGCAGCGCAACGGGTCCGGTGGTATCTCCGGCCTTCGGGTCGGAGCGATCGCCTGTCGCCCACAGGATCCCGGCGACCAGCGCGAGTACTACGATCAGCACCGCCCCGCCGAAGCCGGCTCGCCGCAACGATCGATGCGCGGGACTTCGCGCGTCCTGCGGCGCCGACCGCGGCACGACCGGGTTCTCCGGTGCCGCCAAAGCTTGCTGCGCCGCGACCGCGAATTCCGTACAGGACGCGAATCGTTCGCCGGGGTTCTTCGCGAGCGCCTTGCCCACTACCGCGTCGATGCCGGGCGGCAGGTCCGGCCGCAGCTTGTGCAGCAACGGCGGTGCCTGCTGAAGGTGGCCCGCGATCATCGCGGCCGGGGTGCCCGCCGCGAACGGCGAGGTGCCCGAGAGCAACCAGAACAGGCTGCACGCCAACGAGTATTGGTCGGAACGATGATCGACGGGAACGAAGGACAATTGTTCCGGCGACGCGTACGCCAGCGTCGCTGCGATACCGCCGGCCTCGGTCAACTGCCTGGACTCGTCGCGCAACCGGGCAATGCCGAAGTCCGTCAGCAGAACTCGCTCGCCCTGTGCCTCGGTCGCACGAGCCAGCAGGATATTCGCCGGCTTCACATCGCGATGCAGGACCCCGGTGGCATGCGCGTAGTCCAGCGCTTTCGCCGTCTCGACGATGATCTCGGCGGCCCGCTCCGGCGGCAGCGTGCGCGGGTCGATGTCTGCGGCATCGACGCCGTCGACGTACTGCATCGAGATCCACAGCTGCCCTTCGTCGAGACCGCGGTCGTACACGGTCACGATGTTCGGGTGGTCCAGCCGCGCCACCAGATCCGCCTCGCGCTCGAACCGGGCCCGAATTTCGGTGTCGGCGTAGAGGTCCGGATAGAGCAGCTTCAACGCGGTCAGTCGCGGCAGTCGAGGATGCTGCGCCAGGTACACCGAGCCCATACCGCCGCGGCCCAGCTGACGCTTGATCACATATCCGGCGAAGACCTCACCGACGCGCAGCATCCAGCCCCCTCAGACCTCGAGTCCGTCGAACCGGGCCTCGCGCTACCGAGCTCGGTGCCGACCGCGGGTAGCACCGACGAGCGGGCCCGACACCGACCCGAATGCCTCGTCGAAACCAGCTTAGCTTCGAGATAGCCTGGTGCACTGTCGAATCGGATGCGCCAAGATCTGGCGGAGAGGTTGGGCCGGGCCGGATAGTTTCCGCGGGCTGAACGGCAAGACCAGACGCGTCGCGTGGGTCGACGTGGTCGCACTGATCGCCCTCGTGGTTTGCGCGCTTGCCTTTGGCTGACCACAGGCGTGGGGTGCCGGGTGGCACCCCACGCTTCACGGTCTACTCCCCCAGATATACCGGGAGCCGGCGGTGACCGTTGGAGACGAAGCTGCCGACCGGCTGCAATTCCGCCGGATCCACCGCGAGCCGGAGGTTCGGGAAACGCTGGAACAGGGCGGGCAGCGCGATCGCCGCTTCGAGCCGGGCCAGCGGGGCGCCGATGCAGTGGTGCGCGCCGTGGCCGAAGGACAGGTGGTCCTTGTTGGTGCGGTGGATGTCGAAACGGTCGGCCGTCGCACCGTGCAGGTTCGGGTCGCGTCCGGCCCCGGCGTAGGAGGCGAGAATGGCCTCCCCCTTGGGGATTCGGATGTCGCCGATCTCGATGTCCTCGACGGCGTAGCGCAACGGCAGGTGCGCGACGGGCGCCTCGTAGCGCAGCGTTTCCTCCACCACGTCCGACCAGGGCACCCGGCCCTCGACCACGTCCGCGCGCTGTTGCGGATGGGTCAGCAACGCGAAAATCGCTTGGTCGAGCAGGTTTACCGTGGTCTCGTGGCCCGCGTTGATGACAAGCATCAAGGTGTCGACGAGTTCCTTCTCCACCAGCTGCGCACCGTCCTCGGCACGGGTGGCGATCAGCACGCTGGTCACGTCGTCGCCGGGCGTCTCGCGCCGGTAGGCGACGAGTTCGCTGATCAGCCGGTACATCTCGAGATAGTTGGCCTGCGCCTGCTCGGGCGTGAACGAGGTGTCGAAGAACCCGTCCACGCACTTGTGCAGGCCGCCGCCCAAATGCTCGGGCACGCCCATCATCTCGGTGATCACCTGGATCGGCACCGGATACGCGAATCCCGCACGGATATCCACCGATTCGCCGGCCGGGGTCGCGGCCAGCGTGTTCAGCAGGTTCTCGGTGATCGCCTCGATCCGCGGCCGCAGAGCGGTGGTGCGGCGATGGGTGAACGCGGGCGAAACCAGTTTCCGCAGGCGCCGATGGTCCGCACCGTAGGCGGTGAACATGTTGTCCACCGCGACCCAGGGCAGCAGCGGCCAGGCCTCGGTGATCTCCCCGTTGATGAACGAAGACCAGTGCTGCCGAGGATCTTTGGACACGCGCGGATCGGCGAGCAGGCTCTTGAGCACCGCCGCGTCGGTGGCCGACCACGCGGGCACGCCGCCCGGTAATTCCACTACCGCAACGGGTCCGCGCGCCCGGATGCGCGCGGACTCGCCCTGGATGTCGGCACCGGTCGTGTCCAGAACTATCGGTTCATGCTCCATCGGACGCTCCTTACATCATGTTCAACGGAGGGGACTTGGGGAAGACGACCGGCAGTGCCGCTACCGCGCGGTGGAACGGCCCTGGCCGCCAGGCCAATTCGTCCGGCGCCACGGCGAGTTCGATCTCCGGCAGCGCGTCGAGCAGCTGATCGATGGCGTCCTGCACGATCAGGTAGGCGACGGACTTGGCCGGGCAGGCGTGCGGTCCAGCGGCCCAGGCCAGGTGCGAGCGGTTGCCGGTGCGGTCGCCGCCGCGGATCTCGGGGTCGTTGTTGCAGCCGGCCAGGCTGATCAGGACCGGCTGATGCGCGGGCAGCCAGTTGTTGTCGATCAGGATCGGCTGCCGCGGGTAGGAGGTGCAGAAGTTCGCCATCGGCGGATCGTTGAACAGGACCTCGTCGAGTGCGTCGCGGGTCGACATGCTGCCGCCGAGCACGTGACCGCCGAAGCGGTCGTCGGTGACCATCAGGAGCAGGGTGTTGATGATCAGGTTCTGCTGTGGTTCGATGCCCGCGCCGTAGAAACTGATGAGCTGGCTCAGCATTTCGGTGTCGTCGAGTTCGGCCGGGTGGTGCGCTAGTCGGGAGGTGACGTCGTCGCCGGGCTCCGCGCGGCGCAGGGTGATCAGCTCCAGCAGGGCCTCGCTGAGCATCTGCATGCCCTGCGCGGCGTTGACGGTGTCGAAGAGCTGGGCCATGCCGGTCGCCACCCGCTGACCCAATTCGGCCGAGCAGCCCACCATTTGGTTGAGCACGTCGAAGACCAGGGGGAACGCGTACTGCGTCACCAGGTCGGCCGAGCCGGTGGTGCAGAAGGTGTTGATCAGCGGGATGGCGATCCGCTCGACGGTGGAATGCAGGGCGTGCAGGTCGATTCCGTCGATGGCGGCGGTGTAGGCCTGGCGGTAGCGCGCGTGCGCGGCGCCGCTGTTGCGCAGCGCGTTGGGGTACCACTCCATCATCGGCTTGATGGGTGAGTCGTCGGGGATGTTCTGCTGCCAGGTCCGCGGATCGGCGGGAAAGTGCTCGGGATCGTTGAGGATTCGCAGCGCGGCGTCGTAACCGACGACCAGGGTGGCGGGCACGTCCGGGGCGAGCTCGATCGGCACCAGCGAGCCGTATTGACGACGCATCTCGGCGTAGGCGCGATGGGGATCGGCGGCGAACTCCGGGGTGTGCAGCAGCACTCGGGGACCATCGGTATCGATGGGTGAGCCGTGCTGAACCGGGCAGACCCCGGGTGCGGCGTTGTCGGACTCGGTGAAGGGTGACGTGGTCAAGGACGTGACTCCAGACAGTGGGTGCGCGGGCACGCGGCTCGGGCACGTGCCTCTCGAAAGGTCGGAGGTGTATCAAGTTTCACCCGACCATAGGTGACCACTGCTAACGAGTCCACGTCGAGGATCGGAACGCTGTGCGGTAACCGTGGTTTCACCGCACCCCCCTCACAGTCCGCGCAGGACAAGCGGTTTCGCCGGTCGAGCGCCGGATTCCCGCGGTTGGCCCTGGTAGCCGCCCAGAACCTGACGGCTCACCCACGGTAGCAGCATTGCGAGAAAGTCTCTCTCGATGCGGCAACCGGCGACGGCGGGTTACCGAGTCGCAAATGTGTTGCGCTACCAGGCAATAGGGCAGGAACCGCGAGGCGGGGTCAGTTGACCCGGTAGAGCCAGGTTTGCGGAGCGGCGAGTTCTCCGACGGCGTTCCAGCGGAAGGCGCGGGCCAGGCCGGTGCCCGCGTAGCCGCGGAGGTACTCGACGAGGCCGGCCCGGGTGGTGCGGCCGGAGGCCACGCCCTTCAGGATGATCGTGGTGAGGTCGTACGCCTCGACCGAACTCGGACCCGGAGCCTGGCCGTTGAGCGCCTGGTATTCGCCGGCGAATCGGGCTACCACGGGGCCGCAGGAGCAGGACACGATCGCGTCCTGTGCCGAACTGCCCGCTTGGGCAACGAAGTCCGGCGTGACGGTGCTTTCCGCGGAGACGAAGGGGACCGTGACGCCCGCTTGGCGCAGCTGTCGGAGCAGGGCCGCGGCCTCTTCGGCGTAGCCGGAGTAGAAGATCGCGTCGGGCTCGGCCTGTGCGACACCGGCGGTCAGCGAGGCGAAGTCGCGATCGCCCTTGCCGATCTCGGCCGCGCAGGCCGAATCGGCGGCCGAGCCGAGGCTGGAGACGGCGCCGCCGGCCAGGCTTCTGCCGTAACCGCCCCGGTCCTGGATGACGCAGATCTTGCGATAGTGCGCCGTGTTGACCAGGTACTTGGCCAGTGCGGTGCCTTGGACGTCGTCGGCGGCCAGGCCGCGGAAGAAGGCGTGCCAGCCGTTGGTGGACAGGGCGGGGTCGGTCGCCGACGGAGTCAGGAACGGCAGGCCCGCGTCGTTGAAAACCTTGCCGGTGGACTGGATTTCCGTGGATAGCACCGGACCGACCAGGGCGGTGATCGACGGGTCGGTCACGATCTGCGCGGCCACGTCGGCCGCCTGCGCGCCTGCGATATCGAATTCCCGCAGCGCGACCGAACATCCGGGGTTCGCCTTCGTGAATTGATCGATGGCCAGCTTCACACCGCCGTCCGCGCTACCACCGGCACCGGCGGTGGTGGCGATGGTTACGGGCGTGCACGTCGCCTTGCCGTCACCTGCCGCGGTGTCGGCGGCACTGGGTTTCGCGACCTCCTTGCCCTGTACATCGATCTGCGTCAGTGGCTCGATCGCTCGCGGCGCACCGGCGGTGCCCGGCGCGACGGCACCGGACCAGTCGATAGTTCGCAGCGCACCGGGGCCGGGCGGCGTCGGTGAGGCCTTGCTGTCCGAAGAAGTCCCCGAATTGGCCCAGATGATCCCCGCGACAATCGCGGCCACAACCAGAACAGCGCCGGCGACAACAGCATTGCGCGCGGCCCGACCGCCGGACCGCCGGATTTCCGGCTGGCTATCGTCCGGCTCGGCAGCCAGCGTCCGCTGACTCGGCTCCGCCCACAACGTCGACCCGGGCGAACCGGCCCCCACCGCACGACGATTCGACGGCGGTGAACCCAGGCCCGAACCGGCCGCATCCGACGCGACCCCGTGCGCCGGCCCACTCGAATCCGCCTGTCGTGCGCGATCATCTGCGGGCGGAGCCACCCAGGACTGCGGGATGGTCGGCGGGGCGGGCAGTTTCGCGGCGGTCAGGGCTTCGCGGGCGGCGGTGGCGAATTCCGCGCAGGAGTCGTAGCGGTCGCCGGGGCGCTTGGCCAGCGCCTTGGACAGCACCGCGTCGAGGGCCGGAGGCAGCTCGGATCGGCGGGCGGTGACCGGGGGCGGCGATTGCTGGAGGTGGGCGGCGATCATCGCAGCCGGATTGTCGGCGGCGAAGGGGGCGATGTTGGCGAGCAGCCAGAACAGGGTGCAGGCCAGGGCGTACTGGTCGGAGCGATGGTCGACGGCGCTCGCCGAGAGTTGTTCCGGAGAGGCGTAGGCGAGGGTGGCCGCGAACATTCCGGTGCGGGTGAGCTGGTGGGCGTCGTCGCGTAGGCGGGCGATGCCGAAATCGGTCAGCAGGACGCGTTCGTCCTGTCCGGCGGTCGCGCGGGCCAGCAGGATGTTGGCCGGCTTCACGTCGCGGTGCAGGACGCCGACGGCATGCGCGTAGTCGAGGGCCTTGGCGGTCTCGGCGATGATCTCGACCGCGCGCGCGGGATCCAGCGTGCGCGGGTCGAGCGCGCCTGCATCGATACCGTCGACGTACTGCATGGAAATCCAGCGGATGCCCTCGTCGACGCCGCGGTCGTACACCGCGACGATGTTCGGGTGATCCAATCGCGCGACCAGTTCCGCCTCGCGCTCGAACCGGGCGCGCATTTCGTCATTGGCCTGCAGATCGGGACTGAGCAGCTTCAACGCGATCCGCCGCGGTAACCGCGGATGCCGCGCGAGATACACCGACCCCATGCCCCCGCGACCCAGCTGGCGCTCGATCACATACCCGGCGAAAACCTCACCAGCGCGCAGCATTCCGCCCTCTCAGACGTCGAGTCGCCCGACCGCATCAGCGAATCCGGTCGCTCACCCGGCCATCGTAGCCTGCACGTTTGCCGGGCCGGGCGGACGAGGTCTACCCGCCGGAGCCGGAGGGAGCCGGCCGGTCGCCCGGCACGGTGACCTCCTGCTCGGCCGCCATCACCTGATCGGGGGAGGTCGCCGACGAGCCGCAGAAGCCGCCGAGGCGGTAGCTGCCCGCGGCGAGGTTGTGGCGGGTCACCCGGATGGTCTTGCCCGCGGGGGCGTAGCCGGTGCCGTCGTGTTCGGCGAACTCGTGGACCGAGGTGTCGATGCCGATGGTGGCGTAGCAGATGCCGGCCGCGTTGGGGTTGCGGATCGTCGCGGTGATCTCGTGTGGGCCGGTGGCGGCGAAGGTGAGCTCCGGGGGCTGATAACCGACCGGGGCCGCGGTGGCCCCGGTCGTGGCGAGCAGGCCTGCTGTCGCGATGAGGCCGATCGCCAAGCCCGTACGTTGGATCGAGAACTGCATGTCTAATCCCCTCATTCCTCGGCCCGCGCGGTGTCGGCGTCCGGACCCCAAGGCCACTCCACCGCGGGAGCCCGCGTCGCACAGTCTGCCAGAGCACAAATGGCCGCGCACGATCGAATTCTGAAGTGGCACACTCAATTCGAGTCTTGCACGGCGCGTCGGCCGGAATTCCGTTGACCCGGGTAAACCGTTGCAGCAGGCTCGGTGCGGTGGACAGGAATACGGAGCCGGTCCGGCTCGAGCCGTTGACGGAGGAAAACCTCGCGCTGCTCCTCGCGGCGGCGGTGGCCGACGCGGATCCGTTGGAGGTGATGCCGCCGGTGGATGGGAAGCCGGGGTGGAATGCGGAGCGTAAGCAGGCGTTTCTCGACTTTCACCGGGGGCGGGCGCTGGCGGTGGGTGCGCCGGTCGAGTACACGTATGTGATCGTGGTGGGTGATCGGGTGGTGGGGGCCGCGCGGTTGCAGCCCGGGGATGCGGGGCTCGAGGCCGGGGTGTGGATCGGCCGGTCGGATCGAGGGCGCGGGGTGGGCACGGTGGTGGCCGAGCAGCTGCGGGTCGCTGCCGCGACGATCGGTGCGCGGCAGGTTGTCGCGGTGACCACGGTGGACAATTCGGCGGCGCGGAGGTTGCTCGGGGCGGCGACGGCGACGGTCAGTGGCGACACGGTTACGGCGACGCTCGCGCTCGAGTAGCGCCGGTATCGCGCCGCCTGGCGCGCGTCGGCGGCCGACCGACGGTGACCCGGGGAAACGCTGTGGCAGAGTGGGATTGATGGCTGGCTCGAACTGGGATCACAACAGCTTCTACCACCGGTTTCTGCTGCGGCAGCTGCCTGACCGGTGCGCCCGGGTGCTGGACGTCGGGTGTGGGGCCGGCGGGTTCGCGGTGGAGTTGGCGCGGCGGGCCGAGCAGGTCGACGCGATCGATCGGTCACCGGCGATGATCGACGCGGCGAAGCAGGCGGCGCCCGGCAATGTCACCTGCATTCTCGGGGACGTGCTGGAGCAGCCGTTGCCCGCGGGGAGTTATGCCGCGATCGTTTCGATCAGCACGTTGCACCACATGCCGCTGGACGAGGTGTTGCCGGTGCTGGCCGGAGCGCTGCGGCCGGGCGGGGTGCTGGCCGTCGTCGCATTGCCGCGAGCGGACCTGACTCGGGAATGGCCGATCGAACTCGTGGCCGCGATCGGTCATCGGATTCTCGGGATCGTGTTCGCCGGGCTGCGCGAGTTCGGGCGCGGGGACTGGCATGCGCTGGAACCCAGTCACGATGCCATGCCGGTCGTTCTCGATCCGCCGCTGACGACTCGTCAGGTGCGGGAGCGGGCGGTCGCGCTGCTGCCGGGCGCGCGGGTCCGGCGACGGGTCTTCTGGCGGTACTCGCTGGTATGGCACAAACCCGTCGTGGGTTAGCCCATTCGCCGCGAATTCGCCTGTACCGCAATCATTTCAACCCCAGCGCCGCCTCGTGCAACGCGGCGCGCAACAACTCGGCGTACGCCTCGAGATCCGGAATGGTCGCGGTATCGGCGTGCAGGGAGATGGTGACGGTGTCGCCGAGCCCGTGGACGCCGTGGGTCAGCCGCATGACCGAGCCGATCGCCGGGAAGCCGCCGGTGAAACGGACCGGTCCGCCGCCGAACGCGAGATTCGCCGGGCCGCGGTAGACGCTGGAGACGACGGTGTGACCCGCGATGGAGTCGGGGACGGTGTCGAGGGGGTAGCGGGCGATGTCGCGGCGGAGCATCGGTGCGGGGACGACGTCGGTGACCCGATCCTGGGCTGCCAACAGGGGATGCTGGGCGCGTCGGCGCCGGTCGGCCATGGTCGCGGTGATCTTGTCGGCGCGGCGGCGGAGATCGGGTTCGTCGATGAACAGGTCGACGCTGAGGCTTCGATAGTTGTTGCGGACGTTGGCGTTCCGGACCTCGGGCAGCGCCATCGGTACCTGTGCGCCGAGTTTGTCCACAGGGCCGCCACACCTTTCGAGGTAACGCGCGAGCGCGAGCGACACGGCTGTGAGCACGACGACGGTCACCGTGCGCCCGGGAACCCGCAAAGCTTCGGCGTCGCACACGATCATCCGCACCTGATGAGCCGAATCGATCTCCGTTGCAGCGCGATTGACCAGACTGGGCGGGAAGTCCGGTGCGGGCGGCGGCAACTCCCCCGCCGCGGTGAGTTCGGTGAGCCGCTGCTGGGCTCGGAAGGCTCGGTAACCACGAATTGCCGTCCGCACCATCCGAATCGGCATCCGCGGCACTGCCAGCACCGCGTTCGCCGAGGCCGGGATCGCCAGGTGGCGGAATATGCCTGCCGTCGAATCCGGCGCGGCGTAGTCCTTATCCTCCTCGGCGAACAATGCTCGCGCGATCTCGGCCGCGCGCCGGCCGTCGGCGAGGGCGTGCGACATCTGCAGAACGACGACGAGTGCCGGCCCGGAGCCGCCCGGCGCGTCGGCGATGCCGCGGAAGACGTGCAATCGCCACGGACGCACCGCCGCAGCCACGCCCGTGCCGACCACGCCGCCGAGGGCGGTCTGCACATGCGCCCACTCCGGCCGCGGCAGCACGTGCTCGATGAACTGATCCGGGGTGAACGCGCACGGCACCCACGATGGATAGTCCAGATCGCCGGGCACATCGCGCGCCCTGACCCGCAGGTCGGCGATCCGCGCGCTGCGTTCGGCGACGCACGCGCGCAATTCCGCGGACGGGCGCCCGGCATCGGTGAAGCAGTACAGCAGGAACAGATCATTGCGCGTACGGGCCGACAGCCAGTACATCGTCGCGTCCTGCGGCGCCATCGAACCCACAGCCCGACAGTATCGAACCCGCCGAACGGGACATGGCCGCGGCAAACATCGAGACCCGCCACCGCCATGTCCCGTTCGACGGCAGCACCAGGACCGGGTGGGACATGGCGGCGGGAAACGGCGAGAGAGTACGCCGTGGTGTCCCGTTCGGCCGCTATTGGGAACGGGTGTTCGGTGTGGCGAATGATCTTGGTTTGCAAGGGGATACGGGGAAATGTATCGATTCCGGGCGGCTTGCCTGCTACCGTCTGTAGTAGAACGCATACCACTCTCCCAGGGGCGGGGTGTCGACCATGGCAACTCAACTCGGTCGCAAGGTCAGCGCGCAGGCGGATTCCGCCGACGAGCGATATCAGGCCGCCAGTTTTCTGAAGCGGTCGATCAACAAGGTGTTTCCGACGCACTGGTCGTTTCTGCTCGGCGAGATCGCGCTGTACAGCTTCATCATCTTGCTGCTGTCGGGGGTGTATCTGACCCTGTACTTCGACCCGTCCATGACCGAGGTGGTCTACGACGGCTCCTACCAGCCGTTACGCGGTGTGACCATGTCGCGGGCGTACGAGACGGCGCTGAACATCTCGTTCGAGGTGCGCGGCGGATTGTTCGTGCGGCAGGTACACCATTGGGCCGCATTGCTTTTCGCGGCGTCCATCATCGTGCATCTGTTCCGCGTGTTCTTCACCGGCGCGTTCCGCAAACCGCGCGAGGCGAACTGGGTGATCGGTGCGCTGCTGCTGATCCTGGCGATGTTCGAGGGCTACTTCGGGTACTCGCTGCCGGACGACCTGCTGTCGGGTACCGGGCTGCGGGCGGCGTTCTCGTCCATCACGCTGGGCATGCCGATCATCGGCACCTGGCTGCACTGGTTGATGTTCGGCGGCGACTATCCGGGCACCATCATCATTCCGCGCCTGTTCATCGCGCACGTGCTGCTGTTCCCCGGCATCATGCTCGCGTTGATCGCGGCGCACGTGGCACTGGTCTGGTACCAGAAGCACACCCAGTTCCCTGGTCCCGGCCGCACCGAGAACAACGTGGTCGGCGCGCGGATCGTGCCGGTGTTCTCGCTGGATCAGGGCTCGTTCTTCGCGTTCACCCTGGGCATCGTCGCCATCATGGGCGGGCTGTTGCAGATCAATCCGATCTGGAACATGGGTCCGTACAACCCGTCCCAGATCTCCGCGGGGTCGCAGCCGGACTTCTACATGATGTGGACCGACGGCATGATGCGCCTGATCCCGCCGTGGGAGATCTATCTTGGCCGCTACACGGTGCCCGCGCCGGTGTGGGGCGCGCTGATCATGGGCCTGGTGTTCACCGTGCTGATCACGTACCCGTGGATCGAGAAACGGCTGACCGGGGACAGGTACGTCAATCACAATCTGCTGCAACGACCGCGCGACGTGCCGGTGCGCACCGCGATCGGGGCGATGTCGATCGCGTTCTATGTGGTGCTCACGCTGTCGTGCGTGAACGACATCGTCGCCTACAAGTTCAACGTGTCGCTGAACGCGACGACCTGGACCGGGCGGATCGGCATTCTGCTGGTCCCGCCGCTGGCCTACTTCGTGGCCTATCGGATCTGCCTCGGCCTGCAGCGCGGCGACCGGGAGGTGCTGGCGCACGGCGTCGAGACCGGCGTGGTGCGGCGGCTGCCGAACGGTGAGTACATCGAGCTCCATCAGCCGCTCGGCCCGGTGGACGAGCACGGTCACCCGATCCCGCTGGCGTACCAGGGCGCGCCGGTGCCGAAGAAGATGAGCAAGCTCGGTGCGGCGGGCAAGCCGGGCACCGGCAGCTTCTTCCGCGCCGATCCGGGGCCGGAGTCCGAGCGCAATCACGAGGCCGACCACGAGGAAGAGCGGCGGCAGCTGGCGGTACTGCGGAATTACCAGGAACGCGATAGCCGGAACGGTAACGGTTCGGGCGGGAACGGTTCGGCGCGATAGCCGGCGGCGAATAGCTGGCCGGCGCGCGTTATCCCCACACGCAAGTATTCGGACGCCGGAATCCCGGTGCCCGAATATTGCGAAGGCCCCGAGTCCGTGCCGACCCGGGGCCCGTAGTGCCAGTTCAGGCAGCCTTTTGTATCAGGCGCGGCCGAACTCCCCCTGCGCTACTCCGGTTAGGAATGCGTCCCACTGTCCCGGAGCAAACGCCAGCACCGGGCCACATCCGTTGTCCTTGGTGTCACGGACCGCGATTTTGCCGTCGACCAGAAAGGCGACTTCTACGCAGTTCCCATCAGGGCCGCTGTATGTGCTCTTGCGCCACACAGCATCCGTCAAATCAACCTCCACGGCACTAGCTCCTTTGCTGCGTCGAGAACGAGATTTTCTTCTGACATCGTTCTAACTAGCACCGACACCCGGCCAAGCAACGCCGAATCCCCTGTGCGCCTGACGAAAGCGCGCAACTCAACGGTGCGTCGTTATCGCACTGTACGTCGGGGTGGAATACACCCCCGCGAGGTTGCCCCGCGACACAGACTTTAGCAGGTCGATCGAAAGTTTGCCCGTCTCTTGCTTATTGAATCATCGCAACTGCCATGTTTGCGAAGATTAAATGTTGCGGAAACATTGCCAGCGGGTTGCAACTATTCCTCCGATCATCCCGCCGCAAACTTTTACGTCGATGTGATTGCGCTGTTATCCGTCGAAGTTTCTCCCTCCGGACACTGGCGCATCGACGCCACCATCGCGGGCGGGCATGATGGAAGGCATGGTTGACCGCGATCGCGACGACGCAGGTCGCGCCCTTAACTCTCGTCCGCGCGATCGATTGGGCCGCCCGCTACCTCCGGGCAGTGCCGGAGTTGCCCGAATTCCCGATGATCTGGAACTGCCGCCACAGCAAACCCTCACCTTCGCTCAGCAACTGCTGGACGACGGTTTGGCATTCAACGCGCACGAGGTATTAGAGGCCGCATGGAAGAACGGACCGTTCGCCGAACGGATGCTGTGGCAGTCACTTGCCCAACTTGCTGTCGGTGTCACACACATCCAGCGGGGTAATCCGAAGGGTGCGCGCACGCTACTGACCCGGGCGATCACCCGGCTGACCGAGTTCGAGCCGGAGGACGGCGCGGACGCGCCCTACGGCGTCGACCGCGCGGGCCTGATCGCCCACGCGCAGGCCCTGCTCGACGCGCTGGACGCGGGGACACCGATCTCGCCGACGGAGCTGGCGCCGCGGCTACGCGGCTGATATCTACGATGGGCACCGTGGTCATCTCATCCCGCACCGGCCGGGCCCGTGCCTGAGCCGGGTGCGGGCCGGTACGCGCCGAGCCCGTCGGGGGACCTGCACCTGGGCAACCTGCGCACGGCCCTGCTCGCCTGGGCGTTCGCCCGGTCGACCGGCCGGCGCTTCCTGATGCGGATCGAGGACCTGGACCGGGTGCGGCCGGGCGCCGAGCAGCGGCAACTGGACGATCTGGCCGCGATCGGGCTCGACTGGGACGGTCCGGTGGTCCGGCAGTCCGAGCGGCTGCCGCTCTATCGGGCGGCCATCGATCGGCTCACCGCCGCCGGCCTCACCTACGAATGCTTCTGCACACGAAGAGAAGTCCAGCAGGCGGCCACCGCGCCGCACGGTCCGCTCGGCGCCTACCCGGGCACCTGCCGCACGCTGACCGACCGGGCGCGTGCCGACTTCCGCGCTCAGGGACGCCCGGCCGCGCTGCGCTTACGCGCCGCGGCAACCGAATTCGAGATCGTCGACGACCTGCACGGGCGCTACCGCGCGCCGGTGGACGACGTGGTGCTGCGCCGCGGCGACGGCATCCCGGCCTACAACCTCGCGGTGGTGGTCGACGACGCGGCGCAGGGCGTCGATCAGGTGGTGCGCGGCGACGACCTGCTACCGTCCACCCCGCGTCAGGCCTATCTCGCGACGCTGCTGGATCTTCCGGTGCCGCACTACGCTCATGTTCCGCTGGTACTCAACGCCGAAGGACAACGACTGGCCAAGCGCGACGGCTCGGTGACGCTGGCCGACCAACGCGCGCTCGGCAACACACCCGACCAGGTAGTCGCCGCACTCGCCCACTCGCTCGGCCACCCGGCGACCTCGGCGGCCGGGCTGCTCGACAGCTTCGACCCGGCACATCTGCCTCGCGAACCGTGGATACTCGACGGGAATGGGTTGTTGCAACGCAGTCGATGTCCGTAACGTACGCATTCGTCCAACTACTGATCACTCGACGAGGACAAACTATGACAAGCGGTGGGTACGACCCCAACCAATATCCGCAGGGCGGGCAGCCGTATGGGCAGCAGCCGTACCCGCAAGGCGGCCAACAGCAACCGCAAGGCGGTCAGCAGTTCCCGCAGGGCGGCCAACAGTTCCCCCAGGGCGGCCAGCCCTACGGCCAGCCCCAGTACGGTCAGCAGCCGCAATACGGCCAGCAGCCCCAATACGGCCAGGCGCCGCAGTACGGCCAGCAGGATCAATACGGCCAGTACCCCCAGCAGCCGGGCGGTTTCAACCAGTACGGCGGCCAGCCGGGTGATCTCGGCACCCGCATCGGCGCCCGCGTCATCGACGCGCTGATCCTGGCGATCCCGTACGCCATCCTCTACGTCGTATTCAGCGGCTCCACCGGCGCAACCGTCGGCCTGTCCGTGGTGTGGACGCTGGTGGAGCTCGCCTACTTCGTCGGCATGGAGACCACCCAGGGAACCACCCTCGGCAAGAAGATCCTCGGCTTGAAGGTGCTCGCCCCCGGTGGCGCGGCCAAGATCGACCCGGTCACCTCGCTGAAGCGCAACCTGTTCCTCGCGGCGAACGTGATCCCGTGCATCGGCGGTCTGGTCTCGCTCGGTCTCGCCATCTACATCATGGTCACCATCTCGCAGGACCCGAACAAGCAGGGTTGGCACGACAAGTTCGCCGGCGGCACCCAGGTCGTCAAGGCCTGACGCCGATCGGCCGCAGACACGCGCAGGGGCGCACCCGATTTTCGGGTGCGCCCCTGACGTTTCGTGGGGGGGTCGGGCTAGGTGGTGCCGGCGACGAGGACTACGACGAACCAGAGGACGGCGAGGACTATGGCGCCGACGCCGATCCAGACGCCGGCCAGGGCCATGCCCTTGCCTTCCTGACCGGTCTGCTTGATCTGGTTCAACGAGATGACGCCCAGGATGATCCCGACGATCGATCCGAGGCCGCAGGTGACGAATCCGGCGAGCGAGGAGATGAGCGCGCCGATGGCCAGGCCGTTGGTGCCCTGCGGCTGTGCCATCCCGTACGGCTGGTAGGCGGGCTGGTAGCCGTAGTTCGGCTGGCCATAGGGTTGCTGCTGGGGCTGGGCCGCGTACGGTTGCTGCGGCTGCTGGTAGCCCGGGTACTGCTGTTGCGGCGGCGGGGTCATGGGCTGGGCGGGTTGCTGGGGGTATTGCGGCGCCGACGGGTACCCCGATGGCTGTTCAGCGTTCGGGTATTGCGGAACCGAGCTCGGTGCACCGGATTCCGGCGATACGCCTTGGCCGCCGTACTGCTTCCACCATTCGTCGGAATCGCCGGGATTCGTCATTGCTACAGGGTATTCCACAACCTGGTTGGATGATGCGGGTGAGTGAGCCGAATAAAACCGAGGTACCCGAATCTGGACGCCCCGCGCCCGACCATGCGGCATTCGCCCAGGTGGCGCGGGGGTACTACACACCGATCGTGGCGTTGTTCACGGCAACGCTGATCATCTCCAATATCTGCGCGACCAAGGGCGTGCAGTTCTTCACCGATCACTCGGTGCGGCTAGGTCCCCTGGAGGTGCTGCCCATCACCACCGACGGCGCCTGGTTCCTGTTCCCCCTCGCCTACATCATCGGCGATGTGCTGAGCGAGATCTACGGCTTCAAATCCGCCCGCCGGGCCATCTACTTCGGCTTCGCCGTCCTGCTGCTGACGGTGGTGTGCTTCAAGATCGCGATCGAGTTGCCCGCCGCGACGTTCTACGAGAACCAGGACGCGTTCCGCACCGTCATCGGGACCACGCCGCAGTTGGTCGCGGCCGGACTGGCCGGCTATTTCGTCGGCGAGATGCTGAATTCCGCGACGCTGGTGCTGATCAAGGAACGGACCAAGGAAAAACACCTGTGGGCCCGGCTGATCGGCTCCACCGTGGTCGGCGAGTTCGGCGACACGCTGATCTTCTGCTCGATCGCGGCCACCGCCATCGGCATCGACTCGTGGAGTCAGTTCGTGAACTACGTGATCGTCGGCTTCCTGTGGAAGACGCTCGCGGAGGTCATCGTGCTGCCGATCACCTACCGGGTGATCGCCTGGCTCAAGAAGCACGAGCCGACCTACGCGCCGCGCGAGGAACCCGCACTGCTGAGCTGAACGACGTTGGCGGCCACCGGACTTCACGCCGTGGAGTCCGGGGCTACGGGGTCTGGATGCGGCCCTTCCAGCGGCCGAGCGTCTCCGCCTTGTGCGCATCGAAGTAGCCGCCCTCGATGCTCGCGCGGATGCGGTCGACCAGCCGGATCGTGTAGCGCTCGTTGTGAATTGTGCACAGGGTCGCCGCGAGGATTTCCTTGGCCTTGAACAGGTGGTGCAGGTAGGCACGGGTGTAATTAGCGCAGGTGTAGCAGTCGCAGGTGTCGTCGATCGGGGTGAAATCGCGCCGGAATCGACTGGTGTTGATATTGAATCGACCCTCGTCGACATAGATCGCCGCATTGCGGGCGACCCGGGACGGGTTCACGCAGTCGAAGGTGTCGGCACCGTTCTCCACCGCGGTGAAGATGTCCTCCGGCTCGCTGATGCCGAGCATGTGCCTCGGCTTTTCCTCGGGCAGTTCGTCGCAGCACCAGCCGACGATGGTGCCGAGGTTGTGCTTCTCCAGCGCGCCGCCGATGCCGTAACCGTCGAAACCCGTTCCGTCGCCGCCGCGCAACGGTTCCAGGCCGCGACAGGCCTGGCGGCGCAGGTCTTCGTACTGCGCACCCTGGATCACCCCGAACAGCGCCTGGTACGGGCGGTGCGTGCGGGCCGCGGTCAGTCGTTCGTGCTCATCGAGACAGCGCTGCGCCCACTCGTGCGTGCGCTGCAACGACTTCTCCTGGTAGCCGCGGGTATTCATCAGGGTCGTGAGCTCGTCGAAGGCGAACATGATGTCGGCGCCGAGCTGATGCTGGATGCCCATGGACACCTCGGGGGTGAACCGGTGCTTCGAGCCGTCCAGGTGCGAACGGAAGGTGACGCCGTCATCGTCGACCGTGGCCAGCCGCTCCTTGCCCTTCGCGATCACCTCGTCGCTGCGCACCCCCACGGCTTCCATCGCGAGCACCTTCTTGAAGCCGACGCCCAGCGACATCACCTGGAAGCCACCGCTGTCGGTGAAGGTGGGCCCCGGCCAGTTCATGAACTTCCCGAGACCGCCGGCCTCGTCCACGATGTCCGAGCCCGGTTGCAGGTAGAGGTGGTAGGCGTTGGCGAGCAGCGCCTGCGCGCCGATCTCTTTCATCGTCTCCGGCAGCACCGCCTTCACCGTCGCCTTGGTGCCGACCGGAATGAACGCGGGCGTGGCGATCGCGCCGTGCGGGGTGTTGATCACGCCCGATCGGCCGTGCCGCCCGTCGAGGCGGGTACCGACAGTGAACGAGAAGGAACCGGGGTCTGACACCCGAACATCCTCCCAGTACGGAATCGGCGGCGACGTCGGCCCCTGCCGCGCGCACGACGAAGGCCGCCCCACCGTCGGGAAACGGCGAAGCGGCCTTCGATCGAGAACTACACCTCCGCGGACGCCGCCGCGAACTGCGCGTTGTACAGGCGGTAGTAGGCGCCGCGCTCCTCGAGCAGGCGTTCGTGCGTGCCGTGCTCGACGATGCGGCCCGCCTCCATCACGACGATCAGGTCGGCGTCGCGGATGGTGGACAAGCGGTGCGCGATGACGAAGCTGGTGCGATCGCGGCGCAGGGCCGCGGTCGCGTGCTGCACCAGCAGTTCGGTGCGGGTGTCCACCGAGCTGGTCGCCTCGTCCAGGATCAGGATGGACGGCTTCGCCAGGAACGCCCTGGCGATGGTGATCAGCTGTTTCTCACCGGCGCTGACGCCGGAACCCTCTTCGTCGATCACCGTGTCGTAGCCGTCGGGCAGCGCGTGCACGAAGCGGTCCACGTACGCGGCCCGCGCCGCGTCGAGGATCTCTTCCTCGCTCGCGTTCGGGTTGCCGTAGGCGATGTTCTCCCGGATGGTGCCCTTGAACAACCAGGTGTCCTGCAACACCATGCCGATGCGGGAACGCAGGTGGTCCCTGGTGATCCGGGTGATGTCCACGCCGTCGATGGTGATCGCGCCGGAATCCAGCTCGTAGAACCGCATCAGCAGGTTGACCAGCGTGGTCTTGCCCGCGCCGGTCGGGCCGACGATGGCGACCACGTGGCCGGGCTCGGCGATCAGCGAGAGCCGCTCGATCACCGGCTTGTCCTCCTCGTAGCGGAAGGAGATGCCCTCGAACTCGACCTCGCCGCGATCGACCGGACGGGTATCGGCCGCGATCGGATCCGGGCTCTGCTCCTCGGCGTCGAGGATCTCGAAGATCCGCTCGGCCGACGCGACGCCGGACTGCAACAGGTTGGCCATCGCGCCGATCTGGGTGAGCGGCTGGCTGAACTGACGCGAGTACTGGATGAAGGCCTGCACCTCGCCGAGCGAGAGCTGACCGGTCGCCACCCGCAAGCCGCCGACCAGCGCCACCAGCACGAAGTTCACGTTCCCGAGGAACATGATGGCCGGCATGATCAGCCCGGAGATGAACTGCGCCTTGAAGCTGGACTGGTAGAGCTCCTCGTTGCGCTTGTCGAACTCGGCGCCGACCTCGCGGTTGCGGCCGAACGCGGTGACGATCTCGTGCCCGGTGTAGGCCTCCTCGACCTGCGCGTTCACCAGGCCGGTGTGCTTCCACTGGTCGACGAAGTGCGGCTTGGAGCGCTTCGCGATCAGCGCGGTGACGGTGATCGCGGCGGGCACGGTGAGCAGGGCGATCAGCGCGAGCAGCGGCGAAATCCAGAACATCATCACCAGGATGCCGAGCACGGTGAACACCGAGACGATCAGCTGACTCATCGTCTGCTGCAGACTCTGCGACACGTTGTCCACGTCGTTGGTGACCCGGCTGAGCACGTCGCCGCGCGGCTGGGAATCGAAGTAGCGCAACGGAAGCCGATGGATCTTGTCCTCGATGTCGCTGCGCAGCCGCTTGACCGTCCGGTTGATCACCATGTTCAACAGGAAGGCCTGCAACCAGCCGAACACCGACGCGCCGACGTAGAGCGCCAGCACCAGCATGAGCACCCGGCCGACCGCGGTGAAGTCGATGCCGGTGCCCGGCACCACGTTCATCGCGCTGAGCATGTCGGCAAAGGTGTTGTCGCCCTTGGACCGCAGGTAGTCGACCGCCTGCTCCTTGGTGGTCCCCGGCGGGAACTTCAGCTGCTTGCCGACCACGCCGTCGAAGACGAGGTTGGTCGCCTTGCCGAGCATGTACGGGCCGAGCGTGTTCAGCACGACCGAGGTGATCGCGAGCAGCACGACCAGCCAGACGAACTTCTTCTCCGGGGCGAGCCTGCGCAGCAGTCGCTTCAGCGACGGGCCGAACGACTTCGCCTTGGCATCCGGCGCACCGGGAGCCGGCATTCCTGGCCTCATCGCACCTCCTCCGCGCTCAGCTGGGACGAAACGATCTCTTGGTATTCCTTGCAGTCGCGCATCAACTGTTCATGACTGCCGATGCCGACCATCTCGCCGTCCTCCAGCACCACGATCTGGTCGGCGTCGCGGATGGTCATGATCCGTTGCGCCACAATGATGACCGCGCTGTCCCTGGTCACCGGCCGCAGCGCGTCGCGCAGCCGGGCATCGGTGGCCACGTCGAGGGCGGAGAACGAGTCGTCGAACAGATAGACCCTCGGCTGCTTCACCAGCGCCCGCGCGATGGCGAGCCGCTGGCGCTGACCACCGGAGACCGTGGTGCCGCCCTGCGCGACCGGAGTCTCCAGGCCCTGCGCCATCTCCCGGACGAAGTCGTCGGCCTGCGCGATCTCCAGCGCCCGCCACAGGTCGTCGTCGGTGGCATCCGGATTGCCGTAGCGCAGGTTGCTGGCCACCGTTCCGGAGAACAGGTACGCCTTCTGCGGGATCAGGCCGATCTGGGCGCGCAGCAGTTCCAGGTCGATGTGCCGGACGTCGGTGCCGCCGAGGTAGACCGCGCCGTCGGTGACGTCCATCAACCGCGGGATCAGGTTGAGCAGCGTGGTCTTTCCGGAACCGGTGGAACCGACGATCGCGGTGGTCGTGCCCGGCTTCACCTGGAAGCGAATGGCTTTGAGCACCGGCTTCTCCGCGCCGGGGTAGGCGAACTCGGCGAACTGGAAGTCGACATCGGCCGGGTCGCCCTGGAACGGCTGCGGCAGCTTCGGCGGCACGACCGAGGACTCGGTCTCGAGCACCTCGCCGATCCGGTCGGCCGAGACCGCGGCCCGCGGCGCCATCATGGCCAGGAACGACGCCATCATCACGGCCATCAGGATCTGCATGATGTAGGACAGCATCGCGGTGAGCGAGCCGATCTGCATGGTGCCCTGGTCTACCGCGTGCCCGCCGAACCAGATCACCGCCACCGCGGTGACATTGCTGATCAGCATGACCAGCGGGAACATCAGCGCCATCAGCCGGCCGACGCGCAACGCGGTGTCCGTGAGTTCGGTGTTGGCGACGCCGAAGCGCCAGGTCTCCTGGCGTTCCCGGACGAACGCGCGGACCACGCGGATGCCGGTGATCTGCTCGCGCAGCACCCGGTTCACCTCGTCGATCCGGGTCTGCATGTCCCGGAAGCCGGGGACCATCCTGCTGATGATCCAGCCCATCGACAGCCCGAGCGCGGGCACCGCGATGAGCAGCAGCCAGGACAGGCCGAGGTCCTCGCGCAACGCCATGAAGATGCCGCCGATGCACATGATCGGGGCCATCACCAGGATGGTCGCCGACATCGCGATGAGCAGCTGAACCTGCTGAATATCGTTGGTATTGCGGGTGATCAGCGACGGCGCGCCGAACATGCCGACCTCCCGCGCGGAGAAGGTGCCGACCCGATGCAGCAGCGCGCCGCGCAGGTCGCGGCCCGCGCTCATCGCCGCCTGCGCGCCGAGGTAGACCGAGCAGCCCGAGGCGAGAATCTGCACGCCGGTGACGGCGAGCATCCGTAGCCCGGTGCTCCAGATATAGCCGATATCGCCCTTGGTGACGCCGTTGTCGATCAGATCGGCGTTGAGACTCGGCAGATACAACATCGCGATCACCGAGATCAACTGCAGCACAACGACCCCCGCCAGCTGGGCGCGGTAGGGGTGCAGATAGGTGCGCAGAAGTCGAATCAGCATGATGAATCGCAGAATACCGGCGAACAGTGACGTGCGTCGCAAAGATTTCTGACCAGCATAAATAGCCTCCCGTCACGGCGCTCATCCGCGCCTGGCGTTCAATTCAGTGGCCCTGGCGTCTGATTCAGCGGGTGCTTTGTCTGATTCAGCGGACCTAATTCAGCGGACGCTCTCTACGCGCCCATGCGCCCGGATCATTGGTGAGCGCGTCGACGAACTCGGGTAGCCGATTGCCGGCGACGTCGTCGATCGACACATTCTCCAGTACCGCACGGATATTCACGCGCAAGGCGATCCAGACACGCTGCAGCGATTCGGCCGCGCCGGAATAGGTCACGTCCTCCGGTCGCTCGCCGCGCACCGAGGCGAGCGGGCCCTCGATCGCCCGGATCACGTCGGCGACGGAGATCTCGCCGGCCGGGCGGGCCAGCCAGTAGCCGCCGTCCGGGCCACGCCTGCTGATCACCAGATCGGCGCGGCGCAGGTCGCCGAGCACCGTCTCCAGGACCTTCGGCGGGATGCGCTGCGCCGTGGCGATCGCGTCGGCCTTCACCACCGGCGCGGCCTGCACGACCGAACCGGGCGCGGCGGGGTTCAGCTGCGGTGCGCGGGCGATTTCGAGCAACGTCCGCACCGCGTAGTCGACCTTCGCGGTGATATGCACAGCTTCTCCTGGCGTTATCCGGTTGGGTCCTCGAGTAGCTGCAATCTACGCGCCGTCGCGCGGGTTGAGCACGCAGGTCGCCGCATCGAGCAGCGTGGTCTCCACCAGCGCGTCGTCGGCGCCCGGCGCGAACTCGCGCGACATCAGCGCCACGCCGAGCATGGCCAGCGCCGCGCTGGCCCGGAGCCTGGCCTCGTCGGTGGCGTCCGGCCCGGCCAGCCATTCGCGCAGGGTCTGATCGTCGTCGACCAGGTCGGGGTGCCGGTCGGCCATGGCGTTGATGATCGTCACGGTGTCCCGCAGCACCAGCGCGCCCGCGGCGCGATGGTGCACCATGCCGCGCAGGTAGTTGCGCAGCACGTCCCGGATGCCGTCCGCGTCCCTGGTCGCCTGGTCCAGATCGGCCACCACCGAACGCATGTGATCGATGATCGGATCGATGATCGCGTGCAGCAGATCGAGCTTCGAGGCGTAGTGATAGTAGAGCGATGCCTTTGTGATTCCTACCGCATCCGCGACCTCGCGCAGGCTCGTCTGCTCGAATCCTTTGTCGCCGAACAGCTTCACCGCGGCGTCGCGAATCGCGGATTTCGTCCCCCGACCAGCGGCAACGGTGGCGGAGGTGGAACGGGCGGCCATCGGATGATCCTCTCACCAATCGTGCGCCGAGCTAACGGTGCCAGCGAAATTGAGGTTGCACCTCCGCTTAGACCCCGGATAGTCTACCTACCGCACGGTAGGCAGAAAGCGTCACGTGGAGGCGGGGGACAGGCAGGGCACCCCCGCGAGTGCTGTCACCGGCTCGAATCAGCACCCCCAGCATCGCTAGGAGATCCTTCGTGTCCGTATATCTCTATAGATGGGGAAAGTTCGCTTTCCGAAGAAAGTGGATCGTACTCCCGGTCTGGCTGGTCCTGTTCGTCCTCCTGGGCGGGCTCGGTTCGCAGCTCAGCAAGCCGATGACCAACGACTTCAGCATGCCGGACCTGCCGTCCGCGCGGGCCAACGACATTCTGGACAAGCACTTTCCCGGCGCCTCCGCCGCGTTCAAGTTCGACGCGGTCACCGGCACCTATGTGATCGCCGCGCCGGCCGGGCAGAAGCTCACCGACCCGGCGAACCGCACGGCCGTCGACGCGTTGCTCGCCAAGCTCGGTGAGCTCGACATCGTCGACCACAGCAAGCCGCTGATGAACCCGATCGAGGCCGCCGACAAGATGGGCTGCCTGGCCGATCCGGATCCCGGCAAGTGCAGTGGCGCACCGCTGAACGTGCTCAGCAAGACCGTGCCGGACTCGGTCGCGGTGCTGAACGTGCCGTTCACCATCAAGAGCTTCACCGACGTCACCGACAAGGAGCGCGACGCGGCCTACGCGGTCGCCGCCGACGCCCGCAACGCCGGCCTGACCGTCGAGATGAGCGGCTCGATCGCGTCCAAGCAGGAGGCGCCGAGCGGCAAGTCCGAGATGATCGGCATGGGCGTCGCGCTGATCGTGATGATCGTGGCGTTCGGCGCGATCGTGGCCGCCTTCGTGCCGATCGTCACCGCGATCGTCGGCCTCGGCGCGGCCACCTCGCTGATCATGCTGGGTACCTCAGTGATCGAGGTGCCGAGCTTCACCACGTTCCTGGCCTCGATGATCGGCATCGCGCTGTCCATCGACTACGCGTTGTTCATCGTCTCGCGCTACAAACATGAACTGGCGGTACAGGATTCGCCGGAGGAGGCGGCGGGCACCGCGCTCGGCACGGCCGGGTCCGCGGTGGTGTTCGCCGGTCTGACCGTGATCATCGCGCTCGGCGGGCTCAGCATCGTCGGCGTGCAGTTCATGACCTTCATGGGTCTGGGCGGCGCGATCGCCGCCGGGTTCGCGGTGCTCACCGCGATCACGCTGATGCCTGCCCTGCTCGGCGCGTTCGGCAAGGCCCTGTTCAAGCCGAAGCTGCCGCTGGTCGCCCAGCACGACCCGGAGGACGACCACTCGGTCACCAACGGCATGCGCTTCGGCCGGCTGATCGGCAAGGCGCCGTGGCTCGCCCTCGGGCTCAGCGTGCTGGTACTCGGTGCGCTCGCCGCGCCTGCGGCCGGACTGAACCTCGGCCTGCCCGGCGACGACAGCCAGCCCAAGACCTCCACCATCCGCAAGGCCTACGAGCTGCGCACCGAGGGGTTCGGTGAGGGCAGCAACGGCGTGCTGAACGTGGCGGCCGACCTGTCCAAGGTGCCGGTGGAGAACCGGGACAACGCGGTGAAGGCGCTGCGCGACAAGCTCTCCGCCTACCCCGGCATGGACTACGTGACCGAGCCGAAGTGGAGCGAGGACAAGCAGGGCGTGCTGCTCGACGGCGTGCCCAAGTCCGGGCCGAACAACCAGGCCACCAAGGACCTGGTCAAGGACGCCCGCGCCGCGGAAGGCCAGCTGCAGGGCGAATTCGGCATGGAGTACGGCATCACCGGCACCACCGCCATCTTCGCCGATGTGGACAACGTGCTGCTGGGCAAGATCGTGCCGTATCTGGCGATCGTGGCCGGTGCCGCGTTCGTGCTGCTGATCCTGGTGTTCCGCTCGATCCTGGTGCCGCTGACCGCGGCGCTCGGGTTCTTGCTGTCCATGGGTGCGACGTTCGGCGCGACCGTGCTGATCTTCCAGGAGGGCAAGTTCGGGCTGATCGAGGATCCGCATCCGCTGATCAGCTTCCTGCCGATCATGCTGATCGGCCTGGTGTTCGGCCTCGCGATGGATTACCAGGTGTTCCTGGTGACCCGGATGCGCGAGGAGTTCGTCAACGGCAAGTCGCCGAAGGAAGCGGTCGTCGCCGGCTACCACCACGGTGCCCGCGTGGTGACCTCGGCCGCGATCATCATGATCTCGGTGTTCGGCTCGTTCCTGCTGGAGACCGACGTGACCGCGAAGTCGTTCGGCTTCGCGCTGGCGGCAGGCGTGCTGTTCGACGCGTTCATCGTCCGGATGGTGCTGATCCCGTCGCTGCTGGTGCTGATGGGCAAGTGGGCCTGGTGGATGCCCAAGTGGCTGGACCGGATCGTGCCCGATATCGACGTCGAAGGCGCCAAGCTGCGGGAATTGCGGCAGCGCTCGGCGGACACGGTGCAGGTGCCGGTCAGCGTCAGCTGATCGCCGGTAGCCCCGCACTCGGCCCCGCACCCGTTCCCCGGGTGCGGGGCCGAGTCGGTTCCAGGTTCTTGATCTTGTAGGCCGACCGCAGCAGACTCAGAGGAGTTTCGATCTCTCCAGCTCGGTAATTCCCGGCGGGTGCAGTCGGCCCGCGCGCGTTATGTCGTTCGATCCGGCACGACTCGATCACCGCGAGGAGAACCCTGTGTCCGTGTATCTATACCGGTGGGGAAAGTTCGCCTTCCGCCACAAGTGGATAGTGCTACCCATTTGGATCGTCGGTTTCCTGGTCCTCGCCGGCCTGGGCGCCCAGCTGAAAGAGCCGATGAGCGACGACTTCAGCATGCCCAACCTGCCGTCGGAACGCGCGACGCAGATCCTCGACCAGCACTTCCCCGGGATGTCCGAGGGCTTCAAGTTCGACGCCGTCACCGGCACCTACGTGATCGGCGCGCCCGCGGGCCAGAAGCTGACCGACCCGGTCAACCGGCAGGCGATCGACGCGCTGATCGACAGGCTGAACCAGCTCGGCATCGTCGACCACAGCAAGCCGATCCCGAACCCGATCACCGCCACCGAGCAGATGGGCTGCCTGGTCGCCGAGCCGGACGCCTCGAAGTGCAGCGGTGCGCCGTTGAACGTGCTCAACAAGACCGATCGGGACACGGTGGCGTTCTTCAGCGTGCCGTTCGGCATCAAGAACTTCACCGACGTCACCGCGGACAGCCGCAGGGCCGCCTACGACGTGGCCGATCAGGCGCGCGAGGCGGGTTTGACGGTCGAGATGAGCGGCACCATCGCGATGGAGCAGCAGGCGCCGAGCGGTAAATCCGAGCTGATCGGCATGGCCGTCGCGCTGATCGTCATGATCGTCGCGTTCGGCGCGATCGTGGCCGCCTTCGTGCCGATCATCACCGCGGTGGTCGGGCTCAGCGCGGCGACCTCGTTGATCTTCCTCGGGACGTCGTTCCTTTCCATACCGAGCTTCACCACGTTCCTCGCGTCGATGATCGGGATCGCGCTGTCCATCGACTACGCGTTGTTCATCGTCTCGCGCTACAAACATGAACTGGCGGTACAGGATTCACCAGATGAGGCGGCCGGCACCGCGCTCGGCACGGCGGGCTCGGCGGTGGTGTTCGCCGGGCTCACCGTCATCATCGCGCTGGTCGGGCTCAGCATCGTCGGGGTTCGATTCCTCACCTTCATGGGTCTCGGCGGCGCGGTCGCCGCGGCGTTCGCGGTGCTCACCGCGATCACGCTGATGCCTGCGCTGCTCGGCGCGTTCGGCGGGGCGCTGTTCAAGCCGAAGCTGCCGATCATCGCCCAGCACGATCCGGAGGACGACAGCTCGGTCACCAACGGCATGCGCTTCGGCCAGGCCATCGGCAAGGCGCCCGCGGTCGCGCTGGTGCTCAGCATTGTCGTGCTCGGCTTGCTCGCCCTGCCGGCGACCAATATGAATCTGGGTCTGCCCGGCGAGGACAGCATGCCCAAGACCTCCACCGTCCGGAAGGCCTACGAGCTGCGCACGGCCGGATTCGGCGAGGGCAGCAACGGGGTGCTCCAGGTCGCGGTCGATCTGGCGAACGTCCCGGCGGACAAGCGCGCCGCGGCGCTGGCCTCGCTGCACGACGAGCTCGCGAGCTCGCCGGATATGGACTACGTGACCGAGCCGCGACTGAGCCAGGACGGGCTGGGCGCGCTGATCAACGGCGTGCCGAAGTCCGGCCCGAACGACCAGTCCACCAAGGACCTGGTCCGCGACGCGCGCGCCGCCGAGGGGCGGCTGGAATCGCAGTACGGGATGAAATACGGCATCACCGGCACCACCGCCATCTACGCCGACATCGACCACGTGCTGCTCGGCAAGATCGTGCCGTACATGGCGATCGTGGCCGGCGCCGCGTTCATCCTGCTGATCCTGGTCTTCCGCTCCATTCTGGTGCCGCTGACCGCCGCGCTCGGCTTCCTGCTGTCGATGGCGGCCACCTTCGGCGCGACGGTGCTGATCTTCCAGGAGGGCAAGCTGGGGCTGATCCAGGATCCGCGGGCGATCGTGAGCTTCCTGCCGATCATGCTGGTGGGCTTGGTCTTCGGCCTCGCGATGGATTACCAGGTGTTCCTGGTGACCCGGATGCGCGAGGAGTACGTGCACGGTAAGCCGCCGAAGGAGGCGATGATCAGCGGGTATCACCACGGGGCCCGCGTGGTGACCTCGGCGGCGGTCATCATGATCTCGGTGTTCGGCTCGTTCCTGCTGGAGACCGACGTGACCGCGAAGATGATGGGTTTCGCGCTGGCGGCAGGCGTGCTGTTCGACGCGTTCATCGTCCGGATGGTGCTGATCCCGTCGCTGCTCGCGCTGATGGGCAAGTGGGCCTGGTGGATGCCCAAGTGGCTGGACAAGATCGTGCCGGACATCGACGTGGAGGGCGCCAAGCTGTTCGCCTTGCGCGGGCAGCCGACGCCGGGCGAGGCGAAGTTGCCCGCCGACGTCGGCTGATTCGGAAAGATTCGCCCCCGCTCGGCCAACCGGGTGGGGGCGATTTCTATTGGCTCGGCTGCGGCAACGTGCAGTCGTCGACCTTCGGGTTCACGCCCAGGTAGTTGAGCGGACCGGCGAGCGCCGTGAGGGCGATCGTGCCCCAGCCGGCGCAGTTCGTCGGGCTGCTGTCGAAATAGTGGCGTTGACCCGCGGCGATCAGGCCGATGGCGCACCAGATGAGCAGCAGCGTGCTGAACATCCGGGTTCCGGTGTGACGCACTGCTCGTCCGCTGAAACCGCGGTCTCGAATCTCCCGGTCGCGCATGTCATCGCTCCCTTCCGTGCTCCCCCACCGGAGATTACCCGCCTGATCAGCGATTATCCGTCATTGGCTGGGCTGCGGAACGTTGCAGTCGGCGATCTTCGGATTCACCCCGACGTAGTTGAGCGGACCGGCGAGGACGGTGAGCGCGGTACTGCCGAAGCCGGCGCAATTGACCGGGCCGCTGTCGAAGTAATGGCGCTGGCCCGCGGCGATCACCCCGATCACCAGCCAGAGCACGACAATCACACTGCCAAGTCGCATGGTGCCTCGTTCGTCGGCGTCCGCTGAGCAACATCATTATGTGGTGCCGGACGCGACGCGCCGAAGGCGATGAGATCACCTGCGTGCCGTACGACGGCGACCTCGCGCCCAGCACGGGGCGCGAGG
>NZ_JBHTUR010000019.1:0-3414 GCF_042793755.1 Nocardia sp. NPDC056564
CCGCGACCAGCACGCGGCGGGCGCACCCGACCACCACGACGGCGCAGCCGACGGGCGACGCGAAACCGGCCGACGCCACCGTCGAGGTGAACACCATGAAGTTCGCCCCCGCCGAGCTGACGATCAAGGCCGGAGACACCGTCACCTGGCACTTCAAGGACAAGGCCCCGCACACCGTGCAGGGCATCGGCGACAAGGCCATGGGCCTCAACAGCCCGATCATCGATAAGGGCGACTGGAGCTACACCTTCACCGTCCCCGGCACCTTCCGCTACCTCTGCTCCCTGCACCCGGAAATGCGCGGCACCATCACCGTCCAGTAGCCGCCGCGGCCGACGCAACGCCGAACCGAGCGTCACCTCCGCCAAGGCCCGCCGGCCACGGCGAGCAGACACGTCGGCGCACCGAACGGGAGATGCCCGCGCCAACCGACGAGTAGACACTCGATCAGGTCCCGCCGGCCGCCGCGAGCAGACGATCTCACACACCGAACGGGACATCGCCGCGCCAACCAACGAGTAACCACTCGAACAAGTCCCCCCGACCACAGCGAACAGACGATCTCACACACCGAACGGGACATCGCCGCGCCAACCAACGAGTAACCACTCGAACAAGTCCCACCGACCACAGCGAACAGACGACCTCACACACCGAACGGGACATCGCCGCACCAACCACGAGTAGACACTCGAACAAATCCCACCGACCACAGCGAGCAGACGATGTCACACACCGAACGGGACATGGCCGTGCCAACCAACGAGTAGCCACTCGAACAAGTCCCACCGGCCACAGCGAACAGACGATCTCACACACCGAACGGGACGTGGGCGCGCCGACCAACGAGTAGACGCTCGATCAGGTCCCACCGGCCACAGCGAGCAGACGATCTCACGCGCCGAAGGGGACATCGCGCGCCGACCAACGGGTAAACGCTTGGCCGGAGCCGTTCGATGGTGCCGCGCGTCAGACCGGGCGGTACTGGCGGGTGCGGGAGCTGCTGGCCGAGCTGGTGTTGAGGGCTTCGACGGCCGCGACGAGCGGGGCCAGTTCGGGGTCGGCGGCGGCTTGGCCGAGGGCACTGGACAGGGCGTCGTCGTGCGTCGGGCGAGCCTGCGCCAGCAGGGCCAGGCCCGGCGGGGTGACGTCGGTGTAGATGCCGCGGCGATCGTCGGGGCACAGGTAGCGCTGGAGCAGACCGCGGTCCTCCAGCCGGGTGACCAGCCGGGTCGTCGCGCTCTGACTCAACACCACGGCCTCGGCGACCTGGTTCATCCGCAGGTGCCCGCCCGGCCCGTCGTGCTGGCGGCTGAGCACGACCAGCAGCGAATACTCGCGGACGCTCAGGTCGTGCCCGGTCTGTAGCGCCCGTTCGATGTGCGCCTCGATCCGATCGTGCAGCAGCGACAGGGCGTACCAGCCATCGGCCAGGCCGGTCAGGGCGGCATCCGCGGTCATCGCGTTCCTTCCGCGTAGAGGTTGTCCCTCCAGGATAGATGAGCATCGCAATAGCCAGCGCTTGCAATTAACACGCGTCTGCAATTATTGTTAACGCCCGTAAGAATCAGGCGCAACTTCCCGTGGAGGCCCACGCTCATGCCGCTCGCACTCCTCGCCCTGACGCTCGGGGCATTCGGAATCGGCACCACCGAATTCGTCGTCGTCGGGCTGCTCCCCGACATCGCCGGTACCTACGCGGTATCCATCCCCACCGCTGGACTGCTGGTCACCGGGTACGCACTCGGCGTGGTGGTCGGCGCACCGCTGATGACCGGGCTCGGCACCCGGATCTCGCGCAAGCGCATGCTGATCGGCATGCTCGTGCTCCTGGTGGCCGGCAACGTACTGTCCGCTGTCGCACCGACTTTCGGCCTGATGCTGACCGGACGGATCGTCGCCTCGCTGGCGCACGGCGCGTTCTTCGGCATCGGCGCGGTCGTCGCGGGCGCCGTGGTCCGCCCGGACAAACGCGCGGGCGCGATCGCGATCATGTTCACCGGACTGACCGTGGCCACCATGGTCGGCGTCCCGTTCGGCACCCTGCTCGGCCAGCAATTCGGCTGGCGGCTGACCTTTTTGATCGTCGCGCTGGTCGGCCTGATCGGCCTGATCGGCGTCGCCCTGCTGGTCCCGGAGCAGCCGGCCCCGCAGGACGCGCGGCTGCGCACCGAACTCGCCGTCTTCCGGAACCCGCAGGTGCTGCTCGCGATGGCCATGACCGTGCTCGGCTTCGGCGGTGTCTTCGCCGCGATCACCTATCTCGCGCCGATGATGACCGAGGTCACCGGCTTCGCGGACAGCTCGGTCACCTGGCTGCTCGTCCTGTTCGGCGTCGGCTTCTTCGCGGGCAACCTGATCGGCGGCAAGTTCGCCGACCGGCACCTGATGCCGATGCTCTACCTGTCCCTCGGCGGGCTGGCCGTGGTGCTCGCGCTGTTCACCCTCACCGCGCACAACAAGGTCGCCGCCGCGATCACCGTCGTCCTGATCGGCGCCCTCGGCTTCGCCACCGTCCCGCCGCTGCAGAAGCGCGTACTCGACCAGGCCGCCGGCGCACCGACTTTGGCGTCCGCCGTCAACATCGGCGCCTTCAACCTCGGCAACGCCATCTCCGCCTGGCTGGGCGGCCTCGTCATCGCGGCCGGCCTCGGCTACACCGCCCCCAACTGGGTCGGCGTCGCCCTGGTCCTCATCGCCCTCGCCCTAGCCGTCTGGTCCGGCGCCCTCGAACGCCGCTCACCCGCCCAATCCCCCACCACCCCAACCGAACCCCACCTAGCCACCGCCCACCCCTGACCCCCACATCCGAACCGCCAACATCCTCCCCGCCCATTGCCCACACCCCGCAACCCACCCCACACCAATCCCCTCCAGCCAAAGGCCCGCACCCCCGCCCGAGACCCACAACAAACGCGACTACCCCCTCTGACAACCACAACAAACGCGACCACCCCCTGACAACCACAACAGACACGACCACCAGCAACAAATAGAGCCCCCACCTCACCCAAACATGCCCGCCCAGTACACAACTCAACGAGCCCCAGCACCCTGCCGCAACAATCCCCATCCAACGACCAGACCGGCGCCAACAGGGCACCACCAAGCCACTACTCACACTTCGCCACAACCACGTCCCACTCGGCAAACAGCCGAGCACCGCGCGAGACACCACCAAGCCAGCTCCAGCACTCCGCCACAACCACATCCCACCTACACCCAGCAAACATCCAACGGGACTTCACCGAGCCAGGCCTCGCACGTCGCCACAACGACCTGCCCCACCCAGTAGGCATCTCAGCCCCGAACGGGCACCACCAAACCTGCCCTTCTCGCTTCCCCTTAACCATGCCCCACCCGACCGCCAACACAGCACCCAACGGGACACCACCGAGCCAGTACTCACACTTC
>NZ_JBHTUR010000019.1:3511-97114 GCF_042793755.1 Nocardia sp. NPDC056564
TTCCCCGCAACCACGTCCCACCCAACCGGCACCCCAGCACCCAACGGGACACCACCACACCAGCACTCACACTTCCCCGCAGCAATGTCCCACCAGACAACCAGCCCAATATCCAACCGGACACCACCAAGCCAGCACTCACTTCCCCGCAACCACGTCCCACCCAACCGGCACCCCAGCACCCAACGGGACACCACCACACCAGCACTCACACTTCCCCGCAGCAATGTCCCACCAGGCGACCAGGCCAGCACCCAACGGGACACCACCACGCCAGCTTTCACACTTCGCCGCAGCGATGTCCCACCAGACAACCAGCCCAATATCCAACCGGACACCACCAAGCCAGCACTCACTTCGCCGCAACCACGTCCCACCCGACGGGCAGCGCAGCACCCAACGGGACACCACCACGCCAGCACTCACACTTCCCCGCAACCAAGTCCCACCCGACAGACAGCACAGCGCTGAACGGGGCACCACCGAGCCGGTACTCGCGCTTTGACGCAGCAGTGTCCCGCCCGTGCTGAACGCGATGCACCCCGAATCGCTGAGCGGTTCGGGGTGCGTCGCGTGGAAGGGGGTGGGGTGGTGGGTTATTCGACGGTGACGGACTTTGCCAGGTTGCGGGGCTTGTCCACGTCGTAGCCGCGGGCCTGCGCTACCTCGGCGGCGAAGATCTGCAACGGGACGGTCGACAGCAGCGGCTGGAGCAGCGTCGGCGCCGACGGGATCTCGATGAGATCGTCGGCGAACGGACGCACCGTGTCGTCGCCCTCCTCGGCGATCACGATGGTGCGCGCGCCACGCGCCTGGATCTCGCGAATGTTGCTGAGCAGCTTGGAGTGCAGCACCGCGCGGCCCTTCGGGGACGGCATCACCACGATCACCGGCAGGCCCTGTTCGATCAGCGCGATCGGGCCGTGCTTGAGCTCGCCCGCCGCGAAACCCTCGGCGTGCATGTACGCCAGCTCCTTGAGCTTGAGCGCGCCCTCCAGCGCCACCGGGTAGCCGACGTGGCGCCCGAGGAACAGCACCGTCGACACGTGCGCCAGCTCGCGCGCGATCGCCCGCACCTGCGGTGCCGTCTCCAGCACCCGCTCCACCAGCTTCGGCATCGCCTCCAGCTCGGCGAACTCGCGGGCCACCTCGTCCGGGTACTTGGTGCCGCGCGCCTGCGCCAAGGCCAGCCCGACCAGGTAATTCGCGGTCACCTGGGCCAGGAACGCCTTGGTCGAGGCGACGCCGATCTCCGGCCCGGCCCTGGTGTAGAGCACCGCGTCGGACTCGC
This sequence comes from Nocardia sp. NPDC056564, assembly GCF_042793755.1. Classification (NCBI taxonomy): domain Bacteria; kingdom Bacillati; phylum Actinomycetota; class Actinomycetes; order Mycobacteriales; family Nocardiaceae; genus Nocardia; species Nocardia sp. NPDC056564. The sequence continues at coordinate 4,803 of NZ_JBHTUR010000019.1, forward strand.
GCGGAATCTGCGCGCCGTTGGTATTGCAGATCGCCAGCACGCGAGCCTTCTGCTCCTTGGCGTGCCGCACCGCCTCGAGCGTGTCGGCCGTCTCGCCGGACTGCGAGATCGCCACGACCAGCGTCGACCGATCCAGAACCGGGTCGCGGTAACGGAATTCGCTGGCCAGCTCCACCTCGACGGGCAGCCGGGTCCAGTGCTCGATCGCGTACTTGGCCAGCAGGCCGGAGTGGTAGGCGCTGCCGCAGGCGACGACGAAGACCTTGTCGAAGTCGCGCAGCTCCTGATCGGCGAGGCGCTGCTCGTCCAGCACGATCCGGCCGGCACCGTCCTGGTCCACGCTGAAGTGCCCGATGAGGGTGTCCGCCACCGCGGCGGGCTGCTCCTCGATCTCCTTGAGCATGAAGTAGTCGTGGCCGCCCTTCTCGGCGGCGGCCAGATCCCAGTCGATGGTGAACGGGCGGGTGCGCGCGGTCGCGTCGTCGCCCGCGAAATCGGTGACGGTGTAGCTGTCCGCCGTGATCACCACGGCCTGGTCCTGACCGAGCTCGACCGCCTCGCGGGTGTGCTCGATGAACGCCGTGACATCCGAGGCGATGAACATCTCGCCCTTGCCGACCCCGATCACCAGCGGCGTCGACCGGCGCGCCGCGAAGATCAGGTCCGGGTGATCGGCGTGGGTGAAGACCAGCGTGAACGCGCCTTCGAGCCGGCGAACCACCGCGAGCGCGCTGGCCGCGAAGTCGCCCGCCGTCGGTCCCTCGGCGTAGGCCCTGGCCACCAGGTGCACCGCGACCTCGGTGTCGGTGTCGCTGCGTAGCTCGACGCCCGCGTCCTCCAGCTCCCGGCGCAGCGGGGCGAAGTTCTCGATGATCCCGTTGTGCACCACCGCGACCTTGCCGCTGTCGTCGCGATGCGGGTGCGCGTTGCGGTCGGTCGGCGCGCCGTGCGTCGCCCACCGGGTGTGTCCCATGCCGGTGCTGCCCGCGAAGCGCGCGACCCCGATTTCGGCGAGCTCGGCCTCCAGATTCGCCAGCTTGCCTGCCTTGCGTTCCACTGCCAGCGCACCGGCGCCGTCGACGATCGCCACACCCGCGGAGTCGTAGCCGCGATATTCCATGCGGCGCAACGCGTCAACGACAACGCCGAGCGCGTCCCGGTATCCGACGTACCCCACGATTCCGCACATGGCTCACCAGAGTACTTATCGGATAACGTTCTCGTCGTGTCGGCGTCTGTGAAATCACTCCTGAGCACCCTGACCAGCCGCGGCCCCCATCGGGTGCTCCGCGGCAATCTGGCCATCGCCGGGCAGCCGGGGGTGGTATTCACGCCCGAATCGGGGCTCAACCTGCCCGCCGTCGCGTTCGGGCACGGCTGGTTGACCGGCGCCGCCAACTATCGGCAGCTACTCGAGCACCTCGCGTCCTGGGGTTTCGTGGTCGCCGCCCCCGATACCGAGCGCGGGCCGATCCCCTCACACCTCGGCCTCGGCACCGACCTGCTCACCACCCTGGACATCTGCACAGGTGTGCGGCTCGGCGACGGCACCATCAGCGTGCACCCCGACCGGCTCGCCCTGGTCGGCCACGGCATGGGCGCGGGCGCCGCCGTCATCGCCGCGACCCAGCGCCAGGTCGCCGCGGTCGCCGCCCTGTTCCCGGCCCCCACCGCACCGTCCGCGGAAAACCTCGCCCCCGACCTCGACACGCCCGCGCTGATCCTGGCCGGCGCCACCGATCTCGCCTCGGTCAGCTCCAACGCCATCCCCCTCGCCACCGCGTGGGGCGGCCGGTCGGTCTTCCGGGCGATCGACGGCGCCTCGCACAACGGCATCATCGAGGGCCGCCGCGTGCTGGCCGCCGTCGGCGCGGGCAAACACGAATCCAAGACCGCCCGCACCACCCGCGCCCTGCTGGCCGGCTACCTGCTCGCCACCGTCGTCGGCGACAAGACCTACAAACTGTTCGCCGACCCGGACGCGGAAATCCCGCACACCGCGGTCATCGACCCGGAAGCCAAGGAAGAGCCGAAGGCGCCCAAACTCAAGGTCGGCCAACTCGCCAGCCTGCTCCGCCGCTGACCCCCGCGCCCAGACAGCAGAATCCGCACCCGCTCTCGGGACCTGCGCTGGCTTAGGGCCCTATTTTCGGTGCGGATCCCAACAAGAGTGCTGATCTTCGGGGCATTGGCGGGCTGGCGCCGATGGGGATGGCGACACCGGATGGTGGGCTCAGATCAGCCAGGTTTCGCGTTGGTAGAAGGCGGCTTCCTCGTCCTCCTGGTCGACCGGCAGGACGTCGCGGTTGGCTTTGCGGGCGGCGATCGAGCGGGCGATGGCTTCCCGTTGTTCGCGGGCCTCTGTTTCGAGGCGTTCTCGCTCTTCGAGCTCGGCACGCGCTTGGGCCAGCTGGTCGGCGTGTGCGGCGAGGAATTCCCGCATGTCGGTGGCGGCGGCCTCGGCGAGTTCGCGGCTGGTGTCCGCGGTCCGCCGGTTGATCTGCTCGAGTTCGTCCAGCAGCAGGGCCGAGCGACGGCGGCATTCCTCGGCGGCGCGCTCGATCTCCTCGGCGTAACTCACGATCTCGGTTCTCCCCGATCCGCAGGTGGACATCAGCTCGCTGCTCCGCGCAGGCCCTCGACTTCGCGCCGCGAGCGCAGCACCCCGACGGCGCGCTCCCACGCTCCCCGCCGCGTCCGCATCAGGCTACCGGGTTCCCGGTCCGCTGTGGCGTGCTCACAGTGGACCGGCCTCGGCCAGATCGCCCATCGGACCGGCCTCGGCCAGTTCCGCGCCGGTGTCGAACGGGGCCTCCGGATTCTGTTCGCCCGGCATGCGTTTGGGCCTGTGCTCGCCGTCTTCTTCGCGCCGCATGGGTGGTGGGGTGCCCGTGCGGGCACTCGGCTGACCAGCGTTCTCGTCCTCCGCGGTGTGCGGCTTCTCGACCGGTTTCTGCTGCTCCGGAGCGGGTTCCGCAGGCGACTTCACACCCGGCTTCTCATTGTCCGGCGCGGACGGAGCCTGATCCGCGGGCGACTTCGCTTTCTCCGGCGCGCCCGGGGCGTGGTCGGCGGGCGGCTTGTCACCGGGTGCCGCAGGCGTCGCCTCATCCTTCGGCTCGTTCATCGAGATGACCGGCATCCCGTGCTCGTCCAGCTTCACGCTGAATTCCTGCGGCTTCCCGTCCCCGTCGGACATCATCAGTTTCAGCTGACCATCCGCCATCTCGAACTTCAGATGCTTTCCGGCAACATCGAATTCGGCGGCCGGCTTGCTGTCCGGCTTGCCGTCACCGTCCTTGTCGACCGGTGTCGGCTCGATGAGCCCCTCGACCATCTTCACCGCGTCCTCGGCGCCGTCCTTGATGATCCCGGTCAGCGAACTGACCCCGGCATCGACGAGGCTGCTGATCCCAGATGCCAAGGGCGACAACTGAGTCGCCACCTGACTGAGCGCGGGCAAGCCTTCCAGCGATGAGGTATTCGGGACCGTCTGCGTCGACGGCGTGGCAGGCGTTGACGGTGTGTTCGGTGTCGCGGGCGTTGACGGTGTGCTCGGTGACGACGGCGTGTTCGGCGTCGCGGGCACCTGCGTTGTGCTCGCCGGAACAGTGGGCGACGAGGGCGTCACGGGCGTCGACGGAGAGCTGGGCGTCGACGGCGCGGGCGTAGTACTCGCCGGAACTGTCGGCGCGACAGGACTATCCGCCTTCGGCACCCCCGACTCTTTCGGCGTCCCCTCGCTCTTCGGCTGCTCCTGCACCGGCTGCTGCACCGGCACCCCCACCGGACGTGGATACGAAGCAACCGAAACCTGGCCCAGCGCACTGACTATCGGCGCGTAGACCTGTTTGACCGCCGCATCGGTCACATCGCAGGCCGCGGTGAACTTCTGCACCTTGGCCAGATAGTCCGGCTTGAACACGTTGTCCAGCCAGTGCCGGCAACGCGCCTGAATATGCTGCTGATAGTCCGATCCCGGCAGAATGCCGAGGATATTGCGGGCGGCCCAGGCATCGGAGCCACCGGTCAGGTCCGGAAAGATGCGGCCGAGCTTGCTGAGCAAACTGTCGTCTTGCCAGCCATTGCTGACCGCGATGCTGGTGCCGGAAATGATGTCGTCGATGTCTTCCGGCGACTTCTCCGCGATTCTGACGCTCTCGCCGTTCTCCAGGATGTAGCGCACCACGTCCGCTTTGAGCTTCACCGCGGAGCGCAGCCCATCCCCGGCCGCCGCGATCGCCTTCCAAGCCTCCCCCGCGGCCTTCCAGTCGGTCCCCGCCTGCTCCACCTGCTGGTTCAGCATGGCCCCTGCCGCTTCGGCGGCCGCGCCCTCCCAGCAAGCCCAGAGGGCCTTGGCCTGGCCGCGCTGCACGTCCAGCTGGGCGCCCGCGTCTTGCAGCACGACCTGGAGCTTCGCCGCGACGTTGCGCAGCTTGTCCTCGTTCAACCCGTTCTGTTCGTAGAACCGCTTGTGCAGCTGCTGATAGGCGGGCACATCCGCGGTTTCGCCGAATGCGCGCTTGAACCGTGGTTCGAACTTCTCGAAGTACAACAGGCTCCGCGACCCGATATTCAGATACTCGGCAACGGGCGCGTAGGCCGGAACGTCGAATGCCATGGCCGCCCGCTACGCCTTGCCGCCATGGTCGAGCTTCGCGATGTCGAACGAAGCCTCTCGATCGGTATTCGAGTACTTCACCACCGCGGCGCCCACCACATCGCCGGTGGCGAGCGTCGCCTCCGACCAGTTACCGAGCCACTGGTAGATCGCGTCGAGCCCGGCCTGGATCTGGCTTCCCTGGTCGGCGTAGTTAGCGCCCGCGTCGGCCGGGCCGAACGTGGCGTCGGCCACGTCCTTCGCCCGATTACGCACGGTCTGCCCGGACGTACTCAGGTCGTTGCCGAGGCGGCCCAACTCCCCGGTCTTGACGCCGACCAACTCGGATCCGGCCACGCGATCCCCTCCGTCCCTGCGTCGTACACGATCTCCCCGGACTTACGTCGGCGCCGGGCGTCCCCATTACTTCCTTCGACGCGCCTCGCCGACGTTCGGTTCCATCGAATTCGCAGAGCCGTGCCGAACCGGCCGGACGGAGCTAGCCGCCGATCTTCCCGTGATCGGTACGCACCCACTCCGACGAACCGTCCGGATGCCGATGGAACTCCCACGCGGCGTAATCGCCGTCGTTTTCCACCACGGTGACGTGGTCGGCCAGACCGTCGTGGTCGTAATCGGTCCAGACCTGCACGGCGTCGCCACCGTTGGTGGTGATGGTGTCGAGCGTGCCGTCCCCATCGATGTCCTGCGTGGGATGGTGCAATTCGATCGCGCCGAGGCCGTCGAGCGACGAGGACGCGTCGATGCCGGGCAGTTCCAGGCCCGGCAATTCACCCGAGGTGATCATTACTCCTCCTCAGCAGGACTCGTGATGCTGTCATCCAATGACCCGACAACAACGCTATCGCTCCATCCTGACATCCATGGGTGCCCGACGCAGCCCCCTGGCCTCACTTCTTCGGCATCAGCAGCCACAGCACCAGGTAGACGATGAACTGCGGGCCGGGCAGCAGGCAGGACAGCACGAACAGCAGGCGCACGACATTGGCATTCCAGCCCAGGTACTCGGCGATGCCGCCGCAGACTCCGGCGATCCATTTGTCGTGGGTGGAGCGGGTGAAACGGCGGGTGGGTGCGGTCATGGTCTTCGTTCCCTCTCTGGTGGTGATCTCTTCGAACTCCACTCTGCCGAGCCGCGCATCGTGCCGCATCGCTCCGTGGACCGATCCCGACCCTGATTTCCAGTACCCAGGGGTCAGGGTGCGACCCCGAGTGCCGACCGGGTGCGGGGCGACCGCGTGAACACGGCAGACTTGGGAAAGTGAGCACCACTCTGCACGCGCGCGGACTGTCCGCGGGCCACGGCGAACGCGTCCTGTTCGACGACCTCGATCTCACCCTGGCCCCGGGCGACGTGATCGGCCTGGTCGGCGCGAACGGCGCGGGCAAGTCGACGCTGCTGCGCATGCTCGCGGACCGGCGCACACCGACCGGCAACATCACGTTGAGCCCGCCCGACGCCACCGTCGGCTACCTCGCGCAGGAACCCGAGCGGGTGGCCGGCGAGACGGTCCTCGAATTCCTGGGTCGCCGAACGGGAGTCACGGCGGCCCAGCGGGCGATGGACGCCGCGGCGGAAGGCATCGCCGACGGCGGCGAAGACACCTATTCCCCCGCACTCGAACGCTGGCTCGCCCTCGGCGGCGCGGACCTCGACCAGCGCGCCGCCGAGGTCGCCGCCGATCTCGGCCTGATCGCCAGCCTGCCCAACGGCCTGGGCACCCCGATGACCGGACTGTCCGGCGGCCAAGCCGCGCGCGCAGGCCTGGCCTCGGTGCTGTTGTCCCGCTTCGACATTCTGCTGCTCGACGAGCCGACCAACGACCTCGATCTGGACGGCCTGGCCCGCCTGGAGCAGTTCGTCACCGGCGTCCGGGTGCCGCTCGTGGTGATCAGCCACGACCGAGAGTTCCTGGCTCGGACCGTGAATCGCATCGTCGAACTGGATCTGGCCCAGCAGCAGGTGGGCCTCTACGACGGTGGTTACGAGGCGTATCTCACCGAGCGCGAGACCGCCCGCCGGCACGCCCGCGAGGCCTACGAGGAGTTCGCCGACACCAAGGCGGGCCTGGAGGCCCGTGCGCAGATGCAGCGCAACTGGCTCGAACACGGTGTGCGCAATGCCCGTCGCAAGGCCCGCGACCCGAAGAAGGTCGACTCGGACAAGGCCGGGCGCAAGATGCGCGCCGAGTCCACCGAGAAGCAGGCCGCCAAAGCCCGCCAGACGCAACGCCGCATCGAACGCCTGGACGTGGTCGAGGAGCCGCGCAAGGAGTGGGAGCTGCGGATGACCATCGGCAGCGCGCCGCGCAGCGGATCGGTGGTGGCCACGCTGTCCGACGCGACGGTCACCCAGGGCGATTTCACCCTCGGCCCGATCACCCTCCAGGTCGACTGGGCGGACCGGATCGTGCTGACCGGGGCCAATGGCTCCGGCAAGTCCACGCTGCTCGCGTTGCTGCTGGGAAAGATCAAGCCGCACACCGGATCCGCCACGCTCGGCTCCGGTGTGGAGATCGGTGAGGTGGACCAGACGCGCGGGCTGTTCCGCGGAACTACCTCGCTGGCCGACACTTTCGGCGCGCAGATGCCGGACTGGCCGGACGCCGAGGTCCGAACGCTGCTGGCCAAGTTCGGCCTGCGCGGCGCACAGGCGTTGCGCCCCTGCGAAACCCTGTCCCCCGGCGAACGCACCCGCGCCGCGCTGGCGCTGCTGCAGGCGCGCGGGGTGAACCTGCTCGTCCTCGACGAACCGACCAACCACCTGGACCTGCCCGCCATCGAACAGCTAGAGCAGGCGGTCGAATCCTTCACCGGCACACTGCTGCTGGTCACGCACGACCGCCGGATGCTGGACACCGTCCAGGCGACCCGCCGCTGGCACATGGACTTCGGCAGGCTCACCGAAGCCACCTGACCGGCGCTGCCGATCAGACGGAAGCGACCCGCTTGGCCAGGTCGTCGGCGAGCTGCCTGGCCTGGGCCGGATCGGTCGCCTCGACCATGACCCGGACCAGCTGCTCGGTGCCGCTGGGGCGCAACAGAACCCGGCCGGTGTCGCCGAGCATGCGTTCGGCCTCCAGCACCGCGTCGCGGACCTCGGGCGCCGCCGCGACCAGCGACTTGTCGCTGACCGGCACGTTCACCAAAACCTGTGGCACCGTTTGCAATACGCCGGACAGGTCGGCCAGGCTACGCCGGGTCCGCGCCATCCTGGCCATCAGTTTCAGGCCGGTGAGGATGCCGTCGCCGGTGGTGCCGAACTTCGGGAAGATGACGTGCCCGGACTGTTCACCGCCGAGCGTGTACCCGCCGCGGCGCAGCTCCTCGAGCACGTAGCGGTCACCAACGGCGGTGGTGAGCAGGGTGATTCCGGCTTCCCGCATGGCGATGTGCAGGCCGAGATTGCTCATCACGGTGCCGACCAGCGTGTCCTCGGCCAGCTCACCGGCCTCGTGCAGGTCGAGCGCGAGGATCGCCAGGATCACGTCACCGTCGACCACCTTGCCGTCGGCATCGACCGCGAGGCAGCGGTCCGCGTCACCGTCGAGGGCCAGCCCCAGGTCGGCGCCGTGCTCGCGCACCGCCCGCTGCACCATGTCCAAATGCGTTGAGCCGCAACCGTCGTTGATATTGAGGCCGTCCGGCTCGGCGTTGATCGCGATCACCGTCGCGCCCGCCGCGCGGAACGCCGCGGGCCCGACCTCGGCGGCCGCGCCGTGCGCGCAGTCGACCACCACGGTCAGCCCGGAAAGATCCTGCGCGGTCGCCTCCACGAGGTGCTCGACGTAGCGCTCGTGCGTGCCCGCGATGCTGTACTGATCGGGAATGGTCTGCCCGTGGTCGCGCGCGCCGGAGGCGTTGACCACCCGGCCGATGCCGCGCCCGGTCGGTCGCACCGTGACCTCCTCGGCGAGCAGCGCCTCGATCCGGTCCTCGATGGCGTCGTCGAGCTTGTGCCCGCCGGCCGCGAAGATCTTGATGCCGTTGTCCGGCATGGGATTGTGCGAGGCGGAGATCATCACGCCGAAGCACGCGTCGTAGAGCCCGGTGAGGTAGGCGACGGCCGGCGTCGGCAGCACGCCGACCTGAAGTACGTTCACCCCGGTGGCGGTCAGGCCCGCGGTCACCGCGGCCTCCAGCATCTCACCGCTGGCGCGCGAGTCGCGGCCGACCACCGCGAGCGGGCGGTCCTTGCCACTGCTCAAAATCTGGGCGGCCGCACCCGAAACGCGCAGCGCCAGTTCCGGACTCAACGACTCGTTGGCCAGCCCACGGATTCCGTCGGTGCCGAACAAACGTCCCATACCTCAGCCCCTCATCGGTGGATCCGCGGCGCGCCCGAAGGCGACAGGCGGTGTTGCCTCGTAGGGCAGACGAAACGCCGCGGCTGATACAGCACGAGAGCAGGCGACCAGTCGATGCTGGACGCCTGCTCTCGTACAGGTTGCCCGCCGACCGTACCGCCCCCGGTACCTCCAGGGTGCCGGATGACGGTGGTCGGCGAAGCCAAAATCAGCGCTTCGAGTACTGCGGCGCCTTACGGGCCTTCTTCAGACCGTACTTCTTCCGCTCGACGGCACGCGGGTCACGCGTCAGGAAGCCGGCCCGCTTCAGGGCGGGGCGGTCGTCCGGGGTGACCTCGATGAGCGCGCGGGCGATGGCCAGACGCAGGGCGCCGGCCTGTCCCGACGGGCCGCCACCGTGCAGCAGGGCGATGATGTCGAAGTTCTCGGCCCGCTCGACGGTCACCAGCGGCGACTTGACCAGCTGCTGGTGCACCTTGTTCGGGAAGTAATCCTCGATGGTGCGGCCGTTGAGCACGAAGTTGCCGGAGCCCGGCACCATGCGCACGCGAACGACGGCTTCCTTGCGGCGGCCGACGGTCTGCACCGGGCGGTCGATCACGATCGGGGCGAAGGTCTCCGCGGCGACCTCGGCCTCTTCGTAGCCTTCGCCGTCCTCGACGACCTCGACGGCGTCGAATTCCTCGACGACGGCCTCTTCGTTGAATTCCTCAGGAGCGGTCACTGGGCCACCTGCTTGATCTCGAACGGAATGGGCTGCTGAGCGGCGTGCGGGTGGTTCGGGCCTGCGTAGACCTTCAGCTTGCCCGCGATCGCGTTGCCGAGCTTGTTCTTCGGGATCATGCCCTTGACGGCCTTCTCCACGAGCCGGTCCGGACGGGTCTCCAACACCTGACCGACAGTGCGCGACTTGAGGCCGCCCGGGTGCCCGCTGTGGTGGTGGATCAGCTTGTCCGCCTTCTTGTTGCCGGAGATGGCAACCTTGTCGGCGTTGATGATGACGACGAAATCGCCACCGTCGAAGTTCGGCGCGTAGGTCGGCTTCGTCTTGCCACGCAGCAGATTCGCTGCTTGAACGGCGAGACGGCCGAGCACTACGTCAGTGGCATCGATGACGTACCACTGCCGGGTGACGTCACCAGCCTTGGGGCTGTACGTAGGCACAGTGCTTCCCTGTCTGTAGTCGGTGTTGCCGGCCAGGCATGTGGTCGAAGCTCCCGGCGGCCGGTGGAGACCCGGGGTTCGATTGCACGACCGGTTTCCCGGCCGCCCATACGCCAACGAGCCACAATACCAGCCCGGATCTACCAGCCGAAATCGCGTCAGATCTGGATCGGTGGCCCTGGATCTATGGCCCGGCGCGGGCCGGGTAGCAGGAAGCGCAGGGTGTCGACGCCCGGCTGCCCACAGTCGGGGTCCGCGGCCTCCCGGTCGTGCGGGGCGTCCGCCGGACCGCGGGTGGACGAGATGCCGGGCCGGACCTCGTTGGTCACGTACGGCATCAGCGGGCACACCGTCGGACCGGTGGGCGCCGGCGCCGCCAGGCTCACCTCGGCCGCGGTCAGCTCGACCCGGTCGGCGCCGGTCGGCAGCGCGACCACGGCCAGCGCCAGCGCGCCGACCACCGTGTGCGCCCCGAACAGGTTGTCCTTCATCTTGTTCCACAGCTTCCCCTTGCGGGGGCGGCCTTCGTCATCGTCGTCGTCCGGCTCGGGTTCGCGCCATTGCCCCTGCCGTCCGGGGTCGGCGGGATCGGACTGCGGCGCCTGATACGACCGAGCGCCGGACGGCCCGCTCTGCGGCGCACCGCTGCCGGGCGGGCGGCTCTGGTCCTCGGGGTACTGCCCCGGCGGCCGGGTGAAACGGCTGCCCAACTCGGCCAGATTCGGCGGCAGCCCACGCTGGACCTCGTCGCGGGTGATCCTGGTCGTCGGTTCCTCACCCTGCGTCGGATAGCCGGGCCCGTACTGCACGGGCGGCACCGTTCGCGGCGGCGACGGATCCATGTGGGGCTGTGGCACGTCCGTTCGGCGCTGTGAGGACTCCGCTTGGCGCTGCGCCGATTCGGCCTGCCGATGCGCGGCACCGGCCTGACGCTGACCGGGCGCGGCCTGCTGCGGCGCGGACTCGGCCCGGTAGTGCCCGGCCGGATCGCGAAACTGCGGGCCCGGGTCCTGGAATTGGGTGGGATCGACGCGCGGTTGCGCGGGCTCGGCATGCCGCCCCGGCGGTCCCGCCGGTTCCGGCTCCGCCGCCTCGGTGTCGGTGACCAGCAGGTGGGCCGCGCCGAGCACGAGCGCGTGCATCGGATGATCGGCGACCTGGAGCCGGTGGCCGAGATGGTTCTGGAAGGCCAGCCGCAACGCGTCGTTGAAGCACACGTTGCCCGAGAGCAGCACCGTCGAGGTGTCCGCGCCGATCGAGCGGGCCGCGGCCATCACCTCGATCACCACATTGTCCGCTGACCTGGCGTCGCGCATGGACTCCATGGTCACCGGCACGTCGACCGATTCGGTCGGCTGTTCGTCGTCGCCATGCACCGCCACCACCAGCACGGTCCGGCCGTCGGAGTACACGCCGGTCGCGCCGATGCCGTGCGGGCGCGCCTGGTCCGGCGGATGCACCAGCCCGAGCGCGCGCACGTAACCGGACAGCGCGACGCTCTCCGGCAGCGGCTCGACGGTCACGTCGAGCTGTTCCACCAGCCCGGCGTACACCTCGACCTTCTCGTCCGGCCAGCCGTCCGGGAACGGCAGCGCCACCAGATCCGGCTTGCCGCGCAGATGCTTGCCGATCGAGGCGAGCGGGTTGTACATCCTGGCCCGGAACACCAATTCGGCAGGCCAGGTCGCCCCGGCCACCACGATCTGCGGGTGGCCGAGGATGTCGCGCACGTCGGCGATCGCCATGCCCAGGTCCGGGCGCTGCCGGTCCACGCCGGCGGTGTGCAACCGCCCCGACGAATCAGCCAGCAAATACGCCGGCGGTGTCCACATACCCTCCACCTGGACCGGGCGGATCGGTGTGCCACCACCACCCGCGGCCACGGACACCACATCCCAGCCGAGATGTACTGCCCCTACTCGCACCGTCACAGGCATAAGTGTGCCTGGTGTGCGGCCGAGATGCTTGCTCTTGTCCGGAGCCCCCGGTAGCGGCCGCAAAATCGCTCGCGCATCACGTGGCCGAGGACTTCAGTCGCAACCGCCGCCAGGTGATCACGGCGAGCACCAGGGTGATCAGTAGCAGCACGCCGACGTCCAGTGCCCAGATGCCCGGTGTGTGCTGCCACAACGTGTCGGGTTGCGCGTTGAGGAACACCTCACGAATGTTCACCGTCGAGGCGCCGGCCGCGTAACCCCAGCGCGCCGGGAACAACCAGGACACCTGCTCGAGCACCACCCGGCCGGTGACCGGGATCAGCCCGCCCGCCATCACCAGCTGCACCATGATGGCGACCACCAGCAGCGGCATCACCTGCTCGTTCGACTTGGCCAGCGACGAAAGCAGCAGTCCGACAACGACACAGCACACCGCGGTCAACGCGATATCGATGTACAACTCCGCGCTGCCCGAGGACAGCACCGCGCCCTCGCCGGGCCGCTTCTTCCCGGCGAGCACGATGCCCACCAGCACCGCCGATTGCAACAGCGCGGTGATACTGAACACCGCGATCTTCGCCGACAGATACGCCGACGGCAGCAACCCGACCGCGCGTTCGCGCTGGAAGATGGTGCGCTCGCCGACCAGATCACGCACGGTGAGCGTGGATCCCATGAAGCAGGCGCCGAGGATCAGCACCACGAGCAGCTGCTGGGTCTCGCCGCCGCCGGTGGGCACGAAGGTGCCGTCCGGCAACGCCTTCAGCGCGCCCCGCTGGAAACCGTCCTTGCCCGGCACCACCAGGGACAGCGCGCCGAGGATGAACGGCAGGATCACCAGGAACGACAGGTAGCCGCGGTCGGCCAGGATCAGCCGCAGCTGCCTGCGCGACAGCGTCGAGAACTGTTTGCCGCCACTGGATTGCGGTGGCGAGCCCGCCGGTCCGTATTGCTGAGGCGGCGGTGGCGGCGGTGGCGCGAACGCCTGCCGGGAGCGATAGGCGGCGAACGCCTGATCCGGGTTGGCCGCCACGTTGGCGAAGATCTCCGCCCAGTCGCTGGTGCCGAGCGCGTTGCCGACGCCGGCCGGGTTGCCGCAGTAGGCGGTCTTGCCGCCCGGCGCGAGCAGCAGCACCTGATCGCACATGTCCAGGTGGGCGATGGAGTGGGTCACCACGATCACCACGCGGCCCGCGTCGGCCAGCTCGCGCAGCATCACCATCACCTGCCGGTCCAGCGCCGGGTCCAGGCCCGAGGTCGGCTCGTCCAGGATCAGCAGCGAGGGGCCGGTGAGCAGCTCCAGCGCGACCGAGGCGCGCTTGCGCTGGCCGCCGGAGAGCCGGTCCACCCTGGTGTCCGCGTGCTCGGTCAGGGAAAGCTCTTTCAGCACACCGTCGATCACCTGCTGCCGGTCGGCCCGGCTGTTGTCCGGCGGCAGCCGCAGTTCGGCCGCGTAGCCGAGCGCCTGCCGCACGGTGAGCTGGCGGTGCAGTACATCGTCCTGCGGCACCATGCCGATCCGGGAGCGCAGCGCCTCGTACTCGGCGTGCAGATTGCGGCCCTCGAAGGTGACCACACCGCCGGACGGGCGGGTGGTGCCCGCGATCAACCGCGACAGCGTCGACTTGCCCGCGCCGGACGGACCGATCAGCGCGGTCAGCGTGCCCCGGCTGGCCTGCATGTTCACGTCGACCAGCAGTTGTTTGTTGCCCTCGACGGTGAAGCCGACCCCGTGCACCGCGAGGCCCTGCTCGGCGACCGGCTTCTGCCGGAGCACCAGGGTGCCCTGCTGGACCACGAAGTCGATGTTGCCGATGGTGATGATGTCGCGCTCGCGCAGCACCGAGCGCTGCTGGCGGTGGCCGTTGACGAAGGTGCCGTTGGCCGATCCCAGGTCCTCGATGGTCAGCCCGTCGGAGGCGGCGACCAGGCGCGCGTGCTTGCGTGAGGCCAGCGGATCGTTGACCACGATCTGGTTGTCGGAGGTGCGGCCGATGGTCAGGCCGCCGGCGGGCAGGCGGTCGCCCCGTGCGATCGCCGCGGTGGCGGCCCTGGCGCGCACCGGCGGCATGTTCGAGGTGTCCGCGCGCGTGGTCAGGTTGATGTTGACCTGCGGCGGCGCGTCCTGCGGCGGCTGGTACGCCGGGCGCTGGAACTGCTGGGCGGGCCGCTGCCCCGACATCGGCTGGTGCATCGGCTGACCGGACATGGGCTGCTGGCCCGACTGCGGCGGCCGTGCCGAAGGGCGCTGCGGGGGTTGCGGATTGGCGGGCAACAGATGGAGCAGCGGACCGCTGATCGCGTCACCGAGACGCACCTGCGTCGGCCGGTCGATCGACACCGGCTGGCTGAGCCTGCGCGCGTCCACGAACACACCGTTGGTGCTTCCGTTATCGCTCAGCACCCAGGCACTACCCTGCCAAGTGAGCGTCGCGTGCACCCGTGAGACCAGCGGGCTGTCGACGAAAAGCGTCACCTCCGGCGCACGGCCCATGGTGACCTGCTGGCTCGAATCGAATACTCGTTCGTTTCCATCATGGCGCACGGTGATGGTCTGCGCCCCCGGTGAAGACATGCAGCGGATACTATTCCATCACCCGGACATCGGCGGTGCCCCCGACGCGCCTTTTGCCCCGATCCGGCGACCGATGTGAACGTGATACCGGCCGAATAGGGGGAGCCTTGCCGAAAGTCCGTGCGACGGCGATCATTACCGCCGCGTTGCTCGTCGTGGTGCTGGTCGCGGGCTGCACCAGATTGATCGACGGCCGTGCCGTCTCCATCTACGATGACCCGTTCAAGGTGGCCGGGCTGCCGACCACCAGCGGCCCGAGCGGACCGCGACCTGGCGTCGAGAACAGCACGCTCACCGCGACCAACGGCGACGGCGGCCCCGAGGACACCTTGGCGCTCAACGCCGTCGAAGACATCCAGACCTACTGGCACGGAGAATTCGGCAAGGAATTCCAGAGCGGCGATTTCAAGCCGGTCGACACGCTGCTGTCCTGGAGCGCGAAGGCGCCCCGCAGCGACGCCCGCGAATTCTGCAAGGAAACCACTTTCCACCTGGTGAATGCCGCCTATTGCCGCCTGGACAACTCCATCGGCTGGGACCGCTCCGTGCTGCTGCCCGCCATGACCGAGACCTTCGGCAAGATGGCCGTGGTCATGGTGCTCGCGCACGAATACGGGCACGCGGTGCAGACCATGGCCCGGCTGGTCGGCGCCAAGGACCCGGTGATCGTCAAGGAACAGCAGGCCGACTGCTTCGCCGGTGCGTTCATGCGCTCGGTCGCCGAGGGCAAGTCCAAGCACTTCACCATCAACACCTCCGACGGCCTCAACTCCGTCCTGGCCGCCACCGTGGCCATCCGCGACTCCGACCCCGACGACCCGGAAAGCGTGCACGGCTCGGCCTTCGAGCGCGTCACCGCGGTGCAGGTCGGTTTCACCGACGGCCCCAAGGGCTGCAAGCGGATCGACATCGACGAGATCAACCAGCGGCGCGGCAATCTGCCGAAGGACTTCAGCGGCGACACCGGCCGTGGCGAATACGAGATCAACAAGGGCACCCTGGTCGAGCTCAGCAAGGCCCTCGCCGCGCTGCTGCCGACCAAGCCGGCGCCCACCTACGACTACTCCGGCGCCAAGATCGCCTGCCGCGACGGCGTCGCCACCGAGCCGGTCAGTTACTGCCCCGACACCAACACCATCGGCACCGACATTCCCGCCCTTGCCCAGCGCGGCGCGTCCAACTGGGACGTGGACGATCCGTTGCCGCTCAAGGTGACCGGCGACTACAACGGCTACATCGTCTTCATCTCCCGCTACACCCTCGCGGTCCAGCAGCACAACGGCCAGGAGCTGGTCGGCGCCAAGACCGGCCTGCGCGCGGCCTGCCTGTCCGGCGTCGTCACCGGCAAGCTCGCCGCACCGAACCGCCCGGCCGCGCAGGGCGACATCGGCCTCGCCGCAGGCGATCTCGACGAAGCGGTCTCCGGCCTGCTCACCGACGGCCTGGCCGCCAGCGACGTCCAGGGCAACACCGTGCGCAGCGGCTTCGCCCGCGTCGACGCCTTCCGCGCCGGCGTGATCAACGGCGAAAAGACCTGCACGTCAAGGTATTCGTAGTCGGCCTAGCCGCCGAACGGCGGAGGCGCGGAGTGTTCGAAGCGCAGGACGCGGTTGCCGAGCATGACCTCGGCGCCGGGGACCAGGACCATGGATTGGTTGGGGGCCAGTCGAATCCAGTCCCGGTAGCCGGGCAGGCGGGTCCGCGTTCCGTTGGTGGAGCCGCGATCCACCACGGTCACGTCCCAGTTCAACAGATGGACCTCGGCGTGGGCGCGGGACATGCCGCCGGAGGAATCCTCCACCCGTAGCGGGACCAGGCCGCGTTGCGCGGCGTCGGAATGCTCTGGGTCGCGGCCGATCACCGCGTCCGCGGCGAGCACGTAGGTCATGCCGTCGTCGAGGATCAGGATGCCGAGCGGCGGGCGGATCACCTCGATCAGCGCCTGGGTCTGGTCCACCGGCATGCCGCACACCGTGCAGAACGCCGCCCGCGGATCGCTGGGATGCGCTCTGGCGCACTTGAATCCCATCACCTTGACGGTGAGCGCGGTGGCCTTCGCCGTCGCCTCCAGCCGCCGCTGCAACTCCGGATCGGGCGGTGCGGCCGGGGTGGTGCCGCCCACCTCGGTATGCGCCTGATGCGGGTCCTCGTCGAGGTCGTGCGCGGCGGTCGAGCGCTGACTTCCGGTGGGCGGCTGCGGTTCCCGCTGCGGCGCGTCGTGGTCGAGGCGCGCGGTCGGCAGCGGTTCCTCGTCGTCGCGCCGATGCGCGCCCGCGCGCGGCGATCCGGTCAACGCCCTGGTGCGCACCTCCTCGGACCAGATGATCGCCCCGCCCGCCTGCGCGATGCCCTCGACCAGCCAGCCGATGCCGCGCTGCGCGGGCAGCTCGGGGATGCGGCCCTTGGCGTCGTCGACGAACAACGCGACCGCCCGCGCGGGCAGGCCGGCCACCCGGTCCACGGTGAACGCCGCGTCACTGCCCCGAAACCGCTCGACCGTGCCGTCCCCGGCCAGCACCGCGGTCACCGCGCCGTGCAGGAAGATCGCCACCCCACCGTTTTCCGCGGTGGACAGGATGCCGAAGTCGATCGGCTCCCCCGGGCTGATCTGCTCGGCCTGCTTCATCAGCCACCGGGTGGCCTGGCGCGCGATCACCGCGCCGGGTCCGTTCGGTACCTGTCCGGACGCCTCGCGCACCAGCTCGGCCAGCGATTCCACGGCGAGCGCGGCGGTCGAATCCTGGGTCAATCTGCCCGGACCGCGATGCCCGACCACGACGAGCGCCCCGGCGACCCGCACCACCGCGTGACCACCGACGACGACCTCGACCTGCCGATCCATCAGCGGGATCGGCCTCTACCGAGGGCGCTGTTCGGGGGCGTCGTCACACGAACCAGGGTATTGCAATCCGACAACTATCGATCCCCCTCCCAGGCGTCCGTCCGGTAACTTCAGTGGCAGCACGTGAAGAAACGAGGACCCGTCATGGTTCGCACATCGCGAATCGCGCTTGCCGCGTCGTGTATCACATTGGCTGGTCTTCTGACCGGGTGCGGCGGGGTACGCGGCACCGCCACGGCGGGCGAGGTCGACGTACGCCAGCTAGAGGTCGGCACCTACGCGGTGGACCGGCACCAGTACAACCAGGACCCCGGCGACAAGGCCGCGCTACTCGAGGGCATGCGGATGTCGGACGCGGTGGCGCCGACCGTGCTGATCGATCCGTCGCTGAAGGTCGGCCGGGGCAGCACCGTGGTGGCCGACGCCGAGCAGGCCCTCGATTTCGTGGCCAAATCGTCCAAGCCGGTGTTCGACGAGCGCAAGCTGCTCACCGGTTACGCGGCCAGCGGCGCCGATCGGCCCGACCCGGCGGGGCAGACCAACCCGGCCCCGGAAGCGACCGCGGTGACCACCGCGCTGTTCCGCTTCCCGGATCCGGCGATCGCCAAGCTCGCCGCCCGCGAGCTGGAAGACGTGGACATCACCATCTCGCCGGACAACCGCAAACTGCCCTCGACCAAGTACCCGGACGCCTACATCCATTGGCGCCCAGGCGTTCCCACCGTCGGCACCTTCATGGCCTACAAGGAATTCGTCATCTCCCTGTTCATCCAGCGTCCGCGCGCCGACGGCGCCGACCTGACCGGCTGGGTCGACAAGACGCTGGCCGCGCAGGTCAACCAGCTGGATAGATTCCAGGCGACGCCGCAGGAGAAGATCAAGGACCTGAAGGTCGATCCGGACGGGCTGCTCGCCAGGGTCGCGGTCAGCGATCGCAAGAACCGCGTCCCCGACGCCGCCGTCTTCGCCACCTTCGGCCCGCGCCACATGGTGCACCGCGCCGAGGACGAGTCCGCGCACCTGCGCCTGGTCGAGGAGGCGGGCGTCGACCGGCAGGCCGTCGCCGACGACAGCTACGTCGCCCGCACCAGGGACACCGCCGCCGCCCAGAAACTGGCCGACGGGCTGATGGAAAGCGAAGGCGCGCACTACGACACGCTCGGCGCACCGAGGGACGTGCCCGGCGCCAAATGCCTGCAGCTCAACAGCAAGGGCAACCCGGACCGCGAATACAAGTTCCGGTGCTATGTCCCGTACAAGCGATATGTGGGTGTCGTCACGAGCGACAAAGAACCGGATGTCCGGCAGAAAGTGGCCGCGGAGTACGCGCTGCTCGCGAACAGTTTGTGAGCCGAATCCCGAACGTTGTGGCCGGGTGTCGCGTCACGCGGTGACGTAGGATTTCGCCGGAACCACAGTCGGCAGGGGAGGGATGTTGCAGCTCCGCGCGAAAACGATGCCGCGCCGGACGGCGTATGCCCTGTGCATGGCGGCGATACTGGCGATGGCCGCCGGAGGTTGCGGATCGGATGAACCGCGTGCGGAAACTCCCGTCGTCGCCGTCGACCTGAGCAAGCTGGACGTCGGAAATTACGACGCGGCACCGCGTCAATTGGGCGCGGTGAAAAGCCTCGAGCAGGCCCGGATAATCGAAGCGGAACGGCTCGGCAATTTCGTGCCGGTGCCGCTCGACATCGACTCCCGTTTCACGTACAGCAATCCGTTCGCCGCCACGGTGTTCACCGACCCGAAGTTCGCCCTCGGCAAGATCATGGCCGTCGACCGGTTCGCCGAGGCCGCGCCGGATTTCGTCGCGGGCTTCCAGAGCTACGGTCGCACCGAGGAGGACAACCGGGGCATCGACCTGCTGAACGCGGTGCTGATCTTCCCGGACGAGCAGAAGGCCACGGACGCCGCCGCGGCGCTCGAGCGGGTCGACCACGAGGCGAACGACCGCAACACCGCCGTGGCGATACCGAAATACCCGGCCGCGCACGCACACTGGCAACCGAATCAGCAATCGATCGGATCCTGGTTTGCCACCGGCAAATTCGTCGTCTTCACCTGGATCTACGACTACCTGAAGGTTTACCTGGAGAAGGTCGATCTGCCCGCGATGCTGACGCTGGTGGAAAAGAGCCTCGACACGGTGGTCCCGGCCATCACCAAGTTCACTCCGACCCCGCCCGACAAACTGATGGACCTGCACATCGACCTGGACGGCATGCTCAACCGCACCATCGCACGGCCGAAGGAAGACTCCTGGCTCAACCCGCCCGGCGCCTTCCACGCCCGCACCGCGCTGCATTTCGTCAATGATCCGCCCAGTACGCTCCGCCATCTCGAGACGGCGGGCGCCGACCGGTACGCGTCGAATGGAGTCGAGCTCTACCGGGCACGCGACGCCGCAGCGGCCGCGACCCTGCAGAAAGACATGGGCGGCCTGAACAAACGATTCCGGAGCGCCGCCGCGCCGGCGAATCTGCCCGCCGCCACCTGCCACGAGTACATCGGACGAACGACCATGGCCATCCGCTTCTACTGCTCGGTGTCCTACGACCGCTACACGGCGTTCTCGGCCTCGCACCAATTGCTGGACGCCCAGCAGCGGATCTCGGCCGAGTACACGCTGCTGGTGAACACCAAATGAGGCGCGCGGTGTTGTTGTCGTTCGCCGCCCTGGCGACGGCGGGCCTTACCGCGTGCGGATCGACCGTAGCCGGGAGCTTCCAGCCCGCCGAGGTCGATATCCGCAACCTCGATACCGGGTCCTACCCCACCGAGCCGCCCAATGCGCACGACGACGACTACCGTCCCGATTTCACCTCCATGCCGCACATCGCCGCAATGCGATTGTCGGACTACGTATTACCGGCTTACGAAATAGATCCGCACCTGAAATACGGCCAACTGCCGTTCGAGATAACCCGCGGACTGCTGCCCGGCGAACTCGGCAGCGAAGGCGACCTGAAGCCCGTCGCCGAGCGGAACAAATTGCTGTTCGGTTTCAAGACCACCGGTTTCGATCAGAAGACCACGATCGTCCCGTCCGCCTGGCCGATCAAGACGACGCAGCACGCGACGGCGATCTCGACGATGGTCATGCAGTTTCCCGATCCGGAGCGGGCGACGGCGGCCGCGGCGCAGTTCTATGACGCGGATCTGAATGCCAACCGGGAGCAGAACCAGCCTGTGACGCTGCCGAATTACCCTTCCGCCCACGCGCATTGGCGGCCGGGCACGCCGTTTCTGCGCGCGTTCCTTGCACACGGGTCCTATGTCGTCGCCTATCTGGTGTCCACCAATGAACCGGACCTGAACGCATTACTCGGACTCGCCGAAAAGTCCTATGCCGCACAGCTTCCCGCGCTGGATCAACTGAAGCCGCTCACCGAGGAAGAACTGTACCAATTGCCCTGGGACACCGATCATCTGCTGAGCCGCACCTTGAATCCGAACAAGTCCGAACGACCGGCAATCGGCAGTCAGGCAATCTACGGACTGCGCGGCATCGTGCAATACGCCGACGATCTGAGTGTCGCGAAACAACGGTTCAGCGCGATGAACGCGGACCGATTCGCCGTGTCCAACGGCACCATTGTGGCCCGCACGCCGGATTCGGCGACGGCGAAGCGGATCGTCGCCGAACGGCGCACCCCCGCCCCGGCGGCGCACGATGCCGACGCCCCGCCGAATGTGCCGGATTCCGCGTGCGTCGAGAACAAACATTCGGCCATGGATTTCGAGATAAAGCGATTCACCTGCATTGTCGCCTATCGCCAATACGCGGGCTTCGTCACCGGCGATCAGTTGCTGGACGTGCAGCAACGGGCCGCCGCACAGTACGCGATTTTCGCGAACAGCCGCTGATGCGACGCACCCGGCTCATTCCGCGCGTTCCAGTATGCTGCCGCGTGGGGACCGACTCAGGAGATTGTGGATCATGGCGATAAGCCCCGGCACCATCGTGGGCGGGTACCGCGTCCAGGGCGTGCTCGGCGCGGGCGGCATGGGCACCGTCTACCTGGCCAAACATCCCAGCCTGCCGCGCATGGACGCGCTGAAGGTGCTCAGCGGCGAACTCAGCAGCGACCACGAGTTCCGCACCCGCTTCGAACGCGAGGCCAACCTCGCCGCCGGCCTCGACCATCCGAACATCGTCTCGGTCTACAACCGCGGCGAAGAAGACGGTCAGCTGTGGATCGCGATGCAGTACGTCGACGGCACCGACGCCTCGGCCGAGCTGGCCAGGGACCGGCGGGCTATGAATCCGCTTCGCGCACTGCGCATCACCACCGAGGTCGGCAAGGGCCTCGACTACGCGCACCGAAAAGGCCTGCTGCACCGCGACGTCAAGCCGGCCAACTTCCTGCTCTCCTCCACCGAGGGCGACGAAGAACGCGTGCTGCTCACCGATTTCGGCGTCGCCAAGTCCAACGACGACACCACCGAACTCACCCAGACCGGCAGCTTCGTCGCGACCATCGCCTACGCCCCGCCGGAGCAACTGGTCGGCGGCCACCTCGACCACCGGGCCGACATCTACAGCCTGGCCTGCGCCTTCTTCAAGCTGCTCACCGGCCGAAACCCGTACCCCGCAACCCAACCCGCGCTGGTCATGATGGGCCACCTGCACGAGCCGCCACCACTGGCCACCGCCGTCGACCCCAGCCTGCCCGCCGCCATCGATCACGTCTTCGCCAAGGCGATGGCGAAGGACCCCACCGACCGGTACAACACCTGCCGCGAATTCACCGACGCGGCCGCCGCCGCCTTCTCCCCCGGGTTTGTCCCGGCCCCGGCGAGCACCTCGGGCTCCTATCCGATCCAGTCCTACGATCCCCGGCCGAATACCGATCCACGCGTTGCGTTTTCGGGCCCGCAGACGGTGGCGCCGCCGGTCTCTTCGCGCAGGCGGTGGATTCTCGGAGTGGGTGCCGGTGCCGTTGTTGTGGCGCTGGCCGCAGGTGTGGGCATCTGGGGACTCGGTGATAACGACAAGTCCGGCTCCACCATCGCGGCCACGACCACGGCGGCCAGCTCCACGGTCGCCGTCAGCGCGTTACCGTCGAAGGCACAGGCCCGTGCCGCCAATCCCGCCTTCCGCGGCAAGACCATCACGCTGGTGGATGTGCAGCGCATGGTCGGTTCGAGTAAACCGGTTTCGATCTTCCTCGGCGGCACCGCCCAGGCGAAGTTCCTGGAGGACCTCGGCTTCGTCTACAACCTGAGCTACGCGGCGCAGGGCGACGAGCCGTCACCTCGCCCGATGAAACCGGGAGACTCGCTCGAGGTGGCCTCCGACAGCTACGTCCTCGCGGTTCGCACCGACGAAGACGCCGGCGGTGGCGGGCTGCGCGGGCTCCCCTACCAGGTCGCGGGCACCCGGGCCACCGTCATCCCGCTCGACGATCCCGAAGCGGTAGCCGCATTTCGTAATTGGAATCCGGATTCGGAGCAGATACTGCTGGACAAGCTGGTCCCGCTGCTCCAGAAGCGGGTGAAGTAGCCCGAACAGTGTCGCGGGTCGGCAGTCCCAGGTGTTATGTTGCCGACTGCGTGGCGTCGCTGGTGCACGTGCGTGCACCCGGGGGGATCATCGTTCGTTGGCTTGTCCTCCTGCTTGCCGGTCGATGGAGGGAACGATGCGGACAGCACTGGGAACACTCGCGGCCGGGTTGGTCGTCTTGACGGTGGGCACCGCAGGATGCGGGTCGGACTCGCCACCACCACCGCCTGCCGTCGATGTCAGCCAGCTCGATGTCGGCAGTTACGCAACGGCGCCGCGCGAGATCGGTAAACCTGGATTCGACCGGGCGCGCCTCAGCGAAGGCCAGCGAATGGGCAACTTCGTCCCGTTGCCGACGGATGTCGACCCACGCTTCACCGTTCAGATCATCTCTGACATCTCGACGACCCGGGGATTCATCGAGACCTTATCTTCACTCGGGCTGTCCGACGATAGTTTCCGTGCGACCACACCGGGCTTCATCGCTGGTTTCTCCAGTACCGCGTACACCGAGAGGGATCTACTGATCGCCACCTCCCTGGAGAACACCGTGCTGTTGTTCGCCGACCAACAAGCCGCCACGCGGGCGGCCGACGCTCTCACACAGGCCTTCGCCACTGAGAAGGGTTTCAGCGAACCGGTGAATATCGGCAAATATCCAGACGCACACGCGATATGGAAGCCCGGGACACAGGAGCTCTACTCATTCCAAGCGAGCGGGCAGTACGTCATCCACACCGCGATCCGGGATGAAGCCAAGAAAGTGCTCGACACCGTCGACCTACCGGCCATGGTCGCGCTCGTGGAGAAGAGCATCGATACGGTCGGCGCTCGGCTGCGGGAGTTCCGTCCGACGCCACCGGACAAGCTGACGGATACCCCATTGGACCATGACGGCATGCTCGGTCGGGCTCTCCCACGACCGAACGAAGACGGTTGGCGCAACCCTCCTGGCCTCTACGACCGGGCCGGCGCACCCCACCTGAGCCGCGATCCCGCGCAGGATAAGAAGTTGTTCGACGAGGCCGGGGTCGACTGGATGGCGTACAACGCCGGATATCTCTATCGCGCCCGGGATCGCAAAGGCGCGCAGCTCATTCGAGACAGTCACGGCGCGCTGAGCAAGCTCTATCGGCCGATCGATCCGCCGAGGAATCTCCCCGATGCCCGCTGCCGTGAGTTCCGCCCGAAAGATGCGCTGGTCCCCAGATTTCACTGCGCTGTGTCCTTCGACCGCTACACGGCTGAGGTGACATCGGATCAGCTGATCGATGTATACCAACGGATCTCGGCGCAGTACGCAATTCTCACGAGGGCGAAGTGAGCCTCATGATCAACCGGAGCGTTCGACTCGTCGCAGCCGCCGTCGTGCTGCTCACCACCGCCGGATGCGGTTCATCGATAACCGGCGCACCGATGCAGGGCGAGATAGACGTGCGCCCGCTCGACGTCGGCAAGTACCCCACGGAGCCACTCGACACCTACTCGCAGTACTCGCACTCGCTCCGCAAAGGAACCGCACTGGCGGTGTCGCGGCTGGCGAACCATGTGGTTACCGGCATCGACATCGACCCCAAACTGCGATACGGCACCGGTGTCCAGGAAATCACCAAACCCGACGACGTCAAGAACGCCTTGGCGGAACAGAGCGTATCGATCGCGGCGCGGAACAAGGTATTGTTCGGGTTCGCTTCCGGCAGTAGCGATTTCCGACCGGAGACCGCGGTTGCCGTACCACTGGAATCGACGCTCACGACGGTGACCGTCATGCAGTTTCCCGATCCTGCGGCTGCTGAGCAAGCAGCCCGCGAATTCGAAGATGCCGATTTCGCCGTGGCACCCGACCAGAACGAACGCGTCTCGCTCGCAAAATATCCACTGGCGCACTCTCATTGGCGCCCGGGGACGCCCACGATCGGATCGGTCATCGCACACGGCAACTATGTGATCAATACTTTCGTCTCCACATCCCAGTCCGATCTCACCGCCCTGACCGGAATAGTCGAGAAGATATATTCCGCACAGCTACCGATGCTGGATACCCTCACGCCGCTATCAGCCGAGCAGGTCCTGCGTTTGGATATCGACCCCGAGGGCATGATCCGCCGGGTGCTCAACCCGATGAAGCTGCCCGTTCCCGATGTCGGCGGACTCGCGACATACGAACTGCAAGGATTCCTGCACTGGCAGACCGACCGGATGGCGGCGCGGATCCTGTACGCCAAGAGTGAGCATTTCGCATTCTCGGATGCCTACTCCGCGACGACGAACAGCTACACCAGGGGGATCGCCCAAAGTTTCGGCAAAGGGATCGGCAGGTTCCTCGAGGGTGCCATCCTGATCCGAGCGCGAGACACCGACTCGGCCAGAGAGTTATGGTCGGCGATTCTCGACGCGCCAGATGCTGGGCAAGCGCCACCGAACGTACCGGACAGTAAATGCGCCGAACTTCCGACGGACAGATATGTCAAGGACTGGATTTGCGTCGTTCGGTACCGCGTCTACGTCGGCTACGTCTGGAGCACCCAGCTCCAGGACACGCAACAGCGTGCGGCGGCACAATACGCGCTGCTCGCCAACAGTCAATAGCATCGTCGACCCGGCCCAACACTGACGGCTTCCTGCCGATATACCCACGATCTGCTGTAGCGAGAGCCATAGTGGTTGGGTAAGGTATACGCAGCCAGCCCACTCGCCAATCAAGACATCAGCGAGCAGGGGGAAGGAGGGGAGCCGAGCGCTGGCGTTGCAAGCATGCCAAGATCATTACGTCCGTGACCTGACGAGCGGCCCGTCCGCGGCCCCGACAGCACGGATGCGCAAGGGCAAAGGACGCTGGGGTCTGATCTCCGTAGGGGGAGATCCAAATTTTCTCGAGTCGGATGGAACCGATCAGACCTATCGAGCGTCCAATCAGATGTACAGGCCAACTGGGGGCTTCTGCCGTTGGCCGAGACGGGAAACCGAGGAGGAGCCGAAATGGCAGGACAGCTCGAAGCGAACAACGACACGATCAAGGCGTTCGCAAACAACTGCAGGGATCGTCACGCCGCCCTGCAGAACGCGATCACCGCGTTGAACACGAAGTCGGATGACACCACCGCGACCTGGTCGGGCCAAGCGCGGGCGGCGTTCGATTCGCTCATGGACAACTACTTCGCCCAGGCGAAGAAGCTGAACGACACGCTCGACCAGACCGCCGACAAGCTCACCAAGGCCGGTCACGCCTTCGCCGCGCAGGACGAGCAGTTCGCCCAGCAGGTGGCGCAGCAGGCTTCCAGCCTCACGCTTCCCTGACCGATCAGCTGAACCACCAGATACCAAAGGAGAAGCTCCAGATGGCAGCCAACAACCCAGACACCATTTCCTCTAACTTCGGAGCGGTCGAGGCTGGTGCCCAGTCCATCGTGGCCGAAGCGAAGAACATCTCGAGCATGCTCGAGGACTTCCACAAGCAGGTCACCGACTTCGTGACCAACTACTGGAAGGGTGACGCGAACGATGCGTTCGCCCAGCTCCAGTCGCAGTGGAACACCAGCGTCACCCAGCTGAACGCCACGCTGGAGACCGCCGGTCGCGCCGTCAGCTCCGGCAACACGGATCTGCAGAGCACCGACACCAGCCTCGCTGGTCTTTTCTGAGATCCTGTCTCGGCCAATTCGGGCCCCCGGCAAGCTACTTGCCGGGGGCCCGAATTATGTCCGCTCGATGATTTCCTGCACGTAACCACCGAGGGGTTCTCGAGGGCGCAACTCTTTCCGCTGGATGCCACCTGATTCTCCCGCGAGAGTTGCACGTTGAACCGGCTAAGGCCATTCGCGCTCAAACGAATCGCAGGCTGAATCGAGCGCACTGGCGTTACTGAATCACGCGGACCGAACTACCGAAGTTCTCGCAGGTGGTCGACAAGGACTGCCAGTCGTTGTCGGCATATTGGCAGCCGATGCTGACCTGAATTCCGTACTCCAGCAGCACATGCCAGCGGACGGTGGAACCGTCGCCGGGGCGTTCGGTGTAGGCGAGGGTGGACCGGCCGCCGTAGACGACGTCGCGCTGCAAGTCGGACATCACGCCCGCCGGGCGCTGCTTCATCTGGGTCTCTAGTTTCGTCGCGACCTGGTCGTAGGTGGCACCCGGTGCGACCGGGGTTTGCGTCACTGTGACGCGGAGGCGGGCACCGTCGTCCGGGGACAGATCCACCCGAGACCTGCCGGAGGCGTCCGGCGTCGAGGCGATATGCCAGCCGTCGGGGACCTGGAAGCGGATGCGGCCGTAGGTTTCCGGACCTGCCGCAGGGGTGGTCGTCGGTGCGGCGGCGGTACTGCTCGGTGCCGATTCACCGCTGGGTACGGCGGTGGCAGGCGCGGCCACCGGTGCATCGTCGGATCGGTTCAGGAACACAACCCCGCCGACGACCGCCGCAGCGACCACGACTACCGCGGCGACGGCCGCGCCCACATATCCGAGACCGCCACGACGCGGCTGTTGAGCAGCGGCGCGTTCGCGCAACGGCTGCATCCATTCGTCCTGCGGCAGGACGGACGGCAGCTCCGACTGATGGATCGGTTCGGTCTGCCGGCCTCGGATCAGATCGGATCCGATGAGCGCCCGCAACCCGATGCCCTGTCCACAGCGCTGCTGAACGGCCGCACGGAGAACGTCCAGCTTTCCGGCCTCGGTGACGCCCACGGATTGCGCGAGGTCGGCCGGCTGACCGTCGAGCACCCGGTCGATCAACGCGCACAAGGCCGTGAAGCCACGCGATTCCGGTAGCACCTCGGCGAGCGCGAGAGTCGGCTGGTGCTCGCAGGATTCGATGTGCACGCCCTGATGGCTCCGGATGACCGCGGTGGCCGTGGTGGTGAGCGCGCCGAACTCCAGCACCAGCGTGCGACGACTGTGGCTGGTGCCCTCGTCCGCCGCCACCGCCCGCACCGCAAGCTCCTCGAACACGACGTCCGCTGTGAAGCGACGAGCCGCCTGGTCGAGGACGGACCGCCGCGACGCACCCCATTCGGTCGGGCAGATCAGCGTGATCCGCTCGCACGGCGCGGCGACCCGCAGGTTTTCCAGCACCGCGGCGAACACGGCGGTCAGACCGTCCACGACGCTGGGAACGCGCGGCAGCAACGCGATCGCCTCGGCGGGCACGTACTGCACCGCGGAACTCACCTGCGTCGGCGGGGCCAGCGGCTCCCCGACCACCAGATCGAACCCGTTGCTACCCAACACGATCGAGGGCGGCACGTCCCAGTGCGTCGTCGCGCCACGCGCCCAGACACGCGTGTCGGTGACCACGAGCTCGACGGTGGACATCAGGCCGGCGGCGGCATCCAGGCCGTCTGGATCAGGCCTTCGCCGCTTCGGGAGACATAGGTGCCACGCCCCGGAGGCATCGGACCCGGCCGCGTCGTACCCATCAGCACGCCCTCGTCACGGCTGCAACTCATGGTCAGACCGGCCGCACTGAGGTCCTTCATCCTGGCCAGCGTCGCCTCGAACATGGCGCGGCCGGCACCGCCGGAACGCCGGGCGATGATCAGGTGGAAACCCAGGTCTCGGGCATGCGGCAGATGTTCCAGCAACGCCTGCACCGGATTACCGCTCGACGTGGACACCAGGTCGTAGTCGTCGATGATCACGTACAGCTCGGGTCCGCTCCACCAGGAGCGTTCCTTCAGCTGCTGCGGAGTGACGTCCGTGCCCGGCGACCGATTGCTGACGTATGCGGCCAGGTCGATCATGTTCTGCGTGAACTGCGGTGCGGTCGAGCCGTATCCGGCGAGGTAACCCTCCGGCACCAGGCCGAGCATCGAACGCCGGTAGTCGCCCATGATGATGCGCGCCTGGTCCGGCGTGTTCGACGCGCAGATGCCCTCGACGATCGAGCGCAGCAGCGTGGTCTTTCCCGACTCGGTGTCGCCGATGATGATGAAGTGCGGGCTCACGGCGAAGTCGATATAGACCGGCGCCAGCTCGGCTTCGTTGATACCGATCGGGATTCGCATGCACTTGGCCGACCGGTCGACCTGCGACGGCCAGTTTCCGGCCAGCTGGAGCATCTGCTCGCGCGGCAGTTCCTCGGGCAGCATGCGCACCGACGGCGCCGGGCGACCGGGGGTCAGGCGGGCGATGGTCGCGACGGCGTCGGCGACGGCCTGGCCGATATCGGTCGGGTCCGAGCTGCCGTCGATGCGCGGCAGACCGGTCAGCATGTGCAGGCAGTCCGGCGTCATGCCGCGACCGGGGCGGGCCTGCGGAACCATCGATGCGAACTTGCGCCCGAGGTCGGAGTCCATCGGATCACCGAGCCGCAGTTCGATTCTGGTGGCGATCTGGTCCTTCAGCGCGGGCCGCGCCTCGCGCCAGCCGGCCAGCGCGATGACGATGTGCACGCCGTACGACAGACCCTGCACGGCCAGGTTCATGATCGTCTGTTCGAGCAGCTCGAAGTCCTGGCGGATGGAGCCGAAGCCGTCGATCACCAGGAACACATCGCCGAACGGATCCTCGTGCGCACCGGTCGCGGCCGGGCTGCTGGACGGATCCATGGCGCGCAGGCGGCGGAACTCGGTCATCGACTCGATGCCGAGCTGCCGGAACCGCGCCTCGCGCGTGCGCACGATGGTGGTCATCTCGGCGACGGTGCGCCGGACCTGGTCTCCGTCCAATCGGCTTGCGACCGAACCGACGTGGGGCAGGCCCTGCAGGCTCATCAGCGTGCCGCCACCGAAGTCGAGGCAGTAGAACTGCACCTGCTCGGCGGTGTGGGTGAGCGACATGGCCATGATCAGGGTGCGCAGCGCGGTCGACTTGCCGGACTGCGGGCCGCCGACGACGGCGACGTTGCCGCGCGCGCCGGACAGGTCGACGACCATCGGGTCACGCCGCTGGTCGTACGGCCGGTCGACGATGCCGATCGGCGCGCGCAGCGTGGCCACCGCGGAGTACTCGCCGGTGAGGATCGAGCGCGGGATGAGCTGGTCGAGCGTGGGCGCCTCGTCCAGCGGCGGCAACCAGATCTCGTGTGCGGGACGGCCGTGGCCGTTGATCCGCGAGACCAGCATGTGCACGTTGGACACCTGCTCGCCGTCCTCGCCCTGATGCTCGGTCTCGCTGGGCTCGGCGGGCAGCGGAACCCGGTCCACCGCACGGAAATCCACGTGGGTGGCGGTGAACGGGCGGGCCTTGATATCGATGTCGCCGGATTGGGTGGCGACGGTGATGTCGCGCTGCGAACCGCCGCCGACATACGGGCCGGAGACGTAGGAGGCCTGGAACCGGACGATCTCGCCGGAGTCCGACTTCAGGTAGCCGCCACCGGGATTGTTCGGCAGGTTGTAGGCGTCGGGCACGCCGAGCACCTGGCGAGATTCGTTGGCGGAGAAGGTCTTCAGGCCGATGCGGTAGGAGAGGTGGCTCTCCAGGCCCTTCAGCTTGCCCTCTTCCAGGCGCTGCGAGGCGAGCAGCAGGTGCACGTGCAGCGAGCGGCCGAGCCGGCCGATCATGACGAACAGTTCGGCGAAATCCGGGTGCTGGGTGAGCAATTCGGAGAACTCGTCGAGCACCACGAACAGCGCGGGCAGCGGATCGAGGTCGGCGCCGGCGGCGCGGGCCTTCTCGTATTCGGAGACGTTGGCGAAGTTGCCCGCGGCACGCAGCACCTCCTGGCGGCGGTTCATCTCACCGGCCAGCGCGTCCTTCATCCGGTCGACGAGGTCGGCCTCTTCTTCCAGGTTGGTGATGACGGCCGCGACGTGCGGCACACTGTCCAAGCCGAGGAAGGTCGCACCGCCCTTGAAGTCGACGAGCACCAGGTTGAGCTGGTCCGGGGAGTGCGTGGCGAGCAGGCTGAGCACCAGGGTGCGCAGGAACTCCGACTTACCCGAACCGGTCGCGCCGATGCACAGGCCGTGCGGGCCCATGCCGTTCTCGGCGGCTTCCTTGATGTCGAGTTCGACGGGCAGGCCGTCGGCGCCGACGCCGAAGGGGACGCGCAGCCGCTCCCGGCCGTAGCGCGGACGCCACGCGTGCTCGGGGTTGAACGTGCCGATGTCGCCGAGGCCCATCAGCTGACTCCAGGTCGAGATCACCTCGGAGTCGTCGGTTTCCACGTCGCTGCTGCGCTGGGTCGCCGCGCGATACGGGGCGAGCCTGCGGGCCACCTGCTGCGCCTGCTGCGGGCTGATCCGGTCGATCAGCGCGAAGCGCTCCTGGTTGCCGGTCGCGCCGCGGCCGACGCATTCGCCGTTCTCCACGATCATCTTGATGCCGCGCGAGACCGCCAGCCGCGGGGCGTAACCGCACAGGTCGATGATGGTGACGCCCTCGTAGCCGGATTCGCGCAGCTGATCGTCCTCGGCCTCGAGCAGGCCGCCGTCGACCACGATCACGATGTGCACCATGTTCGCGTTGGCCGGCTGGTTACGCGAGTAGCGGACCCGGTTGCCGAGCAGCGGCTGCAATCCGGCCATGGCCTCGCGGATCGAGCCGTAGAACATGCGCTGGGTGCCGATGCCGTCCTGGGCGTCGGGGTGCTGGGTGTGCGGGAGCCACTTGGTCCACTCCCACTCGCGCGCGGTGTCCGGACCGCAGACGAAGGCGAACAGCACCTGGTCCGGCGCCTGGAACATGCTGAGCTGCAACAGCATCGCGCGGGTCATGTCCCTGGCCTCGACCCGGTCGCCGTCCAGCGCGATGGTCGCGAAGCCCTTGACCGCGATGGCGGTCGGCAGATCGGGCACGGTGGAGTGCGCGCGCACGAAGCGGCGCAGCGAGACCGCCGCGATCGGCTCCAGCTCCTCGACCGGTCCGGTCTCCGGCGCGACCAGGCGGGTCGCCAGGCGCTGGCCGCCGACGCCGATGCGGGCGTGGCAGAAGTCCTTGTCGCCGGCCCGGCGCTCCCACATGCGGCTGGTGCCCGCGAGCATCCAGATCAGGGTGGGCTCGGGATGACTCCACTCGACCGAGGCGCGCTGCTGGGTCGCCGTGGTGTCGACGTCGCGGCGCACCTGGTCCAGATAACGCAGATAGTCCTTGCGGTCCTCATTCGCCTCGGCGGCCTTGGCCCCCTTGCCGCCGCCCTGGCCCGCGAACATGCCGACCATGGAGAACATCATCATGAGCGGGAACATCATGCTCATCGGATTCGACCCGATGCCACCACCCTGGGTGAACATCAGCGCCATCATGCCGACCATGCCGATGATCATCACGACCGGCATCAGCTTCATCAGCAGGTTGCCCGGCGTCACCCTGGGGATCTCGGGCGGCGGCTGCAAGGTGACCTCGCCGCCGGGCGAGCGCGGCATCTCCCGGCGCGCGCGTCGCTGAAACCGGACGGTACTCATCTGCGAGAATCCCCCTCCTCGACTGCTGTGATTCCGGCTCAGTGTAGAGGCCCCAGCCGACATGTCGTACAGTTCGACCAGCATTCTGCTGCCCGAACCGTGGGTTCGCAAACTCGACGTAGGGTCTCGGGTTTGCGAAAATACGAGGTAGAAGACGAGTTGGGGGAAGCTTGACGCACGCGCGACTTGACCACATCGATGAAAACTCCTCGCACGGCATCGTCCGCGCACCGGACCTCGCCCGGGTGACGATCCTCGCCAAGCACACCCAGGTGGACATGGCGATCCCGGTGGACGTGCCGGTCGCGCTGGTGATTCCGAGCGTCGTCGACATGGTCGCACAGCACAGCCGCTCCAACGACTTCGACAACGAGGGCGAGCGCTTCGAGCCCGCCGAGTGGGTGCTGGCCCGGATCGGTCACCCCCCGTTCTCCAACTCGCTCAGCCTCGGCGAACACGGTGTGCGCGACGGCGAGCTGCTCATGCTGGAGAGCGCCTCGCACACCGCGCCCACGCCGCTGTTCGACGACATCATGTACAACGTCGCGATCGCCGATACCGATCATTACCGCAGCTGGACCCCCAAGGTCGCGCGGATCACCGGCTCGGTGCTCGCCGCCCTCACCATGCTCGTCGGCTGTCTCGGGCTGCTGCTCGCGCCCGGCTCGCTGCCCTACTGGGTCAGCGGTTCGGTCGCGCTGGCGGTGACGATCCTGCTGGTGGTCGCGGCCATGGTGCTCAGCCGGATGTACGGGGACACCTCGACCGCGCTGGTGCTCGGTGGCTGCGCACTACCGACCGCCTTCACCGCAGGCATGCTCTATGTGCCCGATCATTACGGCTGGCCGCATATTCTGCTCGGCTCTGTATTACTAGGCGCCACCGCGGTTTTGGCGTGGCGGGTCAGCGGTGTCGGTCTCGCGCTGTTCATCGGTGCCACCACGCTTGCCGTGTATGCCGTGCCCGCCGCCCTGGTCGGGCTGCTCACCGCACAGCCGGAGCGCGCGATCGGCGCCGGCGCCGCGGCCCTCGGCCTCGCCGGTCTGGCCCTCGCGCCGCGAATCTCCATGCTGCTGGCCAAATTGCCGCTGCCGCCGGTCCCCTCCCCCGGCACCCCGATCGACCCGACCGAGGACGACCCCGACGATCACCGCGCCCTGCCGACCATGGAGGCGCTGCGGGTGAAGTCGGAGCGGGCCCGCATGTACCTGGCCGGCCTGGTCGCCGCCACCACGCTGGTCACCGTCGTAGGCGCGCTCGCCGCCACCGACCCGATGGCCGACGACCCGTACTGGCAGGGCATCGCCCTGGCCATCGTGTGCGCCGTCGTCCTGATGTTCCGCAGCCGCACCTACGCGGGCGCCGAACAAGCCGTCGTCCTCATCGCGGGCGGCGCGGGCATCGTGCTGATCATGTTGATCGGCGCCAGTTTCGAGATGGACCAGCCGCTCGCCGTCTTCGGCGCCGCCATGGTCATCCTCATCGCCGCCCTCATCCTCGGCATCATCATCCCCAACCAATCGGCCACCCCACCCATGCGCCGCGGCGTAGAACTGCTCGAATACGCCTTCGTAGCCGCCGTCCTCCCCCTGGTCTTCTGGGTGGCCGGCCTCTACTCCCTCGTCCGCGGGCTGTGAACCGCTACCTGCGCACCGGCGCGGCAGCCGCGGTCATCGGGCTGAGCATGTCGTTCGGGTTGGGCGCGAGTCAGGGTGTGGCATACGCGGATCGGCCACCGCCGGTCGACCCGGGAAGGCTCTTACCCGGAGACCCGGCGCGACCACCAGACAAGACTGAGCATCCCGCCAACACGCCCTGCGCGTCTACTCAACAGGGCGGAGAGGGTCCCGCCGCTCCGCTACCACAGCTTGCGCTCAACATCAACCGTGCTTGGGACTTTTCTCGCGGCGAAGGCCAACTCATAGCGGTCATCGATACGGGTGTCACCCGTAACCCTCGTCTGCCGAATTTGGAAGCGGGCGGCGATTATGTGGCGGATCCAGGCGACGGCATCAGCGAGGACTGCGACGGACACGGGACGGTTGTCGCCGGCATAATCGGCGCGAAACCAGTTGATGGGCAAGGCTTTCATGGTGTGGCACCCGACGCGCGGATCGTGTCGATTCGTCAAACCAGCAAGTTTTACGAAGCCCAGGGCCGACCGGACAAGAAACCGGAAGATCCCCCGAAGGGCTACGGCAACATCAATGCACTCGCCTCTGCGATCCGTCGAGCCGCCGATATGAACGCGTCGGTCATCAACATCTCATTGGTCTTGTGTGTGCCAGGCAGCCAACAACCCGCAGACGAGGCGGTCGGCGCTGCGGTGCGCTACGCCACGCTGGAGCGGAATTCTGTGGTGGTGACGGCAGCCGGCAACACCGACAACTACTGCAAGCCGAGTAACCCGAACGTCATCAACCCACTCCATCCGAATAGCGACCCGTGGAAGAACGTGACTACCAACGTCACACCCGCGCGTTTCGACGACTATGTCCTTTCGGTCGGATCCATCGATCAGAACGGCGCACCGTCGACGTTCACCGTGCCGGGTCCGTGGATGGGCGTAGCAGCGCCGGGCGAAAACATTGTTTCCCTCGATGCGCGCAGCAACGGCACCATTACCGGGATTTACGACAATGACCAAATGATCCCTCTGGCAGGCACCAGCTTTGCCGCTCCGTATGTGTCCGGCGTTGTCGCACTGGTTCGTGCCCGGTTCCCCGAACTGAGTCCACTCGAAGTGATCAAACGCATCGAGGCCACCGCACACGCACCAGCCGAGGGGTGGAACCCCTATGTCGGCTACGGCGCAGTCGATCCGATCGCAGCGCTCACTGCCGAAACCACGAAACCTCTGCCCCCGAAAAAGCCCTCCGCGCCCAAGCAGGTTCAGTTGGCGGTCCCCGCACCAACCCCGCCACCGGACAACCGAGCCCGCAACATCGCCCTGATCGGCAGCAGCACCGTCGCCATCCTGCTGATCCTCGGCATGCTCGCATCGTTCCCGATTCGCCGCAGATTCGGCGTTTCCGGCGACGATATGTAAGTCGCCCGAACTCACCAAAACCAACGAAGGGCCTCAGCCGAAGCGGCTGACGCAGCAAGATCACGGCCGGTTCCATCGGTTCGGGAACTTCTTCGATCCGCTCGGCTCGACAGCTCGTGCGGGCTGCCGGAAAATCCTTTGAGCTGCAGGTAGCGTCTGCACGGCAAACTGCGGTACACAGGGTGCCGGATCCGAATCGACGCAGGTAGTTCCCCATGAAGCAGCAAGAACAAGCAGGTGGCGGCCCGGCCGCGACACCGGGACTCAGCCGCCGCGCGGCGTGGGAGAAGGCGACCGGAGTGCCGATGGTGGTGCTCGCCGTCCTTTTTCTCGGCGTCTATGCGTGGTTCGTGCTCGACACCGGCGCCTCGCCGCAGTTGGATGCCTGGCTCGAACGGGTCGACGTGGTGATCTGGGCTCTGTTCGCAGGCGACTTTCTGATGCGGTTCGGCTTGTCCACGCGCCGCTGGCAATTTCTGCGCACGCATCCGGTGGAACTGCTGATCGTGCTCGTTCCGCCGTTCCGGCCGCTGCGGCTGGTGCGGGCGGCGGTGCTGGTGCTCGGCACGCTGAACCGGCACACGCTGACCCACCGCACCCGCCTCTCGGTGTTCGTCGGCAGCAGTTCGGTGTTGATCCTTTTCCTGTGCAGCCTGGCCTTTTTCGACGCCGAGTACGGCGTGGAAGGCAGCAAAGTGCTGAACTTCGGTGACGCGCTGTGGTGGTCGGCGGTCTCGGTCACCACGGTCGGCTACGGCGACGTCTATCCGGTCACCGTCGAGGGCAGGCTGATCTCCCTGGTGCTGATGACCTTCGGCATCGGCATCATCTCGTTCGCCATCGGCACCACGACCAGTTGGGTGATCGATCAGCTGAAGACGGTCGAGGAATCGGCCGACCGCACCGACCGGGAGATCACCGTGCTGGTCGAGGAGATCCGGGCGTTGCGCGCCGAGGTGGCGGCGCTACACCGGACCGACAATGCCGAAAGCTCGAATTCCGTTGGCGCGGAAGGCCGGTAGCCGACTACTTGGCGGCGATCGGCTGCTTCGCCGGGCTCGGATCAGGGGCGATGCCGTCGTGCGCGACCATCGCTTCCTCGCGGCCCATGGTCGGCCCGCCGGCCAGCAGACCAACGATTGGCCACGGCGCGGGTTCCGGTGTTACGCCGCCTTCGAGGTCCATACCGAGCGCCTTCGCCGCATCCTTGTTCTTGATGCCGTACCGAACGCCGGTGTCGGAGACGTAGAACAGGCTGTCCTTGCGCCGGCTGTCGACCTCGATGCCGGTGGTCTGGACGAAGGCGCCCGAACCCGGCTTGAAGTACACCGAGTCGACGTTGTCCCCGTTGCCGTCGGCCTGCGCGAGCGGAACCAGCTTGGCGCTCTTCGGCATCGGCAGGTCGGTGGCGTCGATGACGGCCAATTCGGCACGCACGGCGACGTCGGCGTTGCCCGCGGCTCCGGCGATCGGCTTCCAGGACAGGCAACTCACCGGACGAGAGCTGGTTTGGATGATCGCCGGCGCGACGTCCGGATAGGTATCCACCTTCAACGCCCGCGAGGGCTGCGCCCGGGCCGCCTCGAAGTCACCGATCGCGGTGCCGTGATCCGAACTCGGCTGCGAGCTGCGGATGATGGCGGCGGTCAGCGGGCTGATCGGCTGCAAACCGTCGCGCAGGATCACGGCGTTCTGATCGGCTTTACCGGCGATCTGAACTACGGTGCCGATCTTCAAGTTATTGATGGGGTAGCTCGGCGTCCCGCCCGGATCATCGATCTTCGGCGGCACGATCTGATTCACCTCGGGAATCGAGTTCAGCAGGCCCTCGCTGATCGGCCGGGGGATCGCGCCGCGAATCTTCAGCGGAACGGTGACCGACGGGTCGTTCATGTCGACCCGAGCGCGCGTGTTGTTCCACACCAGATAGGTCGCGTTCTTGCCCTTCACCAGCAGGCCTTGGTCCCGGCCCATGGCCGACGCCTTGTCGCCGAGGTCGAGATCACCGATCAGCACCGAGGTGGTGCGGTCGTCACTGCCATCCGTCTTCAACGAATCGCAAACGGCCCAGCTTCGCCCCTTGCCCGACTTGTCGAAGTTCAGCGCGCCCGGAGCACCAGGAATACCGATCAGGGGACCGCGCGCCTTCTTGCCGAGTTCTGATTCCTTGACTATCGCAGGCTTGGACGCATCATCCACAGCAAGGCGGGCCGAGGCGAGATTCAGAGTGGGGTACACGACGTCGTCGATCACCACGTAGACCGCGCCGGATTCCTTACCGATCAGGATCTTGCTGTTGTCGATTTTCGCCTGTGGGCGCAGCAGCGCCAGGACACCACAACCGGCCAACACGACGATCGCCAAAACCAGCCCGGCCACGTACGCCCGCGACTGCGAGCGCATCGGGTCGTGCAGCATTCGCACGTCCCGGCGGACCAGGGCGTGCTCCATTCGGCGGACCAGAAAGCGGTAACCGCTGACCTGCCACCGAGTGGTGGGTTTTGAAGGCATTATTCCTCCCCCGAACAGTGCTCACGTTCGCGCAACACAGTACAGTTCCCGAGGACTCTTGTTCAGCTCGGCCACTCCTAATCGGCCGACACCGGGTACTTGGGGGACGACGATGGCGGAACCTGCCGGGGCGGGACCACGGCCGCTCTTTGGCCGAATCTCGCTGCAGAATCTGTTGATTGCGCAGGTCATCGGCTTTATCGCGGGCATGGTGGCGTTGCTCGCCGGATTGCAGCCGCTGATCGCGCTCGGGGTGGGCATCGTCGTCGCGCTGATTCCGCTGATCCCGATCGCCAAGCGCACGGTGCTGGACTGGATCGCGACCTGGTGGCGCTACCTCACCAAACGCGAGTACACGATCGGTCAGACGGTCGATTTCCGCGGCACCGACGGGCGCTCGCTCGGGCTGTACTGGGAGGGCAGCCGCGTGGTCACGGTCGTCGAGGTGCTCGCGCCCCCCGGCGGCCTGACCCGGATCGCCCGCAATACCGTGCACGCCTCGCATCTGCTTCCGCTGCCGGAACTGGCGAAATGCCTCAACCAGCACGACATCCTGCTCAGCGGCATCGACATCGTCAGCCACGGGCACCGCAGCCGCTCGGGCACGCCTGCGGGCAAGATCTACGAATCGCTGCTCGGCCCGCTGCCCGCCACCGCGCATCGCACGGTCTGGTTGGCGATCAGCTTCGACGCGGTCGCCTGCCCGGAAGCGGCGGCCCGGCGCGGCGGCGGCGCGGAAGGCGCGTCGCGCGCGGTCACCATCGCCACCCAGCGCATCATGCGCGCGCTGGAAGACGCCGACTGCAACGCCCGCATCCTCACCGCGCCGGAAATCCGCAAGGCGGTCCTGCAGATCACCAGCGGTTTCGACCCGCGCACGCTCGAACATCGTTGGCGCTACGCCGAAATCGGCAACAGCGTGAACATCGGCATGGCCGTCGACCCGAAACGGCTCGGCTCCGACCTGCTCGCGCAGCTGTGGGTCGCGCCGTCGCGCGGCACCACGGTGGCGGTGCGGCTGCGGCCGGGTAGCTCGGCGGAGTCGGTGAGCATCGGCGCCGCGTGGCGGCTGACCGCGCGTGAACTGCCGGAGCGCAGCAAACTGACCGGCATGGTGTCGATGAACGGACGGCACCGCAGCGGGCTGCTCGCGCACCTGCCGCTCGCCGTGCCCGGCGTGGACGACACCGTTCCGATGAGCGAATACCCGATCGACGTGATCGACGCCCTGCACCTGCCGTCCTCGGGCTGCGGTCAGCTGATCGGCTCCGACGACGAGGGCAACGGCGTCGCGGTCCGCATCGTCGGCGCGGGCATCTCGACCGTCTATGTGGCCGGAGAGCTTTATCTCGCACAGCAATTGGTGTTCCGCGCGCTCGCGGTCGGCGAACGCATCCTGATCCGCACGGACCGCGCGCACGCCTGGGAAAACCTCGTCACCACCATCGGCAACCCGGAACGACTCACCCTCGCGGTCGAAACCCACCAGTCCGACGCGGGTTTCACCGCCACCGTCGTCGACGGTGTCCTCGCCCCCGCCCCGCACGCCGGTGTCACCACGATCTACGTCACCGGCGACCCGATGGGCTGGCCTGCCACCCGCCCCGACCTGTCCATCCACCAGCCCGGAGCGATCGGCAACCACGTCATCCTGCGCACCGGCACCGCCCAGGTCGACCTCACCCTGGTCTCCATCCCCCGCGAGGCCACCTACATCGGCCACCCCCGCGGCCGCCGCGGGGCCCCGGTCAGTGCCAACGGATGACGCCGCGCACCTCTCGACCCGCCGCGCACCGATTCACCGGCAATCCGGCGCGCGGCCGCACAATCGGTGTGACACAAGCGCATTGATGTGCACTACGCGGTAGCATCGGGCTCGGTTGCACCTGTGGGAGGCTGAGTGGGTGCACCGCCGGGGGAGTTCGGCGGCGAGTTGGTCAGTTCGTCGATCAGTGTGTTGTTACGGCCCCTCGGGCACAACGTGTCAGCTGATGAAGGGGACTATCTGATGAAACGTGCGCTTTTCGGGCTTGCGGTAGCCGCACTGACCGTGGGTGGAATGATCTCGGTGGGCATGCCAGCGGCATCGGCGGCGGTCTGGGGAGATGACTGCAGCGTCGCGGGTGAACAGGTGGAGGGCACCGACAAGGAGGGAAGGCCGGCCCTCCTGTTATGCGAGACCACGTTCTATCAAGGGCAGCCGACCGGCAATCTGCTGTGGAAACTCGTTCGCTATATCTGACCCGACCACGCAGGGCATGAATGCTACTGCTGACGCCTGACGTCGACGCAGGTGCGGGCGGGCAATGCCCGCCCGCATCGCATTTCGTGCATGGGGCTAACCCGGGTATGGGTCGGTAGTCCGAGCGGCACGCAGAGTTCTTGCCCACCAAGCCAATTGGCGGAGCATGCGGGCGGAGGCGTCGATGGCGGCGCCGTCGTGGGTTTCACCCGCGTCGTCGAATTGTTTCTTCGCCTGGTGGAAGCTGACGGTTTCGCGGATCGAGACCATGTGGATCTCCGCGACCACTTGACGCAATTGTTCGACCGCGCGTAACCCGCCGGAGAGTCCGCCGTAGGAGACGAAGCCGATGGGCTTGGCCCGCCATTCCTGTTTGGCGGTGTCGAAGGCGGTTTTCAGGGAGGCCGGGTAGCCGTGGTTGTACTCGGAGGTGATGGCGACGAAGGCGTCGGCGGCGGCCAGGCGGGTGCGGTAGGCGGCGGCCTCGGGGGTGTCGGTGAGGTCGGCAGGCAATCGGGTTTCTGCCAGATCTATGACGCCCGTATCGAACTCGGCGTGCGTGCCCACCGTGCGCAGGAACCAGTCGGCGACCACCGGAGCGAACCGCTCCGGACGTACGCTGGCCACGATTACCTCGAGTCGCAACGGAGTGTCCACCGCGTGAGCCTAACCGGCGCGGCCGGACGGAGCCGGTCAATAGACTGCCCGTGGCCGGAGCGAACGCGATCGCCCCGCGTGGCCGAAAGGAAACGAAATGATCTTGGTAACCGGCGCGACCGGGAACATCGGCGGCGAACTGGTGACGACGCTGAGCGAGTCCGGCACTGCGGTCCGGGCCCTGGTGCGCGATCCGGCAACGGCCACGCTGCCCGCCGGCGTCGAGACGGTGACCGGCGACCTGAACCGCCCGGAAACCATGGCCGAGGCCCTCGACGGCGTGCACGCGCTGTTCCTGCTGCCGGGCTACGACAACCAGGCCGACCTGCTCGACCGCGCGAAAAAGGCCGGGGTGCAACGAATCGCGCTGCTCTCCAGCGCCTCGGCGGCGTTGCAGGACCTGGACAACGCGGTATCGCGCTACATGACCCTGTCCGAGCGGGCGGTCCGCGAATCCGAACTGGCGTGGACCTTCCTGCGCCCGCGCTCGTTCATGTCGAACGCGCTGCGCTGGTTGCCGCAACTCGCGGCAGGCGATGTGGTGCGGGTGCAGTTCCCCGACGTCCGGGTCGGCGCGATCGATCCCGCCGACATCGCCGCGGTCGCCGCCCTGGCACTCACCGGCGACCACCTCGACGGCCGGATCCTGGAATTGACCGGCCCGCAGGCGCTGCTGCCCGCCGACCAGATCGCCATCCTCGCAGCGGTTCTGGACCGGCAACTGGTCGCGCACGGGCTCACCACCGAGGAGACCAGGGCCGAGCTGGAAGCCGGCCTGCCGCAGCCTTACGCCGACGCCTTCCTGAGCTTCTTCGCCGACGGAACACTGGACGAGGAGACGCTGTACCCGACCGTGCACGAGGTCACCGGACGCGCGCCGCGCACCTTCGAGCAGTGGGCGCGCGCGCACGCCGCCGACTTCGCCCGCTGACCGCGCACGCGGACCCCTCGCGCGGTCCGCGCGGCCGAATCAGGCACGATATGGCCTGACTATCAGCCTGACCGTGGCATAGTGTTCGACTCGGGAGGGGGATTCGTGATACTCGGGCGCTGGCTGCTCATCGAGACGCTCGGCCACGTCGACACGTGGTCGCTGCTGGCCGTCGGCACGGCGCCGCGCGAGTGGAAGTCGTTCCAGCGCGCGGTATCCACGCGACTGCAGCCCCTCGTCGCCACCGCCTACACCACCGGTTCGAGCATCGACCAGCAGCTGCCGCAGTCCCGGCACAACTGGTCGGGACTGCGCATCCTGGTGGTCCCGCTGCACGGGCCGGACAACCGCGTCCACGCCGTGCGCCTGTGGGTCGGCACCGGCGAGCCACCGCCGCCGGTCGGCGTGGCCGCGTTCGGTGTGGACGCGCGCACCCGGCGGATCGAGGCCCGCCCGCACGATCTCGGACCGCATTTCGAGCCGGACCACGTCGTGTGGATCGGCGCGGAATCCTTCGAGCTGATCGAGCGATTCGACGGCGCACTGGATCTCGTCGCCACGCTGGCCAGGTCGGAGCCCGGCGACCGGTGGTTCGACACGGCGACGGTGCGCGCCAGGACCGGACCGCGCACGCTGTTGCTCGCCGCCCGCAACCCCGACGAGAACCGGTACCGCTGGCTCGGCGTGGCCGTCGACGTCACCGACAGCGTTGCACCGCAACGGAAATCATTCGAAGCGGCCACCCTGGACCTGCTGCGCGGCGCACAACCGAACCTCTACCTGGCCATCGTCGACCTCGCCCAG
Organism: Nocardia sp. NPDC056564; assembly: GCF_042793755.1. NCBI lineage: Bacteria > Bacillati > Actinomycetota > Actinomycetes > Mycobacteriales > Nocardiaceae > Nocardia > Nocardia sp. NPDC056564. The sequence continues at coordinate 47,302 of NZ_JBHTUR010000019.1, forward strand.
GTGCGGCTGGTCCGCTGGGTCACCGAACCCGTGCCCGGATTGCGCTGGGGTCGCGGCACCGACGAGCGCACGGTGCCGCACCCGGCCGATCGGCATCGAATAGTCCGCGCCCGCAACGACATCCGCTCCGGCGCCGAACGGGTGACGATCCCCGGAGTACGCATGGCCACCGACACCGGCGAGTGGCTGGTCGCCGATCTGGCCGCGTCCCCGCTCCCCGGCGGCACCACGGGCACACCCACACCCGAATTCGCCCTGGTTCAGCTGGATGTCGTCGACTGGCCGCACCGCTGACCGGGCGCGCCGGTCAACCGGCGGTCGCCGCCCGCACCGGCGCCGCCGCGAACTCGGCGAGCCCGATCCTCGGCGCCACCATCGCGGTGAAACCCAGTGTCCGCCTGGCCCGTTCGGGATCGGCGACGAAATGCCGCACGTCGCCGAGCCGGTACTGCCCGGTGACGATCGGCGCCGGACCACCACGCGCCGTGGCCATGATCGAGGCGAGCTCCCACAGCGTGATCGGCCGCCCCGACGCGATATTCAGCGGCACGAACCCGGGCAGCGCCTGCTCGACCGCCGCGCGCACCGCCACGGCGGCATCGCGCACATGCACGAAGTCCCGTACCTGCCCGCCGTCTTCGAACACGTGCGGCGCCCGGCCCTCGTCCAGCGCGGCCCGCACCCGGCCCACCATTCCGGCCCGCGCGCCCTCGCCGTAGACCTGATGCAGGCGCAGTGCCGTCACCGCGCCGCCGACGTTCAATCCCCAAGCGAAGGCGTAGTTTTCCTGCGCCACCTTGCTCGCGCCGTAGCTGTCGCGCGGACGCAGCGGCGCGTCCTCGCTCACCGGCTCCCAGGTCAGCAGGTCGCCGGTGCGAGGCGCGCGATGATCGAACCTGCCCCGATCCAGATCCGCGCGCCTGCGCAGTCCGGGGAAGAACGGCCCGCCGCGTGCGCTGCGGTAGCGGCCCTCGCCGTACACGGCGATCGAGGACGCGAGCACCAGGCGGCGCACCTTCGCCCGCTCCATGGCGTCGAGCAGCGCCGCGGTGCCGAGATCGTTGTGCGCCGCGAAGTCGGCCGGGCCGCCGGCGGTGACCGCGGCCAGATGGCAGACCACGTCGATGCCCGCGAGCAGCGGCACCAGCGCGTCGGCGTCGCGCACGTCCACCCGCGCGACGCCGTCCGGTGGTTCCGCGTCCGGCCCGTGCACCGCGGGCAGCATCAGGTCGATTCCGACCACCTCATGCCCGGCGGACGACACGGCTTTGCCCACGTGTGTTCCGAGGAAACCGGCCGCGCCGGTGATCAGCACTCTCATTCACCGCACCCTTGTTCGGCACCCCCGCATGGGTCAGGGTAGCTCGAACGGCAGCGACACCCCGGTATGAACGCGGCACCGATCGCAGGTGTCGGTCTCGGTGACCGCGGCCACCGAGCGCCGGATCAGGTCCTTGAACGGCACCAGATTGCGCTTGAACTCGGCGAACACGTCGACCGCGTGCACGCCGCTGCCCTCCTCCAGTCCGGCGTCCAGGTCGGTTACCAAAGCGACTGCGGCATAGCACATCTCGAGTTCGCGGGCGAGCACCGCCTCCGGGTAGCCGGTCATGTTCACCAGATCCCAGCCCTGCCCGGCGAACCAGCGGCTCTCGGCCCTGGTGGAGAACCGAGGGCCCTGTACGACGACCATCGTGCCCGCGCCCTTCATCGGCAGCACGTCGTCGGCGGACTTGATCGTCGCGGTGCGCAGGTCGTCGCAGTACGGATCGGCGAACGAGACGTGCACGCCGCCCCCGTCGAAGTAGGTCTGCGGGCGACCGGACGTGCGGTCCACCAGCTGATCCGGCACGGCGACCGTGCCGGGACCCCAGTCCGCGCGCAGGCTGCCCACCGCGCACGGCGCGAAGATCCGGCGCACGCCGAGCGACCGCAGCGCCCACATGTTGGCCTGGTAGGGCAGGGTGTGCGGGGCGAATTCGTGATTCTTGCCGTGCCGCGGCAGGAACGCGACCGGGCGCCCCTGCACCTCGCCGACCGCGATCGGCGCGCTCGGCGCGCCGTAGGGGGTTTCTACTTCGACATGGGTCGCCTCGTTGTCGAAGAAATCGTAGAAGCCGCTGCCGCCGATGACGGCGAGCGCGGGCTTGGCATGCGAACTCATGCACCGATTCTCTCGTCTCTACGCGACGGCCGCTCGAGGGGGACCGAACTCCGCGCGACGGGCAGCTCGGGCCCGGTGGGCGCCCGCCTGACAAGCGGGACGGAAAACTGTACCCTAGGGGGGTATTAATCCGGTTCGCCCGCAGACCGGCAGCCAGCGAGGAGACACGGTGACCACGACCCCCCAGGACCACACCGCGCACGATCATGCCGCGCACGGCTACATCACCGCGAAGGACGACTACCTCAAGCGGCTGCGTCGCATCGAGGGGCAGGCGCGCGGGCTGCAGCGGATGGTCGAGGAGGAGAAGTACTGCATCGACATCCTCACCCAGGTCTCCGCGATGACCAAGGCGCTGCAGGCGGTGGCGATGGGGCTGCTCGAAGACCACATCAGTCACTGCGTGGTCGACGCCGCGGTGGCGGGTGGACCCGAGGCCGAGGCGAAGATCAAAGAGGCCACCGACGCGATCGCCCGGCTGGTTCGCTCCTGACCCCCGGCGGTCAGCCGTGCCAGCGGCGGTAGACCTCGGCGGCGCCGGGGTGCAGCGGGACGGGCGCGGTGCCGATGAGCGAGCGGCCGTCCAGGAACTGCGTGCCCGCGGCCTCGGTGGGCACCAGCGAATCGGCCTGATAGACCAGTAGCTCGACGATCGACGCGGCGACGTCGTCGGGCAGGGACGCGGCGGCGAGCAGGAAGTTCGCCACCCCGATGGTGTGCACGGCGGCACTGCCGGGATAGGCGTCGGCGGGAATCTCCACCCGGTCGTACACCGGACCGAACCGCTCGCGCATCGGCACGGCCAGGTCGCCCATGTCCACCAGCCGCATGCGCTTCGGGATCTCCAGCACGCTCGTCGGGACGCCGCCGGCCCACAGCAGCGCGTCCGCCTCCCCGGCGGCCAACTCCGCCACCGCCTCCCGCAGCGGACGATGCGAAACCCGCACGTCCACTTCGGGATCCAGCCCGGCGACGCGCAGGATCCGGTCACCGGTCGAGGCGGCTCCCGATCCTTCCGCGCCCAGACTCACCCGCGCGCCACGCAACTCCGCGACGCTCCCGATCGAGCTGTCCGACCGCACCACCAACTGCAGGTAGTTCTCGTACACCCGGCCGAGCGCCACCTGATCCGTCGTGTCCCGCACCGAATCCGACAGGGCCAGAGCCGCATCCACCTGCCCGTGCCCCAGCAGCGTCAGGTTCTCCTGCGAACCCGAGGTGATCACCCGTTCGATCCGCACGTCACCGGAACGGGCCGCGGCGGCGGCCAGCAATCCGGCGAACGCGTAGTAGAACCCGCCGATCTCGCCCGAAGCCAGCCGCACGACCGGTCCGCCGCCGCTCGGCCCGCACCCGACAACGCTCGCCGCGGCGGTTACACCGCTCAGCACGAGAAAACCTCGCCGCCCCATCCTCACGCCGACGCCTCGCATTCGACCGAGACACCGAATATCGCTCGCGACAACAGATTCCGTTCCAGCGACCAGGACCGGGTCCGCGCTCCTACCGGCTGCCGCACGGATCGATCGACACCGCACCGAGAATTCCGGACCGACCGGCACGCTGTCCTGCTGGCTCCGCAGTTGGTCTCCGTCATGCGTGCTCCGCCGCCGGTAATCGGACGTGCACGGCAAGACCATGAGGGGAAAGCGCTGCCACGGTGAGGGTACCGCCGCGGGCCTGGGTGAGGGCCGCGGCGATGGGCAGGCCGAGGCCGGAGCCGCCGCTGGTCGCCGTGGAGCCACGGAAGAAGCGGGTGGTGAGCCGGCCGATTTCGCCGGGCGGAACGCCGGTTCCGTTGTCCTGGACGGTGAGCGTGACCCAGCCGGGCGCAGCTTCGACGGTCAGCACCGTGCGGGCGCCCTGACCTGCGTAGCGGGACGAATTGCTCAGCGGCACATCGAGAATCTGCGCCAGCACGTCGGCGGAGACGGCGGCGTCGGCGTGGTCGACGGAGGGGCTGACCTGCAATTCCTGCCCGGCCGCCTCGAACGCCGAGTGCCACGCGTCGAATCGGTCGGCCACCACTTGAATCGCGTCGCAATGGTCGTCGGTCTCCCCCAGCTCCGCGGCATCGAAGGCGGCGGGGGTTTCGGCGGAGGCGAGTGCGAGCAGGCCGTCGAGCAGCGCGGTCAGTCGTTCGACCTCCGCGCTGGCGCTGCGAAACGTAGCGGCCGCGGTGCCGGGTATCGCGTGCTCCAGCGAATCGAGCCGAATCATCAGCGCCGCCAATGGGTTCCGCATGGCATGCGCGGTGTCGGCGACGAGCTGGCGTTGCGCGTCCACCGAGTCGGCCACGGCCACCGCCATGGCGTCGAAAGATTCGGCGACGGCACGCATTTCGGGCGGACCGCCGTGATGCCTGGCGATCGATACCGGATGTTCCGCGGCAACCGTCTCCGCCCGCGGCTTGGGCAGGGTCGCGGTGAGCTCGGCGACCGAGTGCGACAGCGCCGCCAACGGACGCAGCACCCAGCGACTCAAAGTCAGTGCCAGCAGGGTGAACAGCGCCATCGCGACCGCGCCGCCGAGCACGATCAACGCCCAGGTCCGCGCGATGTCGGCGCGCGCACGCGCGGTCGACGCCTCGATCACCACCGCGCCGCCGACCTGCACTCCGGTACCGACCGGGCGTGCGACGAGCATGGTCCGCGCGCCCCACGGCGTCAGCTGATCCACCGCGTGCGGGCGTTGATTGCGCCGGGCCGCCGCCACCGCGGCACCGATGCCGGGGTCATCGAGGTTCGCGCCGCCGTTGGCGGTCGTCGCGCCCTTGGCATCGACCACCAGCACGTTTTCGCCATATAGCTCGTGATAGCGCCCCACCTCGTCCGACAACGCCCGGCTGTCGCCCCCGGTCGACGCGGCCGCGGCCAGGGTGGCGAATCGGTCGGCGTCGCCGGAACGGGCGAGCACCAGCTGCTGGGTCCGGCTCGTCGCCACCGTCAGCGAGAGCGGGACGGCGAACGCCAGCACCGCGATCGCGGCGAACACGGTCAGCGCGATGAGTAGCCGGCGCCGCATGCCCTGCCCCTGATCACTGCCCCCACCGATACCCGTATCCGCGAATCGTGGTGATCAGCCCCGGCCGATTCAGCTTGGCGCGCAGGCCGGTCATGTGCACGTCCAGCGACCGGGAGACCGCGACGAACGCGTCGCCCCAGATCCGGTCCATCAGCTGCTGCCTGCTCACCGCGGCGCCCGGCCGTTCGACCAGCGCCTGCACCAGTTCGAATTCCTTCTGCGTCAACGTGATCGGCGCGCCGCCCACCTCGACCGCACGCGCCTGGAGATCCACCCGCACGTCCCCGGTGACCACCACCTCGTGCGCCGGTTGCGCCGCGGCGGCCGCGCGCCGGGTGACGGTCTCCAGCCTGGCCACCAACTCCGCGATCCGCGGCGGCTTCACGATGTAGTCGTCCGCGCCGCCGCGCAGCCCGCGCACGATCGACCGTTCGTCGCTGCGCGCGGTCAGGATGAGCACCGGCACCTGACTCACTTCGCGCAGTTGCCGCAGGATCTGCAGGCCGTCCGCGTCGGGCAGGCCGAGATCGAGAATGACCGCGTCATAGCCGCGATGCGCCGTCAGCAGATCCGCGCCCCGGCGCTTGCGCTCGGCCCGGTAGCCCCGGGCGTTCAGCGCTTCGACCAGCGCGTCCCCGACGCCGTCGTCATCTTCGACCACCGCAAGCCGCACGCGCCGATCGTCCCACAGCGGGGCGATCGGCGCGGGCGCCGGGCGGTCAGTCACGCACAGTGGCCAACGGACGATCCGGTTCGGCGACCCCGGCACCGCCCACGACGTCGGATCCCTCGGCATCGATGGTCGACGAAACCGAGGTCTCCCGCATGAAGAAATAGGTGACCAGCGAGACCAGGATGCACCCAGCCACGTACCAGAAGTACACCGACTCGTGGTTCGCCTTCTTCAGCGCCAAGGCAATGGTCTCCGCGGTACCACCGAAGATGGCGACGGTCAGCGCATACGGCAGGCCGACGCCGAGCGCGCGGATCTTGGTCGGGAACAGTTCCGCCTTCACGATGGCGTTGATCGAGGTGTAGCCGGTGATGATCACCAGGGCCAGCATCATCAGCGCGAACGCGGCCAGCACGTTCGTCGTGTGCGCGAGCACGGTCATGATCGGCACGGTCAGCAGCGTGCCCGCGACACCGAAGAAGATGAGCAACTTGCGCCGCCCGATCCGGTCCGACAGCGCACCCGCCAGCGGCTGCAGCACGACGAACACGAGCAGGGCGATGAAGTTGATCCACGCGACCGTGCCCTTGGAGATGCCCGAGGTATTGATCATGAACTTCTGCATGTACGTCGTGTACGTGTAGAACGCGACCGTTCCGCCGAGCGTCAGGCCCATCACCAGCAGGCATTCGCGCGGGTACTGCAGCAGCATCCGCAGCGAACCGCGCGCGGGCGGCGGCTTCGGCGCACCCCGCTGCGCGGCGGCCGCTTCGGCGGCCTTGTCCCTGCCGTACTGGTAGGCGTGCTCCGCGATGCCGTCGGTGATGAAGACCCGGTTCTCCGGGTCCGACGCGGCGGCCTGGAACTGCTCGGACTCGTCCATGCTGCGCCGCAGCCACATGACGATGAGCGCGCCCGCCGCACCGATGAAGAACGGAATCCGCCAGCCCCAGTTGTTCATTTCCGCGCTGGTCAGGAACTGCTGCAGGATGATCTGCACGCCGAGGGCGACCAGCTGGCCCGCCACCAGGGTGACGTACTGGAAGCTCGAGTAGAACCCGCGCTTACCCGACGAGGCAACCTCGGACAGGTACGTCGCGCTGGTCGCGTATTCGCCACCGACCGAAAGGCCTTGCAGCAGCCGCGCGATCAGCAGAATGGCCGGCGCGGCGAGGCCGATGGTCTGATAGCCCGGCGTCACCGCGATCAGCAGCGATCCCGCCGCCATCACCGTGACCGACAGCGTCAGCGCGGAGCGGCGGCCGAACTTGTCGGCATAGCGGCCGAGCAGCCAACCGCCGATCGGACGCATCAGGAAGCCGACGGCGAAAACGGCGGCTGTGGAGAGCAACTGCGCGGTCGGATCGTCCTTGGGGAAGAACGTTTTCGCGAAGTAGACGCTGAACGCCGCGTAGACATACCAGTCGTACCATTCGACCAGGTTGCCGATCGATCCGCGAAGCACATTCGCGACGACCCGCCGCTCGCTCACGGGCTGTGTCGTAGTCACAAGATCTCCTTCTTCGACGCATCAGCGCGTCAGCCGAGATCGAGTGTGTCTGCTGTCACAGCCGGTAGGAACAGTCCGAGCCGCTTCCTTACAGTCCCTTAGGACGATCGTGCGGGCGAACTTCCGCTGGTCGCGACCGGTCGGGGGACGACCGATCACACCAGACGCAGCGCGGGGACGACCGAACGTAGCGCTGGGATGACCGAACGCCCCAGTTCCGTCAGTGCCCGAAGGGGATCGGGGCCGAGCGGTGGGCCGAAGGAGATGTGCCTGGCGCCGAGCCGGTACAGCTCTAGGCAACCCTCGATCACCTCGTCGGGTGACCCGACGATGGCCAGGTTCAGCATGCGGTCATCGATGAATTCCACGGGTGACGGTGACCCCGTCGGGTCCCGTCGTCGGCGCCGCGAGCGCCGCCAACGTCATCGACGGCGCGCCGGTGACCAGTGGCCACCGTCCCCGCAGCCGGACCCGCTCACCGTGCCGGACAGTGGTGCCGACGGGCACCGAGGAACCGCCGACCACCAGGCGACGGCCGGCGAAGTCCCGGGTCACGGACGGGTCAAGGCGGGATAGGAACGCTCCGGCCGGGCCGTGGATCGCCGCCACCCACCCGGCGGCCGGATCGGCGGCGGATACCTCGCGTACCGCTTCCAGCAGTTGCGGAGCCGACCACCCCAGACCACCGAATTCACTCGGCAGCGCGGCGCGCGGCAAAGGGGACTCCGCCAGCTCCTGCCACACCTGCGGATGCAGCGTCCCGTGCCGCTCCCCGTACTCCCGGTGGGCCCGCGCGGCTGCGCACAGCTCCGCTACGGCAACGACTCCGGCATCGGCAATTGGCGTGCTAAATGTTGTCATCACGTTCTCCATCGCGAAAATCCGGTGCCACCGCGGCGGACAGCACCCAGCCTGGTTTTCGGTAATATCGAGCCGTTATTCAACGAGACATTGACTGACGGTACATAGCACTGGTTATCGCGCCATAGCTTGGCGGTAAGCCGCACGTGAGTCCGTAATTCGCCGCGCCAGAAGACACTTCGACAAAAAGGCGCCCCGCACAAGGTCGAACCTTGTGCGGGGCGCGATTGGAAGTCTGCGGACCTGCTCAGCTGTTCAGCAGCGGGGCCAGCGTGCGCAGGACGGAGACGTAGTCGTCGTTCAAGACCTGGATCGCGACGTGGTCGCCACCCGCGTCCAGATGCGCATTGAGTTGCGCGACAACCTGTTCGGCATTGCCGTGGGCGATGACGGCGTCGAAGACGCGGCCGCCGGGGGTGGCGAGCTCTTCGTCGGTGAAGCCGAGGCGGGACAGGTTCGAGGCGTAGTTGGTGAGGCCGAGGTAGAAGCCGACGATGCCGTCGGCCAGCGAATGTGCTTGTTGCGCATCGTCGGTCAGTACGACCTTGTGCTCGGTGGCGATGAACGCGTCCGGTCCGAGCGTCGCGCGGGCCTGCGCGGTGTGCGTGGACGGGACGAAGTAGGGCAGCGGGCCCGCGGAGCGTTCCGCGGCCAGCTTCAGCACCCGCGGGCCGAGGGCGGCGACGGCACGGCGCTCGACCGGGACGCCCAATTCGTCCAGCTCGTCGAGGTATTCGACCAGCGCGTCGTAGGGCTTGCGGTATTCACCGGTGTGTTCGGGGTGTCCGGCGCCGACGCCGAGCAGGAAGCGGCCGGGGAACCGCGCCTCGATCCGGTGGAACGACTCGGCGGCCTGCTTGGCCGGCGAGGACCAGATGTTCACGATGCTGGTGCCCACGTTGATGGTCTCGGTCGCCTCGAGCAACGGCTCGACGGTGGACAGATCAGCGGGCGGCGAGGACCCGAGCCAGAGTGCTCCATAGCCGGATTTCTCCAGCTCCTGTGCGTCTTCCGGGGTGAAGAGGTTGTACGCCCGCCACACACCGAACCGTCCGAGGCCGTCAATTGTCATGCACTGCGGAACCACCCCGCCGCCGTTCCTATTCCGCCCCGGCGACTTCTCGGAGGTGCGCGGTTCAGCTCCCGCAGCACCCTTCACCGGCGGGCACCGTGCGCATCTCCCTGGTCTGTGCGTTCCGGGCGGCCAGATCGGCGTCGGCGGGATAGTCGACGGCGACCAGGCTCAGTCCGTGCGCGGGGGCGACGGTGACCGAACTGGAGCGCGCGGTCTCGGTCAGCAGCGATCCGGCCCAGTCCGGGGTGCGCCGCCCCTCCCCCACCGCGAGCACGGCGCCGACCAGGCTGCGGACCATCGACCAGCAGAACGCGTCCGCGCTGACGTAGGCGGTGAGTAGATCACCATGCCGGGCCCAGTCGAAGCGCTGGAGTTCGCGGACCGTGGTCGCGCCCTCGCGCCGGCGGCAGAACGCGGCGAAATCGTGCAGGCCCAACAGCTTTCCCGACGCCGCGCGCATGGCGTCGATATCGACATCGGGCCGGCAGGCGACGACGCCGCGCGCCTGCAACGGCTCGGCACCGTACCGTGCGGTGGTCAGCCGGTACACATAGTGCCGGCGAATCGCCGAGAAACGAGCGTCGAATTCGGCGGGAGCTGGCCGCACGTCCTTGATCCGCACGTCCTTCGGCAGGAACCGCGCCATCCGGTGCACCAGCCTGTCCGGATCCACCTCGGCGGTCGTATCGAAGTGTGCGACTTGTCCTTCCGCATGCACGCCGGCGTCGGTGCGCCCCGCGACGGTCAGCTGCACCGGTTCCCGGAACACCTTGCTCAGCGATTCCTCCAGCACACCCTGCACGGTGCGCAGCCCGGGCTGACGCGCCCAGCCGGTGAAATCGGTTCCGTCGTAACTGATGTCGAGCCGGAAGCGGGCAGCCGGACGCGCGGGGGCGTCGACCGGCACCGAATCCCGCTCCGGTCCAGCCGAATCCGACGACGGGGTGGCCGGCAACATCGAATCCTGCGCGCTCACTTCGATCTCCTGGTCAACGAACGAACCCGCCGACCCGCGATGCGGGCGGCGGGCTCGTTCACGAACTCCGACGTAGACGCGACCTCAGGCCTTGTCTTCGTCCTTCTTGTCCTCGGCAGCCTCGTCGGCGGCCGGAGCCTCGACCTCGGCGGTCTCGGCCACGGCCTCGTCGGCGGTCTCCTCGACGACCTCGGCGGCCGGAGCCGCTTCGGCCTTCTTGGACGACGCGACCCGGCGGGCGCGGTCGGCCTCGTTGGTCACGGTCTTCTCGCGGACCAGCTCGATGATGGCCATCGGCGCGTTGTCACCCTTACGCGGCAGCGTCTTGGTGATGCGCGTGTAGCCGCCCTCGCGACCCTCGAACGAGGGGCCGATCGTGGCGAACAGCTCGTGCACGACGTCCTTGTTGCGGATCACCTTGAGCACCTCGCGACGGTCGGCAAGGGTGCCGGCCTTCGCCTTGGTGACAAGCTTCTCGGCGTAGGGGCGCAGCGCCTTGGCCTTGGACTCGGTGGTCGAAATTCGACCGTGCTCGAAGAGCGCCGTCGCCAGATTGGCGAAGATCGCCTTCTGGTGCGACGCCGACCCGCCGAAGCGAGCACCCTTCTTGGGCTTGGGCATTGGTTTGTTCTCCTTGTGTGAGGCCTGGGCCGAGGTGCCTACCCCGGACGCGGCCTAGAGCTGTTCGGTCTCGGCGTAGTCCTGCTCGCCACCGTCGGTGTCACTGAACGTGCCGCTGTCGCTCCACGTTCCGGTGCTCGCGTCGTAACCCACCACAGACGAAGGATCGAACGACGCCGGGCTGTCCTTCAGCGAGAGGCCGAGCGCGTGCAGCTTGACCTTGACCTCGTCGATGGACTTCTGGCCGAAGTTGCGGATGTCCAGCAGGTCCGACTCGGTGCGGGCAACGAGCTCGCCCACGGTGTGCACACCCTCGCGCTTGAGGCAGTTGTAGGACCGGACGGTGAGGTCCAGGTCCTCGATCGGCAGACCGAACGAGGCGATGTGGTCCGCCTCGGCCGGCGACGGGCCGATCTCGATGCCTTCGGCTTCGACGTTGAGCTCACGGGCGAGGCCGAAGAGCTCGACCAGGGTCTTGCCCGCCGAGGCGAGCGCGTCCCGCGCGCTGATGGAGTTCTTGGTCTCCACGTCCAGGATCAGACGGTCGAAGTCGGTGCGCTGTTCGACACGGGTGGCCTCGACCTTGTAGGTCACCTTGAGCACCGGCGAGTAGATCGAATCCACCGGGATCCGGCCGATTTCCGCACCGGACGCCTTGTTCTGCACGGCGGGGACGTAGCCGCGACCGCGCTCGACCACGAGCTCGATCTCCAGCTTGCCCTTGTCGTTCAGGGTGGCGATGTGCATGTCCGGGTTGTGGACGACGACACCGGTCGGCGGCACGATGTCACCGGCGGTGACGGTGCCGGGGCCCTGCTTGCGCACGTACATCGTGACCGGCTCGTCCTCCTCCGAGGACACGACCAGACCCTTGAGGTTCAGGATGATGTCGGTGACATCCTCCTTCACGCCGGGGACGGTGGTGAACTCGTGCAGCACGCCGTCGATACGAATGCTCGTGACCGCGGCCCCCGGGATGGAGGACAGCAGGGTACGCCGAAGCGAATTGCCCAGGGTGTAACCGAAACCGGGCTCGAGCGGTTCGATGGTGAACTTCGAGCGGTTCTCGGCGACGACCTCTTCGGTCAGTGTCGGACGCTGTGAAATCAGCATTTAGGATCATCCTCCTGTTTGGGCGCCCGCTATTTGACGCCTCGTTCAAGGGTTGTGTGTGATCCACCGATTCGATGGATCACACACCGTGTAGCAGCGTGTTACTTCGAGTAGTACTCGACGATCAGCTGTTCCGAGAGCGGCACATCGATCTGGGCGCGCTCGGGCTGCTGGTGCACCAGGATCCGCAGGCGGCCCGGGATGACCTGGAGCCAGCCGGGAACCGGACGGTCGCCGACGGTCTCGCGCGCGACCTGGAACGGCAGCGTGCTCAGCGACTTCTCCTTGACATCGATGATGTCGTACTGGGTCACCTGGAAGCTCGGAACGTTGACGCTCCGGTTGTTCACGGTGAAGTGACCGTGGGAGACCAGCTGGCGAGCCTGACGACGGGTACGGGCCAGACCGGCGCGGTACACGACGTTGTCCAGACGGCACTCGAGCAGACGCAGCAGGTTGTCACCGGTCTTGCCCTTGAGACGGTTGGCCTCTTCGTAGTACCGGCGGAACTGCTTCTCCATGACGCCGTAGGAGAAGCGAGCCTTCTGCTTCTCCTGCAGCTGGAGCAGGTACTCGCTCTCCTTGATCCGCGCGCGGCCGTGCTGGCCGGGCGGGTAGGGGCGACGCTCGAACGCCTGGTCGCCGCCGACGAGGTCGACGCGCAGACGACGCGACTTGCGGGTGATGGGGCCTGTATAACGAGCCATTTGTTATCTGTTCCTTTCCCGCTAGACGCGACGACGCTTGGGCGGACGGCAGCCGTTGTGCGGCTGGGGGGTCACATCGGAGATCGTGCCGACCTCGAGGCCCGCGGCCTGCAGCGAACGGATCGCGGTCTCGCGGCCCGAACCCGGGCCCTTCACGAAGACGTCGACCTTCTTGACGCCGTTCTCCTGCGCCTTGCGGGCAGCGTTCTCGGCGGCGAGCTGCGCGGCGAACGGGGTCGACTTGCGCGAACCCTTGAAGCCGACGTGGCCCGAGGACGCCCAGGAGATGACGTTTCCGGCCGGGTCGGTGATCGACACGATGGTGTTGTTGAACGTGCTCTTGATGTGCGCGTGGCCGTGCGGGACGTTCTTCTTTTCCCGGCGACGCGACTTCTGGGTCTTCTTGGGGCCGGAGGCCCTGGACTTCGGAGGCATCGGTTATCCCCTACTTCTTCTTGCCGGCGACGGTGCGCTTCGGGCCCTTGCGGGTGCGCGCGTTGGTCTTGGTGCGCTGACCACGCACAGGCAGGCCACGACGGTGGCGCAGGCCCTGGTAGCAGCCGATCTCGATCTTGCGACGGATATCGGCCTGCACCTCGCGGCGCAGGTCACCTTCGACCTTGAGCTCGGGCGAGCTCTCGATGTAGTCACGCAGCTGCGTCACCTGGTCGTCGCTGAGGTCCTTGCTGCGCAGGTCCGGGCTGACGCCGGTGGCCGCGAGGATCTCCTTGGAGCGGGTACGGCCGATGCCGTAGATGTAGGTCAGCGCGATCTCCATGCGCTTTTCGCGCGGGAGATCGACGCCCATGAGACGTGCCATGTGGCAGGTTCCTTCGGTTGCGGAGGTCTGCTCCCTGTCCGTTCCCCTCGTCTTGTGTGGGGCACCGGCCTCCGTGCCGGTGGTTGGCGCACACGCCTTCCTGGCGAACCAGGAATACCGCAGCGTGCGGCTGGAGCTGGGAGTTCTTCTGTAGTTGGCCAAGCCGATCAGTGATCGGTGCCCGGCTGGTGATCGACGGGGCGCTAGCCCCGCTTGATCAGCCCTGGCGCTGCTTGTGGCGCAGGTTGTCGCAGATCACCATGACCCGACCGTGACGGCGGATCACCTTGCACTTCTCGCAGATCTTCTTGACGCTCGGCTGAACCTTCACGTCCGTCCAATCTTGTTGTGGTTCACACGGGTGTGAACACAGTTTTTCCCCGGCCCACTGGCCGGGGAAGTCTGTTGCGCCGCTCTTTCGAGCGACAGTCCACCCTACCGGGTGCACCTTTCACCCAGTCGGGCGAGGCCCAGGTCATGCTTCCGACGACGAATTCCCTACCGGTCAGGCACGGTATCCAGTCGGGGTCCGGGGGCGAAGCCCTCCGGGCGGGGTGTGGGGGTTGCACCCCCACAAAGCACGATAAGAAATCGACGCCGGCGAGCGCTCTCCGCGAGCAGACCTCCCCCGGCGATTACTTATACCGGTAGACGATCCGGCCGCGTGAGAGGTCGTAGGGCGACAACTCGACGACCACGCGGTCCTCGGGGAGGATACGAATGTAGTGCTGCCGCATCTTCCCGCTGATGTGCGCGAGAACCTTGTGACCGTTCTCGAGCTCGATCCGGAACATCGCATTGGGCAGCGGCTCGACAACTCGACCCTCGACCTCGATGGCCCCGTCTTTCTTCGCCATGTCCTCCGCGATCCCGGTTACGCTCAACCTGGTTTGTTTGGCTTGTTTCTGCTTACATGGACCTGTCGGTCGAACTGACCGCCGGACACACAAACAGTCGGCGCATAGGTGCACCGCCGCTCCAGCTTACCGGTACCGGATGGTTCCGGCAAAAATGCCCGTGCCAGCACCCGCCGTCAGCACTCTTTTCGCCCCGTTCAGAGCACGAAATCCGGTGCCGCAGGGCCGTGGCCTCCTGCCCAGCTACGGTAGCGGGACGTCGCGTAAACTGGCCGCTGTCCAGGTAACAGGGTCGAGCAGATCGAGGGGGATGCCGTGAGGGAGCGCAGCGAGCGAACCCCGAACGCAGCACCCGCGGGCATGGCGGAGCCGAGCGCCGGCGAGGTGGAGGCATGAGCCGCACGAACGACGGCCTCCCCATGCTGCCGCCGTGGCTGTCCGAGAGCGATGTCACACAGGTCGGCTACGAGGCGCCGGTACAGAATCTTCCCCCCGACGATGTGATCGACGAGGGTCCGAGTCAGAGACGTCAAGACAAACGCGGCAAGCGGTGGCGTCGCGACAAGAGCGACCGGCGCGGCGCCGACGAGCAGCCGAACGAGCCGAGTCAGCGCGCGCCCGAATCCACCTCCCGCACCCCGGCCTCGCCCGAGGGTCCGCGCGACGACCCGTGGCGCCAGTCCGGTCTGGACGCCTACACACCGCCACGGCCGGACGACGCATGGCAGGCCGGACCGCCGCAACGCGGCGAAGCACCGGCCCAGCGACCCGAGGCGCCGGCCCAGCGACCCGAAGCGCCCCAGCAGCGCGCCGAGGCGCCGGCCCAGGCGCTGCCCACCCGCAACCCCGGCCCACCGCCGCCCGCCTTCCAACCGCTGGGCAGCCGCCCGGCCGCCGGGCCGTCCGTGCCCAACGACCCGGCCACACGCCAACCGGCGAACCGGCCCGAGCTACCGCCGCCGCCCGCCCTGCCGGACCCGCCACCGCAGTCCTCGGCGGCCGCGCCCGACGCACCGGCCCGGGCACCGCAGGCCCCCGTCGAGCGCGCGCCCGAATCCACTCCCGCGCCGCAGGCTCCCCCGCTGCGCGCCCCCGAGTCCACGCCGCCGACGCACGCCCCGATCCAGCGGGCGCCCGAGTCCAGCGGTCCGCCACCGTGGCTGGCCGGACCGCGCCCGGAACAGCCGACGCCGCAGGCACAGCCGCCGCGGCGGCCACCGCTGCCCGATCCCCCGCCGCTGCCCGATCCCCCCTCGGCGCAGGGCGACCGGTCCGCAGCACCCACCGCAGAACGGACCCCGCCGGCCCGGCCCGACACACCGCCTGCGCCGCCGCGCGGTGTCGAAGGCCCACCGCAGCCTGAGCATGCGCCTGCCCCGAACCCGCAGAGCGCCACCCAACGACCGCGCCCCGCGACGCCCTCGGTGCCGCCGGACCGCACACCGGGCGACGCGCCCAGCGCGGCAACAACTCCGGATCAAGTCGCCGGACCGCCGAACCGCGCACCGTATGCACCGCCCGGACCCGAGCAAGGCGCGACACCTGCTGCCCCGCCGGCCCAGGCCCCGAACCGTGCACCGACCGGAAGCTCGCTGCCGCCGAGCCCCGCCGAACCGGGACCGCAGGCAACCGACCCACTGCGTGCACCGCAGTCCGATCGACCGTACGGTCCGGAGCAGGACCCGAACGGCACCGCCGGACCGCAGCTTCCCGGCTGGCAGAACGGGCCATCGACCTCGGGCATCACCGAGCGCCCGGAATCCGGACAGCCGCAACGCGATTCCGGCCGACAGCCCGACTGGGTGCCGTCGTCCAACGCCGGCGCGGGCCGTCCGTCGAGTAGCGGGCGACACCGCCTGCCCACCGAGATCGAGATGCAGCAGGGCACCGTCGACGAATCCGGTCGGCAAGCTCCGCCGCAGCACGGCCCCGTGCAGCAGCCAGGACCGTACGCACCCACGGGCACCGTCGGACCGACCGGTTACACCCCGCCGAACGTCGGGCAGGCGCCGAGCAGCGAACAGCCCGGCCCGCAGGCACCGGCCGAGCCGTGGCGCAACGCCGCGGCACCGGTGTGGGCCGACGAAACCCCCACCCGGACAGCACCTCCCGCCGGCGGACCGGTCCCCGGCGGCGAACAGCCGGGGCCGCAGGCACCCGGCGAGCCGTGGCGCAACCAAGCGCCGCCGGACGAAACCCCTTCTCGGACACCACCCTTCACGGGCGGACCGGTTCCGGGCGGCGAACAACCAGGACCGCAACCCGAAGCCCCGCACCGCGCACCCGGCGGTTTCGCCGGACCGCAGGTGGGCGGGCAGGCGCCGGGCGGCGTCGCACCGGCACCGCCCATACACCCGGGGCAGTGGGGCCGTCCGCCGGTTCCGCCGGGTGGCCAGTACCAGCCGGGCGTGCAGTACCAGGCGGGTCCGCCGCCGTCGCTGGACGACGTACCGATGCGGCGCGCCAAGAAGTCGCCGGGCACCGGGTGGCGCAAGGCCGTGCATCACGTGTCGGGCGGCGCGATCAATCCCGGGCTGTCCGCGGAGGAACTGCGACTACAGGAGCTGGTCGCGCGGATCAGGCAACCCGTGCGCGGCGACTACCGGATCGCGACGCTGTCGCTGAAGGGCGGCGTCGGAAAGACCACCACGACAATGGGTATCGGGTCGATCTTCGCGTCCATCCGGGGCGATCGGGTGATCGCGGTGGACGCCAACCCCGACTTCGGCACGCTGTCCCAGCGCGTACCGCTACAGACCCGTTCGACCGTGCGTGACCTGCTGCTCGATCCGTCGATCCAGCGCTACTCGGACGTGCGCAGGCACACCTCGCAGGCCACCAGCCGACTGGAAGTGCTTGCCAGCGAACGCGATCCGGCGGCGTCGGAGGCGTTCAGCGAGGAGGAGTACCGGGCGGTCGCGCGAATTCTGCAGCGCTTCTACAACATCATCCTGACCGACTGCGGCACCGGGCTGATGCACTCGGCCATGTCGGGCGTGCTGGATCTGGCCCATTCGCTGGTGCTCATCTCCTCCCCCGCCATCGACGGGGCCCGCAGTGCGGCAGCGACTTTGGACTGGTTGTCGCTGCACGGACACGATCACCTGGTCCGCAACGCGGTGGTGGTGATCAACTCGCCGCGGGCCGGGTCGCCGAATGTCGGCATCCAGCAACTGCGGGAGTACTTCCTGTCCCGCTGCCGCGCCGTGCACATCATCCCGTTCGATCCGCACATGTCCGAGGGCGCCGAGATCGATCTGCACCGCCTGCACAAGCACACCAAGCGGGCCTACGTCGAACTCGCGGCGACCATCGCCGACGATTTCGCCACCGACCACCGGCGTTACCAGCCCTGAGAAACACCCCCGTGTCACACCGTCACGTGACGCGGGGGTGCACGGGTGTGGAGCCCTGGAAATCGGTTGCGGGAGTTACCACTCCGGGAGGCGACGCCTGCCCGCGCTGATGTCGCGGACGAGATCGTCGTAGGCATCGGCGAGTTCGGCCAGGTGATGCCAAGCGCCGTGCAATCTTTCGTCGTGGGCGTCGAGGGTCATCAACGCGTGATGCGCTCGCACCGAGGATTCGGCGAGCCGGTCGATGACCGCACCCACCGTCTCGGTGTGCAGGGTCGCGCCGAGCCGGTGCTGCGGCACGCTGCGCGCGACCCAGTCATCGATGGCCATGACCAATTCGACTCTGCGGCGCTCGATTTCGAGGACCACCAGCGGATCGGTGTCCACCGAACCGCCACGGCCGACCAGGCGCCGCTCGTGCAGCACCGCGAGATCGCGAGCGAACCAGAGCAGCGGGCCACCGACCACGCGGTGTCCACGACACGCGCGAACCAGTAGATCGGAGGTGGGAAGCAGCCCAGGAGCGTGGGACTGCACCACCGAATCGGTACACCGCAGTGTGCCGGGAAGAGCCATTACGACTGTTGTATCCGAACCTGCCACGTTGCCTCGCCGTCATCGCCGCACAACACCGGATCAGGACGTTCATTACAATAAACCTCTGAAGGCACCTGTCAAGCGTTACCGGGCCGTAGGAAGTCACGAAGAGTACACTTCGTTACCTGCACGACCAACCGAGGAGCAAGATGGCGGACGGTCCGACGTATCACCGGATCGCAGACCTCCTCCGCGAGGAGATCCGCGCAGGCAAGTGGAAACCGGGTGATCGGTTGCCCAGCCACACCGAGCTGGCCGAGCACATGCAGGTCTCGCTGACGACCGCTCGCAACGCGATTCAGGTTCTGGTCACCGAAAATCTGGTCTATACAGCTACTTCCCGCGGCACCATCGTGCGAAACCAGGAAGTTCTGGAATCGGTTGTCACCGACCATATTCGCCAGGACCGGCCGAAGTCGCCGCACGACATCTTCGAGGAGATCGCGCGCGCCGCCCACCGGGTGCCGTCGAAGGAATTCGCCGCGAAGATGGAGCCGGCCGGGCCCGCGGTCGCGTTATGGCTCGGCGTGCCGGAGGACTCCTGGGTGCTGGCCCGGACGGTCGTCCAGTATCTCGACAACGAGCCGTGGTCCTGGGAGGTCACCTTCTATCCCCGAGACCTGGCCGAGGCCACCGGAATCGACTCACCGCACGACATCCCGGAGGGCACCACCCGGCGGCTGGCCGATCGCGGTCACGCGGAGACCGCGCACCGGGACACGGTGACCGCCCGCCCCGCCTCCGCCGAAGAGGCCATCGTGCTCGGCGTGGCGGCGGGCACCATTCTGCTGGACCATCTGCGGATCGGCGCCAACCACGAGCGGGTCACCAGGGCGACCCGCCATCGCTCCATCGCCGCGAGCAACCGGCTCGCCTATCAGCTCGGCGACGCCGAGGGGCTGAGCGTGATCGGACGAACGCTCGGAGTGCCCTACGGGCCGGGTATCCCGTCGGCATGAGTGTAATCGTGCTCCGCCAGGCGACAATTGGCGATCTGGGCGTTATCTGCCGGCTGCGGCTGCAACGCACCGCGTGGCTGACCGCGCGCGGCTCCGATCAGTGGACGGTCGCGGGCCGTGGACTACCCATCGAGATCTTCGCGCGCGGCGTCGGACGCTCGCTGGACGCGGGCGAGACCTGGATCGCGGAGGTCTCGGGCGAACCCGCGGGCACCATCACCGTCAACCGGCACGCCGACCCGGGGCTCTGGTCGCCGTGGGAACTATCCGACGCGGTCGTCGTCCATTACATGATCGTCGACCTGCGTTTCGCCGGACAACGGATCGGCCACCATCTGCTCGCGCACGCGGGACTGCTTGCGCGCCAACAGGAACGCGAGTGGGTCCGGCTCGATGCGTGGACCACCAACACCGAGCTGCACGACTACTACCGCAGGGAGGGCTTCCAATTGGCGCGCATCGCGGGCCCGATCGCGACCGGCCCGTCCCGCGCGTTGTTCGAACGCCGGGCCGACAGTTGGGATCTCGGCGCCCCGGTGACTGTGCCGGCCGCGCGCAGCCTGGGGACCGCACCGAATCTCGGTGCGGTCCAACCGAACAACTGACCTACGTCGTCGGCGGCATGAACGCGATCTGCACCATTTCCTGGCCGCGGCTGCGCGAAGCCAAGGTGCCCCGGCCAGGGGGCAGCTTGCTCGGGCGAATCTCACCGATGATCTTGCCCTCGTCCCGCGAGCCGCTCATGATCAGCGTGTCCACCGACAGGTTCTTCAGGCCACCGATGATCGGGTCGTAGAGCGCGCGCGAGACACCGCCCATGCGCCGGGTGACCACGAAGTGCATACCGATGTCGCGGGCCTGCGGCAGGTATTCGATCAGCGGCGCAAAGGGATTGATGCCGCCAGTCGCCACCATGTCGTAGTCGTCGACCACGATGTAGATCTCCGGACCCTCCCACCAGCTGCGGTCGCGCAGCTCCTGCGGGGTGATGTCGGAGCCGGGGATCCGCTTCGACAGGAACTCGGCGACCTCCTGGATCATCGGTCCGCAGGTCTGTGACGAGGTGGAGTACCCGGCCAAATGTTCGCCCTCGACCACGCCGAGCATGGTCCGGCGGTAGTCGATCATGATGATCTTCGCCTGGTCCGGCGTCGAGTTCTCCACCACGCCGGTCACGATGTTGCGCAGCAGCGTGGTCTTGCCGCACTCGACGTCGGCGAAGGCCATGAAGTGCGGATCGGTGCCGAAATCCAGGACCAGCGGCTGCAATTCGGATTCGCCGATGCCGACGACCACTCTGGTCGGGCTGAGCTCGATGCCCTGTTCCCTGGTGGCCTCGAGCAGCCCCTCGCGGCCGAATTGCAGGGGCAGCATCCGCACCTCGGGCGCCTGCCTGCCCGCGTGCAGCTCGGCCAATTCCTGCTTGGCCCTGGTGACGCCGTCGGCCAGCGTGTCCGGGTTCGAATCGGAATCCAACCGCGGCAAGGCGACCAGCATGTGCAGCTGATCGGGGGTGAGACCACGGCCGGGCCGGCCGACCGGTACCTGGAAGGCGGTGCGCCGGCCCATCTCCGAGTCCGTCGGGTCGCCGAGGCGCAACTCCAGCCGGGTGCCGATCTGGTCCTTGACCACCGGCCGGATCTCCGGCCAGCGGGACGCGCCGATGATCACGTGGATGCCGTACGACAGGCCCTGCGCCGCAATGGCATTGATCTGCGGCTCGAGCACGTCGAACTCTTCGCGGATCACGGCCCAGCCGTCGATCACCAGAAACACGTCGCCGAATCGGTCGTCGGCCAACGGATTTCCGGCCGAGGCCGCGCCGTCGGGCACGTGTGCCGCCGCGGCGAACTTGCGCCGCCGGAACTCGGCCATCGACTCGATGCCGAGCTCGGCGAAGCGTTCCTCGCGCTGACGCATCAGCGAGGTGAGTTCGGCGATGGTGCGCCGCACCCGGTCTCCGTCCAGACGACCGGCCACCGAACCGACATGCGGCAGGCCGACCAGGCCCGCCATGCTGCCGCCACCGAAGTCCAGGCAGTAGAACTGCACGTGCTGCGGGGTGTGCGTCGCGGCGGCGGCCATGATGATGGTGCGCAGCGTGGTCGACTTGCCCGACTGCGGGCCGCCGACGACGGCCACATTGCCTTGCGCGCCGGCCAGGCTGATGGTCAGCACGTCACGCCGCTGCTCGTACGGCTTGTCGATCACGCCGATCGGCATCCACAGCTGGCCGTGCCGGTTGACCGGCGACCGCCAGTCCGGGTCGGGCAGCAGCATGTCCACCGTCGGCGATTCGTCCAGCGGCGGCAGCCACACCTCGTGCGCCGGGCGGCCGTGGCCGGTCAGGCGCTTGACCACGGTGTCGAGCAGCGAGTCCGGGATGCCCTCCTCCGTGCCGGGCGCGCCGAGCGCCGACGGTGGCGGCGGGAGTTCGAGCAGCGGGTTCATCGGTGACGGCGGCAGATCCAGCGCGGAGTCGGACTCGACCGGCTCCGGCACCTCCACCGGCCCCGCGGTGAACAGCGCGAGCCGCTGGCCGCCGACCGGGGCGCCGTCCTCGCCGGTCACCGTGCCGACCGGCGCGACATACGGGCCGGAGACGTAACTCGCGTTGAACCGCAACGGATCCGAGGCGTCGCTCTTCAGGTAGCCGGCGCCGGGCACGCTCGGCAGGTGGTAGGCGTCGGTGATACCGAGGACCGCGCGAGATTCGTTGGCGGAGAAGGTGCGCAGGCCGATCCGGTAGGACAGGTGCGACTCCAGGCCGCGCAGCTTGTTCTCCTCCAGTCGCTGCGAGGCGAGCAGCAGGTGCACGTGCAGCGAGCGGCCGAGCCGGCCGATCATGACGAACAGCTCGGCGAAATCCGGCTTCTGCGAGAGCAGTTCGGAGAACTCGTCGACCACGACGAACAGCGCGGGTAGCGGGTCCAGCGGAACGCCGGCGGCCCTGGCCTTCTCGTAGTCGGTGACGTTGGCGTAGTTGCCCGCCGAGCGCAGCAGTTCCTGGCGGCGGTTCATCTCGCCGGCGAGCGCGTCTTTCATGCGGTCGACCAGGGACAGTTCCTCTTCGAGGTTGGTGATCACCGCGGCGACGTGCGGCAGTGAGTCCAGGCCGAGGAAGGTCGCGCCACCCTTGAAGTCGACGAGCACCAGGTTCAGCGCGTCCGGCGAGTGCGTGGTGACCAGCGAAAGCACCAGGGTACGAAGGAATTCCGACTTGCCCGAGCCGGTCGCTCCGATGCACAGGCCGTGCGGGCCCATGCCGTTCTCGGCCGACTCCTTGATATCGATCTCGACCGGAGTGCCATCGGGGGTGATGCCGATCGGCACGCGCAGCCGTTCCCGCGCGGTGCGCGGCCGCCAGACCCTGGCCGGGTCGATCTGCGCCGCGTCCGGGATCTTCAGCAGCGCCATCAGTCCCGGGTCGGCCGTCGATCCCTCGCCGAGGCTGACGATCTGGGCGGCGGTGGCCAGCCGGTAGCGCGACAGCGCCCGCGAAAAGGCCTCGGCCTCTGCGGTAGTCACCTGGTCGGCGGTGGCGAACTTCTCCACGCCCACCGCGCTGCGGGCGGACACGTCGCCGTCGGCCGCGACCAGTTGCAGGCCGCGCCGGGCCGCGAGGCCGCCCTCCGGCGCGGTGAGGTCGAGCACGGTCATCGAGTCCAGGCCGGACTCGCTGATCAGCCGTTCGTTGCCGTTGACGTAGCCGTCGTCGATGATGACCACCAGGTGCAGCCGCCCCTGCGTGGGTTGTGGATTGCGCATGAAGCGGCCGCGCTCCATCAGCTCGGCCGACAGCGCGGTCTCCAGCTCGCCGAGCGAGGTGTACATCATCCTGGCCGAGCCCATGCCGTCGCGCGCCGTCGGATGTTGCAGGTGCGGAAGCCATTTCGCCCACGCCCACGGCCCGTCCGGGTCCGCGCAGACGATGGCGACCGCGAGATGGTCGGGACCGTGGAAGGTGACCAGCTCCATCAGCATCGAACTGGCCAGCATGCGCGCGTCCTGGGGCGGACCGCTGATGTTGATCGCCGGGAACGCGCGCAGCGACACGGCGGTCGGCAGGCTGTGCACCACCGAATGGGTGCGCACGAACCGGCGCAGCGCGACCGTGGAGACCGGCTCCAGATCCTCCAGCGGACCGGTTTCCGGCCTGGCCAGCTTGGTGGCCAGCCGATGGCTGCCCATGCCGACCCGGACATGGCCGAAGTCAGGATCGTTGGGCCTGCGCTCCCACATCCGGCGGGTGCCGATCAGCGACGGCAGATCCGCCGGGTCCGGGTGACTCCAGACCAGCGTCTCCAGCTGCTTGGTGCCGGTGCGGCGCACGTCCTTGCGGACCTGATCCAGGTAGCGGAAGTAGTCCTTGCGTTCCTCGTTGAGCTCGACCGCGCGCTTGCCCGTGCCGCCGCGGAAGCCGGCCATCATGCCGACCATCGACATGAGCATCATCATCGGGAACATCATGGACAGCGGGTTGGCCAGCAGGTTGCGCCCCATCATGGCCATCATCGCGATCATGCCGACCACCGCGACCACCATGACGACGGGCATCAGCTTCATCATCAGCGGGGCGGGCAACGGGCGGGGAATCTCCGGCGGCGGGGTCAGCGCCACCTCACCACCGGGTGCCCGTGGCGGCGCTATCCGCGGGCGTCGTACGAAACCTTCGGTAGCCATGGATTCCTTCGATCGATCGAGCTCTCTGCGTTCGGCGCGGAGCCGGGGTTACGGGTCGTATTCGGCGTCGATCTCCCGACGTCTGCGGCGGTACGGAATCGCTACCGCCACACCGATTGCCAGTGCGGTCAAACAGGTCAGCGAGCCGATCACCGCGATCCGGCGCGGCCGTGGATCCGGTCCGGGCGGGATCACCGGCGCGGCGATCGGCCGATCGACATCGGCGCCCTCGCTCACGGACTTCTCCGGCAGCTGCGCGGTCAGCGCGGCGAGCGGGTCGATCAGGCCCGCGCCGATCGCGTCGTCGTGACCGGTGCCCGGCGCCTGCGCGGTCCGGATGATGCGGTCCATCACCTGGCGCGCATCGAGATTCGGGAAGCGCGACCGCACCAGGGCCGCCAAGCCCGCGACGTAGGGGGCCGCGAAACTGGTGCCGTCCACCGGGCGGATGCCCTCGTCGGTCTGCACGCCGTTCACCAGCCCGACGCCGTCGCGCTTGCTGTCCAGCGACACGATATTGCGGCCGATCGCGGCCACCGCGACCCACGGACCGTGCAACGACAGGTCCGACGGCTTGCCGTCCGCGTCCACCGAGCCGACGGCGAGCACGTACGGCGAGAACCACGCGGGGCTGGCCACGGTGTTGACCGAGCCCCAGCCGGAGCGGTCGTTCTGTTTCTGGCAGGGACCGTTGTTCTCGACGTTGCCCGCGGCGGCCACCACGACGACATTGCGGTCGTAGGCGTACTTCACCGCGGCGCCGAGCGAGGAGTCGGCGGTGTCGGATCCGGCCGGGCTGCAGGCGACTTCGGAGATGTTGATGACGGTCGCGCCGAGATCGACCGCGCGCACCACGGCCGCGGCCAGGGTGAGCACGCTGCCGTAGCCGTCGGCGCGGATGCTGCCGGGCGGGCGCTCGCCGCCGCGGTCCTTCTTCTCGTAGGCCAGGCTCAGCTGGCGGATGCTGAGGATCTCCGCGTCCGGCGCGACCCCGGTGAACGCGTCGGCCGGACTCGGCTGCGCCGCGATGATTCCGGCGACCAGGGTGCCGTGGCCGTCGCAGTCCACGGTGCCGTCGGTGTCGGAGACGTAGTCGCCGCCCGGTTGCAGCGCGGCCAGCCGCGGATGCCGCTGCACCCCGGTGTCGATCACCGCGACCTTCTGGCCTGCGCCGCGGCTGAACTGCCAGGCCGCGGGCAGCTCGAGCACCCGCTGCGAGATCGGCGGCTCGTTCGGCGGCGACCCGGTGAGCTGGGGTTCGGCGCACTGGTCGGCCTGCTGGGTCGGTTCCAGCGGCGCGGGGCGCCCGCTCAACGCCTGGGCGATGCCGAGCGCACCCGGATCGATGGCGGGCGGCGAGATCGCCGAGGCGGGCGGGGCGGGCACGCCCACCAGGCCCACCACCGCGACGGCGCCGGCCATCCGCAGCAGACTGCGACGGAAGGCGCTAGGTCCCATCTCTGCCCGCGCTCATATGTTCCGGGCCAGCGAGTAGACGTTCATGATCCACAGCACCAGCGGGATCAGCGAGATGATCAACAGGTATTCGAAGATCTCGATCATGCGCCGCGTCACCGGGGTGACCTCGATGTGCGGTCCGATCACGCCGAAGCCGATCGTGCCCGCGGCGAAGGCGATCAGCAGGCCGACCGACAGCATTTCCAGATCCGCGTCCCCGATCGCCGCGCCGACGACCAGCGAGACGAAGACCAGGCAGCCGCCGGCGATCAGCGTCGCGGCCTGGGTGAGGTCGGCGAAGGACCGGCCGCGCAGGCACAGGATGATCCCGGTGACCACGGCCAGCACGATGCCCTGCCAGCGGTCCGAGCCCAACGGGTCGGCCGCGCCGAACGCCCCGATCACCGCGCTCAGCGTGCACGCGATGATCAGGCCGGACTGGTACTGGTTGGCCGCGCGGGCCCGTTCGCCGAGGCCGGACGCGGACGGCAGGGCGGTGGCGCCGATCGCACCGATGCCCTCGATGGTCGGGCGCTGTTCGTGGTCGGCCGGGTCGATCGCGGCGCCCGCGGTCGGCACCGGCGGGATCGGCAGCCGGGCCAGCCCGGCCGCCAGGCGCGGCACCAGCGACAGCATCGCGATGCCGACCACCACCAGCCCGCCGCCCACCTTCGGCAGGCCGGGATGCCAGACCAGATACACCGCGGCGGTGATGCCCCCGACGACGCTGAGCGCGCCCGCGGCGGAGAACAGCGTGGCCCCGGTGCCGATCACCCGATAGCCGAGCACGGCGGCCACCAGCGTCACCGAACAACCGAGCAGCAGGTGCGCGCTGCCGAGGGCGCCGGGCACGAACAGCGCGGCGCCGCCGAACAACAGCAACAGGCCGTCCAGCGACAACCAGGTGGCGGTGACCTGGTCGAGGTATTTGCGGGCCGCGAAGCCTGCGGCGACGAACGCGCCGATGCCGACGGCCGACAACACGAACGCGGGCGCGAGCGGATCGCCGTGCCCACGCGAGATGACCAGCAGCGCGAGCGCGCTGAGCACGGTCAGCACGCCGGCGACCAGGCCCATCCAGCGCGCGGAGGCACCGGTCCAGCTGCGGAATTCCTCGGCGGTGAGCCGGGAGACCGCGTCGATCACGTCGTCGAAGAGCGCGGGCGATTCCTTCGCCGTGACCGAACGCAGCACCAGCAGTTCGCCGTCGTGCACGTCGGCGTCGTTGAGCGTGCGGCTCGGCGCGAACGCCTCCTGGCCGACCCGGGCCAACGTCCAATGCTGGGCCTGCAGCGGCACCGAGTCGTCCTCGGCGTCGAGCTGGTCGGGATTGCGGGATTCGATCAACGCCACCAGGTCGCCGATGAAGCCGGCGATCGGCACGGTGGCAGGCAGCCCGACATCGAGCTGAGTGTTCCCGCCGATGACGGAAACCCGACTCAACTCCGGTTCAGCGGCGCGTGTGCCACTAGTAGGTGACTCGATCAACGACCCCGGACCCCCGGCCTCTCCACTGACGATTGTTCACGCTTCGACCGCACTGGGTGGAACGTCTTCTGAGTGAACGACTTCGACACCCGTATGACTCTCACCTAGACAACACTTGCGTTGCAACCTCTGGGCAGCTGAACCTAATGTAACGGACAGACCAGGCACTGCGCGATCGGTAGTCTGGGGGGCATAAAGAACTCATCCGCTACTACGAACGAAGACTTCGGGGTCCGACAGCCATGACCGGCAATCGCCAAGCACAACGAGCCTTCGACGCCGGAATTCTGTCGCTGGGATTGTCCATCGAGGGCCAGGAATCCGCGCGCGACCTCGAGTACGCGAAGCTCGCCTTCCAGCGCGCCACCGAGTGGGATCCGACGATGTGCGACGCCTGGCTCGGCCGCGCCGCCGCCGGCGAGCTCACCAAGGACGTCTTGTTCAACATGCACAAGACCAGCGCGAGCACGCTCTACCGGGAACAGCGCAGGCTCGGCCTGCAACCACGCGATCTGGCCGGCCGCTTTCTGCCCGGCCTCTACATCGATTACCCGCTCGCCAGCTACACCGAGATCTGGCTCGCCTGGGCCGCACAGCTCATCGCGGACAAGGAGTACGACGAGGCCGAGCGGGTGCTCGACGAACTCGACGCGCACCGCAGGTCCCAGCTGAGCGACCCGGATCGCGAGATCGACAACCGCATCTGCGCCTACGTCCGCGGCGTCCTGCACTACAACACCCAGCGCTGGCCCGACGTCATGACGGTGCTGGCCGGTTCGGCGGAATGGGACGACCCGTTCCTCGCGGCCGGCGCGAACGTCATGGTCGGCACCGCGTGCGCGCAGCTCGGGCTGTTCGGTGAGGCGATCCGCCGGATGGAACAGGCCGAGGCGGGCCCGATCCCGGCCGCCCGGTCGACCGCCATGTTCTGCCGCGGCCTGTGCTTGCGCGAATCCGGCAACGAAGAGGTGGCGCAGGGGCTGTTCGAGAAGGTCTACTCGCAGGCGCCGGATTTCGAGGCGAACACCGCCGCGATGCGCGACCGCACCTATCGGATCAGCATCACCTCGCGGGAAACGATCGACGCCCGCAAGGACAAGTGGGATCCGGCCTCCGCGCCCTCGATGAAGGCGATGGAGCAGGCCGAAACCGAGGACCGGGCCAAGAAGATCCTGGCCGACGCCCGCGCCGAACTGGACTCGCAGATCGGTCTGGCCTCGGTGAAGACCCAGGTGGCCAAGCTGCAGTCGAGCGCGCAGATGGCGAAGATCCGCGCGGAGAAGGGCCTGGCCGCCGGGGCGCGCGGTCAGCACCTCGCGTTCACCGGTCCGCCCGGCACGGGTAAAACCACCATCGCCCGGGTGGTCGCCAAGATCTACTGCGGCGTCGGCATCCTCAAGACCGACAAGGTGGTCGAGGCCAAGCGCGTCGACTTCGTCGCCCAGCATCTCGGCGGCACCGCGGTGAAGTCGGAGGCGCTGATCGACAGCGCGATGGACGGCGTGCTGTTCATCGACGAGGCGTACACGCTGATCCAGACCGGTTTGCAGGGCGGCGACTCGTTCGGCCGGGAGGCCATCGACACGCTGCTGGCGCGAATGGAGAACGACCGCGATCGGCTCGTGGTGATCATCGCCGGGTACGACGGCGAGATCGACCGCCTGCTTGCGGCCAACGACGGTCTGGCGTCCCGCTTTTCCAAGCGGGTGCAGTTTCCGTCCTACACACCCTCCGAGCTCGGCGAGATCGGCAAGGTCATCGCGCACAAGCGGGACTCGGAGCTGTCCGACGAAGCGCTCGAGCTGCTCGTCCAGGCCTGCACCCAGCTCTACGAACTGCAGAGCACCGACCAGAGCGGGCAGCCGCGCCGCGGCGTCGACCTGGCTGGCAACGGCCGATTCATCCGCAACGTCATCGAGGCCGCGGAGGAGGAGCGCGAGTTCCGGCTGGCCAACGACGAGAGCCTGGATCTGGCCAATATCGACGAGTCGATGCTGATGCGGATCGAGGCGCCCGACATGCACACCGCGCTGTCCGGCATCCTCGCGTCGCTGAACGTCCCCTTCAGCCTCTGACCGACGCGGCCTGCACCGGCTGCCGGTGCAGGCCCGCCCGGGTCAGTGCTGCGGTTCCAGCGGCAACTGATCGCGCGCGGTGAGCGCTTCCTTCGCCGACAGCGTCGCACCCGGAACCATCTGGCCGATGATCGCCCACGGCGCCAGCCTCGGGGTGTCCCCCAGACCGAGCACGCCCGCCGTCGCCATGTCCGGAATGCCATAGCGCACACCGTTATCCGCGACGTAGAACAGGCTGCCCCGGCGCGGGCTACCCGGCCCCATGCCGGTCACCTGAACGAACTCGCCGGTGCCCGGCGGGACGTACACGGCGTCCACCCGGTCACCGGTGCCGTCGGCGGTGGCCAGCGCGACCGTCTTCGCCGATTCCGCGATCGGCACGCGCACGCCGGCCAGCAGGGTCACCGAGGCGCGCTCGGCGGGGCCGTCGCCGGCGTCGACCTTGCGATTGGCCGGTGCCGTACCCGGCGTCTTGGACCAGGCCACACAGGTGACCGGGGCGTCCTCGGCATTCAGGATCTTCGGGGTCTCGACCGGAAAGTCGTTGACCGGCAACGCATCATGCACCACCCGCACCCGATCCAGCACGTCCGGCGGCATGGTCGGGATCTCGCTCATTCCGTGCGAATCGGCGAACCGGATCACCTGCGCGGTGAACGGGCTCACCGGCTGCAGCGCGTCGGCGAGCACCGCGTACAGCTCGGGCTTGCCGTCGCCGACGTCGCGGATGGAGATGACACCGCCGACCGGGATCTTCGTCAGCGGGCCCGGACCGGGCTGGCCGGCCTGCGGGATCTGCGGCGCGACGAGCGGCGGGACTTCCGTTGTCGCGCCGAGCATTCCGGTACCGATCGGCCGCGGCCGGTGCGTGGTCAGTTGGAGCGCGCGCTGCAGTACCGAGTTACCCGGATCGACCTCGGCCCGCTTGCCGTCGTAGACCAGGTAGGTCTTGTCGCTGCGCTTCACCAGCAGCGCCTCGTCCTTGCCGACCGTGCGGGTGCGTTCGCCGAGGACCGGGCGTCCCGCGACGATTGTCGTGGTGCCGCCGGTGGCCGAGGCCGCGCTGCCGCCCTGCGACAGCGCGATCGTCTCGCACAGCGCCCACTCCGAGCGGGACCCCTGCCCCGACCCCGGCAGCGCGCTCGGCGCACCGGGAATGCCGACCATCGGCCCGCGCGGCATGCTGTTGAGCTTGCTGTCCTTCACCGCGTTCGGTTCGGCGTTGCTGCCGGTGATCAACCGCGCGGAGGCCAGGTTCAACACCGGGTGCAGCGTCTTGTTGCCGTCCTCGGACTGCACGACGACGTAGAGCGCACCGCTCTGCTTGCCCGAGACGATCAGCGAGTCGCCGATCGCGCCCTGCGGGCGCAGGAAGCTCAGGATGGCCGCGCCGGCGATGATCAGGATGCCGAGCACCAGGCCGACCATCAGCGAACGCACCTGGGACCGCATGGGATCGTGCAGCATCCGCACGTCACGTCGCACCAGTGCGTGATCGAGTCGGCGCAACAGGAATCGGTACCCGTTGACCTGGGCTCGGGTGGTCAGCTGTGCCGGCACAAGGTCTCCATCGAACTGTCGAGAACCATCTTCATCGACACGGTACCGTAATTCCAGGACGGCCCTGAACCGATGAATTCATGGTCTTTCGGCGGTGGCCGTACGGGTGGCAGACAGGGACAACGCGGTGACGACAACGATGAACGAGACCAGGCCCGACGGGGAGACCGAACCGGAGAGCGGCGACGCGCAGGCGCAGGCCGCCGACCGGGCCTCGGCCTACGACACCCTGCGGGACCCCGAGTTCTGGCTGTTCCGGATCTATCCGCTGCGGGTGATCGTGCCGGTGGCGGTGCTGGCCGCCACGCTGGCCTGGATCGTGCTCGCGACAACGCATTCCCTGTGGGGCGCGATCGGCGGCGGCGTCGGTTTCGCGGTGATCTTCCTGCTGCCGATTCGCGGCCGCACCCCGGCCGCCCGGATCGGCGGCGCGCTGGCCCGGCGGCGCAGCGGACTGCGGCCCGCCGACCAGCTGGCCCAGGCGCCCGCCTTCGACGTGCCGTTCAGCGAGGGCGGCGGTTACGGGGTGCGCTGGGACGGCGAACTGCTGCTCACCATGCTGCGCATCGATCCGCCGCCGGACACGCTGACGCTGCTGCGCCGCGGTTCGCTGAGCACCGACCAGTTGCTTCCGCTCACCGAAATCGCCCGCTGCCTCGACCAATTCGACCTGACGCTGGCCAGCGTCGACCTGGTGAGCACCGGCGCGCGTACCGCGGGCACCGGCATGATCTCGCACCTCTACGACAGCATCCTCGGCCCGCTGCCCGCCATCGCGCACCGCACCCTCTGGCTGGTGCTGCGG
Organism: Nocardia sp. NPDC056564; assembly: GCF_042793755.1. Taxonomy (NCBI): domain Bacteria; kingdom Bacillati; phylum Actinomycetota; class Actinomycetes; order Mycobacteriales; family Nocardiaceae; genus Nocardia; species Nocardia sp. NPDC056564. The sequence goes on from NZ_JBHTUR010000019.1 coordinate 78,684, forward strand.
CTGGACCCGCTGGCCAACGCCGAGGCGGTGGACAAGCGCGGTGGCGGCGGCACCGGCGCCCTGCGCACCGCGATGATCGCCACCCGGCGGGTGGCGAACCGGCTCGCCGCGCACGACATCGCCACCTCGGTGCTGACCGCCGCCGAAATGAACACCGCGGTCCGCGAACTCACCCATGGCTTCGAGGTCGATCAGCTCGCCGAATCGCCGCGGTCGCTGGAGTATCAGGGCCGATACCTCACGCACTATCAGATCGGCGCGGAGCTGATCGGCCCGCGCGGGCTGGCCGACATCTGGACGGTGCAGAGCCTGTCCACCACGGTGACGCTGCGGCTGCGCCCGGGCGCGCACCGGCACGACACGCGGGCCGACCACGCGGGCACCGTCGTGCTCAACGCCGTGGTCCGGTTCGACACCACCTTCGAGCCGGAGGAACCGCCGCTGCCCGGGCTGCGCGAGCTACCGGGCAATCAGCTGCGAATCCTGTTGGATACCTTGCCGATCGGCGCCGCCGGGCGCTGGGGCGCGGACACCGGATACCGCGGCACCCTCACCGCGCTCACCGATATCGCGGTGCCGACGGCGGGCTGCGGCCAGTTGATCGGCGCCGACGAGATCGGCCAGGGCATCGCGGTGCCGCTGGTCGGCGAGGGCACCAGGCACCTGGAGGTGATCGGCAACCTGGACCTGGCCCAGCAGGTGATCCTGCGCGCCACCGCGCTCGGCGCGCATGCCATCGTGCACACCGCCCGGCCCGACGCGTGGCACACCATGGTGACCAATCTCGATGCCCCGCATGTGCTTTCGATCGCGCCGCGATCCGCGGGAGCGAGTTACCACGCGCCTGCGGCACCACCATTGCCCGCCGCTCCGTACCCGAGCACCACGGTCGTCGTGTTCGACGGGATCGCCCCGACCACGCATGCGGGCGGCGCCACCATCGTGCATGTGCGCACGCCGGATCAGCCGCCGAGCGCGATCGACGCCGACGTTACGCTGACCCAGGACCCGGACGCGCCGAACCGGATCACCGTGCGCACCGCGACGGCCAGCGCGACCGTGTTCATGGTGACCACGCCGGACGAGATGCACTACATCGGCGAATCGCTCGCCGCGCGCTGATCTGCGGCATCCGCTGGTCGCGCGTTATCCGGCCCCGAAAACCGAAACGGCCGAACGGAACTGGATGTTCCGGTCGGCCGTCAGGTGGCGGACATGTCAGAAAGCGGCGAAACCGTCGCCGACCTTGCCATCGGCCTCGAGCGCGCGGTTCAGCGCGTTCTCCACCTGGGCACCCAGGGCGTCCAGCTTCTGCAGCGTGTCCTCGAGGCCCTGGGTGAGGTTCTTGTGCGCGCCGTCGAAGCCCTGCGACGCGTTCTCACCGGTCAGGTTGTCGTGGAACGCCTTGGCGGCGTCATTGAGCGAGTCGATCTCGCCCTTCATCTTGCCGCCGTGCGTCTGCAGGTCGCTGTAGAGCTCGTTCATGGCAGCGGGATCGTAAAGAATGGTCATTCGTCAATTCCTTCGAACGATGGGTTCCGGATACAGAGCGGAGCAGGCGCCGATCAGGCCTGGTCCATGGCCTGCAGGGTCGACTTGCCGTTGTTGACGGCTTCGGTGAACTGGTCGAGGCGCTTGTTCAGGTCTTCGGCCTCGTCGTGCCAGTCGCCTGCCACCTGAACGAACTTGTCGGACGCGTCGCCCTTCCAGCCCTTCAGCACATCCTGCGCGGCCTGGTCGATTTCCTTGACCGAGGTGCGCAGGTTGTTGATGGCGGTCTCGAGATCGCCGACGACCTTCTGGACGCCGCCGGCCTCGACACCAACAGCCTTGCTCGAACCACCGAGTGAGGTGAGGGACATTTGTTTGACCTTTCGTCATTTGTGAAGATCGTTCTCAGACAAACGATCTCGTCGAACTACAAGACAACCGAAGTTGCCACCCAGGAACTACTGCGGCAGCCACCTCCCCCCGGGCAGTCCCTCGATCAACGTGGCGACTGCTTGCGCAACCCGGTGGTCGGTACCCGGCGTGACCGTGGACCAGATCTGCTGATCCGGGGAGACCGTCGGCGCGGCGACGATCCGCCCGCGGGCGGTGTCGTACACGGCGACGGCACCCGGCGCCCGTGTGGTCACGCCATCCTCATGGGCGCACGCCACGATCTCGGCGTATGCGTGCGTCGCACCGAAAGCGAGCCCCAATTTCGTGGCGTCGCGTTCGGTGGCACCCAGGGCATAGAGAGCGTCGGTGAGCTCGCTCGGCGTGGCGGCGGCGTTCAACCGCTCGGCCAGCTCCGCGGCGGGGACGCTGAAATGGGGGATCTCGGCGGGCGGGCACGGATCCATCGCGGCGAGCAGCGGGCGCACCAGGTCGGTCGCCGATCCGTCGGTCGACAGCTGCCGCACCTCGAAGGTGTCGCCGGTGCGGACCGCCAGCGCGTGCGCGTGTCCGCGCCGCACCACGCAGACCCGCCGGGTGCCGTGCTCGGTGAAGATGCGGGCGGCCAGTTCCTGTTCCGGCAGCGCCAGCGTGAACAACGTCTCGGCCAGGTCGGGAGCCACCTCGCCGTCGGCATCGATCAGGCCGTCACCGATCAGTCCGGCCACGGCGTCTTCCTGTGCCCGCTGCCATTCCTCGAACGAATCCTGTTGCGGCCCTACCGAAAGCGCGAGCGGCAGGGTCTGCACCCCGGCCCGGTCGGCGACGGCGAGCAGCGCGTCGTTGGTCAGTGTGGTCACGGCGCACCGCCGGTTTCGGTCCGAGTCTCGATGGGCGCCTTGGTCACCGACTCGGTGCCGCCGAGAACGGCCGGGGCGGCTTGGATTTCGCCTTCAAGCCCGATCTGGTCGGCCTCGCCGGCCAGGCTGGCGCGCGGGAACCGGGCCGAATCCTGGCCGCCGCTGCCCGCGCCGCCCATCGCCCCCGGGGCCACCGGCGCGGACTGACCGGTCGCGCTCGTCGCGCTGACCTGAGTCGACTTTGTCGCGGGCTCGGTGGTGGTCGTGGATTGCGAGTACACCGGCGCGCGGTAGGCGGACAGCGCGCGCGGCGGCAACGTCGGCATCGCGATGGGACCCATCGGCATCCTGCCGAAGCCCGGCATGGCCTTGGGCGCCGCGGCCGCGGCGGCGGTGGCCGCCTGTTCCGCGGCCAGCGCCTGTTCCGGCGCGATTTTCGGCGGCTCCTGATGCTGCCACGGCGTGGCCAGCGGTTCGGCGGCCGTCTCGTAGCTCCGCATCACCCGCGACGCAACGGCTTTCGCCACATCGGCGTCCGCGTCGTTGTCCGCCGCGATGGCCCGGATGGGGGCGCCGAGCATCGCGCCCATGCTTTCCAGGGCGGCCTGCACCTGCTGGATCTGCTGGATGTCCGCGGTGTTCGGCATGGTCAACTTGGCCACCTCGTACGCGGCCACCTGCGCCTGCAGGCGGGTCGCGTTCGCGGTGGCGGTGGCGGCCGCGTCGACCAGCCAATCCCGCAGCGTGGTCACCTTTTCCATGACCTCGCCGCTGCGACCGGACTGCCACGCGGTGCGCAGCGAAGCAAGGACCCGCTCGTATTCGAGCACCGCCGCACCGAAAACCGTGGCGAGTCGCGCCCATTCGGCGGCCGCCTCGGCCATCGGCACAGAGCCCGGCCCCGTGGTGAGGTCTCGCGCGAGCCGCTCCGGCGGCCGAGCTTCCCACACCACGCCGGTGAACCCTGGCTTCGGTGGTTCGATCATTGCTGCGCTGTGCCTTTCCAAGACAGGCCTTTCCACGGACCGTGCCTCAGGCGGACCGGCCGCCTGCCGCGTCGAAGTCCGCGACGCTGTCGCTTTCCATCTGGCTGAACTCGTTGGTGTGCAACCGCAACGTGGCCGCCAGCTTGCGCATCTCGGTCACGCTGGCCTGTGCGCTGGCCAGGTACGAGGACGCGACCTCGTTCCCGGTCTGCGCGGCCCGGGCGGAGACCTCGTCCGCGCCCGCCGGCTGAATCGTCAATGCCTGCTCCGCGGCCTGGAGATCGGCCGCCAGCCGGTCGGCGAGCACATCGAGTCCGCTCGATGCCTCTCCGGCCGCGGCGGCGTCGAACTGGAAGCTCGCGAACGCGCCATCACTACTCATGAGACCCTCCTCAAAGTCAGAGCGTGAGTTCTTTATCCGGCGGGGGTTCCGACGTGGTATCGGTCGCGCCGACCACCGGCAACGAGACCCCCTCGATCCGGCCGACCACTTCGTCGCCGTGCTGGCCGGTCACCATCTGGCCGCGCAGCGAGTCGGTGCTGGACGCGCCGTCCCTGGCCAGCCCGGCCGCACCCGCGGCGCCGGACATCGGCATGCCCATGCCGCCCGCGCCGGTACCGGCGGTCGACATCGCCGCTGTCGTAGCGGGACTGGACCCGGCACCGCTCAGCCCGGTGAGCGAGCCCATCGAGCCGCTGGCGACGCGGGTGCCCTGCCACGGGTTCAGCGGAGCGTTGGTCGCGGCCACGCCGGGGCCGGGGCCGAAGGCGCCCGGTCCGGAGCCGATACCACCCGCCGCGGCGGCGTCCGCCGCAGCCTTGGCCTTCTCCTCGTCGGAAAGGCCTTCGCCCGTATGAGTTTTCGGGTCGACGACCGGCTTCGGCGCGCTGAGCGCCGAACTCGCCTGGGCGAGCTGGCCGAGCGACTGCGCCGCCGTGGTCGCGGTGCTGATCAGCGGCGTCACCATACTCATCAGCTGACTGAGCTGATCGGCGCCGCCCGCACCCGCGACGCCCTTGGGCGCGTTGGTGATCGGCACCTTGGTCCCGGTCGTGGTCATGGAGGCGCTGTGGCCGAGCAGTTCGCCCTTGGTCTTGACCGTGATGCCGAGCGCCTCGGCCATCGCCTCGACCGCCGAGGCGGCCAGAAACACCTGTCCCGCAGGGGTTGCCGCGTACAGCGGCGCCAAGGCGAGGGTGGTGGAGAACTTCGCCACCACCGCGGACATCAGACCGGCGCCGGTGAAGACGCTGCCCGCCGCGTTGGTGAGCACCAACTTCTCCTGAGTGCTCTGCGCCTCCAGCTTGCCCGCGTCCGACGCGGCCTCGCCGGCCTTCTTCGACGCTTCCATCGCCGCCATGCCCTGCCAGACCGACATCGCCGTCTGGATCGCCGAGGTACCGATCTGCATCACCGTCTGCATGACGGTCGAGATACCGGTGAGCAGTTGAGTCGGATCGGGCGGCGGTGCGGGAGCCGCCGCGTTCTGGGTGCCGTCGGCATTGGCCGGGGCGGGCGCGGGAGCGGGTGGCGCGCCCAGCTTTCCGCTGCCGAACGCGGACGCCAGGTCGGTCAGCGGCCGCATCAGCGCGGTGAGATCCAGCGGCGGCAGCGGCGGCATCTCCGGCATCTGGATGAACGAGGGCATCTCGGGCATGTTCGGCAGACCCATGCTGTGCAGGATGTCGTTCACCGGTTGATCGAGCATCGGAGCCAACGCACTGCCCCGCAACAGATCCAGCACAGTTGGATCCAACGGCTCCGCCCCCGGCGGTGGGATTGCCCCGGGGATGGTCATGACTTCGAGTTGACCGATCCGATGGCCGCGCTGGACGCGCCGTCGGTGACCTCATAGGTGCTTGCGGCCTCGTGCGCGGTCAGGGCGGTGCCCGCGTGCACCGCGGCCAGCTCGGCCACCGAGCTCAGATGATTCGCCTGCGCGAACGCGAACGAGGCGAGGAACTCCTGGCCGATCAGACCGAACACCGGAACGACCGTGCCGATGGTCGCCGCCTGGTCGACCGCCCCCGCGGCCGCGACGCCCGCGGCCATCGCGGCCGACGCGGAACCGTATGCCCGAACCGCATCCGGAACGACTTCAATGTGATTCATGACTGACATCCAATCCCGAAACACCATGGTGTCTCGTCAAACCTTACCTACCGGACCATGTGCGGCGCTGATCGCGACATAATTTCTAGATCACCGACCCGCGTTTTCCTCGTTGTATGCGGTGACCAGATCCGCGCGTTCGGCGAAGGCCCGATAGGCCGCCGTGCGTGCGGTATCGATCAGTGTCTTCTCGAAGTCGGCCGGCGAGAGCTTGGCTATCGCGCCGCTGAGACTGAGTCCGACCAGCGCGCCGTTGCCGTCCACCGAAGCCGTGACCGCCCCGTCCTCGGAGGTCTCGGTCACCAGGATCCCGGTGGTCGCGTCGTTGAGATCGCGCAGCCGGTACATCTGTTGCTGCACCCGCGCGATCAATTCGTCCATCGTGTCGACCATGACTACCTCCCGAATTCTCGTCCTGGTCAGACTGATCGAAGCCAGCTCTGCGGCTCGGTCTCGTACTCCTGCTCCTCGATGATCTCTTGTCTGGCGACTTCCTGCTCGGTGGGCAGTCCCGTCATCGCCAACATCTCCGAGGTGAAACCGGCCTCGCGCAGCTGCGTCCGGCGGGCCAGTCCGGCCCGGTTCGCCGACTGCTTGCACAGCCGCAGGATCTCGGCGGCCAGTGCCGCCGGATCACGCCGCAATTGATCCTGCTCGAGCTTGATGCCCAACGGCAGGCCCTGCTCGGTGGTGCGCACGGCGATCGACCCGGTCAGCGAGGTCGCGACGAATTCCGTCGGAAACTCCTGTCCCGCATCGTCGTTGGATTCCGTCATAGCCGCCCGCTCTCCGAACATAGGATCAATAACAGCGTCTCACGCATGTCAACTCCTTAACAACTCCTTATGCGCGATCATCTTTGATTGCCCGGACCACTTCGGCGATCTGCGTGTTGATCAACGCACCCAGTCGTTTGGTGTCCGCGGCAACCACCGTTGTCGGATGTCCGGGCAAGACCACATATCGACCGTCGTCGACCAGATCACGCCATCCGATATCGACGCTAGTGATTCCGCGCGGCCCGAAACGGGAATAACCCTGCTGCACAACAATGGTGCCGTCCAAGTCCGACGTCGCCCGATTGAATGCCTGGGTGCGAGTGTCGACACCGTCGTCGAAATCCTGAATCTTCGAACGCCCATAGGAGTAGTCGAGTTCGTCGTCGGCGCGCGGTTCGACCAAAACGAAATCGGACTGCTTGCCCGCGTCGACTTTCGGCAACGCGGCGGCCACGGTGTCGCCGAGCGAGAGCACCTCGTGTTCGGTGAGCGTGAAACCCCCGGCGTGCCAATATGTTCGCCCAGGTTTCTGGACGATCAGATAGGCGTAGTCACCCTTGCGCGCGGCGAGCATTCGGACGATCTTCTTCGGGTTTCGCACATCCTGACCGTCCAGACCGCGGACAGTCAGCCGGATGTCCGGAACCGCGATGGCGGCCAGCACGTCGTCCACCTCGCGCCCCCAACGCGAGCGCACCTCACCCCACGCCGTCCGCATCGCTTCGCGAGCGTCGTCGTAGTACTTGGTCGAACTGGTGTAGACGAACGGTTCAGGGACGAGGTCCGACTGCGTCGCGTCCCACGCCGCGGCGAATTCGAGGTCGGTGAAATCCCAGGTACGGTTCATTGCTCCACAACAGGTTTGACCACGACCGGTGCGTCACCGATCGCATCTTCCAGATGCTCGACGGAATCGAGATAATCGGCGCGCTTGTGCTCCTTCTGCTGGCCGGCGGCCCCAGGCCCGGGGCCGGGGCCCATGCCCATTCCAGCGCTCGAGGCGAGACCCGCGCGGGCGCCGGTCGCGGCGGCGTTCGTGGTGGCCTCGGCGCGCGGGAACAACTTGGACGCCTTGTCCAGGTTCTGGCCCACACCAGGGGTTTTCGGTGCACCACCAGGCCCGGGGCCGCCCGCGCCCTTGCTCGCGGCCGTGCCCATCGCCTTCTTCGCCTGCTCTTCCAGGTCCTTCAGGCTCGGGATGCCAGGCAGACCGGCCAGGCCTGCCTGCTGCGCGGCCTGCTGGGCCGCAGAGGCGAGTTGCTGGCCCATCTGCTGAGCAGCTTGGGAGAGCTGCTGCCCGATCTGCGATGCCATCTGCGCGGCCTGCTGGCTTGCCTGCTGGGCGGCCTGCTGAGCGGCTTGTTGCTGAGCCTGCTTCTGCTGCTGCAGGGCGCGCTGCTCCTGGTCCGCGCGCGCCTTCGCCATCTGGTCTTCCATGGCTTTGCGCTGCTTTTCGGCCTGCTCCTGCAGCTGCCTCTGCTGCTCCTGCTGCTGTTGCAGCTGCTTCTGGGATCCGGGTCCGGGCGGTCCGGGCGGACCGGGAGGTCCAGGAGGCCCGGGCGGACCCGGCGTCTGCTGCTGCACCGGCGGAATGGGGTCGGGCAGCAACGCGATTTTCTGGTCGGAGTGTTCGACGCCGGGTACATACGCACCGTTCATCGCCCGGATGTAGCCCTGACGACGGACTTCTTCGGCGCGGGTCTTATATGCCTCCGGCTTCTCCGAAGGTTGCGCCGGAACCTCGGTCGCGCTGGCCTGGGACAGACCGACGTAGGTGGTGTACAGCCACTCCGAAACGTATTCCAGGTTGTCGCCGATCAGACCCATATTCGTCATCAGCGAATCGGCGCTGTCGCCATAGGCGCTCATCGCCTTGCGCGCTTTGTCCGCGGCGCCTTCGCCGCTGCCGGTGTTCGGACTGGTCCATTTCGACGACGACGAGGTCATCTTGTTCGACAGGATGGTGAATGTGGATTTCAGTTCGCCGGCCAGATAACGCCAATCGGAGGCCGCCTGCGCGGCTTCGATGGGCTTACCCGCCATGGACGTGATGATCTTCTGGTACTGGTCGTAGGTGAAGCTGCCCGGATCGTCGGCGCGCGTTCCGCGCCCGGCGAACTGCCCGTCTTTCCCATTCGCCAGGCTCGGCGGCAGACCGAAATTCTCCTCCGGCTTGCGATGTCCGGCTTCATTCCAATCGGGTTGCGGCGTCTTCTTCTGGCCGCTCGGCGTGAGCCGGTCGTTCTGCTCGTTCAAGCCTGCCGGGCCTGGGCGTGGTCCGAGCGTGTCGTGCAATTTCGGATCCTTGTGCTGCTTGATCCATTGCTCGAGCTTGTTGAAATCGGCTTTGCCGCCGTCGTCGGCGCCCTTGTACGCCTTGGCCGCCGCGAGGAAAGTGTCGTTGAGGTCGTCCAAAATCTGGATATGGTCGTCCAGAATCTTGCCGAGCGTGGTGCCGCGTTCGGAAAAGCGATTGGCCAGCGTTTCCGCCGAGGTCAATATCGGGTCGGCGAACGGCTTGATCTTGTCGATGCGGTAAATCTCGGCACGCACCGTGGACACCCGGACCCGGGCGCCGTTCGCGGCGTTGACCAAATCTTCGAGGGCACCCGGCTGCAACTCCAGCACGCCGTTCTTCGCCATCGTGGCGAAACCGGCCCAAGGGGAAGGTGGTTTGTCACCGGCCACAGGTCACGCTCCTGACTGACTCGATATGTCGAAGCGGGCCGTACCGCAGCGCGGAACTCCTCGGTGTGCTCGATTCAGCGAGGTCGCCGATCGGTAGACCCGATCGTTCCCCCCGCGCCTGACCACTCATCCGCTACTGGCCCTCCTCGTAGCTGCGACGGTGCTGACGCTGTGTGCGCACGTCAGCATCGCAGCCAGTTCTAACAGCGTGCCAATTCTATGGGTACTAGCGTCGGCCTTGCATGTACAGACCCGAATCCTGGTGGCACGCTTGCGCGTGAACATATCGTGACCAGCGGGTGTGCGAAATCCGGTTGGCCGGGCTAGAAGTAGCGGAGGTAGGCGGCGCGGAAGGATTCATCGCGCAGGTCGTAGTCCGGTGGCAGGTAGTCGTTGGCGCGGACGTGCTGGACGAATTCGTCCGGGATGGCGAGCGGGCGAACGGTCAGATACTCGATGGAGTCGGTGCGCCAGATCCATTCGCCGTCGGAGTGCAGCGAGGAGCCGCCCGGGATCCAGCCGGCGCCGGTGACCAGGTTCGGGACGGCCTCCATGACGTCGAAGACCTCGGGGGCTTTGCGCAGGTAGTCGAGGATGCGGTCGCGGTCGGCGAGCTGCTGATCGGTGCTCGCGTCGTGGATCGAGGGGAGGTCGTCGTGCCCACGTTTGTACATCTCCCGATAGATGCCTACGGGTTTCAAATCCGGCATGTCACCTCTTTTCTCCGCGCATTGCGTTCATTATGTTCACCGCCGACGGTCAATTGAAGACACTCGCGCAGCGGTGCGGATCGGCCATTACATCGCGAACGATTAAACCGAGGTCGGTCCCGCCGCCGCCGAGCGGATACGGGAAGTCGACGACCGGCTGACCGTCGACGTGCACCCGGAACCGCGCATGCCGCTGATCGACATGCTCCCAGCCGACGCCGACGGTGGGCGCGTCGAGGTCGAACTCGTTGGGTCCGAGACGCAGCGTCAGGCGGCCGTCCCTGCGGTAGAACACGGCGAGCACATCACCGAAGTAGCCGAGCACGCCGCCGACCGGGCCGGTCGCCGCGGGGATCGCCCGCAGGGACCCGCTGTCCGGATCGAATGACGCCCAGCGGCCGCCGTCGAGCGGCTGGATCACGATTTCGCTGCTGCGCGAATCGTGTTCGCCGTTCCCGCGGCGCCGGTCGCCGTTGCGCGCGCCCGAGCCCGAGCCACCTGCGGCGGCTCCGGCCATCGGCGGGAGCACCGGAGGTGGCGGCAGCATCGGCGGCGGCTGCTGCTGGTCGCCGATCGGTGCGCCGTTGAACTGCGATTGGCTCGGCAGCTGCCCGTTATGGCCGTTATAGCCGTTCTGGCCGGGATAGCCGGGCTGTCCTGGATGCGCAGGCCGGCCAGGAACTGCCGGCGCCCCGGGTTCGCCCGGGTACGGGGGCAGCGCCTGCGGCGGGTACGACGGCTGGCCCGACGGGCCGGGTGTCTGCGTGGGCGACGGATCCGGCGATGTGGGTGGGGTCGTCGGCGGGGTCGTCGGCGGCGTAGTAGGAGGCGTCGTCGGCGGGGTCGTCGGCGGCGTAGTAGGTGGCGTCGTCGGCGGCGTAGTTGGAGGCGTCGGCGGAGTCGTCGGCGGCGTAGTTGGAGGCGTCGTCGTCGGCGGCGTCGTCGGCGGCGGCGTAGTAGGAGGCGTCGTCGGCGGAGTCGGCCGGGTCGTCGGCGTGGTGGGTGGCCTCGGCGTGTGCGGCCTGGTCGGCGGCACCGAATGCTGCGGCGGTGCAGGCGGAACTGGCGGATGCGGGGGCACCGGGGGGTGCGGCGGCTGCGGCGGCTCCACCGGCTGATCCGGCATCGGCACATGGATCTGCAGCGGCGGCCCTACCTCCGGCGGGAACTCGAACTCGTACTCGTGCGGCGGATGCGGTATGCGCGAACGGAACATCGGCGCCTTCGGCTCACCGCCGCGGAACCGATCGCCCCCACCGTCGTCGTTTCCATTGCCCGAGCCACGATCGCGGTTCGAGCCACCGCCGGTGGTGCCGCGATCCGACCCGGAATCGTCATCGCCCGCGGAATCGTCGTCGTCGGATTCCCGGGCCCGATCGGGCGCATTCGGGTTCTCCGTGGCCGGCCGGGTCCGGTCGCCGGCCCCGGCGTCGGGCTGCCGCAGCGCTTCGGCCTGGGATTCGGCGCGACCCAGCTCGGCTTCGATGCGTCCGACCTCGGCCTCGGCGACCAGGTAGTCCTTCGCCGCCCGCTCGAGTTCGGCGACCTTGTCCAGCCGGGCCTGCTGCTCAGTGACATCCAAGGTGCGCGCCCGCAGATCCTCGGCGCGCGCCTCGATCTCCCGGACCGAGCGCAGCTCGTTCGGTTCGATTGTCATGGACAGACTTTCGGCCGCCTCGGCACGCGCCGCCTCGGCACGATCGAGCCGATCCTGAGCCTGCACCAGATCCAACTCGAGGCGCTCGCGAAGTTCCTCGACCTCGCGCCGGGCGTCGGCGTCGACATCGCGTCGGGTCGCGTCGTCGGGTTGGGTCGCCGGATCACGGCGCGGCGCGCCATCGGGATCCGTGACCGGGCCGGGCAGTTCGGGCTGTTGTCCGTTGCGAACCAGCGCGCGGGCCTGCTCGAGCGTGGCGTCGTGGCGTTGAATGTTCTGCTCGCGCAACCGCACCTGCTCGGCGGCATCCTCGAACTCGCGGAAGGCCTGCGTCAGGTCGTCCACCCGCCGCTGCCCCGCCGGATCCGGCTGCTGCGCGCGCAGCTCGGCCAGCCGGGTCTCGACCGGGTCGTCGCCGCCGAACAGCCAGGCCGGATCGATCCCCATGGTCCGTTCCAGCGCGAGCAGTGCGTCCGTGCGCGCGTCCAAAGTGGCTCGCGCCTCGGACAATTCGAGCTGATAGCGATCGCGCGGCAGGAACGGCGTCGATTCCGGCAGCGGCGCGGCGGCGTAGGGGATGCCCGCCCGCCAATCGGTGAGCGGCGGCCGGTCCGCGTCCCAGTGGAAGCCGAGACCGACCGCGTGCGTGTTCGCGTCGTGCCAGGTCTTGTTCCGGTTCTCGGGGTCGCGCAGGAACTCCGATTCGGCCAGCGCGTCGTAGAGCATCACGATGTCCTGCTTCAGCGGCTCGCCGGCCACGAGACGGTTGATCGCCTCGGCGACATCGGCCAACTGATCCATCCGCTGCCGCACCAATCGTCCGGTGGGATCGGCGTAGTCGGTGACCAGGTGCTCGTCGGTCATGAGGTGATCGAGGACCTGCTGGATCTGCTCGCGGGTGAAGCGCGGCGGCGGCAGAGCGCTGTCGGCGGTGGTGTCGTGCCACATGTGCGGCGCCAGCTCCTCGGCCATCCGGGTGAGCTGATCCTCGGTGATGCGGCCGTTGTTCTGCTGTTCCAGCAGCAGCGTCCGGATGTCGGCGACGGTGTCGCGCACCGCGATTCGATCGTTGCTGTCGAACATGCCGAGCGCGCGGTCGGCCAGCTCGTCGATCTGCCGGTCGATCCGGCTCAGTTGCTCGGCGACGTCGGGCCGGGTCGGGTCGATGCCGCGGTGGGCGTCCACCAGTTCCTTGCGCACCAGGTCGACGAGCTTGCGCGCGGCGACCGCCTGCTGGTCCTCGCCGTAGTGCGCGAGCTGATCGGCGATCTTGTCGGCCAGCCGGTCGTCCGCGCGGAATCGGTCGTATTCGGCGTCGGCCCAGTCCTGGACCCGCTGCCATTGCTGGACTTCATGATCGAAGACCTGCTGCAACCAGTCGGGGATCTGCACGTGCTCGTCGAGGCGTGAGTGTTCGCTGGCCTCCCAGCCGCGGAACATCGGCTGGATATTGGTCTCCGGCGGCTTGTGCCAGTCGAATCCGTCCCACACCGTCGCGAACGGCGGCAGCTTCTGCAACCACGGCCGGGCCTTGACCCAGTCGCCGATCGCCGGGTGCCGATGGATCCAGTCCCGGACCGCGGGATGGTCGATCGCCTGGAGCAGGGTGCGGATATCCCGTTGGATGGCATAGAAATCGCCGCCGATATGGATGGTGACGATGTCGTCGGCCGGGACGCCGCCCTGGAAGTATTCGACCGGCGCGCTCATCGGGTTCATCGGCAGCATGTTCTTGGCGATGTGTCCCGGTGGGATATCGGCGAACGGTGTGGCCAGGTCGTTGATGTAGTCGGCCAGGCCGGCCCACCAGTCCGGGTTGCCCGGGTCGTACTCGCTCAGGTCGTCGCCGCGGCGCAGCTTGCCGTCGGCGTCCACGTTGACCGACCAATCGGGCCTGGACGGATTGACCGTGTGCCAGACGTCGGCGCCATCGCGCCAGCGGACCATGAGCATGCCCGGATCACCGTTGATCCAGCCGGTTTCCGTGCGCTGCACCGGCGGCCCCGGATGGATCACCGACTCCTGCCCGGGTGCGGTCTGCCGGTACTCGATCTGCGGGTGCCGCATCATCGCCTGCGCGACAGCGGAATTCGTGCGGATCGCGTGTTCGAGCGCGGCATCGTGCAGCGCGTGCGGGCGCGCCGCGTCGGGCTGCTGGCCGAAGACCACGATCCGGGGACGCTCGCCCTCGATGATGCCGACCCGGTCGGTCGCCATCCGCCCGCCCTCGGTGTCGATGGTGTCGCGCCACTCGGCCACCTCGTGCCACCGCTCGGTGAGCTGGGTCATCTTGTCCTGCAGGCGGGTCATCGCGGTGTCCGCCCGGATCACGTCGGCCGCGGCGGACTCGAGCTCGTCGAGCATGGCCGGCCGGTGCGGATCGGTGCCGTCGTCGAGCTGGCGCTGGTGGCGCATCGTCTCAGCCAGCCGCTGTGGTTGCGGGCCGAGGTCCGACAGCGGAATGTCCAGCCGCTCCGCCAGGTCTTCCAAGACCGCGCGGCGTCGCTTGCTGTCCTGGAAGATCGCCGCCTGCTGGTTGGCCAGCCGATCAAGCGCCGTGACCACGTCCGCGGACAGCGGGCGGTCCCGGTTCACGTTCTCGCCGTGCAGCACCTTCAGCCTGGCGTCGATCTGATCGACCGCGGCGTCGAGCTGGTTGAACGCCTCGACGGCATGGATCAGCTTGCGAATGGAGCGCTCGCGCAGCTGACGCTCGGGCCCGGCCAGCGGTTCGTGTACGACCCTGGCGGGGCTGTCCAGGTTGGCCGGCACCCGCACCGAACGGCTCTGGGCCTCCCGGTGCAGCTCCATCACCCGCTGGGTGAACGCGTCACCGGTCAGTTCGGGCACATCGAGTCGCGCGGCGATCTCGTCCCTGGCCAGACGGGCGGCTTCGCGCTCGCGCGCCAGTTCGGCCCGCTCCTCCAGCAGGCGGTCGTATTCGGCCTCCCTGGTTTCCGCCGGACCGGTCAGCTCGTCCATTCGGGCGATTTCGGCGGTCAGCCGGTGGATCGTCGCCTCGGTCTCGGGCACCCGATTGGACAGCCGCTCCAGCTCCCTGACCCGCAGCAGGTCGTGCGGCTGCCACTCCTGCCCGTCGGGACGGCGATGATTCAACTCGCGCACCGTCTCGGCGAGGTTGTCGCCGGGGCGCAGCGCGGCCCAATCGTCGGCGGGATCGACGCCGAGCAGTTCGGCCAGCTCGTTGCGCCTGCGCGTCGCCGCGTCGAGGTCACGCAGGGCGAGCTCGCGCGCCTCGACCAGTTCGGCGCGGCGTTCGGCGTTGTCCGCCAGATGCGCCTCGGCCGGGTCCGGTTGCGGCGTGTTCTCGGATTTGTTTGCGCCGCTTCCGTTTTCGGGAGTGCCCGGGCGTGGCTGACCGCCGTCGCCAGGAGTCTCGGATCGGGGCGGGTCGCCGTCCGGGCGCACGTTCTGCTCGAGCATCGTCAACCGGTCGAGCACCGACTGATGCCAATCGGGATGATCGGCGAATTCCGGTGCCAGCGCCTCGATCCGGCCGCGGATCTCGGCCAGATCTGCCGCGCTGAGGTCGTGCTGACGCCAGGTCAGCACGCCGTCGGGGCCCTCCTCGAGGAAGTGATGGGCGAAACCACTGGTGGTTTCGGCGTGCGGGCGCTGCCCGCCGCCGAACGCGAGGCTGTGGTCGATACCGCTGATCACGCCGTCCCGGGTGACCAGCCAGTTCGTCATGCCGCGGTCCGGCATCCGGATCAGCGTGTCCAGCAGGCCGAGGCGGACGCCGGCCGGGGTGTTGGTCAGCCCGGTCTCCTGTGGGCTCCACGCGCCGGGATGCCGCCCGCCCGCCCAGTCGCCCGGCATGAGCTGCATGTAGACCACATGATCGCCGGCCCGCACCACATGCGGCACATTGGCGTCGACGGCGTGACCGACCAGTGCCGCAAGCACTTCCGCGTCGGCATGCTGGACATTGCCGAGCGTCTTGCGGATCAGCTGGGTGCCGTCCTCGAGCGTGATCCGCGTGGCCTCGTCGCTGATCCGCTCGAAACGGATGGTCTCGCCCGAGGTCTGCGCCGCCTCCACCCGAGCCACCGCCTCGGCGAGCGCCACGGCGTCCGGATGGACTTCGCCCGGCTCCTCGACCGGGCCGCCCTCCGACGGAGGATTGCCTGCGCCGGAACCTTCGTCGCCGGGGTCGCCCGGCTGCGGGGGCGCCGGTGGCCGCGGCGGCTTGTGCCCACCGTCGTCGCCGCCGGTCGCGGGCTTCGGCGTGGACCCGGCGTCGTCGGTTCCGGCGCCCGGCTGTTCGGGACGCCGCGGTGCGCCCGGTTGCCCGGGGTCTCCCGGCTTGTCGGGCGCGCCGCCGGACGGCTCCTCCGGCGCGGGCGGATCGTCGTCCGGGCGCACGTTCTGCTCGAGCTTGGTCAGCCGGTCGAGCACGGACTGATGCCAGTCGGGATGATCGGCGAACTCCGGTGCCAGCGCCTCGATCCGGCCGCGGATCTCGGCCAGCTCCCCAGCGGTCAAATCGTGCTGACGCCACTGCAATTGGCCGTCGGGACCGGGTTCCAGGAAGTGATGGGCGAAACCACTGCTGGTTTCGGCGTTCGGGCGCACCCCGCCGCCGAACGCGAGGCTGTGATCGATGCCGCTGATCCGCCCGTCGGGCGTGACGAGCCAGTTGGTCATGCCGCGGTCGGGCATGCGGATCAGCACGTCGAGCAGGCCGAGGCGAACACCGTCCGGCGTCTCGGTCAGCCCGGTGTCCCGCGGGCTCAATGCGCCGGTGTGCTGCGTGTCGACCCAGTCGCCCGGCATCACCTGCATGTAGATCACGTTGTCCCCGGCCCGCACGATGTGCGGCACGTTGGCGCCGACGGCGTGACCGACCAGTGACGCGAGCGCTTCCGCGTCACCGTGCCGAGGATTGGTGAGCACCTTGCGGATCACCTGCGTGCCGTCCTCGAAGGTGATCAGCTCCACCCGCTCGGCCCGGCGCATCGCGCCCTCGCTGAGCACCTCGACCTGGAAGGTCTCGCCAGCGACTTCCGCGCCCTCGACCCGAGCTGCCGCGCGGGCGAGTGCCGCTGCCTCCGAACCGGATTCGTTCGGGCCGCCGGCGGGTTCACCCTGCGGCGGACGAGGACCGCCGGAACCGGCGCCGTCCCCTGGATCGCCTGGCATCGGCGCGGCCGGCGGCTGCGGCGGCTTCTTTCCGCCGCCGAACCCGTCCGTGGTCGGGCGGACGTCCGAACCCTGCTGCGCCTCTTCGGTTTTCACCTCAGCGGGGCGCGATTCCGCGC
This sequence comes from Nocardia sp. NPDC056564, assembly GCF_042793755.1. Lineage (NCBI taxonomy): Bacteria > Bacillati > Actinomycetota > Actinomycetes > Mycobacteriales > Nocardiaceae > Nocardia > Nocardia sp. NPDC056564. Next base: position 95,640 of record NZ_JBHTUR010000019.1, read on the forward strand.
GCGGCGGATTGTTCTCTCCCGCAACCTTGTTGGACTCGCCGGGCTGGGCCGGCGCGAATTCGCCAGGAGCAGGCGACGACTGCTGCCGGGGCGGGGTACCCGCCGGGTCCGGGGCGCTCGGCGGCGCGAGGTCGACGACGCTGACTCGGCCCTGCTCGTCGATCAGTACCTGCCGGTAGACGATTTCGACGCCTTGCCGGTCCAGGTTTGCGCGCAGTTCGGGGCCGACGATGTGCTCCGCGTCGCCGATCGTCGAGACGACGAGCAGTCGCCGTTCGGTGCCGGGGAGCAGGGCGACTCCGTCGCCCTGGCCCAGCGGCTGCCCCTCCGCAGCGAGCAGGTCACGCGCAGCCACTGCGGCCGCCTCGGCACGCATCCGGTTCTCGACCCTGACCGACTCGTGGTACTGGCCGAGCGTCTTGGACACCTCGCCGGTCGCCCGCACCACCTCGGCGTAATGCTGCTGTGCGGCGTGCAGATCCGCGAAGTACTGCTCCATCTGGTGCGGTAGCACCTGCTGCTGGTCACGGAGCCTCGCGACTCGGGCCTCGGCGTCGTCGTGCACCGCGCGAACTTCCCGCTCCAGGTCGCGGGCATTGAGACCATCCGCATTCACGCCCAGCGCACGCGCCATGGTGCGCGCATGATCGAGCAGGCGCGCACCGTTGTCGGCCGCGGCGGTCATCTGGTCGATGATGCCGTCGAAACCCACTGCGCGAGCGGACGGTTCGTAGGGACGCGGGTCGCCGACCGTAGACCACGCACCGGACGGCTCGACGGTGGGCGGACGCTTGCCCTCCTCCCCCGCGGGCTCGTTCGGCTTTGCCGTCGGCGGGTCCGTTTCGGTTGCGGGCTTGTTCACCTCGGCCGCAGGCTTGTTCACCTCGGCCGTCGGCTTGTCGGCCGCGCTAGCATCCTCGACCGGCTTGTTCTGTGCCGCAACATCATCTGTCGCCGGAGTGGTCTGCGGCTCGGCCGGTGCCTCACCGGTCGGCGGCTTCTTCGCGCCACCACCATCACTCGGGGCATCGGGTTCCGGCCGCGGCACGGCCAGCGGTGGCGCGTCCGGCGGATCGGTCCGACGCACCTCGGTACGACCGTCCTCACCGGGCACAAGACGGTAGACAACGACGTTGTCCCGGTTCGGGCCGACCAGGCCATCCAGCTCCGGATGCACCACGGCGGCTCGATCGAGGAGGGTGGTCGGGTCTGCCGACTCGCCGCGCAACACGGCAATGACCTGTGGCGGGTCGCCGGGAACGACGCCGATCTGCGGCACGCCATCCAACGGCTCCGCACCGGCCTCGAGCATCGTGTCCTTGCGCAGCTGATCGGCCAGCTGCTGATCCCGTTCGGCCGCGTCCCGCTCGGCATAGCGATGCCGGTCGAACGCTTCCTCGGCTGCGGCCGGATCCTGCGCCCGCCGCAGGTCTTCCGCGGCTTCGTCCCTGGCCCGGATGGCATCGGCCTTGGCC
>NZ_JBHTUR010000019.1:97213-212867 GCF_042793755.1 Nocardia sp. NPDC056564
CTGCTCCAACCGCTCGATCTCGTTACCGCGTTGCCGCGCATCGGCTTCGGCGATCCGCTGCTGCTCGGCCAGCGCCTCCGCCGACCGCGCGAGAACTTCTGGCGAGTCGGTCCGGTGCACCTGGGTACGGCCGTCTTCGCCGGGCACCAGGCGATAGGTGGTGACGTTGTCTCGGTTCGGCCCGACCAGGTCGCCGAGCTCGGGATGCTGCGCGACCGCGCGATCGATCAGTGTCGTCGGGTCCGTCGCCTCGCCACGCACCACGACGATCGCCTGCGGCGGGTCGCCCGGAATGATGCCGATCTGTGGCACGCCGTCGAGCGGCTCCGCACCCGCCTCGAGCATCGTGTCTTTTCTGATCTGGTCGGCGAGTTGCTGATCCCGCTCGGCCACGTCCCGCTCGGCATAACGATGCCGCTCGAACGCTTCCTCCGCGGCCGCAGGATCCTGCGCCTGCCGCAGCTCTTCCGCAGCCTCGTCCCTCGCCCGAATGGCATCGGCCTTGGCCTGCTCTAACCGCTCGATCTCGTTACTCCGTTGCCGCGCATCGGCTTCGGCGAACCTTTGCTGCTGCGCCAGTTCTTCCGCGGCCGACATCGGCTGATCCGGCTCGGCCACCGGCTTATTCGCCTCGACCACCGGCTTACTCGCCTCAGCCACCGGCTTACTCGCCTCAGCCACCGGCTTACTCGCCTCGACCACCGGCTTATTTGCCGCGCCGTCCTCGGTTGGCCGGGGTGTTTCACGCAGCGGCGCCGCCTGGTCGACCACGTCGTTCGACGTGTTCGCCGGCTTGTTCGTGACCGCTGCCGGATTTTCGTTCGGCTTGCTTTGTGCCGCAGCATCGTTCGTAGCCGGAGTGGTCTGCGGCTGAGCCGGTGCCGGTGTCTCGCCGGTCGGCGGCTTCTTCGCGCCACCACCATCACTCGGCGCGTCGGGTTCCGGCCGCGGCACGGCCAGCGGTGGCGCATCCGGCGGATCGGTCCGGCGCACCTCGGTACGCCCGTCCTCCCCGGGGACGAGGCGGTAGACGACGACATTGTCGCGGTTCGGGCCGACCAGATCGCCGAGCTCCGGATGCACCGCGGTAGCGCGATCGATCAGCGTGGTCGGATCCGTCGCCTCGCCACGCACCACGACAATCGCCTGCGGCGGATCACCCGGAATGATGCCGATCTGCGGCACCCCATCCAACGGCTCCGCACCCGCCTCGAGCATCGTGTTCTTCCGCAGTTGCTCGGCGAGTTGCTGATCTCGCTCGGCCAGCACCCGCTCGGCGAAGTTGCGCTGCTCGTACGCCTGCTCGGCCTCGCCTTGGTCCTGTGCCTCGTCGAGCTGTCTCGCGGCCTCGTCCCTGGCGCGCACGGCGTCGGCCTTGGCCTGCTCCAACCGCTCGATCTCGTTACCGCGTTGCCGCGCATCGGCTTCGGCGATCCGCTGCTGCTCGGCCAGCGCCTCCGCCGACCGCGCGAGAACCTCCGGCGAGTCGGTCCGATGCACCTGGGTGCGACCGCCCTCCCCGGGCACCAGGCGATAGGTGGTGACATTGTCACGATTCGGGCCGACCAGATCATCGAGCTCCGGATGCACCGCGGTAGCCCGATCGATCAGCGTGGTCGGATCCGTCGCCTCGCCACGCACCACCACGATCACCTGCGGCGGATCACCCGGGACGATACCGATCTGCGGCACCCCATCCAACGGCTCCGCACCGGCCTCGAGCATCGTGTTTTTTCTGATCTGGTCGGCGAGTTGCTGATCCCGCTCGGCCACGTCCCGCTCGGCAAAACGATGCCGCTCGAACGCGTCCTCGGCCTCCGCCTGGTCCTGCGCCCGCCGCAGTTCGTCCGCGGCCTCGTCCCTCGCCCGGATGGCGTCGGCCTTGGCCTGCTCCAACCGCTCGATCTCGTTACTCCGTTGCCGCGCATCGGCTTCGGCGATCCGCTGCTGCTGCAACAGTTCTTCCGCGGTCGGGGCCGGCTCCTGCTGGCGTGGGTTCGAATCCGCCTCCAGCACAGGAACTTCCGGCTGCCCGCCGCGAATCGCCGCGCGGGCGCGGTCGAGGTTGACGTCGTGCTGTTCCAGGCGCTGTTCGAGGCGCATGACTTCCGCGGTGGCGGCGTCGAAGTCACGCAGCGCGACCGACAGGTCATCGATGCGCTGCCGGCCTTCCGCGTCCGGCTGCTGCGTCCGCAGATTGGCCAGCCGGTCGGCGGGATCGGCTGCGCGGAACAAACTCTCGGGATCGACCCCGGCCACCCGGGCCGCCTCGAGCAGTGCGCGGGAGCGCGTGTCCCACAGCTCCTTGGCGTTGGCCAGTTGCTGTTCGTAGCGGTCGCGCGGCAGGAACGGCTCCGGCGCGTGCAGCGGTTCGGGCGCGTACGGGATGTTCGCCCGATCGCCGGTCAGCGGCGGCCGGTTCGCATCCCAGTGGAAGCCCTCGGCAACCGCGTGTGCGTTCGCGTCATGCCAGGTCCAGCGCCCGTCGCGGGGAGCGGGAGTGCGCAAGAAGTTGGATTCGGCGAGCGCGTCGAGCATGAGGACGACGTCCGCGGGCAGCGGCTTGCCATCCACGATCCGGTTGATCGCCTCGGCCACATCGGCGAGCTGATCCATTCGCCGCGTCGTCACGTTGCCGTCGGGATCGGCGTAATCGACGGCCGGATGCTCGTCGACCATCAGATGATTCAGGATCTGCTGAATCTCGTCCCTGGTGAAGGCCGGGAATTCGTGCTTCGGCGGGGCGCTGTCGGGTTGCGGGCGATCCGGGAACGGGTCGGGCCAGTTGTGCTCTTCGATCTTCGGCGGCAGCGGACGGATATCCGGAGCCAATCCGTCGACGATCCGGGTGATGTCCGCGTCGGTGATCGCGCGCTCGTTCCGGATATCGAGCAGCTGTTGCCGGATGTCGGCGATCGTGTGCCGGATCGCGACCCGATCATCGGTGGCGAAGTTGTCGAAGGAATCGTCGGCGATCCGGTTGATCGCTTCGTTGATCCGCTGCACCTCCCGGTCGACCCCGGCCTGGTCCGGCTCGATACCGCGGTGCGGATCGACCAGTTCCTTGCGGATGCGTTCGACCAAATCCTGTGCGCCGACCCGCATCTGCTCTTGCCGGTACTCGGCCAGCCGTTCGGCCATGCGGTCGGCGAGCTGATCGTCGGCCCGGAACCTGTCGTATTCGCCGTCGGCCCATTCCTGCACGCGCCGCCAGTTCGCGACGTCCTCATCGATCGCGGGCCGCAGCCACTCCGGGATCTCGACCCTGGCATGCTCGGCCGGCTCCCAGGTGCGGTACATGGGCTGGAAATTGGTCTCCGGTGGCCGGTGCCACTGGAACGACGACCACATGGTGCCGACCGGGAAGAATCGCTTCAGCCACGGACGCGCCAGTACCCAGTCGCCGATCGCCGGATGCCGATGGATCCACTCCCGGACCAGGGGGTGGTCGATCGCCATGAACAAGGTGCGGATATTCCGTTGAATGGAACCGATATCGGCACCGAGATGCAGGCTGACGATATCGTCGGGCGACACGCCGTAATCGAAGTACCGGGTCTCGACATTCATCGGGTTCAGCGGAAGCATGTTCTTCGCGATATGCCCCGGCGGGATATCGGAGAACGGCGTCGCCAAGTCGTTGATGTAGTCGGAAAGCCCACCCCACCAATCCGGATTACCCGGATCGTATTCGTGGCCCGCGTCGGGACCGCGGTTGGTGCGCAGGCTCGGCTTGGCCGGATCGACGTTGTGCCACTGGCCGTCGGCGTCCTGCCAGCGCACCAGCAGCAGGCCGGGGTCACCGTTGATCCATCCGGTCGTGGTCCGCTCGACGCGCGGACCATTCATCGGCTCCCGCCGCACGGTGCCGTCCTGATCGAAGACCACCCGCTGGTATTCGACCCGCGGCTGCCGCATCATCGCCTGTGCCACAACCGGTTCGGTAAGGATGGCGTGTGCAAGCGCGTCGTCGTGACCCGCACGCGACGGCTCGAAATCGGCTCGCGGACCGAACACGATGATGCGCGAAGGCTCACCGGGGATGTAGCCGACCCGATCGGTGACCATCCAGCCGTTCTCCGCCGCGACGAGATCCCGCCACACACCGTTGAGCCGGGCCATCTCGTCGCGCAGCTTGCCCATTTCGTGCTCGCCGACCAGCACGTCGCGGGCGGCGGCTTCCAGCTCGTCGAGCGCGCGGTGGCGCTCGGCCATCTCGCCGTTGTCCACCCGCATGGTGCGCGTGCGATGCCAATCCAGCGCCTTTTCCAGGTCGCGTGGGTGCGGGCCGAGCTCCGAGAGCGGAATCCCGAGCCGGCGGGCCAGGTCCTCCATGACCGGCCGCCGCGCCTCGACCTCGCGGAGCAGATCGGCGTATTCGCGGGCCAGGCGATCGAGGGTGTTGCCGGTATCGTCGCCAGGCGGGCGCTCGCCGACGACGCCCTCGTCCCGCAATTGCGCGAGACGGGCGTCCTTCTCGGCGATGGCCGTGTCGAGCCGCTCGCAATCCCGCATGGCATCACTGAATCTGCGAAGGTCACGCAGGTGCAGTTCGCGCTCGGAACCGCTGAGCTGTTCCCGGACGATCCGTTCCGGGGTGTCCAGGTTGCCGGGGATCCGGGTCCGCCGCGATTGCGCCTGGTCGTACAGCTCGAGCATGCGATGCTCGAACGCGGAGCCGGTCAGATCCGTGAACCCGAGGTACGCGGCCAGCTCATCGCGCTTCGCCCTGGCGAATTCGCGCTCATGATCCAGCTCACGCCGCTCCTCGAGCAGGCGGGCGTACTCACCCTCGGGCGTCTCGAGCCGGGCTGCCTCGCGGGCGGCGTCCAGCGCGGCCAGCTCGCGATCGATCCTGGCGATGTCGTTGTTCGCGTCGTGAACCCGGTCGGACAGCCGCTCGAGCTCGTCGATGCGGGCGTGTTCGCGCGGCATCTCCTCCCGCACCTCCATGGTGCGCCCGCGCAACTCCTCCAGTGTCTGCGCGAGGTTGTCGGGATGCAATGCGGCCCAGTCGTTTTCCGACGAGACGCGCAGGCGGCCCGCCAGCTGATCGCGCTGCTGCTGCACCGCGTCCCGCTCGGCGACGACCCGATCCCGCTCGGCCTCCAGCTCGCGCTGCCGCGCGTCGAACGGGTCCTCGGGGTGCTGTGTGCCGTCGGTCTCGTGCGGCGGCGTGCCGTCGCCGGACTTCCGATCGCCGGGGTTCGTGCCGTCCTCACCCGGATCACCAACCGGCGGTGGCGATTCCGGCGGCTTCTTCCCGCCGCCCGCACCCTCTGGCTCGGGCTGCGCGGTGGAATCCTCTGGCGGCCAGACCTTTACATCGCCCTCGTGCGGAACTTCACCACCGGGCTCCGGAGTCCGGTGCTTGCCCGTTTCCGCGGACGGCACCTCCGTCTCCGGGTGCGGCAACGTACCGTCGGCGATGCCCCGGGAGAACTCGGCCCGCAGCGCCAGCATCCGCGCCCGCCACTCAGCGTGATCGGCCGCCATCTGCGACGCCCAGTCCCGCGGTTCGATATCCGCGATCCGCCGCATCTCGGCGGCGTGGTCGGCGGCCATCCGCGCCGTCCACTCGGCGGTCTCGGCCCGCATCCGATCGGCCCACTCCGCGGTGCTCTCGTACCGGGGGGCGCGGTCGTCACCACTACCCGCCATCTCGTCCGACGGTCTTGGGCGCGTACCGTTTTCCGCCTCGGGTTCGCGCGGTGCGCGATCGCCGACCGGCGTGTTCTCCGCCGACTGGCGCGGGCGCGATTCCGCGTCAGGGACATCGCGATCGTGCGTCGACGTGCCCGGGTCGGCCGGACGCACCGGAGCCGCGGGGCCCGGGTCGGCCGGTTTGATGACCAGGTACCCCTTGTCGCGGGCCTCCTGCTCGGTGAAGATTCCGGCGACGTCCTTCACCTTCGGGATCGGGCTGCTGCCCTCGTGCACGTCGGCCAGCTTCATCAGCCCTTCGGGCGTGGTCGCCGCGATGTCGAGGTCGCTGTCCGCGTGGAACGGCGCACCCGAGCGCTCCGAGATGCCGGTCTGCCTGCTGCCGAAAATCACCAGCGGCTCACCGGTCTCCGCGACCGATTTCCTTGCCGCGTCCAGCATTTCCGGCGTCACGCCGGGACCGGGTTCGCCGATCACCTCCACCTCGGGCAGACCCCGATCCGGCGGCCCGGCATCGGGCCGGTCCAGACCGACCTCGTCCGGCACCTGGGCCGGCAACTCCCCGTTGTCGTCCCGCACCCTGGGCGCGGGCTCGCCCGTGCCGTCGTGCCGCGTGGGGTTCGCGTCGTCGGGCCGCCCGTCGTAGGCCTGACCGACCCTCGGCTGGCCGGCCTGCGCCTGCGCCTGCGCCTCGGCCGTCAACCTCGCCCGGTCCACCGCGTTCAGCGGATGGTCCGGCCGTCCGCGCCCGTCGAACACGATGGCATGCGATCCGTTCATCCCCGCCGGCACCCGCGGCGGATAGCCGTGGTCGGGCAATCCGGCGCCGAGGTCGCGAACGATGATCTGGCCGCCCTCGTTCACCAGCAGGTAGGCGTGGGAGCCGACACCGTACGCGTCCCGCGGACCCGCATACGAGTCGACCATCAACGCCGCCGCGCCGTCCCCGAGATCGAGCAGCCGCTGATGCGTGTCGGCATGCGTGGTCGGCTGCAGCTGGCCGCCCGCCGCCAGCTGCAGTTCCTCCCTGGTCATGCCGTCCGGACCGATCGGGCGGTCCGGCAAGTTCACCCGGTCTTCGCCGTACATCGCCCGCAACTCTTGCAACGACAGCTCACCGCAGCGACCGCGACGATCATCCGGATGGCTCACCGGGTTGTCCGGCGCGTGCGGGACCGGACCGGTCGCGGTCGGGTCGGGGCTGCCGGCGTCCGGTGCGGAAGCGTCGGGCTGGGTAGGCGGCTGCAGGCTGTCGCGGGAAATGACGCCGCCGATGTCGTTCATCGGCACTCGCGCACCGTCATGATCGAGCTTGAATTTCGCGTAGTCCGCTTTGCCGTTTATATCGACGTGCACCTTGTGATATTCGATATCCAACGTGCCGTCGTGATGTGCTTCCAGCAGTTGGTTACGAATATCCAACAGCGCCTGGCCTTCTGGCCGCTGGAGCAGATCCGCTTCGGATTCGGTCAGAATCGTCCGCAGGTTTTCGTCGATGGCGAGCGTGCGCCGCAGGTATTCCGGCGTGCCCTGCTGCGCCCGACCCGCGGGCGTCGCCGCACTACCCAGATCCGAGCCGACACCCTTGGCCTCGATGACCACCAGTTTGGCCGGGGTGTCGCCGTCGCGGGGGATGAAGACCGCGATATCGACGGAGTTGTTGCCGTCGAACGCGCCCTTGAACGGTGTCACCTGTACCGCGCCGGGATGGATATCCGGATCGAGCGCGTAGGCGGTCGCGCCCAGCTCACCGAGCAGCTTGGAGGTCGCCACCATCTCCTTACCGAGACGGTTGTACTCCCTGGCGTTCTCCTCCATGTCGTACAGGCGCGCGAGCTTTTCGATCTTCTGCTCGGGGGTCAGGTGCCGAGGATCGCTTTCCGGGAGCCGCGCGTGCTTCTCGATCTCCGCCGCGATCTTGGGAATTTCCTTCGGGAGATTCTTCTCGCTCAGCTTGTTGACGTCTAGTTTGCCGTCCTTGTCCCGGACGTTGAACTCGTCCATTTGGGGCTTGAGCAAATCGTTGACGTCGCTACGAAGTTCGCCCTGTTTGATCCGGAGCTCGGATGCTTTCGCCAGGTCCGCCAACGCCTTCGGATCCTTGACCGGGTAGTCGCCCTCCTCCGCGACCTCGGCCTTGAACGCCAGATCCTGGCCCGAGAGATGGTCCTTGATCCATCGCTTGCCGTCGGTGAGGTTGAAACCCTTGTCCCGGAACGTTCCCGGCGCATCGTTGACGTGGTGCCACGCGCCGTCGGGCGAGCGGTAGACCTGCGGTGGATCATTGGGTTGGCGCAGCAGCCCGTCCGGGCCCCGTTGCAACCCAGGAGGCACCGGCTCATCCGCAGGGAAGAAGCCGTGGTGCTGTCCGGGCGGCAGATTACCGATCCGGCCCGCGTCCGCAAGATCGGCCGGATTGGCCAGCAGTTCGTCCCGAATGTGGCTGGGCACCTTGTCCGTCGGCGTGCCGTCCGGCTTGAACATGATCGCGCTGACGCTGTGCAGTTCCTTCGGCGTCCGCGGCGGGTAGCCGTGGTCGGCCTCCATGCCGGGGTCGTGCACCTTGATCTGGCCGCCCTCGTTCACCAGCAGGTACGCGTGTGCGCCGACCCCGTGCTCGTCGCGCGGACCCTTGTAGGTGTCCACGACCAATGCGACGGCGCCATCGCCCAGCTTCAACAGCCGTCGCTGGATCGCATCGTGGCCGCCGGCGAAGTCGCGCAACTGCCCGCCCGCGGCGCCGACCAGCTCGCGCTGGGTCATGCCGTCGGCACCAATTGTCCGCTCCGGCAGCCGGATTCTGTCGCCGAACCACTCATGGAGCCGGTTCAGCGAGAGCTCGCCACACTTGCCGCGATTCGGATCGTCGGGTTCCAGCGGCCGCTTGTTCTCGCTGTCGCCGTTCTGGCGCGGCGGCGTGCCGTCTCCGTCGGCAGCGTGCTGGCGCGGCGCACCGTCAGCACCCGACTGCCGTGGGTGTGCGGTCGCACCCGGATCCGCGACCGGGACGAGCTGTACGTCGTCGTGATGTGGGCGACTGTCGGAGTCGTCAGCGTGTTCGTTGCGCCGTGCGGGATCCGCGTCGCCTGCGCGGTTCGGACCGTCGCCTCCCGGCCGGGCGTCGTTCGCACGTGGGCGTCCGCCGTCGTCCCCGGCGCGCGGCTCGGCCCCCGCGTGCGGTCGATCCGCTTGCGGCGCACCGGTTTCCGGCTTGCTCCTGGACTGCGGCGCGTCGGATTCCGAACGCGGCCGCACGTTCTGGTCCGAATCCGGACGCACCTGGACGTGTTCGTCCGCCCCGCCCGCCCTGCGCTCCGGCGCGCGCGACACCTCGGAACCGCTCGATTCCGCGCGCACGCCCGGAGTCGAATCCTTGCCTGCCCGAACAGCATTCGCATCCGAGATCCCTGCGCGCGAATCTCCGCGCGGACGGTCGGCGCCGGACTTGACCTCCGGCGATCCGGCGCGCGAATCGGCGGCCTTCGGCTCTGCGCCGGGCCTGGTCTCGCCACCGCGCCCCGGCTCCGCACCGGCAGGCCGCGAGTTCGCGGCATCACCGGCGGGCCTGGATGTGGCGGCGTCACCGGCTTGCCGAGGCGCGGCGCCGTCACCGCTTTGCCGGGGCGCCGCACCGTCGGCGCCAGGACGAGCCGGCCCGGCGTCGGCGCCGGAGCGGACCGGCGCACCGTCACCGACGCGGCCGGCATCACCCGAATTATGGCTTACCGCAGTATTTCCCGGCTCTGCGCCGGAATGCTGCTGCGGTGCGGACGATCGATCGCCGCTGCCCGATTCGCCGGTGCCGCTGTCGTGCGTGCTGCCCCCATCGGCGATGCCCGCCCGGCTGTGATCCGCGCCGCCGGTGTCGGCTCCGGCATGCTGCTCCGGCGCGCCTGCGCGACTCTCGGGTGCGCCCGCGTGCTGCTGACCACCGTCATTGCCGCGACTCTCCGAACCACCGTGCTGCTGACCAGCGTCGTTGCCTCGGCTTTCGGAACCACCGTGCTGACCACCGTCATTGCCCCGGCTCTCCGAACCACCCTGCTGCTGACCACCGTCAGTACCGCGGCTCTCCGAACCACCCTGCTGCTGACCACCATCGGTAGCGCGGCTCTCCGAACCACCGCCTTGCTGCCGGTCGGCATCGGTGCTGTAGGTCCGATCCGAGTCACCGGTGCGCGACGAGTCGCCGTTCTGCGTCGAGGTGTCGTCGGTCCGGGTGGACGACCCGTCACCGGAGTTGGCGCGATTGTTGCTCCCGCCGCCGACATTGTCTCCGCCGGTCCGTTCACCACCCGAACCACCGTGCTCGCCCTGCCCGACCCCGCCGTTCTGCGTCGTGCTCAGACCGTTGCTGCCGGCCGGGCGCATGTCCGGACCGCCATTGCTGTGCGTCCCAGCGCCTTCCGGCCCGAGGCCCGCATATCCGACCCGTGGCCCGCCCGGGGCCCCGACGCCGATCGGCGCGCCCATGCGACCGAAGTGGAAGTTGGTCGCCCGCGCCTTGTTGCCACCGGACATCGCGCCGTTGGACAGGCCGGCGGTGATCATCCGCGGATCGAAGTTGCTGAGCGCGCCGCCCCAGCCGTTGTTCATGACATCGATCGCGAATTGCGGTGCGTATCCGGCGATCGATCCGGCGAATCCCGCGCCGAGTCCGGTGACCGCGCCCTTCATGCCGGGGCCCAAATCGACGTGCTTCAAACGGTTTCCGAGCCAATGCCCGGCCGCCGCGCCACCGAGTGCGCCCGCACCCGAGGACAGCGCGGTCATTTTGACCTGGTCCCAGTTGATGTCCTTGCGGTGACCCTGTTCCTTCTGGATCCACTGGATTCCCAGGTCCTGGATGGTACCGAGCGCGAGGTCGAGTGCGACGTGCTTGACGAGGAACTTGATGCCCTTCGTCACGGCCATCTTGAGCACATGCTTGAGGGCGGCCAGGAGCGACTGCCTGGCGATCATCCGGATCGTCACCCGGGTCGCGGCAATGGCGGCCAACTCCACGGCAGGCGCGGTGGGCGGAAACAGCCACGCCGCGGCGAGTTCGATCGCCAGCAGTCCCAGCGAGGACCACATCATCCATTTGGCGTACTCGATCTCGGTACCGACACCGTCGGCGGATTCGCTGAGCTTGTCGAAGAATTCGGCGAGCTTCTTGAGATTGTTGTTCTCTTGCTCTTTGCTGGCGCCGGTGCCGTCGCGCATCTTGTCGAACGCGCCCGCGATCTCGTCGCGCGCCTCACCGGACGGGTACGCGCCGAGCGCGGCCGCCTTCGCCGCATTGATGTCGGCCATGATGCCGCGCAGCTCTTCGGCGGCATTGCGCCAGTCACCGGCCAGCGCTCGCATGCCGGTCTCCGAGCCCTCGGGCCAATCGCTACCGGCGACCCACCCAAGGGTTTCGAGGAGTCCGTCCCAGAAATCCATTCAGATCACCAACCGGAATCGGTGACCCCACGCTCCCGGGACTTGACATTGTCGAGCGACTCGACATTGTCGAATGCCATGGCGGCGCTGTCGGTTTCGGCAGCGGTGGCCCGCTCCAACGAATCGGGTTTACTCAGTGACGCGTGCGTCTGCGCGGGCATCTGGCTGCTCAGGTCCGGCATTCCCTCGACCAGATCCGACAGTTTCGGCAAACGGGCGCGCTCCTCCTGGAATGGTGCGAGCAGTTCCTGCGACTGGCGGCGCACGTCGGCGGTGGCTTCTTGCGCCGCCTGGGTGACGGCACGCGCCAATTCCGCGTATTCCAAATCCTCGACGCCTCGGCCGAACTTGGTCTCGATGACGTTGCCGTCCGCATTGACCACGACGGTCACCCGGCCACCGCGCACGGTGGCCTTACCCATCAGCGCAAGACGCTGTTGTTGCAATCGCGCGATCGAGTGGAGCTGCGATTGCACCTCCTCCATCAGGCCGGCGACGTCTCCCCGAGAAAAATCGTGTGCCACGGCTAACGACCCTTACTCACGACATGAAGCTTTCGCCATTGCGCTTGTCCAGATCCTGCTGCAACTTGTCGGCGACCTTCCGCTGGTCGGTGGCCACCTGCTTGAAAGTGCCCGCCATACCGGTGACGCCGTCGATGAGGTTGGTCTTCGACGACAGATATCCGTCGTCGCCGCCAGGGCCGTTCGCGAATTGGTTACCCATTTTGTCGTCACCCCAGGGTGCGCCGCGACCGGCGACTGCCGACTTCAGGTTGTTGACCACATCGGTGATCCGATCGCCGACATGGGCGGTCTTGCCCGCGGCCGATCGGAATTCGTCCGGGTGGAACTCGAATTTCTCATCCGCCACAATGCACCCTTTCCCGCAGTGCGAGGGACGCCAACCCCCGGTCGTAACCTGAAATCCTTGGCAGAGTTCATGATCAGTTCACCCGATCTCCGCCGTCAGTCAATAAACCGTAACACCATCACAACCGGTGGACCACTCCAATGGGACACCCCAGTCCTAGGGGCACCGAAGCCGTCTTGCCCGCTCCGAGCAGCGCCGATCAGGCATCGACCTGTCCGTGCCGCTGCTGGAATCGCTGCTCGAACTCGGCGATGTAGAGCGACGGGGCCACCGAGGACGACGACTGCTCCAGCACGCCGTCGTCGGCGATGTAGAACAGCGCGCGGCCGATCGCGATCTCGCCCGGTGCGGTCGGCACGTAGACCATCCACCCGATGCTGATCCGGTCCGCGCGCAGGCCGTTCAACGGGTACCGGGAGGTGTCCATGCCGCTGTCCAGAATGAACTGGCGAACCCGGGCGATCGCGTCTTCCTGCGGCATCGGCTCCGGCACCGTCATCGTCACGCCGGCCATGGTGAGCTGGTAGAGGGCGCTGTCGATGTCGAAGCCGCCGTCCTCGCCGAACACGTCGACCAGGGTGGACCGGGTGACGACGCCGATCTCGGCGGCCGACACCAGGTTGGCGACCGCCTGCCGAAGCCGTGGGCTCGGCGACTCCGCGATCAAGCCGGTCACGATGTCGACCACGGACTCGGGCGACCACATGCCGGGCACCGCGTCGCTGAGTTCGTCGGCGATCGGCGACATACCGCGATACCAGTTGCCGCCTTCCCACCAGTAGCAGAACGTCAGCAGGCCGCCTGCCGCACGCGAGTTCAGCACCGGGTTGGCGACCCACTCCGGCGCGCCCGCGTACAGGTCGGGCATCGGCACGCCCCGGTTGTAGACCGCGTTCAATTCCGGCGCGTTCCACACTCCGCCGGACAATACGGCCCGGCCACCCGGCACCGTGTACAACGTGGAGCCGCTGCGCTTGGACCCCTCGAACCAGCTCAACGCGGGCAGCACGCGCGGACCCAGCGGCGATCCGGCGGCCACGAACGCCGCGGCGATCACCGCCCAGCGGGCCGCCAGCAGCGGAAACGCCGGGAAGTCGCGCGCGGCGAGCACGCCGCGCCTGCCCGCGTCCCGATCCGCCCGTGCCTGGACCGCCGCCTGCTGCGGAGTCCGCGACTGCCGATCGGCGTGCCCGATGTAGGCCGCCAACCACACCGGCAGCACATCGCGCGGATAGACCTCGAGGTCGGCGCGGTAGATCTCCGGTGCGAAAAGTTGTTCGTCGGGGAAGGGTTCGTCGCCGTAGTCGTAATCGACCTCGACCTGACCGCTGCTGGTCAACGTCATGAGGTAGCGCCACCACGGTCCGTCACTGAGCTGAGCGGACACGTGCCGGTGCTGGCGGACCAGGGCCAGCACCTCCTCCGGCGGGTAGGCCCGCACCATGCGCTCCTGGTCGTCGGTGAACACCGCGAGAGCGACCTCGGCGGCGACGGTCACCGCGAACACGGCCTCCAAGCGCTGCCAGCCGTCCGGGCCGGCCCCGCCCAATTCCCTGGCGATCTGATGGCTGATCGCGGTGGCCACCTCGGCCGGGTCCGTCACCGGCGGCGGTGCGGTCATCCCGCCGGCGAGGGTGAACCCGACGTCGGGTTCCTGGTCGTCCCCCTCGGATCCCTGGCCGGTCGGCTCGCCGGTTTCCGCAAATCCGTTCTGCTGCTCAGGCGAGACCAGGAAGCGCCGCATGAAAGCCATTTGGGCAGCGGTCGTCTCGGCACTGGCCGGTTCACCGGAATGATCGTGGTCCGGCGCCGACTCGTCGCGTGGCTTGTGGTCCGGAGCCTGATCGTCTGGACTGGTCACGTCGCGGAAATCTCCTCATCTGCGCACCGAAACAGCGGCCGTTCCGAAGAGATAGCCGCCCCCTCGTCAATCCTGGCACAGATCGCCGGGCGGCGAGGTTCCCGTGCGCGGACGAGCGGTGGCATCGCGTCAGGCCTCAGGTCGCAATCCGAGGAGCGGCAATTCCAGCGGACTGTTCGCTGTTTTCTCGTTCCACGCTTGATAGACCAGCGATGCGGGATCGGCGATCCGGAACGCGTCGCGCAGTCCGGTCACCACCATCTCCGCCAACTTTCGATAGGCCGCCGACGCCACGGGCCAGGGCAGCTCGACCCACCAATTCCCGAGGTGGTCCTCGTCGGGTTCCTGCCAACCCGCCGCACGCAGCAGATGCCGGCCCGACTCGCCCGCCTGCACCGCGGGATCGAGCCAGCGGTCGCCGGCCAGTTGTGCCCAGACACTGTCGTCGAACTGCCGGAACTGCGCTGTCCTGCTCTTGTCCGAGGAGGTCGGGGCTTCACCGATGACCACAACCGCACCGGTCGGCAGCGTCGCCAATTCCTTGGCCAGCCCGTCGGCGAACTCCGCCCATCCCGTCACAGCAGCCCCTGTTCCTCCAGGTCGATGGCCGCGTCGTGGTCGGCAAGCCAGGAGTTGGTCATCAGATACAGCTCCACCGTGGTGGCGGGATCGCGCAGCACGAGCGTTGTCTCGGGGCCGGCCCAACGAACCTCGGGCACCGCTCCGGGGATTCGCGCGGTCGGCTCACCGAACGCACGGCTCAACGCGGAGACCATGGCCGCGAACGCGTCGCGCGTCTGCGACCCTTCCGGCTCGTCGTCGGAAGCGAAGTCGGTCACCTGGACCTTGATCTCGCCGGCCTGGCCGTCCCGGCCGGTCAGCTTGGCGCTGCCCGCCCCGAAGCCCGCGTCGAGCATGACCCAATCGCCCCGCGCCATCACCACGGTCCAGCCGAACGTCGATGCCAGCTGCGCCGCATCGTCGAGCTGCCACGACCACTCGAGTGACCGCAGCCGACTGGCCAGCTCGACGATTTCCTCGTCGGTCAACGCACGCCATTCCGTCATGCAATCACCCTAGCTCTAGCGTCGGACCTCGTCTTTTCCGCGCGATCGACTGTGCCACAACGGGTAACCATGCACAACAGACCGCGCCCCGAATCGACGACGGCGAACACTATGCCGAGAGCGTGCCTCGCTCGGCCTCCGCGCGCTCGATCTCGGCGATGAACCGCTCGACACCGTCCAGGGCGGCGCGGGCTTCCGGGAGGAGTCGGTGGGCGACCTGGAATACGTGGAACATGCCTGGCCACAGCTGTACCTCGCACTGGCCGCCTGCGGCACGCTGGGCGGCGCCGTAGTGCTCGGCGTCGGCGCTGAGCATTTCGCTGCCGCCCGCTTGCAGCAGCATCGGGGGTAGGTCGGGGCCGACGTGGGCGGCGACGTTCAGCCGGGGGTCGTCGAAATGGGTTGTGCCGGTGTAGAGGCCGGTCATTCGGGTGGCGAGGCCGAAGGACATGAAGGCCTCGTTCACCTCGGCGCGGCGGGCGTCGGCGAGGGCCCAGGTCGAGTCGACCAGGGCCGAGAAGCCGACGAGGGCCTTGGGTTGGGGCAGGCCGAGTTCGCGCAGTTGCACGCACAGGCCGAGGGCCATGTGGCCGCCGGCCGAATCACCCATGAGCACAATGTCTTGCGCGGCGTGGCCTTGTTCGAGCAGCCAGAGGTAGCCGTTCAGCACGTCGTCGTGGGCGGCGGGGAACCGGTGTTCGGGGGCGCGCCGGTAGCGGAGGGTGAACGCGGGGCGGTCGAGGCGGCGCGACAGTTCGGAGACCAGACCGCGGTGGGTGGCCGGACTGCAACCGACGTAGCCGCTGCCGTGCAGGTAGTAGATGAGTGATTGCCCGGGTCGCGGCGCCGCGCCGACCCACTCCCCCATTGCGCGTCCGCGTGGCCCTCGGACATCGACCGGTGTGGCCGGCAAGGTGCGGTCGAACCAGATCCGGCAGGCGACGGCCAACCCGAGCCGCGCACCGGCGACGCCGAGGCGGTTGGCGGGCAGGCGCGCGCCGAGCGGTCGCAGCGTGGTGTGCAACGCGAGAATCACGCCACGGCTGGCCAGAGATAGCGGATCACCATTGATCATCTACCGATTGAACCCAACGCCGCGGGCTGTGGCAATAACCGTCAGCAGCGCAGGGCACAGTGCACAAAGGTGCCTGCCACCTGCTGTTCGATGTCACAGTCTCGCCAGATCAGGCGAAGATCGCGGCGCTACGCGAAGGGTCGGCGAGGATGTCCCGGACCAGCAGGCCTAGGTCTACGTCGGCAGGAACGGAACGGTAGATCGCGTCGAAGGCGGGGACGCCGGCGACGCTGACCACGAACCTGGTGTTGCGGCGATCGTAGGGATACCAATCGATGGTGACCGGGCCGTCGAGATCGATGTCGCGGTTGCCGACCCGCAGCCCCAACCTGCCATGGTGCCGGTAGAGCACCACGGGGACTTCGCCGAGTTCGGCGTAGACACCGCCGAGCCGACTGGACCCACCAGGTGTCGCCCGCAGCGCGCCGGTGATGGGATCGAATTCTGCCCATACGCCGTAGCCGACGTATGGGCGCACGATAACCGTTGCGCCGCCGCCACTTTCGCCGGTATACGCGCGTCGACCATGACCATTGCCGCCGTTGCGGTGACCGTTGCCGCCTGGCCCTGGGCCGCCCATGGGTGGGATGGGCGTCCACGGCGGTAGCGAGGATCCTGGTTGATCGGCCGGTGGAATCGTCACGCCTGGTGGCAGATTCGCCGGCGCCGACGTTCCTGGCGGAACCGGACCCTCGGGATACGGATGCGGGGGTGTCGAAATCTGCGGTGGGATCGACAGGTTCGGCGGAACCGGCAGGTGTGGTGGTGCCGGCGTGTTCGGCGGCACCGGGATATGGGGCGGCTCCGGCAGATTGGGCGACACCGGTAGACCCGGCTGCTCCGGCGGGTTCGGTGGCACGGGCGGATTCGGAGGTTCCGGGATGTGTGGCGGCACCGGCGGATTCGGTGGGTGCGGTGGGTTCGGCAGACTTGGTGGTACCGGGATATGCGGCGGCTCCGGCGGACTCGGTGGAACCGGTGGGTGCGGCGGGTTCGGTGGCTCAGGTACCTCCGGCGGCACGGGCGGGTGCGGCGGCACCGGGATGTGCGGCGGGACCGGCGGCACCGGAAGATGCGGCGGGACCGGCGGAATCGGTTGGACCGGCGGCGTCGGCGCTACGGGCGGTGCCGGAGGCTGGGGCGGATCCGGAGTGTGCGGTGGCGCTGGCGGCGTTGGTGGGTGCGGCGGCGTAGGCGGGTGCGGAGGTGTCGGTGGGTGGGGCGGACGCGGCGGTTCCACCGGGGGTTGGGGGTCGGGGACCGGCCACGGGATGGGAGCGGAGTCCAGGGGGCCGGGGAACTCGAACTCGTAGTCTCGTGGCGGGTGCGGGATGTGTGACCTCAGTGCACGGCCAGGCAGCTGCGGCGGTTTCGGATTTCGTTGAGTGGTGGCGGAATCAGGCGGATCGGCGTCACCACTACGATTCGCCTGCGCGCCGCTGTCACCGGTCTCGGGCTCCGGGCCACGGCGAGGCGACAGCTCTGGCTCCGTTGGGTCGCCACCGTCGCGCCTGCGTGTCGGTGCATCCGAGTCGTCAGTTTCCCGTTGCGGGGTGGGCTCGGGCCGGTCAGCAGGCGACTTGCTGGTTTTCGTAGTGGGCTTCGGCGCAATGCCCTCGTCGCTTTGCTTCGTTTGCGCGTCACCGTTTTCCGATTTCGGCACGGCTTGATCCGCGACGGCCGACTCGCGCGGAGGCGTCTGTTCGAGTCCGGACTCGGGATCCCGGTTGGTTGGCGACTCAGGGTCAGTCGATCGGTCTTGGGTTGGGGGGTGGTCGGATTCGTGCGATGGGCCGTGGTCTGCGGCGGGGTCCGGGGCGGAGGGCTTGCGGGGCGAGGAGCCGTGGGGGTCTGTGGGTGGTTCCTGCGGCGGGGCGGGGGTTGTCGGTGGTTCCTCGTCCGGGTGGGTGGATGCGCGGCGGTCGAGTTCGTCGAACTTGGCGATCATTTCGCGGTGGGCGGCCTCGAGGTTCGCCATGAGTTGCTGGTGTTCGCGCTGGGACGCGAGATCGGTGCGGATCTGCTCGAGGTGGTCGAGCGTGCGGCGCAACTCGGCGTCGGCCTGTTCCGCGTGGCGGCGGTAGGCCTCGTCCACCTTCGCCAGTTCGCGGGCCAGCGCCGCGTCGATCCGGCCGGCCGGGCTCGCCGAATCCTCCTCCGGCGCAGCAGTGTGTGACTCGTGCTGCTCAGCGAGGTCGCGGCCGATCTGCTCGAGCTGGCCGAGCACCCGCCGCAACTCGGCATCGGCCTGTTCCGAATGCCGCCGATACGACTCGTCCAGCGCCGCCAGCTCACGCGCCACCGCCGCGTCGATCCGCGACGACGGAGACACCGAATCCGATTCCGGCGCAATATCTTGCGGCTCTAGCCGTGCTGTGAGGTCGCGCTCGATCTGCTCCAGATGGTCGAGCACCCGCCGCAACTCGGCGTCAGCTTCGTCCGCATGACGGCGGTACGACTCGTCGAGGGCGGCCAGTTCCCTGGCAAGTGCCTCGTCGATCCGCGCCCTCGGGCTCACCGAATCCGGCTCCGGCACAACGCCTTGCGGCTCGAGCCGATCGGCCAGATCACGACCGATTTGTTCCAGATGATCGAGCACCCGACGCAGCTCGGCATCGGCCTCATCCGAATGCCGCCGATACGACTCGTCCAGCGCGGCCAGTTCACGCGCCACGGCGTCATCGATTCGCGCGCGCGGTGCCACCGAATCCGACTCCGGCACACCGTCATGCAGATCGAGCGGCTTGTCCAGGTCCCGGCCGATCTGTTCCAGACGGTCCAGCGTTCGCTGCAACTCGGCGTCGGCCTCGTCGGCCTGGCGCTGTTGCGATTCGTCCAGAGCGGCGAGTTCACGCGCCAGCGCTTCATCGATCCGGGCACGCGGGTCCGCCGAGGTATCCGTCGTCGGCCGATCCGCGCGCGATTTCGGCTCGGCGCTCGGCGGCTCCCCGGCCAGCGTCGCCCGATGACCCGGGTCGTTCGGGCGCTGCCCCGAATCCCGCTGCCGCGCCGGATCATCGGTGGCGGAACTCCCGCCCGGTTGCTGATCGCCGCCCTCGCGGGCGGGGCGCCGGGTGGCGCCATCCGATCCCGGCCCGCTGGGCGGCGGTTCGGTGAAGGTCGAGGAGGGCGTCGGGCCATCGTCGCCGGGCCCGCCCAGTTCGGGCCAGGGGCGCCCGTCGCCGGGATGCGCGGACTGCTCGCCCGCGGGCAGTTGCTCCGGCGCCCGATAGAACTGATCGGCCAGGTCGGCGAGTTCGCGGATCCGCGCGGCCCGCTGCCGCACCTCGTCGCGCATCTTGGCGATCTCCGCGGCCAGCTCCTTGGGAGTCAGGCCCTCGTGCTTTTCGATCTTTCCGTCGCGGTACGCCTCGTACACCTTGCGGAACGTCGCGTCGTCCGCGTCGGCGAGATCGACGCCGACCAACCGGGACCAGTCCCGGTTGGGATCGGGCCGATCGCTCTCTGGATCGCTGTCGCGATCCCAGGTTCCGTCGCCGTCGGGCCGGCGCGGATGCTCGGCGAGGGTCTGTCCGAAGTCGAGCGAGTCCCCGGAATCCATTGCGTCGCGGATGATGTCGCGCAGCGCGTGGATCGCCTCGGGATCGTGGATCGGCGGCTCGCCGGTGACCCGCGGATCGGCGGACAGATCACCGCGCGGCACATCGGCGTAGGGATCGACCTTGATCAGCGAATTGGCGTACTCGGTGAGCGCGTTCCGCAGCAGGTCGTGCTTGCCGTCGCGTTCCAGCTGCGCGAGCAGCTTGCGCAGTTTCTTCGGATCCAGGCTGTTCGAGTCCAGCCCGTGCACCAACCGGCCCGCGTCGTTCTTGGCGTATTTCGGCGGAAAGAGTTCCGACGGCTCGACACCCAGCCGCTTCGCCAGCTGATCGCGCGCGGCGACGAACGCGGCCGGGTCGAGATCGCGCAGTTGCTTGGCGTAGGCGACCAGATCGCCGACCTGCTGGGCGCGCAACGCATTTCGGAACGAACCATCCGTGAGCGCCTCGGCGATCCGCTGCGGGGTCAGCTCCGCCTCGGGAACGCCGAGGCGGGTCGCCAGCTGGCTGCGTGCGTCACCGATGTCGTTGAAGGACGAGATGTCGTTCATCGAGCGCGCGAAGTCGGCGAGCGCCTCGATCTGACCGGCCCGAACGGCGTTGTCCAGCTTCATATCCGCGATCGTCTGCGCGACGCGGTCCGGGTGCAGCGCCTCCGGTTGCAGGCCGAGGGTCCGCGCCAGATCCACCAGGTCGGCGAGCACCTCGGCGCGCGGCCGCGGCGGTGGTTCCGGCGCGTCCGCCGCCGACGGCCCGGTGTGCGGGACGTCGGCCTGGTCGAGTACGACCGGATGCCACTGACCGTCCTTGTCGCGCAACAGGGTTACCGCCAGATCGCGGCCGTCGATCGTCTCGCGGTGGTGATAGACGTCCGGCGTATCGACCGGCTCGAGCTGGATACGACCGTTCCGATCGGTGCGCGCCTTGTGGTAGTCGACCTCGACCTCACCACGATTCACCGCCTGCGCGAGATCCGGATTGTCGGCCAGCACGCGGGCCAGCGCGGCTGCCCGGTCCTGCGGTCCATCGATGACGACGAGTCGGTCCGGCACGTCCTCGCCGACCGGAATCCGCATGACCTGGTCGCCGAACGGTTCACCGATCGGCGGCTGATCGCCGGATTCGGGATGCAGGCGGAATTCGGCGGCGTCGGCGAATTCGGCGACCCGGTCCGCGCGCGCCTGATTCGCCGCCCGCAGCTCGTCGATCCGCTGCGTGGTGACCGAATCGATGTCGAGGCCGAACATCTGTGCCCAGGTGGACAATTCGTCGCGCAGCTGGTCGCGGCGCAGCGCGTGTTCGAAGTAGGCCCGCGGGCCCTGGTCCCGGCCGAGCTCGGGATCATTGGGGCCGATATCACCCCATTCCTTCAGCGGGTCCGCGCCGTTGCCGACCGGCGTGTAGTTCTGCACCCCCGTGGAACCGTCGAAGGCCGCGTTGAGCTCCTTGAGGAAGCGGCCCATGGGGTTGTCGTCGAAGAAGCTGACCTGGTCGGAGTACGGAACCGGCCGTCCGGCCGGATCCGGCTCGCCCTGCCGGACCGGACGATGGCCGGGATCGTCGTCGAACTCGTCCTCGTCGAAATACCGGTCCTCGTCCGCGCGCCGACGCCGGTCGGGTCCCTCGAGCTCGCCGGGGCGATTACGCTGCTCGCCCTCGCCGAGCGCGGGGCGCGAATCCTGGCCCGCCACATCCGCTCTGGTGTACGGGCGGGTCTGCTCCTCGTTGTAGCGCCGGTGCGCGTCGGCGAGGCCCTCGATCGCCGCGGCCTCGCGCAGCGCGCGGTACTCCTGCTCGTCGATGACCCGGCGCACCGTCGCCGGATCCTCGTCGGGCAGGCCGAAGCCGAGCCGGTCGGCCAGCTCGGACAGCGACTCGTGTTCGGGCGGAGGGCCGTCCGGGTCCGGCGTGGGATCCGGGTGCGCCGGCGGTTCTTGCTCGAGCGCCCGCGCCTCGTCTTCGCTGACCAGGCCCAAACGCTCCATGTCGTCGACGATCCGCTGCCGCTGTTCCGGATCGGACACCGAGAGCGCGTCTTCCAGGACGGCCCTGGCCTCTTCCGCCGAAATCTGGCTGACCTCGAAGAGATCGGTGATGGTCTCCCGCACCAGATCCGGGTCGGCGTCACTGACCCAGAAGCGGTACTCCTCACCGTCCGCGGTGCGCGGCACGACGAAGTCACCCGCGACATCGGTTGTCCGCCCGGACAATTGACCCAGGATCGGGAGGTGTTCGCGGTTCTTCCAGATCGTCGCGCCCTCTTTCAGGATGCGAGCGACGTTGGGCGCCTTGTCCGATGCGTCCGGCGCCGGTCCGACATGCGGAACGGTCGGCGAATGCGGAACGTGCGGAGCGGGAGCAGGCGGCTGGTCGAAGAGGTGCGGCGCGTTGGCCACCCCGTCCCGCAGCGCGGTCTGCCCGCGACCGTCCTCACCCGAGCCGGACGGGTACTTGGGGTTGTCCCCCTCGTAACCGCGGATGTAGATCCGGTCCCGGATGCGGTCCCATGCCCGCCGAACCGGCGACTTCTTCTCGACCTCGCCTGAACCCTCTTGCCGCGCGGGCGGTTCCCCGTCACTGGCCGGTACCGCGCGCCAGCGATCCTCGCCGTCCGGGTGCAGTGCCAAGGGCACCTGCTCACCATTGATGTCGAGAGTGTGCGGGTGGGTGTCGTCGGCGAGCACCACCGAATCCGGTTCCAATACCGGAGTTCCGCTGGAGTCGTTGTCGCGGTTGGTATTCGACGCACCGCCGGGGTCGTCCGGCGAGGCGGGCGGTGGCAGTTCGGGCGGCTTTTTGCCGCCGCCATCCGAACCCGATGCCGGTTCGCCGTCCGGCGGCCGGTGCCCGACCCCGACCTCGTGCAACGCCGGATCCCGCGGCGGCAGCGCGGAATCCGCGTGCTGCTGCGGAATTCCGTGCTCGTCGAACAGGATCGTGCGGGTGAGCCGGACCGGATAGTCGGCGCCGGGCGGTACCGGCGGGAAGTCGTGCGGCAGGCCCAGGATCGGATCGCGCACCACGATCGTGCCGTTCTCCTTGACCAGCACGTAGGCGTGCGCGCCGACATTGTGCTCGTCGCTCTTGCCGTAGACGTCGATCACCAGCGCGGCCACACCGTCGGGGCGCTCGATCCGGTTGCCGTCGGAGTCCAGTACGAAACTGCCGTCCGGCCGGGTCTCGTACATCAGCGCGTCGTGAATCTCGTTGTGGTTCCCTACGTCTCGCAGCGGCGCGTGCGCGGCCTGCTCGATTTCGCTCTGGGATACACCGTCCAGACCGACTTCCCGGGTCGGCACGTCGATCACGTCGCTGCCGGTGAGCCGACGGATGAGTTCGAGGCTGCGGACCGCGCAGTCGCGCCGCTGGTCGAGTTCCGATCGATCCGGGCGGGTGGCGGCGTGGTCGGGATCGGCGGCCGCGGCGGTATCCGGTGGCGTGGTCCGATGATCCGCGCGTGGTGCGGCGTCGGCGCCCGCCGCGGCGGCGAGCGGCAGCAGGCCGGCTACGTCGAGCGCTGCCGGGCCGTCCTGTCGAGTGTGCGAGCTGTCAGCCAACCGTGGCGCGTCGGAATCGCCGAGCTGCCGCGTCTCGGCGGCCCCGTCCGCACTCGACCGGGCGCGCGGCGGATGCTCGCCGCTCGAACCCGATTGCAGCGCCGACTGATGCTCGCTGCGGGCGGCGTCCGCTAGGCCGGTGCGATCCGGTTCTCGGGTGCGCGGGGCGGTGCCGTCACCACGGACGTCGCTCACCCGGGGGCGATCGGCGGGCGGGCGGGCATCTGCGGCCGGACGGCTGTCCGGGTGTCCGGCCCGCGGTTGTTCGACGCGTGGGGCGTCCGACGCGGTGTGCGCACGCACATCCGCGGACGCCGGGCGAGACGCACTGGAAGATTGTGGAGTACTGCGGTTTTCACCGGCAGTAGCCGGATTGACCGCTGTCGGGTGGGCGGGCGCAGCGCCCGGGTTCCCGGGAGGCGTCGCATGGATCGGCGCATTGGCGATGAGTCCGCCATCGGTGTTTCGCACCGTGACCGGTTCGCTGCCCGTGGAGGTCGCATCGATCCGGCCGTCGGAACCCGCGCCGTGCGCGGCGTCCACTTCCGGTGCCGGGCCCGCACGCCGAGTTGCGGGATCTGCGGAATCGGTCTGTGCCGCAGTGCGATCCGCGTTCGATCCCGCGCCGTCGACTGGCCGGGAGCCACTGGCGCCGGCCCGCCTCTCACCGTCGCCGCCGGAATGCGCCGATGTTGAATCGCCGGCCGCCCGGTCCGCATCCCGGGTCGTCGCATCGCCCGATCGCCCCTGGGCATCGCCGGTTTGGTCACCATGACCCGCTCCCCGGCCCGCATCGGCCCCCGGGGCCTCGGCAGAACTACGGTCAGCACTCGAAGCCTGGCTATCGCCAGAGCCGTTGGCATCGCTCGAATTACGCCCATCATTCGCCCCGCGGCGCTCGCCGGACCCGTCGACATCGCCCGAGTTCCGGCCATCGGCGGATCCACGATCGGCATCGGATCCGCCGGCCTCGGCAGAATTACGATCGGCACTCGATGCGCGACTATCGCCAGGCCCATTGGCATCGCCCGAGTTCCGGCCATCGGCGGATCCACGATCGGCATCGGATCCGCCGGCCTCGGCAGAATTACGATCGGCGCTCGATGCGCGGCTATCGCCGGGACCATTGGCGGCGCCCGAGCTCTGACCGTCACTCGATCCACGGTTGCTACTGGATCCGGCGCCATCGCCCGCACGCTGTCCGTTGACTCCGCCGCCCTGTCCGTTGCCCGAGACATCTCCAGCGCCGGCCGGTCTGGTCGCTCCGCCGTCACGGGACGAGCCCCGGCCGCTTCCGTCGCCGGCGCCCGCCGGCCGCGCCCCCGCGCCATCGGTCGAATTCGCCCCGCCGCCGGAGGGATTGACCGCGGCGTCGAAGCGGTCGCCGAAACCGGGCCTGCCGAACAGGTCCGGGCGCATGTGTCCCCAAGCATGCTGCGCACCAACCTTGTTCAGTCCGGACATCGCGCCGTTCGACGCGCCCGCGGTGAACATCCGCCAGTCGACCTGGGTGTGCTTCAGGTTGTTCCAGGCATCCCCCATACCGTTGCGTGCGGCGTCGATGCCGAACTGGGTGCCGGTCGCGGCGACGAATCCCGCGCCCGCGCCCACCAGACCGGCGGCCGGACCGGTGATCGCGGCCCGCATCCACGGCTTCATCTCCGAACTCAACCGGTGGCCGAGCCAGTCACCGAACGGACCCGCCGCGGCACCACCCGCGGCCGAGCTCACCGCGGTGACCGCGACCTGATCCCAGTTGATCGATGTGCGGTGGCCGTGGTCCACCTGCCACTGCTGGACGCCGAGCTCCTGCAGCGTGCCGAGCATCGTATCGATCGCCACATGCCGCAGCAGGAACTTCGCGAGCTTCGATGCCACGAGCTTGCCCGCGTGCCGGATGATCGCGGAGACCACCCGTTCGCCGATCATTCGCACCGCGATCCGGGTGATCCCGATCGCGGCCGCCTCGACCGCGGGCGCGGTGGGCGGAAACAGCCAGGCCGCGGCGAGTTCGCCGGCCAGCAGCCCGAGCGAGGACCAGTACATCAGCTTGGCGTACTCGATCTCGGTGCCGACGCCGCCGGCGGATTCGCCGATCTGGTCGAAGAGTTCGGCCAGTTTGGTCAGCGACTGGTCCTTGTCCGACCCGTCGCCGGAGCGCATGCTGTCGAAGCCCTTGATCATCTCCTCGACGCCCGCACCGGCCGGATAGGCGGTCAGCGAGGCGTTTTTCGCCGCATCGATGTCGGCGAGGATGGTGCGCAGTTCAGCGGCGGCGGTGTGCCAGTCCTGGGCCAGCGCCCACATCTGGTCTTCGTTGCCCTCGGGCCACTCCATGCCGACAATCGGCTCGAGCCACTCCAGGAAGCCCGGCAGTTCGATCATGGTGGATCAGGAGAAACCGTCGCGGTTCCCGTGTTCCATCTTCTCCAGCAGCTTGGCGCTCTTGGTCTGGCCGGTCGAGAAGTTGTCGAGCGAACCAGCGATGTTCTGTGCGCCGGTGATCATGTTGTCCCGCGAGGAGGTGTAGCCGCCGGATCCGTCCGGCCCGTTGGCGAAGTTGCGGCCGAGTGTGTCGTTGCCCCAGGGGTTTCCGCGCGCGTTGATCGACGCCTGCAAGGTGTGCAGCACCGTGTTGATTCGGTCGCGCGCGTCCCCGGTCTTCTTCGCTGCCTTGAAGAACAGATCCGAGTCGTACTGGACTTTGTCCGCCACCGCGTTCCCTCCGCGTATGTGCGGTCGGCCCGCACCCACATCAGCTGTACGCATTCGACGATGACAGTCCATAGCAACTCGCCTGTTGCTCGGACATGAACGGAAAGTGCCGCGACAGTTACAGACAACATGCGGGTACACCCGGCCGTCCACCTCGCGAAATGCGCTATACGCGTTGATGTTCGGCCGACGGGGGCGCTACGGGAAGCTCAACCGCGCACAACATCGGCTACTTCGGCCGGTGTGCCGCGGGCGCCCGTTCGAGGGGCCAGGTTCCGAGGGCATGCGCAGATTGGCGTCGCTTTGTGCATGCCCCCGGATCCCACCTCAAACGTTACATCAAAGAACGTGCCGCTGTCTAGCGGCAAGATTCGCGACGCGGACGCCGCCGATCCCGCCTCACAGACCGGGCAGCTCCTCGGCCAGCTCCGCGATGTCGCGGTTCAGGTAGTGCGCGACGAAACGGTTGACCAGCTCCGCCGCCGCCTGACCGGGCACGACCCGGGCGGCGAGCACGCGCTCGGCCAGCTCGGCCCGGTCCGCCTGGGTGCGCCCGGACTGCCGGAACGACTGCCAGGCAGTCCGCTCGAACACGTCCACGAAGCGCCGGGCGATCCGATCGCAATCCCCCCGCAACCGCTCCACCTCGTCCAGGATCTGCGCGGGCGCCGCCCCCGACACCGCCAATTGCTCGGCGATCCGGACGAGCTGCTGGTCGGCCACGACGTAGGTGGCGGCATCGAGCGGCTCGTACATGCCGGTCGCGACCACCCGGGCGAGACCATGCGGCACATCCCGGTACCGATCCGCGAGTTCCGTTGCGGCGACGACCATTTCACTGACAGCGGGGGCAGCGCCCGGATCGCTCGGCACGGCGGACTCGACCGCCGCGCCGGGGTGATCGAGGGCCTCCGGCTCCGGCACACCGAGGATGTCGCCCAGGTCGTCGCCGCGATCCCAGGCCTCGAGCAGTTCCCTGATCCCGTTGAGCTTGATGCCCCGATCCAGCAACCGGCCGATGGTGCGCACCCGGTTGAGATGGTCGGACCCGTAGAACCCGGTGCGCCCCTTCACCTGCGGCGGCGGCAGCACGCCGCGCTCGTGATAGACGCGCAGGCTTCGCACGGTCGTGCCGGCCTCACGCGCCAGCTCATCGATCGTAAATTCCGTACCCGCTGCCATACCTCAAGGAAACCACACCGAAACCTGCGCTGACCGAATGATTGCCGTTCGATAGCCAGTCGATCTGACTGTATGACGATCACGTTTCATGAGATGACAACCATGTACATCTATTGAACGTGCCGTTAAACAACGGTACGTTGTTGAGCGATATGACTGCCGTCACATGAAAGGCCCAGGCATGACCATCGTTCGACCTCCCGCACAGACGCAGGAGCCGGCTTCGCGGGCACTGCACGCCGAGGACGCGGGCTATCACAAGGCGCTGCGCCCACGTCAACTGCAGATGATCGCCATCGGCGGCGCGATCGGCACCGGGCTGTTCCTAGGCGCCGGCGGCAGACTGAAAGACGCCGGGGCAGGGCTTTTCCTGGCGTACGCCGTGTGCGGCATCTTCGTGTTCTTCATCCTGCGGGCCCTCGGCGAGCTGATCCTGCACCGCCCCTCGTCGGGCTCGTTCGTCTCCTACGCTCGCGAGTTCTACGGCGAGAAGCTGGCCTTCGGCGTCGGCTGGATGTACTTCTTCCACTGGTGTATGACCGGCATCGTCGACATCACCGCGATCGCCACCTACGTCCACTACTGGGGCAGCATGCAGGTGATTCCGCAGTGGACCATCGCGCTGGTCGCGCTGGCCCTGGTGGTCGCCATCAACATGGTGTCGGTGCGCTGGTTCGGTGAGATGGAGTTCTGGGCCGCGCTGATCAAGGTGGTCGCACTGGTCGGCTTCCTCATCGTCGGCACCGTCTTCCTGGCCGGACGGCGCCCGATCGAGGGCAACAGCACCGGGATCAGCGTGATCAGCCAGCACGGCGGCCTGCTCCCCAACGGCATCATCCCCATCGTGCTGTGCACCACCGGCGTCATCTTCGCCTACGCCGCAGTCGAATTAATCGGCACCGCCGCCGGCGAGGCGGAGAACCCGGAAAAGATCATGCCGCGCGCGATCAACTCGGTCATCGCCCGCATCGCGCTGTTCTACGTCGGCTCGCTGGTGCTGCTCTCGCTGCTGCTGCCCTACACCGCGTTCAAGTCCGGCGAGAGCCCGTTCGTCACCTTCTTCTCCAAGATCGGTGTCGGCGGCGCGGGCACGATGATGAACCTGGTCGTGCTGACCGCGGCGTTCTCCAGCCTCAACGCCGGGCTCTACTCGACCGGGCGCATCCTGCGCTCGATGTCGATGAACGGCAGCGCTCCCGCGATGGCCGGCCTGATGTCCAAGCGGGGCGTGCCCTACGTGGGCATCCTCGCCACCGGCGCGGTCGCGCTGATCGGCGTCGGGCTCAACGCCCTGGTCCCGGACAAGGCCTTCGAGATCGTGCTGAACATGTCCGCACTCGGCACCATCACCGCGTGGGCGGCGATCGTGCTCTGCCAGCTCAAGCTGTGGCGCTGGGCCAAGGAAGGCAAGATGACGCGCCCCTCCTTCCGGCTGATCGGCGCGCCGTACACCAGCATCGCGACCCTGGTGTTCTTGGCCGCGGTGGTCGTGCTCATGCTGTTCAGCAAGAGCGACGTGCAGCGCGGCGCGGTGATCGCGATGGCCGTGATCATGGTCCCGGCCATGATCCTCGGCTGGTTCTTCGCCCGCGGCCGGGTCCTGCACCTCGCGGCCCTGCGCGAAGGCTTCACCGGCGCGTTCCCCGTCGTCGCCGAGCGGCCGATGGAACACCGCGACCCGCGTATCGCCGATATATCCCGGGCAAGCAACAACGCCGCAACGAACAATGAGGCAGAATCGCGATAAGGCCGACCTGTTCCGCCCCGCTCCGCCGCAACGGTTGTCCACCGGTGCCGCGGAGCGGTGCGGGTTCGGCCGACGTCGAACGCGCTGGTGCTGAGAGGGTCGAATGCCGGAACACTTCAGTGGCTCCGATGACATTCGCCCGCCTGCTCAATCGACCACACTGACCGAGGATCTCGGAGAATTGGCACAACGGGCCCAATATCAGTGGGCTACTCGACGGGTTTCACCGGCCGAAACCAGCCCTTGGCTGCCCGATCAGGACGATTCGCTGGACCTGGACGCCGACCCCGGTTCCGAACGCAGCGTCCGGTCCCGGCCGAGTGTTCGCCGGCTCAGCGCGGGACTGGTCGATCTGCCCCGAGTTTCGCAGGTCGACCCGGCGACCGCGATCCTGCGCAATCCCGAGGTACCCGAGGACAAACGGTTCTGCTGGAAATGCCATAAGCCCGTCGGCCGCTCGGCAGGCAACGGATCCGCCCCCACGTCGGGGAAATGTCCGAATTGCGGGTCGCCGTTCAACTTCCGGCCGCTGCTGGCCCCCGGCGATCTGATCGCCGATCAATACGAGGTGCAGGGCTGCCTCGCCTACGGCGGCATGGGCTGGATATTCCTCGCCCGCGACCGCAATGTCAGCGACCGCTGGGTAGTCCTGAAAGGGTTGCAGAATCCGCTCGACTTCGAGGCCCACGTGGTGGCACTGGCGGAACGGCAGTTCCTCTCGGAAATGGCGCATCCGGGGATCGTGAAGATCTTCAACTTCGTCAAACACCGTTCGGCGGACGGAATTCCGTGCGGGTACATCGTGATGGAGTACGTGGGCGGGCAATCACTGAAGGAAATGCTCGATCTGCGCGCACCGGAGCACCTCCCGGTGGCCGAGGCCATCGCCTATGTGATGGAGGTGCTGCCCGCCCTGGATTACCTGCACTCGTTCGGCCTGGCCTACAACGATCTGAAGCCGGACAACATCATGGTCACCGAGGACGAGGTGAAACTCATCGACCTCGGCGCGGTGGCGGCCAGGGAATCCGGCGGCAGCCTGTACGGCACCCTGGGATATCAGGCGCCCGAGTTCACCAGCACCGGCCCGACCATCGCCTCCGATATCCACACGGTCGGACGGACATTGGCCGCGTTGACGCTGAATATGCCGACCGAAAAGGGCGGTCCGAAACTCCCCGGGATTCCGCCGGCCGACGAGGAACCGGTGCTGCGCCGCTATCCGGTCTTCGAGCGGCTGCTGTTGCGGGCGACCGATCCGGATCCGGCACAACGGTTTCCGTCCGCGTACGCGATGTACCGTCAGCTCGCCGGCGTGCTGCGCGCGGTGCTCGCCGAGGATACGAACCGGGAGTATCCGCAGACCTCGGCGGTATTCGGTTCGCCGCGTGGCGATTTCGGCATCGATACGCTGATTCGGCAGACCGAGGGGGTGATCGAGGGCGTGCACCAGGTGCCGACCCTCGAACCGCCGAGTGTCGTTGCCGCACTGCCGGTCCCGCTGATCGACAGCGAGGACCCGAGCGCGGAGTTGCTGTCCCCCTTGCTGCACGGCGATCCGCAGCAGACGCTCGATACGCTGCGGCAGAGCATCGCCGATATGAGCGCGGGAGCCATCGCGACGCCCGAAACCTTCGACCTGGAAGGCACCTTGGCCGCGGTCCGAGCGCATCTGGACCTGGGCGAGGTGGAGCAGGCCAGGGAAAGCCTGGCACGCTTGCTGCCCGCCCATCGCGCGGACTGGCGGATCGATTGGTACACGGGCATCGCGGAACTGTGCTGTGCCGGCTACGCACAGGCCTACGAGCATTTCGATCGCGTGCACTCGATGGTTCCGGGTGAGATCGCGCCGCTGCTGGCGCTGGCCGCGACCGCCGAACTCCTGCTCCAGACCGACGCGAATCCGGACGAGCCGAATCGGTGGCGGCAGGCGGCGACGGAGTACTACCGGTCGGTCTGGCGGAACACCCGTGGCGTGGCGAGCGCGGCATTCGGCCTGGCCCGCAGGCTCGCCGTGGACGGCGATGTGTTCACCGCCGTGTCCACCTTGCAGCAGGTGCCGGATTCGTCGCGGCATCATAATGCCGCGCGAATGACCGCATGTCTGCTGCTGGTCACCAAGCCGGTGGCCGAGCTGACCCAGGCGGATCTCGACGCCGCTGCCGCACACCTCTACGCACTGCCGGACGAACCGCGCCTGATGCAGTTGCAGGCGATCGTGCTGGCTGCCGCGCTGGCCTGGCTGAACAACGGCGGAAAACCGGAGGGGCGCAGCACTATCCTCGGGTTCCGCTACACCGAGGACGGGCTGCGTGGCGGGCTCGAATCGGTCCTGCGGGCGGTCGCGCGGACGACTCAGAATCGGCTGCACCGCTACGCGCTGATCGACCTGGCCAACGACATCCGGCCCCGTTCCCTCTGGTAAGAAACGAAGTCCGGCACCGCGATTCGGTCAGGGCTTGCCGCGCTTGCCGAAGGAGCGGGTGCTGGTGGATTCCTGCCCATCGATCAGGCCGGCCGCGTCGCGTTGACCGTCGGCGATCGCGCCGAACGTCCCCGAGATGCCGCCGATGCCCTGCAGCAGGTTGTCGCGTGCGGCGAGATAGCCCTTCTCCCCGTCGGCGAACTTCTTACCGAAACCGTCCTTGCCCCAAGGGGTGCCGGTCGCGCCCAGCTTGGACTCCAAGGTGGCGAGCACGCCGTCGATGCGGTCGTGAATTCCCGCGGCATGTTTCGCCGCGGTGCGCAGCTGATCGGTGTCGACCTCGAATTTCGGCATTACCTCTTCTTCTCCTCATCGGTCATGGTGAACGGCACGTCGACCTCCGGTGCCTCGTCCGGTTGCGCGGCAGCGGGAATCCAGTGGTCGGGGGTGGGTGCGGCGGGCACCGTGAACGGCGGGGGCATGGGGCCCCAGTCGATGATCTGCTTGGGCCGGGTCTTCGCCTTCATGTCCTTGCCCGGGCCGAGATAGGCATTCGGGTCCGGACGGGGCGCGGGGCGGTCCGGCTCGGATCCGCCGCTGCCAGACGTCGCCGGTCGCGAGCTCGAAGATCCGGTGGAACCTGCTGTGCCAGAGCCGCTCTGGCTTGCTGCGGACGAGCCCGCGCCACCCGGCGCCGATGACGAGGAGCCCGACGGATGGCTCACGACGCTCGGTGCGCTGTTCGACGATCCGGGCACGCTGCCCCCGGACGACGATCCATGGACGCTGCCGCCAGGCGGCGATCCGTGCACGCTCCCTCCGGGCGGCGTCCACCCGCCGTCGACCGATGATTGGTAGGAGGTCGGTGGCTCGGCGCCGGTGGTGCTGCTCCGTATGGACGGCGGCGGACTTCCCGCTGCACCAACCGATTCCGCGGTGACGAACGAGCCCGAGTTGCGCGAGGAACCCGAGGACCCGTCGGCCGAATCGCGACCTATCGACGCACGCCCCGAAGAGCCACCGACCGAATCACGCACCGAGGAACCGCCGTTCGATTCGCGGATCGAGGAACCACCGGTCGAATCACGCACTGACGACCCGCCCGCCCCCTCGCTGGCCGTCACGAACGAACCCGTCCGGCCCGAACCACTACTCGACGAACCACCGGAAGATCGCACCGACGATCCGTCACCGTGCGTCGACGACCGGCTGGACGTCACGGACTGCCCGTCGCCACCGCCGAACGCATGCGCACTCTGCGCCCGCGAGCCGCCCCCCGAAGCGCCCGAGGATGAACCGTTCTGCGAACCACCCCCGGACGCAGCCGACTGCGATCCGTGCTGCGCTCCTCCCCCCGGCTGCGAACCCGGCGGTGAGCCTCCAGCAGACGTAACCGAGTGCGAGCCATTCTGCGAACCGCCACCAGCCGCCGCCGAGTGCGAACCGTTCTGCGACCCTCCCCCTGACGTGACCGAGTGCGAACCATCCTGCGACCCGCGGCCGGATCCGCCCGAATGCGAACCGTTCCCGGAACCACCACCCGACACCACCGAGTGCGAACCGTTCTGCGAACCGCCTCTGGAGCCACTCGGCTGCGATCCATGCTGGGAACCACCGCCGTTCGACACCGAGGCCGTCGTCACCGACCGCGATCCGCCCGAATGCGATTGCCCTCCTGAACCATTGGCCACCGATACCGATCCATCACCGGTACGGGTAGACCCCGTCCGCCCACCGTTGGTTACCGGCGCAGGTGCGGGCGTCGGCTTGTTCGCCCAGGCGAACCGGCGTATGTCGTTCGGCGACACCGTCTTCAGCGTGAAGCCGCCGCGCGCACCGCCGACCAATCCACCCCTGGCCGCCGCTCCGACCCATCCGCTGGGTGAGGAGAACGATGTCCACGACCCGGTCGCCACCCCGACCGCCACGTTGCCCGCGGCCGAGCCGACGATCCCGGAGGCCGCGCCGATGAACGCACCGCGCCCGGTAGCGCCCCACGCGCCGATATTCCGCCCGCCGATCACCTTGTCCAACCCGAAACCCAAGTAGCGCGCGAACTCTCGCGAGGGGAGGGTGCCCGCGACCGAGGCGAAGATCGATACCCCGAACTGGGTACCGTCGAACTTCCGGCGATGTCCCGCGGCCATCTGCCCGAGTTGTACGGCGGCGTCCAAGCCCGCCGAGGTGACGCCGGTCTCCAGCAGCTTCACCGAGTAGACCCCCCACCCCTTGGCGGTCGGCGCGACCAGGCGGCCCGACGCCAGCGTCTTCAGGAAGAAGCGCTTCTCGGTGGCCGCGCCCAGCTTCGCGGCCAGCCGGCCGATCTGCGCGGCCAGCTTGTCCTCGAGCACCCGCAGGATCGACCGCGTGGTCGTGATGGCCGCCGCCTCCGCCGCGGGCGCCGTCGGCGGAAACAGCCAAGCCCAGATGATTTCCAGCGCCAGCCAGACGAGCGAGACGATGATGTTGAGCTTCGTCGCCTCGAGTTCGGTGCCCGCGTCAAAGCTGGAGTCGGACACGGTTTGGAGGAATTGCGCCAGCGACTCCAGCGATTCGTCGCCGGTGCGCAAGTGGTCGAACGCGACGCCCATGGCGGTTGCGCCGTCACCCTGGAGATACGCCCGCATGGTCGCGCTCTTGGCCGCGTCGATCTCGGACAGCAGGGCGGTCAGGTCGGCGCTCGCGGCCTTCCACGCGGCGGAGATCTCCCACATGCCGCTCTCGTCGCCGTCCGGCCAGGTCGCCCCGGCGATCCAGCCCAGCCAGCGCAGTTCCTCGGGCAGATACAGTCCCATCCCCGCTCACCGGCCCCCGTCGGCGGCCATCGTCGCCCGGCCGGTCCCGGCCCGCTCGTCGGTCATCGATGCTCCACCCGCTCGCCCGTCGACTGGCTTCCACGACACCGCACACGGATGAACTCGCGGTGTCGCCCAACGGAATTCGATCTCAATATCCGTCTCACCCCGATCCGGGAACGCACCCTGCGCGCGGCCGGGGAGAACCCGGGGCACCCACCGCACGCAGGCACGGCATGATCGATGACTGTGCGAATCCTGCTGCAACGAGTGAGCTCGGCCCAGGTGCGCGTCGAGGACGAGATCGTCGGCCGGATCGACCCGGCCGCGTCCGGGGTGCCCCACGGACTGCTCGCCTTGGTCGGCGCCACCCACGGCGACACCGAGGCAACCGCGAAGGCGCTCGCCGACAAGGTATGGCGGCTGCGCATCCTGGACGGCGAACGCTCCGCCGCCGACCTGGCCGCGCCGATCCTGGTGGTCAGTCAGTTCACCCTCTATGCCGATACCGCCAAGGGCCGCCGCCCGTCCTGGAACGCCGCCGCGCCCGGCACGGTCGCGCAGCCCCTCGTGGACGCGTTCGCCGAGGCGCTGCGCGAGCTCGGCGCCACCGTCGCGACCGGGCGATTCGGTGCGCACATGCAGGTCGAGCTGGTGAACGACGGGCCGGTCACGCTGCTGTTGGAAGGGTGATTCCGGGACAGCGGCCCGCGCCGCCGATTCGAAGCACACCCTGCCCACATCACCCGCGCAAGATCCTGGTGCGCCGAGCCGATAACCGTGACAGACTCGTGCGTTAGAAGGTGCGGGTGGCACGCTGCCGCCGCTTAGCGGAGGATCATGCTGGAAACGAGGGACGCGATGGATCTGGACGCGCTGGAGCGTCGGGTCGCCGCGGATCGGTATGCGGCGCTTGATCGTTCGGTCGAGGCGGATCTGCGACTGGCCACCTCGCTCGCCGATCTGGCGAAGGGCTTCATCGCCACCAAGACCAACGGGTCGGTACGCGATCGGACCAGGGACGCGCTGGCGCCCGCCGAGGAGGCGGTCGCCATCCGGCTGCGTCTGCTCTCCACCGGGCAGGTGCTCAACGCCCGGCTCGCGGGCGAGCTGAACGAGGCGCTCCGGTCGGTCGAACTCGCGGCCAGGGACAGCGGTCGCCGGGAACTCGCCACCACCACCATCCGGCGCGCGTGCGACACCTACCGACGGGTGGCGCGCATCCATCCGGAGGTCGCGGGGCTGTGCGCCGACGGACTCTCGAAATGTGGCGTGTGGCTCGGCCGTCTCGATCAGGACGCCGCGGTCGCGGCCAGCGAGGAGGCGGCGCGGATCCGCAGCGCGCTGGCCGCGGCGAACCCGGAGCTGTCGGGTAAATACCTGGCCAGCCTGAGCACGCTGCTGCGCACCCTGATGGTCGGCCGGTCACGCAAGCAGGCGCTGTCGATGTATCGCGAGCGGTACTCCGCGTTCACCTCGACGACCATGTCGATCCGGTTGCGCGCCTGCGGAGTTCAAGATCTCGACCTGACCCCGAAGTCGTACCGGGCGCTCGCCGAACTCAATTGCCGCACGCTGGAGCAGGCCGGTCGGCTGACCCAGCAGCAGATCCTGTTCAAGTCCTCCGGCGATCTGTCGACCGTCGAGGAGATCAACTGGAAGCTGGCCCTGGTCGGCCTGCGGCCGCTGCTGCCCGGCGCGGAACCGGACCCGCCCTCGATGCCGGTGCAGATCGGCACCAGTTTCGGCGCGCTCAGCGTGTACTGCCCGGTGCCGGACGCGATCGCGCAGATCCGCGCGGCGATCATCGGCGCGTACGCGACCGACGACGCCTACCCGCTGGATCGGGAGAGCTATCTCGGTGAGCGCGAGGAGCATTGGAAGATCACCGATGCCGAGGTGAACACGGCGGAGAAGCTCGGCGACGACGTGGTGCTGATCGATCAGCCCTACGGCGGCTGGGTGACGGTGATGAGCCTGCACTGGGAGCTGACGCCGGTGGGCAAGCATCCGCTGGCCAGGCGGCTGTCCCAGGATTGGCCGGTGGCCGCGATCACGGTGACCGAGCACGTCGCCTACGAGCTGTGCTGGTACGAGCACGGGGCGGCCACCCAGTACGCCGCCCTCGGCCGGCCGGCGGGGCAGGCTCCGCTGGATAAACCGTTGGCGCCGTTGGACTTCAAGATGCTGGCCGATCTGAACGCCGACCGCGCGAACGAGACGAAACTGCGCGCGGCGTTCGGCAACACCCAGATGTTCGCCAACCTCACCTATCTTCCGTCGAGCGGGTTGCGGCAGATCAGCGCGACCACCCCGCTGGCCGAGCACGGTGATCGCGTGCTGTTCTTCCGGACTACGCCGTAGACCGTCACCCCGCCGTGGTCGGCCGTATCGGCTGGATGGTCGAGTTGCGCCCCCAGACGAACCACACCACCGGGCCGAGGAACGGGAAGGCGAGCATGAGCAGCACCCAGATGGCCTTCCCGGCGGCCGCGTAGTTGCTGGAGCGTAGCGCGCTCACCACACCGGCGATGAACAGCGCGATGGCGCCGATGGCGACGGCTACGGCGAGGACACCGAAGGCGATCGAGCCTGCCGTCTCGGCGGTACTGGCCAGGACGGGAGCGGAAGCGAGAGCAATTGTTGTCATGCCACTGAGCGTAGGGTTGGACCCCTTCGCACCACATCGGTGACTAACCCTGAATTTGCTATGGCGGATGTACTCGCCGATATACACCGCGAGGATGACGTGGGATGCGACGCCGGGATCGTGTCGGCCGAGCGGCCTCAGGGCAGCTTCAACAGTTCAGGATTAAAGTACCTCGCGTTTACCGCGCGTTGGTTCCCGGTGAATACCGAAATCGGCCGACGACGTGCGATCCGCACGTCAGCCGGGCGGACGGGACGAAACCCGCAGGCGAACTTCTCGAGAACTAATTGAACGGAACGCTTACGCCCTGCCATGGAGTGCTCTACTGAGATCACGCCCGAACGGTGTCGTAGGTCACCCTCAGTGACCAGCACACACCCGCTCGGGCGGCTTCACCAGACAACGATGCTAGTCGAGGCTCTTCTCATGGACCAACTGGCGTTGGCGGAAACCCCAGCCGCCCGATGCGCCTATTACCGCCATACCTGTGACCTACCCGCCGGCTTCCATCCGGAGATCGGCCGGATCACCGTCCGGGCCGGCTTCGTCGGCGCGATCACCATGCCCGCCGCGCTCGGTCAGCAGGTGCACGACGATTTGATACATCATCGAAATCCATTGGGCCCCGTCATTTCTCACGTGCGCTCGAAACGCTGGACCTTTCTGATCCGGCCCGACCTGCCCGACGACGTCCGCCTGTTCGCGGAGTTGTTCCGGCTCAACGTGTCGATCGTGCCGATCGGCGGCGAGATCGCGCTGCCCTCCCCCGCCGACACCCACGCCGGCTACCGCGAGTGGATTGTGGCTCCGGAGAACCGGTTTCGGCCCTCCGGCGCGGCCATCGTGGATACCGTGCGCTCCTGCCGGAACACGGGGCCGCGATGACCACGGGCCAGCTTCCCGCGAAACATCAAGTGCTGCAAGCCTGCCGAGGCGAGCCGCCGGAGAACAACCCCCTCCTGCGGGGCGCCCACGAGTTGACCACGCTGCATGAGCGCCGGCTCGGCGCGGGCCGGGAGACGACCGAGGAAATCGACGCGCTCCGAGCCAGTTTGGTGCGCGACATCGATCGCTGGATCACGGTCCAACTGCCGCCCGCACACGGCGCCGCACATGTGCACACCGAGACGGTCGGCGCCGTGATCGACCGGCTCGCCCAGTTCACCGCCAACGCCTACGCGGCGCTGGCGAGCGCCTCCGAATGGGACCTGTGGGACGCGTGGCAGCGCCTGGCCGAACTGGCCGTCGGCTACGACGACCTGGCCGCCGAGGTGTGCGCGGGCGTGCGCCGGTTGCCCGGCGCGTCGTAAATCCCGCCCGCGCGCTGCTACCCGGACTTAGGGTGGGGCGCATGGGGAATACGACTGATCGAGATGCGAGCAAGCGTGCCCTGCATGCCCGTCGGGCCGCGTCCTTCGGCGCCAACGCGATGGACTATGCCGACCACCGACCGGACTACCCGTTAACCGCCATCCGCTGGGCACTGGAGCAGGTGCCCACCGTCCCCGCGCCGATCGTCCTCGACCTCGGGGCGGGCACCGGGAAACTGACCGAGGGGCTGCTCGCGGTCGGCGCCTCGGTGATCGCGGTCGAGCCCGACGACGGCATGCGCGTGGAACTGATGCGGCGCCTGCCGGGCGTCCGCGCCCTCGAGGGAACGGCGGAGGCGATTCCGCTCCCGGACCGTTCGGTGGACGCGATCGTGGCCGGGCAGGCCTTCCACTGGTTCGATCAACAGCGTGCTTTTCCGGAGTTCGCGCGAGTTTTGCAGAAAGGCGGCGTTTTCGCCGCCCTGTGGAACACCGACGACACCCGGGTCGACTGGGTCGCCGAATTGGGTCGCATCGCGCGCTCGGCGGCGTCGGCTCCGCCGCTGGAACTGGCCCCCGCGGCACTACCCGAGCACCCGCTGTTCGAGGCCTTCGAAACCGCCAACTTCCCGCACTCGCAACGACGAACGGCCGAGTCGCTGACCACGACCATCGGTACGCACTCGCACACCCTGGTGGTATCGGCGCAGCAGCGGGCCGAGGTGCTGAGCCGGGTCACCGAGTATCTGCGTAGCCGGCCGGAGACCGCCGAGGGCGAATTCGACCTGCCCATCGTGACTTTGGTCCTGCGCACCGCGCTCCGCACCGGCTGACCGCCCGGCGACTACCTGCCGCAAGGGAATTCGCACACCACACACAATTTCCGATGCTCGTGCCTGCCCGGGTGAGGTGGCCCCGCACTCGAACCACGTGACGCGCCAACCGGATTCGAGTAGTCGCCTACTCGGGCAGCACCCACCTGCCCGGACTTACGCTGACAGCAGAGTTCAACACCAGAGTTCAACACCGTAGCGATCAGGCCACCAACGTCGACCTGATCCGACACTCGGGCAACGCCGCCCGCTCAATGTCACGGTCGCGCGCAGCAGGCGCAAGGAACGACGACACCGATCCAGCGATATCGCTGGGTATCGCCGCGAGGCGAGATCGTCCAGCGGGGGCCGCCACCCCCGCAGGCGTCGGTGCGTATCGACTCCTCGCCACGTCGCGTGCCGACCGCCAGTGTCTCGAATAACGTTGCGCCGCTCGATCTTCCGCACAGGAGGGGTCGGCAGGGATCGACGGCGCCGACCGTGCGCCGCCCGGCACAGCAGTGTTGTGCCGGGTGCTTACTCCGGGCGCAGCGTCAGGATGCGGGGGCCGTTCTCGGTGACGGCGACCGTGTGCTCCCAGTGTGCGGCGCGGGTGCCGTCC
Source organism: Nocardia sp. NPDC056564 (assembly GCF_042793755.1). Classification (NCBI taxonomy): domain Bacteria; kingdom Bacillati; phylum Actinomycetota; class Actinomycetes; order Mycobacteriales; family Nocardiaceae; genus Nocardia; species Nocardia sp. NPDC056564. The sequence goes on from NZ_JBHTUR010000019.1 coordinate 136,556, forward strand.
ACGGTGACGACGGTCCAGTCGTCGTCGAGCACCTGGGTCTGGGTGGTGCCGAGCGTCAGCATCGGTTCGATCGCGAGGACCGATCCGACGACGAGTTTCGGGCCCTTGCCCGGGTCGCCCTCGTTCGCCAGGAACGGATCGAGGTGCATCTCGCGGCCGATGGCGTGACCACCGTAGCCGTCGACGATGCCGTAGGCGCGGCCGTGTAGCTGCTCGGCCGCGCGGGTGCCGAGTTCGATGGCGTGCGAGACGTCGGAGAGCCGGTTGCCCGGCACCATCGCCTCGATACCCGCCTCCATCGACAGCTTGGTCGCCTCGCTCAGCAGGCGGTCGGCGTCGATGATGTTGCCGACGCCGAACGTCCACGCCGAATCACCGTGCCAGCCGTCGAGAATGGCGCCGCAGTCGATGGAGACCAGGTCGCCCTCGGTGAGGATCTCGTCCGCGGTCGGAATCCCGTGCACCACACGGTCGTTCACCGACGCGCAGATCGAACCGGGGAAACCGTGGTAGCCCTTGAAGGACGGCACCGCACCGGCGTCGCGGATCAGCTGCTCGGCGACCTCGTCCAGCTCCAGGGTGGACACCCCGGGCTTGGCGGCGGCGCGCACGGCGACCAGGGCGCGGCCGACGATCGCGCCGGCCGCCGCCATGGCTTCGAGTTCACCGGTGGTGCGAAACGGCACCACCTTCTTGCTCTTGCGGCCGAAGACCATCAGCCCACCGTCGTGAACTGCATCAGCGGCCCAGGGCGTGCAGCACGCGGGCATGCACCTCGTCGATGGTGCCGACCGCGTCCACCGGAACGACCAGGCCGTCGTAATGCTCGAGCAGCGGTGCGGTCTCGTCGCGGTAGACGACCATCCGGTTGTGAATGACCTCGGCGTTGTCGTCGCTGCGCCCGCTGGTGCGGCCACGCTCGACCAACCGCTCGATCACGGTCTCCTCGGGCACGTCGAAGCTCAGCACCGCGTCCAGCTTCTTGTCCATCTCGGCGAGGATCTTCTCCAGCGCGTCGGCCTGGTCGACCGTGCGCGGGTAGCCGTCCAGCACAAAGCCGTTCGCGGCGTCGGTCTCGTTGACCCTGGCCTCGACCATGCGGTTGGTGACGTCGCTGGGCACCAGATCGCCCGCGTCCATGTACTTCTGTGCTTCGCGGCCGAGCAGGGTCTGCTGGCTGATGTTCGCGCGGAACAGATCCCCGGTAGAGATGTGCGGGACGCCCAGTGTTTCCGAAAGCAGGACGGCCTGGGTGCCCTTGCCGGCACCCGGCGGACCGAGCAGTACAACTCTCACTTGAGGAACCCTTCGTAATTTCGATTCATCAGCTGGCTTTCGATCTGCTTGACCGTGTCCAGGCCGACACTCACCATGATCAGCACCGCGGTGCCGCCGAACGGGAGGTTCTGACCGTTACCGGAAGCGCCGATATCGAGGAAAAGATTCGGCAGGACAGCTACGAGACCGAGGTAGACCGAGCCGGGGAGGGTGATGCGACTCAGCACATGGTTGAGGTAATCCGCGGTGGGCTTGCCGGGGCGGTACCCCGGGATGAAGCCACCGAACTTCTTCATCTCGTCCGCGCGTTCCTCCGGGTTGAAGGTGATCGCGACGTAGAAGTAGGTGAAGAACACGATCAGACCGAAGTAGATCGCGATGTAGACCGGGTTGCCCGGGTTCACCAGATACTTGGCGATGATCTCCTGCCACCAGCTCGGGTCCGGATTGTTCCGCGAGGAGGTGAGCTGCGAGACCAGGTTGGGCAGGTACAGCAGCGAGGACGCGAAGATCACCGGGATGACGCCGGCCTGATTGACCTTCAACGGCAGGTAGGTCGAGGAGCCGCCGTACATCTTCCGGCCGACCACGCGTTTCGCGTACTGCACCGGAATACGCCGCTGGCCCTGTTCCACGAAGATGACCGCGGTGATGATCGCGAACGCGGCGACACAGACCAGGCCGAACACCAGACCGCCACGGCTGTCCAGGATCTGCTTGCCCTCGGTCGGGATGCGCGCGGCGATGCCGGCGAAGATCAGCAGCGACATGCCGTTGCCGACACCGCGCTCGGTGATCTGCTCGCCGAACCACATGACCAGTGCCGCGCCTGCGGTCATCACCAGCACGATGATGATCATGCCGAAGATGCCGTTGTCGGCGATGATGTCCTTGTCACAGCCTTGCAGCAGCTGCTTGCGCGAGGCCAGCGCGACGAGGCCGGTGGCCTGCAGGATCGCGAGCGCGATCGACAGGTACCGGGTGTACTGCGTCATCTTGTTCTGGCCGGACTGGCCTTCCTTGCGCAGTTCCTCGAACCGCGGGATGACGACGGTCAGCAGCTGGATGATGATGCTCGCGGTGATGTACGGCATGATGCCGATCGCGAACACCGACAGCTGCAGCAGCGCGCCACCGGAGAACAGGTTGATCAGCTGGTAGATACCGCCGGAATCACCGCCGGATACCTGCTTGATGCAGTCCTGGACGGCCCTGTAATCGACGCCGGGGGACGGCAGCGCGGCACCCAGACGGTACAGCGCGATCAACCCCAGCGTGAAGAGAATCTTCCGCCGTAAGTCCGGAGTCCGGAAGGCCGATACGAAGGCGGAAAGCACAGATCCTCCTGGCGAACGACATGGTGGTCAGGACATGGTTGATTCAAGCAATACTCCAGATCCGACGACGCGGCATCTGGGGACGCTGAAAACCATGACGAGGCTTGGCAGACAACAACTTGAACTCTAACAGTGGCACCGGACGAGCTTTCACTCGTCCGGTGCCACTGGTTGTCAGAGTACCGTCAGCCCAGCTCGGTGACAGTGCCACCGGCCGCAGTGATCTTTTCCTTGGCCGCGCCGGTCACCTTGTCGACGGTCACCTGGACCGCGACGCCGATCTCGCCGTCGCCGAGGACCTTCACCAGCTGGTTCTTACGAACCGCGCCGGCCGCCACGAGCTCGGCCTTGCCGATCTCGCCGCCCTCGGGGAAGAGCTTGGCGATGATGCCGACGTTCACGACCTGGTATTCCGTGCGGAACCGGTTCGTGAAGCCCTTGAGCTTGGGCAGCCGCATGTGCAGCGGCATCTGCCCACCCTCGAAGGCGGCGGGGACGTTCTTGCGTGCCTTGGTGCCCTTGGTACCACGGCCCGCGGTCTTACCCTTGGAACCCTCACCACGGCCGACCCGAGTCTTCTCGGTCTTGGCACCGGGCGCGGGACGCAGGTGATGCAACTTGATGGTCATGTCAGACCTCCTCAACTGTCACGAGGTGGCGCACGACATTGATGAGTCCCCGGTTCTGCGAGTTGTCCTCGCGAACCACGGTCTGCCGGATCTTGCGCAGACCGAGCGTGCGCAAACTGTCACGCTGGTTCTTCTTGGCGCCGATCGTGCTCTTGATCTGGGTCACCTTGAGATCTGCCATTACCTGGCACCTCCCGCAGCCTGGGCGCGCGCACGCAGCATGCCCGCAGGGGCAACGTCCTCGAGCGGCAGGCCACGGCGAGCCGCGACCTCTTCCGGACGCTGCAGCATCTTGAGCGCCGCAACGGTCGCGTGCACGACGTTGATGGCGTTGTCGCTACCGAGCGACTTCGCCAGGATGTCATGGATGCCAGCGCATTCCAGCACGGCACGGGCCGCACCACCGGCGATCACACCGGTACCGGGCGAGGCCGGACGCAGCATGACCACACCGGCCGCCGCCTCACCCTGAACCGGGTGGACGATGGTGGAGCCGATCATCGGGACGCGGAAGAAGCTCTTGCGAGCCTCCTCGACACCCTTCTGGATGGCCGCGGGAACTTCCTTGGCCTTGCCGTAGCCGACGCCGACCAGACCGTTGCCGTCACCGACGATCACGAGGGCGGTGAAGCTGAAGCGACGACCACCCTTCACGACCTTGGAGACGCGGTTGATCGCGACGACGCGCTCGAGCTGGTTCTTCTCGGCCTGCTGGTCGCGACGGTCGTTGCCGCCGCGCCGGTCGCGGCCACCGCCGCGCTGGTTGTCGCCGCCACCGGCGGCACCATTCTGCTGTCCGGCGGGTCCGTTGCCGCCGTCACGCCGTTGACGTCCCGGCATCAGACGTTCCTTCCGTTGGTCTTGATCATCAGAACTTCAACCCACCTTCGCGAGCAGCGTCGGCGAGCGCCGCGATGCGGCCGTGGTAGTCGTGACCACCACGGTCGAACACGACGGCCTCGACGCCGGCGGCCTTGGCCCGGGCGGCAAGCAGTTCGCCGACCTTCTTGCTCTTGGCCGACTTGTCGCCGTCCAGCGCGCGCACGTCGGCCTCGATCGAGGACGCGGCGGCGATGGTCTGGCCGATCGAATCGTCGATCAGCTGCGCGTGCAGGTGCCGCGAGGAGCGGTTGACCACCAGGCGCGGACGCTCGGTGGTGCCGGCGACCTTCTTGCGCAGACGGAAGTGACGGCGGGTCTTCGACAGACGACGCGTCGTGGACACGTCCTTGCCGCGCGGCTTGCGCTTGGCGATCTGGTTTTCGGTTTGCGCCATGATCACTTACCCGTCTTTCCGACCTTGCGGCGAACGACCTCGCCGGCGTAGCGGATGCCCTTGCCCTTGTACGGGTCGGGCTTACGCAGTCCGTGGATCACAGCGGAGATCTGACCGACCGCCTGCTTGTCGATTCCGGACACGGAGAACTTGGTGGGCGATTCCACCGCGAAGGTGATGCCCGCCGGGGCCTCGACCGGCACCGGGTGGCTGTAGCCGAGGGCGAACTCCAGGTTCGAGCCCTTGGCCTGCACGCGGTAACCGACACCGAAGATTTCCATCTTCTTCTCGTAGCCCTTGGTCACGCCTTCGACCATGTTGGCGACGAGGGTGCGGGTCAGGCCGTGCAGCGAGCGGTTCTGGCGCTCGTCGTTCGGGCGGACGACCTCGAGCTGGCCGTCCTCACCCTTGGAGATGGTGATCGGCTCGGCGACGGTGTGCGTCAGGGTGCCCTTGGGTCCCTTGACCGACACCTGCTGGCCGTCGATGGTGATTTCGACGCCGGCCGGAATTGCGATGGGCTTCTTGCCAATACGCGACATTTGTCCTACCTCCCCTTACCAGACGTAGGCGAGGACTTCCCCGCCTACACCTTGCTTGGCCGCCTGGCGATCGGTGAGCAGGCCGGTCGACGTGGAGATGATCGCCACGCCGAGGCCGCCCAGGACCTTGGGCAGGTTGGTGGACTTCGCGTACACACGCAGACCCGGCTTCGAGACGCGGCGCAGGCCCTGCAGGCTGCGCTCACGGCTGGGGCCGTACTTGAGGTCGACGACCAGGGCCTTGCCCACGGTCGCATCCTCGGTCCGGTAATCGGCGATGTAGCCCTCGCGCTTGAGGATCTCGGCGATGTTCGCCTTGAGCTTCGAGTGCGGAGCCTTCACCTGATCGTGGTACGCCGAGTTGGCGTTGCGCAGACGAGTCAAGAAGTCCGCGATCGGATCAGTCATGGTCATGGTTAGACCTCGACACCTTTCTCGCTACGGTTCCCATGCAACACCGCCATGTCCAAGACATGCCGATCGTGGGCCTACAGCAATTGGGCTGGTCCGGCCGACGCTTGCCGACCGGATGAGTTCTCGAAACGAGTTCTCAGTGCCAGGGACCGGCCGCAGGTGTCTGGTCAGTCACTGCACACAGACCTGCGGACACAGAGGTGCCCAGGCAACCGGTCTAGTGTAGACAACCCCCAGCTGACGGCCAAATCCGGGGCCGTGACCCCGCACACCCGCCTCCGCCTGGAAGTACCGGACCCCGCACAGCTGCATCGACTCGACCTGAATCCCGAGAAGAAGCTGCGCAACCCCGGCCGTCACCTGCGCCCGCGGAACCCGCATCGTTGGCACCGATTCAACCACCGCAACCAACCAGACCTGGGCATATCCCCATAGCCAGCGGTGAGCAGCACCCAACGGGACATGATGGCGTCAAACGTCGAGTAGACGCTCCACCATGTCCCGTTCGACACACCTTATAGCCCTGATGGTGTCCGAAAAAGAATCTATTCCGCAGCGACAGCGTCTCCCCTGGACCGCTGCTCACATCTGCTGCCGCCTCGTTTGCCCCCAGCAATGAGGGATAGAACAGGTTAGTTCCGGCGAAGAATCTTCCCGCACCTCTGCCCAGCAACTCCAGGAACGCAATATATTCGTCCGGAACCGGAAACCCGTCCGGGGCCGCAGTTACAATCTCTGCGACTCGTCGGCGGTACATCCGGAAATGTCGTCAACCGCCGCAAGACCCAACTCGACCAAGTCTCGACATACGGATCTCATCGCCGCAACATTTTCCGCACCGGCCATACGTCGCATTCACCTCTCGACTCGAGGTCGCAGATTTTCTTGTCGCGAGCCTCTCAGTAAGACATCGAGTTCATTCACCCTCGCCGATTCGGAACTCCGGATCAGCGTCGCTGCGAATCCTGATGTTTCCCCAGTCACCGTTCACCGAGTAGACCCCCTCTGAACCGGTCAATGAATCAATGTTACCCAGATCCTCGACGCCCGTAGCATCGCTATATTTTTGGGCCGACCGATCGAGCCACTCGACACTGCGAACCTCAGTGAATACGAGTTCGCCACCAATATAGCAGTACTGTTCACCAGGCGCAGGCGAGTGGTAGCGAAGATGCTCAGGCGTCAAGACCGCTTCGAGCACAAACCTGACCTCAGCAGAACCCTCGACAATATCCAGAACATAACTGTCCGCCAAATAGATACCAGAAAGGCTCGGATAGTCACCGCGACCCCATTCCAATGAAGGGGACTGACCGGATGCAGCCACTGGATGCCTCATGACTCTATTCAATCACGGAAATGTCGAGCGTAAACCATTCTCGGGGGAGTTCCGATTTGAATACAGAATCGACTTCTTCGTAGCTCATCACCAGTGGATGCGAGAATCGCACTGCGTCGATTTCCCCGAGACGACCGCGGTCAACGACCTCGTCATCGACATAGAGAATTCTATCCGAATACTCGCTGGCGGGATCCGCTTTTTCCAATCGCACACGAGAGTCGACACCTTCTCGGTACCATCGAATGCCGGGTGCCGCGGCACGAAGCTGCCCGGTATATGGCACCCCTCCCATCAAACAGAGCAGATATTTTTCCATATCCTCGAATCTGCGCAGCTCGCCGACCGGGCTCGGCAGATCTCGCTCATCCTTGGTAAGCAGCCACGCATCGCCCGACTGCGTAACGATCCACTTCAGCCCGCCGATCTCCAAACAAAGTTGGCCATCGTTGAATCGTGGCGGGTTGGCGAGCCAGAATTCGTACTCAGGAGCCGCTCCCGGAATTCGCGCTACGCCGATATCTTTTCCTGCGCTCCGCAAAGCGGCCGCCTGCCACTGATACCAGCTACGCACTACCCTCTGCATCTCCGAAGGAAACGACCGAAGATCCACCGCTGCGTGCGCCAAATGATCCACCCTTCTCCGCTTATGAAAGCTCGAAATCATACCGCCGACTATGGAATAAGATACCCACAGTCTATTAAGTCCTGTACACTTCCGTCGACCTCGGGGCTCTTCGACTTCAGAATCCTATATTGGATCCCACCCCCCTCTTCACCGAACCACGTAGCAACCTTGGACTGCTCAATAGACCACCCTGGCGGCAATCTTGCTCCAGGTGCTACTTCGTACGTGTTATATGCCTTGGTTGCGAGTGTGTCCGGTGGCAGCGAACGTGCGGTGAGCGGAGTCCCTTCCGGCGACAGCCAAGACCCGTACTCCGATCCATATCGATCTATTTTCGTCCCTGCCGGAAGGTCGACATCGACCTTTGTTCCAGGAACTGCGTAATCCGCACCCGGATACTTCCAGTTTCCCGGAGATCCGTACTTCGCCACGTATTCCGCGTCCGTCAGGCTCTCGCCGGAAGGATAGGTCTTCTTTGCCCCCAGTTTGGGGGACAGCTTATTTCTCAGGCGCTCATACAGGTCCTTGACGGCCTGCTTGCCCTTTGCCATCGCGGCCTTCGCATCGGCGGCAAGTCCCTTCAGCTGCAAGATTTTGCGCGCCCGCCAGGCGGTGACGGCTTCTTTGATCTTCACGGCCCATTTGCGGGCTGATTCGGCGGCTTTGGCGCCGGCGATCAGACCGCCGACGCCGGTGAGGCAGGAGGCTATGACGATGACTGCCACGTTGAGGGCGGCTTCTTCGATGATGGATTCGATGAAGCCCTTGATCTCGTTGCGGAGTTCGACGATCGATTCTTTGTAGTCGAGGCAGGTTTTGCTGATCTGGGTGCAGGTGGTGAGGAGTTGTCCGATGGACGTCTCCAGGGTTTTGAGGTCTTCGCGGACCTGTACCGCGTCCTTGGACGTCACGTCGTCGAAGAGGCCGGCGGCGATGGTGATTTTGTCTTTGGCGTTGGTGTTCTGATAGATCGTGCCGAGGCGGTCCCAGGCGTCGGCCGCCTTGGTCAACGTGTCGGTGTCGCCGTCGGGGAGCGGGCAGTTGATGGCGTCGAGCACTTCGATGGAAGTCTTCGCCAAGCCTTGCGGAGTACCGCCCGCGGCCGATGCCGGGAGGGCGTAGGGGCCGAAGGTCACTGTCGATGCGGAGTCGGCCGGTCTTTCCGGCTGTGCCGTACCTTTCAGCGCGGCATCGGATTTGGCGTGTTCGAAACCGAGGTCGTTGAGGGCGGTGCCGTAGGCACGCAGGGTCGAAAAGGTCTGGTCGAAGAACGAGACGGCGTCGCGCGCCGACTCATCGTAGGCGGCGGCCCAGGCGCGGCCGTCTTCGTCTCGCCCTGCCATCTGCCCGCAGCTGTTGAGCTCGCCGAAGACGTATTTGAAGCTGTCGTTCAGCGCTGCCGCGGCATCGAAACAGTTGATCGCGGCCTGGTAGTAGACCTTCGGATCCACCTCGAGCTTGCTCATACGCCGAGAATCCGCAGGGTCTGGGATGACGCATTGGTGTAACTGTCGTGGGCGGTTTTCAACGCCGTTTCCAGAGCCGCCAGCCCGTCCTGCATATCGGTAACCCCAGCCACCCATTCGGCGTGGGCATTGCTATAGGCCACGGCGGCCGCGCCACCCCAGACGCCTTCCACTTCTTTGGCCTTCGCCTCGAGTTGCGCCAGCCGATCGGCGACCGCGGCCTTGTATGCGCGCATGCGGGCGGCCAACTCTTCGAGCTTGTCGAGGTCGACGGAGAAGGCGGGGGTATCAGCAGTCATGAGATCGGCCCCCGGTTCACGGCAAGTCCAGCGAACTGATGCCGGAGGCGAACGACCGGTCGGCCGTCTGCAGCGTCTCCGCGGTCGCGCCCAACTTTTCGGCCAGCTCGAGCAACGCGTCCCACACCTGGTCGGCTCCCTCATGGAACTCATCCCACGCGGCGGTGAACGCGTCCGCGTTGTTCCCCGCCCAGCTGTCGGTCGTGGCCTTCGTGTCGGTGACCAGCGACGAATACCCGGACTTCATCTCCTCCGCGATCTGGTACGCCATGCGCCCCAGCGCTTTCACCTGTTCGGGCTCGACCGAAAGCGACGATTGATCTCCCATGGACGACCCGCTCCTCTCGACAACGGCTCAGGTGCTCCGTGCTTACTATGACGCGCCAGGTACCGCCTCGGTTCCGTCTGATTCAGCGCCCCCGTCCACGGCTGGTGTAATGCCGAACGGCAATCGTGCAGCACAGTAGATGCAACAAAGCCGCAATGCGGCCCTACGCGGGGGCTCTGCCCGAAACAAGGTCACCCTGCTGCGATCCAGCAACCTCGATAGGACATCTCAGCGAACCTCACGTGACCTCTGTCGGCCGGGTGGCGGAGCTGCACATACTACGTAGGTGCTCGTGACCGGGCCGTAACACTCCGGACCTGAGTCACGGTGTAGTCAAGGAACCATCTGCAAGATCGTCGAGAAGGGACCGCGGGTGAACGTCCTGGTCGAAATGACCGCCCTGACTCTGAGCCGCCCCACTGCCGGGGCCGGCGACATCGAGCGTGCGGCCTGGTACGAGGCCAAAGCCAATCTGCATTCGTACCTCGCCGGGCAAGGCGGCGCCGACGCCGCGCGGGAAACCGCGTTGGCAGTCAGCGCCCACCAGCGCTCGCTGGAATTGCTGGGCCAGTTGAACTGACGAAGTTACCGACAACGCACAAAGGCACGGCCTCCACTGGAGACCGTGCCTTTGTTCGGTTCTACCCTGCGCTCACGAGGAGGGCAGGCTCACCAGGAGCTCTTGTGCACGCCCGGCAGCTCGCCGCGGTGCGCCATCTCGCGAAGGCAGACACGGCAGAGGCCGAACTTGCGGTAGACCGCGTGCGGGCGACCGCAACGCTGGCAGCGGGTGTAGGCGCGGACGGCGAACTTCGGCTTGGCCTCAGCCTTGATCCGCAGTGCTTTCTTGGCCATCGTCAGTTCTCCTTGAACGGGAAGCCGAGGTGCTTGAGCAGGGCGCGGCCCTCTTCGTTGTTCGTCGCGGTGGTCACGACGGTGATGTCCATACCGCGCGGACGGTCGATGGAGTCCACGTCGATCTCGTGGAACATCGACTGCTCGCTGAGGCCGAACGTGTAGTTGCCGTTGCCGTCGAACTGCTTCGGCGACAGGCCGCGGAAGTCGCGGATACGGGGCAGCGCGATGGAGACCAGGCGATCCAGGAACTCCCACATGCGATCGCCACGCAGGGTGACCTTCGCACCGATGGGCATGCCCTCACGCAGCTTGAACTGCGCGATCGACTTGGTCGCCTTGCGGATCTCCGGCTTCTGGCCGGTGATCAGCTCGAGGTCCTTGACCGCACCGTTGATGAGCTTCGCGTCCCGGGCGGCGTCGCCGACACCCATGTTCACGACAACCTTGACCACGCCCGGGATCTGCATCACGTTGGCGTAGTCGAACTCGCTGTTCAGCGCGTCCTTGATCTCGGCCCGGTAGCGCGCCTTCAGGCGCGGCTGGGTCTGCTCAGAGGTAGTCATGTCAGATGTCCTTCCCGTTGTTACGGGAGATCCGGACCCGCTTGCCGCTCTCCTCGTCGGTCCGGTAACCGACGCGGGTCGGCTTGCCATCGGAGTCGACGATCATCACGTTGGACACGTGGATCGGAGCTTCCTGGGTCACGATGCCACCCGAAGAGGCGCCACGCTGGTTGGTGGAGTTCGCGACGTGCTTCTTGATCCGGTTGACGCCCTCGACCAGGATCCGGTTGCGCTCCGGGTAGGCCTGAATGACCTTGCCCTTGGCGCCCTTGTCCTTACCCGAGATGACGAGCACGGTGTCGCCCTTGTGCACCTTCATGTCAGAGCACCTCCGGGGCCAGCGAAACGATCTTCATGAACTTCTTCTCGCGCAGCTCACGGCCGACCGGGCCGAAGATGCGCGTGCCACGCGGGTCGTTGTCCGCCTTGATCAGCACGGCCGCGTTCTCGTCGAACTTGATGTACGAACCGTCCGGGCGACGGCGCTCCTTGGTGGTGCGCACGATGACGGCCTTGACGACCTCACCCTTCTTGACGTTGCCACCGGGGACAGCGTCCTTCACGGTAGCGACGATGATGTCGCCGATACCGGCATAGCGACGCGACGAACCACCGAGAACGCGGATGCAAAGGATTTCCTTCGCGCCCGTGTTGTCGGCGACGCGCAGTCGCGACTCCTGCTGAATCACTTCAGCTCCTCCTGGACCTGGATGTATACGCACGCCGGATTGCCGACCCGACGGGCATGGTCAGTTGCCCTCCGGACGCGCGCCTGCCAGCGGTTTCGTGGATCCGAATGTGCAACTCGAGAACCAACCACTGGGGGTTCACTGCCGAATTGCGGGCATAGCTCCCGCAGGCAACTGGTCCAGTGTAGGCGAACCCGCAGGTCGGCCCAAATCGGGGGTCTCGGCTACCTGGCGAGCGTCCGCGCGGGCGCTACCCTCGGACCGAGCAAGATCAGCAAGGAGAAGCACCGTTCGGCTCGACCGTACCGAAAAGGGGATGCTCTTGAGCTCGTCCGCTCGTCTCGATCGCCGCGCCTTCCTGCTCGCCCTCGCGGCTGTGCCCGCCGCGGCGACGTTGGCCTCCTGCGCGCAGGATTCGCAAGCCTCGAACGTCCGGCTCACCGGCGTCGACCTGGCCGGGGCGAACCCGGCGATCCGCCCGCAGGACGATCTCTACCGGCACGTGAACGGGGCCTGGCTGGCGCAGTATCGGCTGCCACCGGACAAGTCGTCGTTCGGTTCCTTCGACGAGGCGAACGACCGCACCGAGCAGCAGCTGCGCGGCATCGTCGAGGGCATCCGCGATCCGAAGGCCGGTTCGACCGAGCAGCAGATCCGCGATCTCTACGACGCCCGGCTCGATCGCGACACGATCGAGCGGCTCGGCATGACACCGGTCGCCGACCTGCTGGCCGCGATCGACGGCGCGAAGACCAAGCCGGAGCTGGCCAGGGTGATGGGCGCGCTGCCGATCGCCGGCCTGATCGGGTTGCAGGTCGTGGTCGATCAGAAGAACTCCGCCAACTACATCGCTCAGGTCAGCCAGTCCGGCATCGACGCCAATCTGGACGAGCAGTATTACCGCAAGCCCGAGTACGCCGAGCAGATCGCGGCCTACCGGACGTATCTGGAGCAGGTTGCCGCCGGCGCGGGACTCGCGGATCCGGCCGGCACCGCACAGCGGGTGCTCGACCTGGAGACCAAGATCGCCGCCGGGTTCTGGGACAGCGTCCGCGATCGCGACCCCGACACCACCTACAACCCGGTCACCTGGGCCGAATTGGTCGCGCTCGCACCGCAGTTCGACTGGGATGCGTGGCTGGCGGGCAGCACCGACCGGCCGAAGCAGCTGTTCGGCAACCTGGTGGTCCGGCAACCCTCGTTCGTCACGACCGCGGGTCAGCTGTGGGCGGACGTCCCGATCGAGCAGTGGCAGGAGTACCTGCGCATCGGTGTCGTGAAGGAATTCGCCCGCTACCTGCCCAAGGCGATCGCCGACGCCACGTTCGAGTTCGTCGACAAGACGCTGCAGGGCCGGAACGAGCGCCAGGAACCGTGGAAGGACGGCCTCGACACGGTCGACGCCAACCTCGGCGAGCCGTTTGGCAAACTCTATGTGGCCAAGCACTTTCCGGCGTCGGCCAAGGATCGGGCCAAGGCGCTGGTGGCCGACCTCATGGCCGCCTACCGGCAGGACTTCACCAATTCCTCGTGGATGTCGCCGACGACCAAGACCGCCGCGCTCGCGAAGCTCGACAAGATCGTCGCGAAGATCGGCTACCCGGACAAGTGGATCGACTACTCCGGGGTGCGGATCACCAGGGGCAAGCTGGTCGAATCCGTCCGCGCGGTGAGGACTTTCGAGCTGGCTCGGGCGTTCGGCAAGCTCGGCACGCCGGTTGACAAGACCGAATGGGGCTTCCCGCCGCAGACGGTGAACGCCATGTACGACCCGAACGCCAACCAGATCACCTTCCCCGCCGCCATCCTGCAGGCGCCGTTCTTCGACGCCGACGCCCTGCCCGCGGTGAACTTCGGCGGCATCGGCGCGGTCATCGGCCACGAGATCGGGCACGGCTTCGACGACCAGGGCGCCAAGTACGACGGCGACGGCAATCGGCGCGACTGGTGGACGCCCGAGGACACCGCCGCGTTCAAGGCCAAGACCGAGCAGCTGATCCAGCAGTACGACGCGCTGACACCACAGGGCCTCGATCCGAGCAAGCACGTCAACGGCGCGCTGACCGTCGGCGAGAACCTGGCCGACCTGCGCGGACTGCAGATCGCCCTGGCCGCCTATCGCGCGTCCGCCGAGCGCGACGGCAAGCAGCCGGATCTGGAGACGGTGTTCCTGTCCTGGGCGCGGATCTGGCGGCAGCAGGCGACCACGCAGACCAAGGAGATGCTGCTCGCCAGGGACGTGCACTCGCCCAACGAGTTCCGGGCCAACCAGGTGGTCCGCAATATCGCCGACTACTACTCCACCTTCGGGGTCGTGGCGGGTGACAAGCTGTTCCTGGCGCCGGACCAGCGGGTCACGCTCTGAGATGGACAGCCGGGTAGCGCCGGCGGCGGGTAGCCTCGGGCGAACAAATCGCGCCTGACGAGGATGCGGCGGGACCGCATCGGGAGAGGAAATCCTCGTGACACGTCTCGGACACCTGGACCGTCGTGCCTTCCTGATCGCGCTCGGGGTGGTGCCCGCCGCTGCCGCGCTGGCGTCTTGCTCGAGCGATACCGAGGCGGCGAGCAAGCCGCTCGCCGGTGTGGACATGGGTGGTGCGGACCCGGCGATCCGGCCGCAGGACGACCTGTACCGGCACGTCAACGGAAAGTGGTTGCGCGACTACCAGTTGCCGCCGGACAAGGTCGCTTTCGGCTCGACGAGCGAGGCGGCCGAGCGCACCGAGCAGCAGTTGCGCGAGATCATCGACGGCATCAAGGATCCGAAGCCGGGATCCGAGGAGCAGCAGATCCGGGATCTGTTCGACGCCAGGGTGGACTGGGACGAGATCGAGCGGCTCGGCATGACCCCGCTGGCCGGGTTGTTCGGCAAGATCGACGGCGCGGCGACCAAGGCGGACCTGGCCAAGGTGATGGCCGAGCTGCCGATCGCCGGCCTGATCGGCATCGGCATCGGTACCGACCGGAAGAACTCGAACGCCTACATCCCGTCGGTCGGGCAGTCCGGGCTCGGGCTCGGCGAGCAGTACTACCGCAAACCCGAATACGCCGACGTGCTTGCCCAGTATCGAATCTTCTTGGGGCGCATCGCCGCCGGTGCCGGGCTGCCCGATCCGGAGGGCCTGGCCCAGCGCGTGTTCGACCTGGAGAAGCGCATCGCGCCCGCGCACTGGGACAACGTGCGCACGCGCGATACCGACGCGACGTACAACGTGTTCAGCTGGGCCGACATGGTCGCGCTGGCACCGGGATTCGACTGGGATCCGTGGCTGGCGGGCAATACCGACCGGCCGCGCGAGCTGTTCTCGACGATGGTGGTCGGCCAACCGTCGTTCATCACCGCCGCCGGTCAGCTGTGGACCGAGGTCGACATCGCCACCTGGCGTGACTATCTCAAGATCAGCGTGATCCGGGACTTCGCGCCGTACCTGCCGAAGGCCGTCAACGACGCGAACTTCGAGTTCAAGGGCAAGGTGCTCAACGGGCAGGAGGAGCGCCCCGATCGGTGGAAGTACGGGGTCGGGATCGTCGACGACAAGCTGGGCGAGCAGCTCGGAAAAGTGTACGTGGACAAGTACTTTCCGCCCGAGGCCAAGCAGCGGGCCAAGGAGATGCTCGACGATGTCATCGCCGCGTACCGGGACAACTTCACCAACTCGACGTGGATGTCCCCGGCGACGAGGGCCGCGTCGATCGCGAAGCTGGACAAGATCGATCCCAAGATCGGTTACCCGGACAAGTGGGTCGACTACTCGCAGATGAAGATCACCAGGGGCAAGCTGATCGAATCTCTGCTGTCCATCAACACTTTCGAGTCAAAGCGCGCGTTCGCCCGGCTCGGCACCCCGGTCGACAAGACCGAATGGGGGATGTCGCCGCAGACCGTGAACGCCTACTACTCGGCGTCCTCCAACCAGATCGTGTTCCCGGCCGCGTATCTCCAGCCACCGTTCTTCGACAAGGACGCGCAGCCCGCCGTCAACTTCGGCGCGGTCGGCTCGACCATCGGCCACGAGATCGGCCATGGCTTCGACGATCAGGGCTCCAAGTACGACGGCGACGGCAACCGGAAGGACTGGTGGACGCCCGAGGACAAGGCCGCCTTCGAAGCCAAGACCAAGCAGCTCATCGATCAGTTCAACGTTCTGGTGCCCGAGGGCCTCGACCCGAGCCAGCACATCAACGGCGAACTTACCGTCGGCGAAAACCTCGCCGACCTGCGCGGCCTGCAGATCACCCTGTCCGCCTTCCGCATCTCGGAGAAGCGCCGCGGCGTCGACAACCCCGACTACAAAACCTTCTTCCTCTCCTGGGCCCGCAGCTGGCGGGAGAAGCAGACCAAGGAACTGACGGTCCGCTACCTCGCCACCGACACCCACTCCCCCGCCGAATTCCGCTGCAACCAGGTAGTCCGCAACCTCACCGAGTTCTACACCACCTTCGACGTCAAAGAAGGCGACAAGCTCTTCATGCCCGCCGACCAGCGCGTCACCTTCTGATTCCCGCACACCCCTCGTCTTCCCGCACACCGTTTCGTCGGCGATTCGGTGTGCGGGAGATAGCCGGATCAGCGAACGGGGACGGGGACCAGGTGTTCGGCTTCGGCGAGTTCGGCTTGTTCGTCGTGGACGTATTTGTTGCCCGCGAAGAATGAGGCGGCGGCGGCCAGGAACATCATGATGGCGGCGGCCACGAAGACGACCACCAGGCCGGTGTGGAACGGACCGGTGAGGAGGTGGGGGAAGAATTCCTGGCCGGTGAGGGTGTCGGCGTTGACGCCCGGTTTGGCCAATTCGCCGGTGGGGCCGAGCAATTCCTGGATCGGGTTGTAGCCGAGGAACGCGGCGAACATGCTGGCTACCGGGGGTAGTCCGGCGACCTCGGCGGCGGCTCCCGCGGAGACGCCCTGGGCGCGCAGACCCGCGTCGAGGGCCGAGGGCAGGCTGGCGGCGAGGCCGACGACCATGAGCGAGAAGAAGATTCCCATGGACAGCGCGTTGCCGCCGTTGAACAGGGTGCCGCGCATGCCGGAGGCCGCGCCCCGCTGGGCGGCGGGCACGCTGGACATGATGGCGGCGGTATTGGGCGAGAAGAACAGTCCGCTGCCGATGCCGTTGAGCAGGATGATCGCGGCGAACACCCAGTAGTTGAAGTCGACCGGGACGACCAGCAGCAGCAGGAACGTCACGCCCGCGATCAACGCGCCGCCGGTGGTGAAGGGGCGCGAGCCGTAGCGGTCCGACAGCCAGCCCGAAATCGGTCCGGCGGCAAGGAATCCCACGGTCAGCGGCAACAGATAGATGCCGGCCCACAGCGGCGTCGACTCGAAGCTGAAGCCGTGCAGTGGAAGCCAGATGCCCTGCAACCAGATGATCAACATGAACTGCATGCCGCCGCGCCCGATGGAGACCATCAGGTTGCTGAAGTTGCCGAGGCCGAAGGCCCGGTTACGGAACAGCGCGAGATGGAACATCGGGTCGTCGACGCGGCTCTCCACCACGCAGAACACACCGAGCAGCGCGATACCGCCGATCACCGAGCCGAGCACCCACGGGCTGGACCAGCCGGTGGCGTGCCCGCCGTAGGGCTGAATGCCGTAGGTGATGCCGGTGAGCAGCGCGGTGAGCCCGAGCCCGAAGGTGATCGTGCCCGCCCAGTCGACCTTGCCCTTCGACCGGATGCCGACCTCGTGCAGCGAGCGATACGACCAGAACGCGCCGAGGATGCCGATCGGGACGCTCACCCAGAACACCGCGCGCCAATCCCATTCCGACAGCACGCCGCCGATGAGCAGGCCGAGGAACGAGCCCGCGACCGCCGCCACCATGTTGATGCCGAGTGCGGTCCCGCGCTGCTTGGCCGGGAAGGCGTCGGTGAGGATGGCGGTCGCGTTCGCGGTCAGCATCGCGCCGCCGACACCTTGGATGACGCGCCAGACAATGATCCACATGGCGCCCGCGCCACCGTGGAACGGATCGAAGGACAGCGCGAGCGCACAGAACGCGAACACCGCGAAACCCAGGTTGTACACGCGCACTCGGCCGAACAGATCGCCGAGCCTGCCGAACATGACGACCAGCACCGCCGTCGCGAGCAGGTACCCCATCAACATCCACAGCAGGTAGCCGACATTGCCCGCGTCGAGCGGGTTCAGTCCGACACCGCGGAAGATCGCGGGCAGCGAGATCAGCACGATCGACGAGTTGATCGCGGTGAGCAGCACCCCGAGCGTGGTGTTGGTCAGCACGATCCACTTGTAGTGCGGATGGTCCCGGTCGTAGCGCTGCCTGCGGCGGATGGTCGAAACCTCGCCGAGGTCGAGATCGGTGGATGGAGACGTCACAGCACAGCCCCTCACAGATGGTTATCTCCGCAAACTATATAGTTAGCCGATGTAACGATCAAGACCGATCGGTGTGATCTGTTCCCGGAACGGCCTGGGTCGACGGGGTCAGCGGGATCGATCGGCCACCCACGCGCGGGACAACGCGAGCAGATTGCTGAGTTCGGTGGTCCGGTCGCCCGCCGGAAACCGAACGGCCCGGCCCGGATTGGCCGGCGGCGTCCCGCGCCGTTTCAGGCGGGCGGCCTCCGCGATATCCCTGGCGTAGGCACGGAGGTCGGAGGTCCCGGCGGCGCTCGGATCGGGCACGTACTGCTTCAGATGCAGGAGGGCGTCCCGGATTTCGACCGTCATGCGGTACAGGCGCGCGCTCGAGCCCCGACGATCCTCGCGGTCGGGCGTCAGCACCACCTCGGGCACGGCCGTCGTGAGGTCGTGCCACAGCGGGTGCAGCCGGCGGCACCATCGGCTTTCCCGATCGAGACCCGCCCGCACGAGCACCGCGCTGACCAGCGGCATCGATATCAGCGCGGCGAGCAGCGCCAGCATGGCGAACGAACCCACCGCCCAGGCGGCGCCCAGATCCTGTGGCGATGCCCCGGACACCGTGTGCAGTGTCCGATACGTCGACGCACACACGGTGTAGCAGGCGACGGCGAGCAGGGCCCAGTAGGTCAGCGTTTCCCCGGCGGTCGCGGCGGCGGCCCGGAGTTCGCGAATACACGCCCGCGCGAGCGACACCGCGATCGCGATGAGGAGGACATCGACGGCCACCCACAGCAGTCCGTCCCAATCCACCACCAGCATCGCCGCCGGGAACAGGCCCGCTTCGCCGGCCACCGCGCAGAGCAACACCACGACTGCGGCCGACGCGGCCACCGAATCGTAGGCGCGCTGGCGCTGCCAGGTCGTCCGCTGGTCCGCGCCGCCGAGCAGGGCGATGAACCCGCAGGTGTTGGACAACGTCAGGAAACCGATGGCCATGAAGACGCGCTGCCCCACATCGGGATAGCCGATGCCCGCCACCGCCGCGTAGCCGGCCACCGCCCCGATATCCCAGGTCAGTGCGCGATTGATCACGCGATCGGAGAGCGTTTCGTTGACCAGCCACCAGCGGCCGCAGACGATCGCCAGCACGAAAGCGCTGACGATGGTGGTGAATACGGGCGGTGCGGAATTCATCGGGTGGACGGCCAGTCGCGGGCCAGGCCGAGCAGCATCCCGAGCTCGGCGGAACGGTCCAGCGGGCGGGGTGCGGGATCGATGGGGCGCTTCGCGGACGCGACCGCACCGCGCGCCTTCGCGCGTGCCGCGCTGGCCATCAGCAGCGCGTAGCGCTTGCGATCGTCCTCGAACAGGGGACGGATCGCGGTGTCCTCGGCTAGGTCGGGCAGGTACGGGCGCAGTTGCAGCAACGCGTCCCAGATCTCGACCGTCATGCGATAGCGCCGGTGCGCGGAGTCCTGGTCCGCCGAATCGTCGGGCGGCAGAACCACTTCCGGTACCGCGGTGGTGAGTTCCTGCCACATCGGACCGAGGCGGCGGCAGTGCCTGCCCGCGCGATCCCACCCGGTGCGGGCGAGCAGCACGTCGACCAGCCGGACCGAGATCAACAGCGTGAGCAGGAAGAAATTGACCAGAATGACGACGACCCACGCCGCGCCCGGTTCCGCCGGCGGCGCCCCGGAAACCGTTCGCACGCTGCCGATCAACGACCCGACGGTCCAGTACCCGGCGAGCAGGAGCAGGGCGGAGTACAGGAACATCTCCCGGATAACCAGGTCGCCCTTGCGCAGTTCCCGAACGCAGACCCGAAGGATCAGCAAGCCGGCGATACCGCCGTAGACCTGGGAGACCGTCCACACCGCGGTGGACCAGCTGAACGGCAACAGGTGATCCAGGACGGGTTCGGCCAGCAGCACCGAACCCGCCGCGACGGCCGCGATCGCGTCGTAGACGGGCTGCCCGCGGCGAGCTTCGTAACGGGCCGTCCCGTCGAACAGCAGTCTGGCGAACCCGTAGGCCTGCGCACCCGCCATCAACCCACAGCCCATGAACACCCGCTGCGCCAGGTCGGGAGCCCCCGCGCCGGTGACGACGCCGTGCAGCAGGAACCCGGCCAGCTCCCAGCTGAACAACCGGTTGATCAGCCGATCCATGCTCGTACTGTTCGCGAAGAACCATCGCCCGACCGTGACGATCGCGGCGAACACACCGATCGACAGCACGAGCCAAACAGGTACAGAATTCATCGCCGGTGACACTAACCCGCGCTAGCTCGGCCGACCATGAGCCGGGTCCGGCGATCAGCTCTCGGCCGCGTCGCGGTAACCCCGAACGGCCAATGCCCCGAAGACCGCGACCAAACCCGCCGACCAGGCGAGCGTCTGCGACAACGGAACCGCGACCGGCCCACCGACGGTGAACCCGCGCATCGCCTCCACCGCGCAGCTGATCGGCTGGCCGCGCACGATCGGCTGGAGCCAACCGGGGTAGTTCTCGATCGGCACGAAACCCGAGTTGAAGAACATCGCGAGCAGCACTATCGCGGCGAAGATCTGCACCACCTTGTCGCCGATCCGGCTGACCCCCACCGCGATCACCATCGGCGTGAATCCCGCGATGACGATCACCGGCACGATCAGCACGCCAAGCACACCGAGCAGGCCCTGCTGGAAGCGCAGTCCGAGCACAACGCCGACTACCACCACGACCACCGTCGCCACCAATGCCCGCAGGCATTCGGCGAGCAGCCTGCCGATCAGCCCGGCCGAACGATGGATCGGCAGTACCCAGAAGCGGCGCAGCAGGCCGCTTTCCCGCTCGCCGTACAGCGAGAGGCCGGTGCCGGTCGCCCCGTACATCGCGCCGGCCACGGCGATCATCGGCACGAACCCGTAGATGGCGTCGGTACCGCCGCCGAGGTCGAGCGACTTGCTGAGCACCAGATCGAACATGAGCAGCAGCAGGATCGGCAGCACCAGGGTCGTGGTGACCACCTCCTGCTGCCTGCTCCAGCGGCGCAGCAGCCTGCCGGTTTCCACCAGGCTCTGATCGACCAGCGCGTTCATCGCCGCCGTCCTTCCACTCGCACCGACACGATCGCGCCCCCGGCCAGCAGCCCGATCACCCAGACGACGGCCACCACGGTGGTCGAGGTGTGCCTGCCTTCGGACAGCTCACGCAGTGCGGCCGCCACCTGCGAGACCGGTTGATTGCGCACGAAAGGCTGGATCCAGCCCGGGAATCCTTGCGCGGGAACGAAACCCGTCGACATCATGAGCAGCAGCAGCTGCGGCGCGAACAGCACCGTCGCGCCGAGTTCCGGATTCGCCGTCGCGGTGCCCAGCGCGTCGGCGGCGATGACCACGGCCGCCCCGAAGCCGAGCACCAGCACCAGGAAGGCCGCGGTGGGGCCGAAGCCGTGGAAGCGGAACCCGAACAGCGAGCCGATGACCAGCGCCCCGGCCAGCGCGGCGAGCGCGCGCACCGCGTTCGCGGAGATCCGGGCGGCGGGCGGTATCCAGGCCGGCACCGGCATGGCGCGCAGCCGAGTGCCCATGCCGCCCGCCACCTCGCGCGCCGCCCGATCGCCGGCGAACATGGCGGTGAAGAACATGGCCTGGATCGCGATCAGCGGCACCAGGTACTGCGCGTAATCGATCCCCGTCGCCTCCATCGAACGACGCAGCGGCAGATAGACGCAGACGAAGAAGGTCAGCGGCGCCGCGAACGCGAGCACCAGGTCGCCCTCGCGCACCGCGGCCCGAATACCGCGCCCGCTCAACGCGGTCCACTGCATCCCGTGCGGCACTCGCAGGATGGTGTCGGTGGTCATTTGACGGCCCCGGCGGGCTTGGTCAGTTCGATGAACACCTCATCGAGCGAGGGCCTGCGCAACGCGATGTCGATGAGTTCGATGTCGGCGTCGGTGATCCGGCGCAGCGCCTCGCCCAGAGTGGCGGCGCCGTCCGGCGCGGGCAGCGACACCCGGTCGGCGGACTCCGCGACGGTGATCTCGCCGAGCCCGGTCAGCGCGGTGACGACGGCGGGCAGGTCGCCGGGGTCGGCCGGGACCACCTCGCAGTAGCTCGCCCCGGTGCGCGCCTTGAGCTGGTCGGCCGTGCCCTCCGCGATCACCGTGCCCTGGTCAACGACAATGATGTTGTCGCTCAGCACATCCGCTTCCTCGAGGTACTGCGTGGTGAGCAGGATGGTGACGCCCTGCTGCTTGAGCGAGCGCACCAGTCCCCACAGGCTCTGCCTGCTCACCGGGTCGAGGCCGGTGGTCGGCTCGTCGAGAAAGACCACCTGCGGTGTCCGGACCAGGCCGCAGGCGATGTCGATGCGCCGCCGCATGCCCCCGGAGTACTGGCCGACCCGCCGATCGGCGGACCCGGTCAGCTCGAACTGGTCGAGCAGTTCGTCGGCGCGAGCCCGGGCTTCCTTGCGGCGCAGGCCCATCAGGCGACCGAACAGCACCAGGTTCTCCCGGCCGCTCAGCATCTCGTCCAACGCCGCGTACTGGCCGGTGAGCATGATGGAGGCACGGACCTCGGGCGCCTGCCGGACCACGTCGTATCCGGCCACCACGGCCCGCCCCGCGTCCGGCTTGGTCAGCGTCGACAGCACGGACACAGTGGTGGTCTTACCCGCCCCGTTCGGGCCGAGCACGCCGAGCACACTGCCTCGCGGCACCTGGAAGTCGATGCCGCGCAACGCCTTCACCTCGCCGAAGGACTTCTCCACGCCCTCTACGACGATCGCGTGCTCGGCCGAAGCCGCGGGCGCCCCCGTTACGCTGCTCGAATCCACCGTGCTGTCTCCGTCCCTGCTGCGAATCGTGTTCGGTCCCTGCGAATCCCGATCAGGGCGCACTCGGTAGCTCCGAGTCCGCCCTTACCTCCTGCCCGAAGCGGGCGGCTAACCCAGCAAAGTCACCACCTCGTCGAGCGACGCGCCGCCCAATATGGCGGTGACCGGCAGCTCGCGCTTCAGCTCGAGTTCGATGCGTTTGCGTAAGTCCAACGCCTGCAGCGAATCCAGGCCGAGCGCGACGAGCGGGATCGATCCGTCGATGGTCTCGGTGCGGTCCATGCCCATCACCGCGCGCAGGGCGAACTGCACCTGCTCGGCCGTGTTCGGCGCGACGGAACGGCCCGCCGCCGGTTCCGCCGCCGGGACGACGGCTACGGGCGCCTGCGTCACCTCGGCCGGCTCCTCGGGTAGGTCGCCCAGCTCCAAGGTGCTGAACAACGGGTCGAAACCGAAGGCGGAGAACAGGGTTGCCAGCCGGTCCCAGTCCGCGGTCGCGACGATCACGTTCTCCGCCTGCGCGGTGATACCCGCCGCGATCGCGCTGCCGGGTTCCATCGGCCGCAGGCCGGTTCCGCTGATCTTGGCCAGCGCGTCGGCCTGGTCGGCGCCGACCGCGCGCCACAGTCCCCACTGCACCGAGGTACTCGCGATGCCGCGACTGCGGTAGCGCGCGGCCGCCGCGTCGAGCATCCGGTTCACCGCGGCGTACACCGTGTGCCCGCGGCCGCCGATGGTCGCCGAGAGCGACGAACAGAGCACGATCCGACCGGCCGACGTGCGCGGGAAATGCCGGACCAGGTGCTCCAGCGCGAGTATCTTCGGCGCCGCCGCGGCACGCACCGACTCGGGGGTGACCTCGGCGGCCGCGCCGTAATCGACCGCGGCGTGCACGATCAGATCCGCAGGCGTACCGCGATATTTGTCGGACAGGGCGCGCACCGCGGCCTCGTCGGTGACGTCGCAGCGCCGGACGATCACCTCGGCGCTACCGATCTGCCTGATCCGCTCGATCCGCGCGAGCGACTCGGCGGCGCCGCCGGATCGGCTCAGCACGGTGATCCGTCCGGCGCCGTCCCTGGCGAAGCGTTCGCAGAGGTCGAGCCCGAGCTTTCCGGTACCGCCGACGATCACGATCTCGCGCAGGTCGGCGGGGGCGAGCGGCCGGACGGCCGAGACATCCTCGGCGACCAGCCGTTTCGCGTACACGCCGCCATCACGCAGCGCGAGCTCCGGTTCCCCGGCGGTGTGCAGCGCGACCATCAGCGCGTTGGCCGAGTCCGCGGCGGGCCTGCCGGGCGCGAGATCCACATGCCGGAACGAGACACCGAGGTGATCGGCGGCGAGGCACCGGAATCCGGCCTGCGCGCCGGCCTGGAAGAGACTCGGCACGTCCGCGTCGAGCACCTGCTCGCCGCCGACGGTGACCAGCCACACGTCGCGCACACCGTCGAGCCGGGGCAATCGCGCACGCTCGCCGAGGAATTCGGCGAGTTCGGCCACCGCCGCGTCGGCCGCCAGGTCGCCCAGTTCCGGCAACACGATGACGGCGGTGTCGACAACCGTTCCGGCATCGCGCGACGCGGTGTCGACGATCGACACACCGTGCCGCGCGGCGGCGTCCTGGAGTGCGGACACCAGCTCGGCGCTGCGGCCACCGTGATCCAGCACCGCCATGGTGCGCGGCGGCACCAGCGCGCGGCTGCCCAGCCGCGCCCACCGTTCGGTAATGCGCTGCGCGGGAACGGTCTTCGTGTCTTCGATGGCAGCGCTCGCCGGCGCGCTGCCGGTCGCCGCCGGAGCCCCGGCGTGGTCGTAGGCGGCCCACAGCTGCTTCGGGTTCATCTGGGTGTTGGGGAAGTCGAGCAGCGGAAGCCGCGGTGCGGCCGTCGAATTCGTGCGCAACGCGGACCAGTCGTAGCCGAGATCGCTGACCGCGACGAGACCAAGGTTGCGGGTGAACTCGCGCAGATCGGTGGCCGATCGGCGGGAGGTTCCGATTGTCTGGAAGTCGCGCTGCGGGGTAACGGCGCTCAGGTTCTCCTGTACCGCGAGGAACAGCGCCGGATGATCGGCGATCTCGAGGAAGGTGTCCACCCCGCGCTCGGTCGCGAGGGCGATCGCCAGGTCGAAGCGAACCCGGTTGCGCAGGTTCCAATACCAGTAGTCCCCCACCGGCAGATCGGGGGTGATCGCGGTGCCGAGGGTGGACCCGATGCACTCGATCTCGGTCGCCGCGAACTCCGGTCGATCGAGTTTCGCGGCCAGCGAGTTGTCCAGGAAGCTGTCCCGGAACTCGGTCACCACGGAGGTGTGCGCCGGGTACCCGACGCGAATCTCCTTGGCGAACTTGCCCTGTTCGGTCAGCTCGGCCACCACGGCGGCGACCGTCGGGCTCTCCCCGCCGATGGCGAGCACATGCGGGGAATTGATCACCGACAGCTCCGCCCAGCCGGAGTGCCGGGCCAGGATGGCCTCGCACTCCTCGCGGTCCACGCCGACCACGGCCATCGAATACTTGTCTTCCCGGCCCACCTGCTTGGCCAGGGTGTCGACGAGCCCGCCGCGCATGGTCACCACGCGCACGGCGTCGGCCAGCGTGATCACGCCGGACACCACGCCCGCGGCCAGCTCGCCCTGGCTGTGCCCGACGGTGACGCCCGGGGTGACCCCGGCGGCCCGCCACATCGCGGCGAGCCCGATCATCTGCATGAACAGCGCGGGCTGCACGATGCGCAACAGGTTGTGTCCCGGATCGGCTTCGGCGAGCAGGTAGGACCGCGGCGAGAACTCGAACAGGTCCTGGAAGACCGCCTCCGCCTCGTCCACCGCGGTCTTGAACGCGGGGGAATGTGCGTAGAGCATCCGGCCCATTCCGGGGTATTGGCTGCCCTGGCCGGGGAAGATGTAGCCGATCCGGCGCCGCTTGGCCGCGTTCCCGGTGGCGACGACCGACGCATGCGGCTCACCGTTCGCGACCGCACCCAGCGCCGCGATGAGCTCGGCGCGCTCGGTGACCATGGCCAGCGCGCGGTACCGGCGCGCGACCCGGGTCCGGAAGAGCATGTCGGCGACCTGATCGGGACCGACCTCGGGATGATCACCGAGGTAGGACCGGATGGCCGCGGCCTCACGGCGCAGCGAATCCGCCGTGTCCGAGGACAACAGCACCGGAATGCTGCCGTCCGGAAGTCGGTGCTCAGACATGGATCTCCTCCTCCAGCGCGGGCATCGCGAGGATCGCGTGCGCGTTCGTGCCCGCGACGCCGAACGACGAGACAGCGGCGTATCGCACCCCGTCCCGG
Source organism: Nocardia sp. NPDC056564 (assembly GCF_042793755.1). Classification (NCBI taxonomy): domain Bacteria; kingdom Bacillati; phylum Actinomycetota; class Actinomycetes; order Mycobacteriales; family Nocardiaceae; genus Nocardia; species Nocardia sp. NPDC056564. The sequence goes on from NZ_JBHTUR010000019.1 coordinate 162,668, forward strand.
GCTACCCAGTCCTCCAGTCGTTCGGCCAGGCGCAGACCCGAGTGCGCCCAATCCAGCTGGGCGGTCGGGTTTTCCGTGTGCCTGGTGGGAGCTATCTGCCCGTGCAGGCCGCTCAGCAGCACCTTGATCAGGCCGAGCATGCCCGCGGCGGCCTGCGCGTGGCCGAGATTCGACTTGACCGAGCCGAGCCGTGGGCTGTCGTCCCGCTCCCCCGCCGCGCCGTATACCTTTGCCAGCGCGGCCAATTCGAGTGGGTCGCCGACCGCCGTGCCGGTCCCGTGCCCCTCGATCATCCCGACCAGCTCCGGCGCGATGCCCGCGGTACGGACCGTCTTGGCGATCAGCTCGGCCTGCGCCTCGGCACTCGGCACCGCGATCGGCGCACCGGCGCCGTTGTGGTTCACCCGGGTGGCCAGAATCCGGCCGTACACCCGGTGGCCGAGCCGCCGCGCGCGCGATTCCCGTTCCAGCACAACGACGCCCGCGCCTTCACCCCACAGGGTGCCGAGCGCGTCGGCCGAGTACGGCTTGCACTGCCCGTCCGTGGACAGCGCGTTCGCCTTGGCGAACTCGAAGAACCCGGCGAGCGAGCCCATCACGCAGACGCCACCGGCCAGCGCCCAGTCGCAGTCACCGTTGCGGATCGCGGACGCCGCGAGATGCACCGCGGACAACGACGACGCGCAGGCGGTATCCACCGTCATCGACGGGCCGGACAGTCCGAGCGCGTGCGAGATCCGCCCGGCGACCGCGCCCAGCGCCGCACCGGTCGCCCGATATCCGGTGTGCTCGTTGGCCTCGTCGCCGCGTGGACCGTACTCGGTGTAGGAAGCTCCCATGTAGCAACCGATTTCGTCGCCCGCCAGGCTCGCCGGATTGATCCCGGCGTTCTCCAGAGCCCGCCAGGCCACCCGAAGCGCAACTCGCTGTTGGGGATCCATCGCGACCGCTTCGCGCGGGCTGATCCCGAAGAACATCGGATCGAATTCGGCTGCGCCGTCGAGGAAGCCGCCCGCGTCCTGGACCCGGCTCCAGCCCTCGGTGCCGCCCTGCGCCAGGAGCCGGTCGATCGGCCACCCACGGTCGCGCGGGAACGGACCGAGCAGATCGCGGGATTCGGCGAGAGCGGACCAGTACGCGGCGAGCGTGTCGATGCCGCCCGGCGCCTCGACCGCCAGGCCCGCGACGACGATCGGATCGTCCTCGATCGACTGCCCGCTCATCGGGCGACCTCCGCTGAATTCGGCTCGGCGGAGAGGATTTCCGCGATGCCCTCGACATGGTCGTTGAGGTAGAAGTGGCCGCCGTCGAACATCGACGCCCCCAGCGGCCGTTCGGTATGCCGTTGCCAGGCGAACAGATCGCCGATGCCGACGAATTCGTCCTCGCTACCGCCCATGACCTGGATACGGGTGTCGACGGTGACGTCTTCGGCACAGGTGTAGGCGTCGAACGCGCGGTAGTCACCCTTCAAGGCGGGCAACGCCATCCGCATCACCTCCCGGTTCGCCAGCAGATCGGCGCCGGTGCCCTGCAACCCGCCGACGTGATCGAGCAGTTCGTCGTCCTCGGTCGGGTGCGGCGGTTTGTCGGCCACCTGCCAGGGCGCGCAGGCGCCGGAGACGCCCAGCAGCCGCACCGGCACGCCCGCGGCGTCGGCCAGCCTGGCGAATTCGAAGGCCACCATCGTGCCCATGCTGTGGCCGAAGAGGGTGATCGGCACGCCGCGGTTGAACGGCGACCCGGCGAACTCGTCGAACGCGCCGCCCGCGGTCTCCTGGATGGTGCCGCGCACCGGCTCCTGCGCCCGATCCTGCCGGCCCGGGTACTGCAGCAGGATCACGTCGAAGGTCACGCTGAGCGCCTTGGAGAACGGCCGGTAGGCCGAGGCGCCGCCGCCCGCGTGCGGACAGATCACCAGTGGTGGATTGTCCGCGGACCGCGGTCTGTGGAACTTTCGGATCCAGCCCGGTGTACTAGCCATTACCTGATCTCCTGCCTGGCACCGCGATTGCGCTGCGTCACTGCCACATCCGTCGCATGACCAACATCCCCAGGTCCGCGTCGTCGAGGATCGCGGTGTCGCCGATGCGGCGATCGGCGTCCTCGGCGATGGCGCGCAGGGTGTTGGTGAAAGCGGATTCGATGATCTGAATGTCGTTGTCGTCGAAGGAGTCCTCGGCGTAGAAGACGACGGCCTGCAGGGGTTCACCCGGGAACAGCAGGTCCGCGGGGAAGATCATGAGGAGCAGCGCGTTGTCGGTGGCGCCGCGCCCCTCGAACGACACCAGGTCGAGTTGCGCTTCGCCGAGCAGCCGCACCAGTTCGTCGCGGCCCGACGGGTAGGACTGGAAGACGAACATGCTGTCGAACAGCCTGCGCGCGCCCGCGACGCGGTTGGCCGAGGTCAGCCGGTACTGCTGGAACTCCATGAGGCCGGCGCGCCGCCGCTGGACGTCGGTCAGCCGGTCCCGCCAGGTCTGCTCGGCGGGTAGCTCGATGGCGACCGGCACGGTGTTCACGAAGCAGCCGATGGCGTTGTCCACCTCGTCGAGGTCTGCCGGGCGGCCGGCCACGACCTCACCGAAAACCGCTGCGTCGCCGCCGGTTACATAGCGCAGCACGTTGGCCCAGGCCAATTGGCAGACCGTGCTCAGCGTGGTGCCCGCCACGGCGGCCAGCTCGGTCAGCGCGTCCGCGACCGCGGCATCGATCGGGAAGCGGTGTGCCACCGGCACTCCCGAGCCGCCGGGCACCCGGTTCGGTGCGACCACGCACGGCTGGACGCCGGCGAGGTACTCGTTCCACACCTCCTCGGTCGCTTGCTCGCGATCCTCGGTCAGGCGCAAGAACTCGGCGAAAGTCGCAGGGTTGCCGAGCGGTTCCGCGGTGCCGCCGCTGGCGTAGTCGGCGAAGATCTCGCGCGGCAGCAGCTGGCCGGACCAGCCGTCGGTCAGGATGTGGTGCGAGGCCAGCACCAGCATGTGCGCCGAGTCGGGCAGGTGCACCACGGTCGCGCGCATCAGCGGCCCGCGGGACAGATCGAACACGCCCGCCTGATCGGCGTCCAGGAACTCCAGCAGTCGTGCTTGCGCGTCCGGTGCGGTCGAGAGGTCGACCTCCTCGACGAGGAAGTCCATCCGGTCGGCGACGATGGCGTGCGGCTGCCCCGCGTGTGACACCGAAATGGCCACGCGCAGATTCGGATACCGATTCAGCACGGCGTTCAGCGAGCGGGTCAGCCGCGGGACGTCCAGCGTCCCGCGCACGGTGATCGTGGTCTGCACGGTGTATGCGTCGCGGCCCGCGTTGCTGATCGCGGTGAAATACAACCCGGCCTGTAGCGGTGCGAGCGGATACACATCGGCGCAGCGGGGGTAGAGCGATTGCCAGCGATCGAGGTCGAGTTGGGTCACGTCGCGGGCGAGCACGTCGCTCGGGGTCAGTCGCCGTGCCGGATTCTGGCGTACGGTCTCGGCCAGCTCGCCCAGCGCAGCGGTCCACAGCTCGGCGAATTCACGGACCGCGGCCTCGGCCATCGCGCCGGACGGGAACCGGAAGGACGCCCGGAGCCGCGGAGCGTCGTTGTCCAGTAGGGCGACCGTGTTGATGTCGAGCAGCGCGGGCGCGGGCATGGCGGGGTTCGCGTGACCGCCGAGGTAGCCGAATTCCGGTGCGGCGTCCCAGTCCCGCGCCGCGTCGGCGACGGTGAAGCGGCCCATGTAGTTGAAGCTCAGCTGGGGTGAGGCAGCACCGGCGAGCCGGGGAGCGGTGCCGGGATCGAGCCACCGGAGCAGGCCCCAGCCGATGCCGGAATCGGGCACGGCGCGCAGCTGCTCCTTGACCGCTTCGACCGCCCCGACCATCTCCGCGTCCGCCGCGATGTCCAGCGCGACCGGATAGGCGGTGGTGAACCACCCCACGGTGTTGGCGAGATCCACTCCGGCGAACAGGCTTTCGACGCGGCCGTGCCGCTCCATGGTCAGCGCGACCGGGCCCGCGTCCCGGTCGCGGGCCTGCCGGAACCGCCGGGTCGCCACGGCGAGCGCCGCCACCTGGATGTCGAGGAAGTCGCAGCCGAAGGCCTGTGCCGCGGTGGTCATCAGGTACCTGGTGTCGGCGATGTCCAGCTCGGCGGTGACCTCGCGCACCGTCGCGACGGTATCGACGGCGGCATCGAAGGCGCGGTCGCCGAGCAGCGGGTCGGCGCTGTCCGCGATCCGCTGCCAGAACGGCAGGGTCTCGGTCACCGGATCGGTCCGCGCGAGCCGGACCAGGCTGGCGTTCCACGCCTGCACCGACGTGCCGAGGTCGGCCGCCGAAAGCTCCTCGTGCGCCCAGAGTCTGCGCAGATCCTCGTGGATGACGCGCCAGGACACGCCATCGACCACCAGGTGGTGCAGCACCAGCAGCAGCCGGCCGGCGGACCCGTCGCCGGCGTGTACCCAGGCCGCACCGACCATCCGGCCCGCGGCGGGATCGAGCGATTCGGCGATCGCGCGCAGCTGCTCGTTCAGCACCTCGGTCGCGGTCGATGTCCATGCGGCGCTGTCGATCTCGACATCGATGAGACCGGGGTGGGTGAACGGCTCGCCGCCCCGCGGCACGTAGTAGGCGGTGCGGCCGTCCGGGCCGGTCGCCAGCCGGGCACGCAGCAGCGGATGCCGGTCGACCAGCCGGTGCAGGACGGTGGTCAGCCGCTCGACCGAGCTGTCCGCCGGGGTCACCACGGCCGTGGCCTGACTGTAGGCGGCGTAGTCCGCGCTCTGCTCGGTCAGCGACGTGGCGATCGGGTTGAGCGGAATCCATCCGGCGCCGTCGCCGGATTCGACCAGTGCGGGCGCGGTGGACAGGTCGATCGGCACGGTGGCCGCGGCGATCAGCGCGACGGTGCGGGCCGCGAACAGCGCGCTGGTGGTGATCAGCAGGCCGCGCTTCTTGAGCGCCGATGCCATCCGGATCGCGCTGATGGAATCGCCGCCGAGCGCGAGGAAGTCGTCGTCGGCGGCCAGTTCGACCCGCTCGGCGAGCCCGAGCACCTGCCGGATCACCGCGGCGACCGCCTGCTCGGCCGGGTCGCGCAGGGCACGACCGCGACCGGTGCCACCGCCGAGATCCGGCACCGGCAGGGCCCTGCGGTCCAGCTTTCCGTTCGCGGTGAGCGGCAGCTCGGCCAATTTCACCAGCGCCGAGGGGATCATGTAGTCGGGCAGCCGGTCGGCGAGGCGATCCCGGATGGCGCCGGAGTTCTCGGCCTCGGTGCCGGACTCGTACGCCGAGCCGGGCTCGGGCACGTAGTACGCGACCAGGGCCGCGTCGGTGTCGCGGTTGATCGCGATCGCCGCGGCGGACGCGATGCCCGGAACCCGGCGCAGCACCGAGCCGACCTCGCCGAGTTCGATCCGGTGGCCACGCACCTTGACCTGATCATCGATCCGGCCGAGGTACTCCATGCTGCCGCTGGGATGCCAGCGCACGACGTCGCCGGAGCGGTACATCCGCGCGCCGGGTGCGTCGGCGAAGGGGCAGGCGACGAAGGCGGCCGAGCTCAGGCCGGGGCGGTGGTGGTAACCCTGCGCGAGTTGAATTCCGCCCAAATACAATTCGCCGGTCACCCCGGGCGGCACCGGTCGCAAACCTTCGTCGAGCACGTAGACGTCGGAATTCGATTCGGGCAGCCCGATCAACGCGGCGCGGAAATCCTCCGGCGCGGCGAGCGCGCCCGCGAAGTTCTCGTGCATGAGGTCCATCGCCGCCTCGGTCGGACCGTAGAGGCCGAGCACGGTGCCGCCGAACACCCGGCTCGCCTCCTCGACCAGCGGCGGCGGCACCGCCTCGCCGCCGAGGTAGACGAACCGCACCGAGCGCAGGCGGGCGGGATCGGGCCCGGCGTCGAGGAAGGCCCGGGTGACGCTCGGCACCAGGGACAGCTGGGTGATCCGGTGCCGATCGATGATGTCGGCCAGCGCCTGCACGTCGGCCTGCCACCAATCCGGCGGCGGCAGCACGGTGGTGGAGCCGGTGCACAGCGCGTTCACCAGTTCGAAGACCGAGACATCGAATCCGATCGGCGCCTTCTGCAGGATTCGCTCGGCGCCGAAGCCGAGCTGGTCGCGCATCCACTGGACGTGACTGGCGACCGCGCGATGGTTGATCACCACGCCCTTCGGCCTGCCCGTGGTGCCCGAGGTGTAGAGCAGGTAGGCGGCGTCGAGCGGGCGGAGGGGGCGGGTGAGTTCGCCGGGCCGGACCGCGGTGGCGTCGATCCCTTCCGCCGCCTGCTCGGCCGGGTCGGCGAGATCCAGGATCGGCACGCCCGCAACGTGTTCCGGATCGAGCAACCGGCCGGGACCGGCGGCACGCACGAGCAAGGCGGGTTGCGCATCGCCGAGCATGAATTCGACGCGGTCGGCGGGGTAGCTCGGGTCGATCGGCACATACACGGCGCCCGCGCGCAGCACGGCCGCGAACACCACGGGCAGCCATTCGCTGCGCTCGGCGAAGACACCGACCCGGTCGCCGGTGCGCACGCCGCGCTCGAGCAGCCTGCGGGCGAGACGATTGACCCGCGTGTCGAATTCGGCGTAGGTGAGCTCGCTGTCGCCGAACACCACGGCGACCCGATCGGGATGGTCGCGCGCCGAATCGCGGATCATCGCGTCGACGGTGGCCGGCTCGACCGGCACCCGGTCGCCCCGCGACCAGGCCAGCACCGCCGCGCGATCCGCGGGCGAGAGCACGAGCAACTCGTCCACCCTGCGGTCTGCCGCGGCCCCGGCCAGCGTCTGATCGATGTAGTCGTGCAGCCGCTCGATCGTCGACGCGTCGAAAAGGTCTGTCCGATAGGTGATCTGCACATCGACCCGGTCGCTGTGCAGGAACGCCTCGACCGCGATCGGCAGCAGCGACGCGCCGTGATCGGCCAGCCGCCAGCTGGTGACCGCGCCGGGCAATTGCGGTCCGTCGATCTTCTGGTCCAGGAACAGCACCATGGTGTCGAACAGGGCGGAGCCGACGTTTCCGGTGGCGCGGTTGACCGCGCGGACCACGCCCTCCTGCGGGAAGTTCTTGTGCCGGAACGCATCCGTCGTCACGGTGCGCACGTACTCGACCAGCTCGGCGAACGTGCCGCCGCCGGGACGGTCCCCCGGCGGGTTCAACCGCAACGGAAGCGTGTTGCTGAAGTTGCCGATCAGCAGCTCCATCCCGGGCTCTTCGCGGTTGGCGACGGTGGTGCCGACCACCACATCGGCCTGACCCGTGAGCTGGCGCAGCGCAACGTAATACGCGGCCAGGAACACCGAGAACGGAGTGGTGCGCAGGGTCGCGCCGAGGTCGCGCAGGGCGGCGTCCGCGGCCGGCCCGAGCAGCCGGTCCAGGCGCCTGCCGGTTTCGGTGACGACCGGGGGCCGCCGGTTGTACGGCAGCGGCAATTCCGGCACTTCACCGTCGAATCGACCGGCCCAGAAGTCGCTGTCCGCACCGTGATCGGCGCTGGCGAAGCGATCCTGCTCCCACTCGGCGAAGTCGGCGACCTGGCGGCGCAGCGGCTCGACGGTGATCGGTCCGGTCAGCGCCGCGCGGTAGAACCGCTCGACATCCTTCGACAGGGCGGGCAAGGTCATGCCGTCCCAGGCGATGTGCTGGATCACCACGATGACGACCAGGCGGCGCGGGCGGACCCGGACGAAGTCGAGCCGCAGGGACGATTCGTTCGACAGGTCGAAGGTCTCGTGCGCGGCCGCCTCGATCTGCGCGGTCAGCCTGCGCTCCGCCGCACCGGCCTCGACCCCGGTCAGATCGAGCTCGCGCACGCGGGGCGCCAGCTCCGGATGGATCTGCTGATACGGGTTTCCGTGCTCGTCGTTGTGATAGGTGGTGCGCAGCACCTCGTGTCGCCGCACCAGGGCCAGAAAGGCTTGCCGCAGTGCGTCGTCGACGACCTCGCCGTCGAAGGTCAGCGCCAGGCACAGGTTGTACGCGGTGCTGTCCGGCGAGATCTGCTGGTGTGCCCACACATAGCGTTGCCCGAACGACATGGCGGCGCGGGCCGGATCCCGGCGCCGCGGGACGGTGGGCGTGCTTGCCAGCCCTTCGGCGGCGAGCCTGGCCCGCATCGCCTCCTGTAGGTCTTCCAGCGATCGCATTACGTCAAACCACTCTTTCTCGAACTATCCGGTGCGGCCGGCGATTCCGCGCTACACCAGGGCCGGAGCCGGGCCGAGCTCGGCCAGCTCGAGCAGGATCCGGGCGACGTGCACCAGCCGGTCCGGCGTCGGCTCGGCGGCCAGCAGGCCCGCGCTGATCCGGCGCACGGTGCGACCCTCGAGCACCCCGGTCACGCCGAAGCCGTCCACCGCGAGCAGGCCGCGGAGCTGCCCGGTCAGCGTGGTCGCCAGGATCGAGTTGCCGCCGGCGTCGAAGAAGTCCGTGTCGACGCCGAGCCGGTCGCGCCCGAGCACCTGGGCGGTGATGTATTCGACCGCGGCCTCCACCTCGTTCGCCGGGGGCACGTAGCCGGTACCGGTGTCGGCGTCCTCGGTGAACCGGGCGGCGATCGCGGCCCGGTCGAGCTTGCCGTTGGCGGTGAGCGGAAGCGCGTCGAGCACCTCGACGATGTCGGGAATCATGTAGGCGGGCAGCAGTTCCCGCAGCCGCTCGCCGAGTTCGGCGACCTCGACCGGTCCGTCCGCGGTCACGGCCGCGGCGAGCCTGCCCGCCGCGGTGATCACCACGACGGCCGAGCGCACCGGCGCGAGCGTGGCCAGCGCCGACTCGACCTCGCCGAGTTCGACCCGGTAGCCGCGAATCTTGACCTGGTGGTCGGACCGCCCGAGGAAGTCGACGGTGCCGTCCGGCAGATAGCGGGCCAGATCACCGGTCCGGTACCAACGCATGCCGTCGACCCGGACGAACCGATCCGCCGTTCGGTCGGCGTCGCCGCGGTAGCCGTCGGCGACGCTCGCGCCGCCGATCCAGAGTTCGCCGGGCACCCAGTCGGGGCAGTCCTCGCCGCGCTCGTTGACCACGCGCAGGCGGACGTTCGCCAGCGGCGTGCCATAGGGCACGTCGACCCATTCGGCGGGGAAATCGTCGGTGACCTCGCAGACGGTGGAGTGGATCGCGGTTTCGGTGGTACCGCCGAGGCCGACGAAGCGCAGGCCGGGCACCAGGGCGCGGGCACGTTGCGCGAGTTGGGTTTTCACCTTGTCGCCGCCGGTGAGCACGAGCCGCAGCGTGCGCAGCTGATCGGGCGCGGCGAGATCGAGCAGCATGCCGATCAGGCCGGGCGCGCAGTTGAGCACGGTGACACCGGCGTCGGCGATGAGCGCGGCCCACGCGGCGGCGTCCCGCTCGATCTCCGCGTCGACGCAGGCGAGCGCGCCGCCGACCGACAGCGGCGCGACGATGTCGTAGACCGACAGGTCGAAACCCAAGGCGGACAGGCCGATCAGGCGATCGCCCGCGCCGAGGCCGAACCGGGTGCCGATCGCGTCGACGGTGTTGGCCGCGGCGCGGTGACTGACCTCCACGCCCTTGGGCTCGCCGGTGGATCCCGAAGTGAACAGCACGTAGGCGAGGGCATCCGGTGTGGTTACCACCGGTTCGTCCAAAGGTGTTGCGGTCAAGGCGGTTCCGAGCGCGATACCGGTCACCGAGCCCGGCAATGCGTCCGCGTGGTCGACCAGAGCGACCCGTACACCCCCGCGCGCGAGGATCCGGTCCCGACGCGCGTTCGGCTGGTCGGTGCCGATCGGGAGGTAGGCCGCGCCCGCGGCGAGCACCCCGAGCACGGCCGGAATCTGCCGGTGTCCCTTCGGGATCACGATCGCGACGGTGTCGCCGGGCTCGACGCCCGCGTCGACCAGCGCGCGGGCGACCGCCAGCGCCTGCGCGGACAGTTCGCCGTAACCGGCCGACCCGCCGTCGCGCCAGCGCAGCGCCACCCGTTCCGGATGCTGCCGCGCCAGCGCGAAGAACGCGTCGTGCAGGGTGCGCTCGCCCAGATCCATGGCGCTGTCGTTCGCTGAATCCCGCACCGCGCGCTGGGCTTCCGGCAGCGCGATGCGCAGTTCCGCGGACCAATCGGCGTCCGGCCGCACGAGTGCGTCCAGGGTGGCGCGGAATTCGGCGAACATCGCCTCGGCGACGCCGACGGGCAGCGCGTCGCGGCGGATGTCCCAGTTCACCAGCAATCCGCCGGCCAGCTCCACGACCTGCGCGTCCAGGTCTACCTGCGGTCCCTGCGAGAGGATCCAGACCGGCTCGCCGAAGACGCGAGTCACCCGCTCGGAGAACAACTCCCCCAGATCGAGCCCCGAGGTGAAGACCACCGACGGAGTGACCGGCGCCCCACGCGATCTGCCGAGATCGCGCAGTACATCGAGCCCCTCGTAGCCGGCGTGCGCGGCCGCGGTGTGCAGCTCCCGCTGTAACCGCTTCGCCCTGGCCACCATCGACTCCGTCGTGCGGGCGTCGACATCGACCAGCACGGAATTGGTGAAATCGCCGACCACCCGGTCGATGTCGTCGTGCAGCGGCTCCCGGGCGAACAGCGGCAGGTTCAGCAGGAAACGCTGCCGGGCCGACCAGCGCGCGACGGCCTCGCTGAACACGGTGGCCAGCGCGACGGCCGGGGTCACGCCGTTACCGTGGGCGTACTGCTGCAAGCGGGCCTTGCCCGCGGGATCGAACCAGTGGTGCAACCGGATGCTGCGCGCAGGGTCCTGGCGCTCGTGCTCCGGAACGACCGGCAGCGCGGGAATGTCGGGCAGCGTCGGCACTTTCCGCGCCCACCACTGCTGGTCGGCCGAATTGTCCGGCGCGGTGCGCGCTTTGGCAGCAAGGTATTCGCGGAAGGTGACGCCGAGCGGCGGGAGTGCGTCGTCGTCGGCCTCGTACAGCGTGGCCAGGTCGTCGAGGATGCGGCGGTAGCTCTGCGCGTCGGCGGCGACCATGTCGACGTCGAGATGCAGGCGGTGCGCGCCGTCCGGCAGCACCGTGACGGCGATGTCCACCACCTGTCCGGCGGCCACGTCCATGCGCTGATGACTCTTGTCCTGACGGATCCGGTTCAGCTCGGCCTCGACGTCGGCCGCGCCGCGCGCGCTCAGGTCGAGCGTGTGGCACACCGGAACCAGCGGCTCCGGCAGGATCCGCTGCGTGCCGCTGTCCAGGAACTGGGCGCGCAGCATCGCGTGGTGGCGCACCAGCCGGTCGGCCGCGCGGCGCATCCGATCCGCGTGCAGGCCACGACCGTCGAATTCGACATAGAGGTGGGCCGCCACGCCGCCGAGCCGCTGATCCTGCCTGCGGCCGACCCAGTAGGCGTGCTGCATCGTCGCCAGCGCGAATTCGTCGGTGGCGGCACCGGTCTCGGCGACCGAGGCCGGGGCGGGTTCTTCGGCGATGTGGCTTACACCCAGCAACTCCGCCCACGCGGCGATCGTCGGGGACAGCGCCAGCGTGGAACTGCGCACGTCGTAGCCCTGTTTACGCCATTTGGCCGCCAGGTGCATGAGCTTCATCGAGTGCATGCCGAGACTGACCAGATCGTCGTGGTAGCCGACCGTTTCGGGTGCCACTCCCAGATCCGCCGCCACCAGGTCGCGTAGTTCTGCCTTGCCGAGCATCGGACTCCTCACCAGCCGAGAAGCAGCCCATCGGGCTACATAGGCAAGCCTTGCCTAATCTCATCGCATCGTAACCCAAGAAGTGGGGCTGGAGACAGAGTGTGGTTTGGCTAACCTATTTTCGATGATCCGTCATCGGCGTACCGCCGGTTACCGGGTCGGCGTCGGCGAATTCGGCCAGCGCCGCGGCCCAGCGGTCGACCCGGAGGTCGGTATCCGTCTCGCCCAGAACCGCGGAGTTGACGTCGAATTGGGCGACCAGCGACGGGCCACCGTCCCGGGGCACGATCGCCGTGGTCACGTCGACGGTGAACCGCACCGGGAGATCGGGATGACCCGCGACACCGAACTCGGCGGTGAATTCCGCCAGCGGCGCCGGCGACCACGCGCCGGTTTCGAAGCTCAACACGTCGAATCGGCCGAGATGATTGAGCCGGACCTGACCGCGCGCGGCGTGCGTGCGCTCGCCGAGCGGCGGCGGGCCCGCACCCGGCGTCCAGTCGTCGAGCTCCGCGAGCGGAACCAGCACGGTCTCCTCCACGGTGAACCAGCCGACCTGACGGGTGTCGTCGTCGGCGGGCCGGCCGTGCGATTCCCTGGTCAGCGCGATCCGGCCCGTGGTGTCGGCGCTGTCGGCGAACGTGCGCGCGGCGGCGAGAATCAGCATGTCCTCCACCGAGATTCCGTTCTCCGCGCACCGGGCGAGCAGCCGCTCGGTGTGTTCGGGACCGAGCTCGAGCACGCGCTGGCTCACCTTCGCCGCACGGTCGGTGGCGGGGTCGGTGAGCCTGCCGCCGAGCGGAGCGCCGAGGATCGGGGACCGCCTGGTCGGCGCGGGGGGCCCGGCCGGTTGCCGGGCGGCCTCGTTCAACGGGAGCAGGCCCTGCTCGAGCCTGCGCAGGTCGTCGACGAGGATCAGCCAGGACACGACGTCGACGGCGAGATGATGGATCGACAGCAGCAGGCGGCGCCGGCCGGACCCGCCGTCGAGCAGCGTCGCGGCGATCATCTGCCCGGACACCGGATTCAGCCGGTCGACGGTGTCGGCCAGCCGGGCGGCGGCGGGGGCCGACGAGTCGGCGACCACGGTCAAACACGCCGCGGCGTCCGCGGATTCCGCGACGACCAGCACCGCTGTGCCGTGTGCCGCGAGGTCGAGCCGGGAACGCAGCGCCGGGTGCGCGGCCGCCAGGGCATCGAGGCGCTCGGCGATCCGCTCGGCCGACGCGTCGTCGGGGAGCGTGATCACCTGGCTCTGCGCCAGATAGCGATAGTCGCCATTGGCGATGATCTCGTGCGCGAGCGGGGTCAGCGCGAGAACGGTGCCCGCGGGTGTGTGCGCCGCCTCGACCGTGACTGCCCCGTCCGAGGCATCGAGCATGCCCGCGAGCTCACGCAGATCCGCGGCGGCGACAACATCTTTCGCGGTCACCCGGAAGCCGGCGCCGCGCAGCCGGGACACCAGATCGATGACGCCGATGCTGTCGATGCCCAGATCGACCAGGCTGTCCAGCACACCCACCGCCGGGTGCCGCTCGCCCATCGCGGCGATCAGCCCGAGCAGGGTCCGCTCGGTCTCCGTGGCGGGCTCGGCCGCGACGGCGTCGGTGATCGGCGCGCGCAACAGCGCGGTCGCGGCGTGCACATCGAGCTTGTCGTTGCGGTTCAACGGGATCTGGTCGACGGGCACGATCCTGGTCGGCACCAGGAACCGCGGCAGCCGCAGCGCCAGCGCCGCGCGGATCTCGGCGACCGAGCGTTCGGCGACGACCAAGGCGCCGAGCCTGGTTCGGCCGTGCTCCACGAAAGCCAGTGCGGCCGCCTGCGTTACGCCGTCCAGCTCACGCAGCACGACCGTAGCCTCGTCGGGTTCGACGCGATAGCCGTTGATCTTGACCTGACTGTCGATGCGGCCCTCGTAGACCACCGTGCCCGCGGCGGTCCGGCGGACCAGATCGCCGGTGCGATAACGCCTTTCCCCGGCGCCCGCGACGAACGCGGCCGCTGTCGTGCCCGGCCTGCCGAGGTAGCCGAGCGCGAGTTGTGCGCCGGACAGGTACAACTCGCCGTGGCCGCCCGGCGGCACCGGGCGCAGCCGGTGATCGAGCACCTCGGCGGCCAGCCCGTCGAAGGTGCGCCCGATGGTGGGGGCCGGGTGCTCGTGCACGTCGGCCATCAGCGCTTCGACCGTGGTCTCGGTCGGTCCGTAGAAGTTGATGACGCGGGTGGTCGGCAGGCGCCGCAGCCGGGTCCAGGTGTCCTGGCTGATCGCCTCGCCGCCGAGCGCGAGCACCAGCAGTGGGCAGTACTCCCCTGCGGGCTCGGCGGATTCGACGAACAGCCCGGCGGCGATCAACCGGCTCAGCATCGACGGCGAGGTGTCGAAGATATCGATCCGCTGCCGCTCGATCGCCGCCACGATCCGTTCGGCGTCGGTGCGCTCCCGGTCCCCGAGCAGCACGACCGCGTGCCCGCTGAGCAGGGCGACCGTCGGCTGCCAGGCGGCGTCGAAGCCGGTCGACCAGCCGTGGCCGATCCGCAGTTGCCGCCCGGTCTGCGCGGCGAGCGGAGCGAAGATCCGGCGCTCGTGGTTCGACCAGTGGTTCAGCAACGCGCCGTGCGGCACCACGACGCCCTTCGGCCGGCCGGTGGTGCCGGAGGTGAACACGACATAGCAGGGCGTGTTCCGATCCGGTTGCGGGACAGGGATGTTCGTGTCCGACGCACCCCGGTCTCCGCGCACGCACAGCCCGCCGTCGTGGTCCGGTATCGCGTGGGTGACCTCGCGGCCTTGCTCGCGCACCAGCATCAGGGTCTCGGCCAGCGACTCGTCGCCGAGGACCACGCCCACCTCGGCCACCTCGAACATGTAGGCCAGTCGATCGGCGGGCGTGGCCGGATCCACGTGCACGCACAGCGCACCGGCCAGGCCGATCGCGAACGGCGCGTGCAGGACTCGGCGATCACGGGGCAGCACGACCGCCACCGCGTCGCCGGGCCGAACCCCGGCGGTGCGCAGGTTCGCGGCCAATCTCGTTACGGCCGAACCGAACTCGGCGAAGGACTGCTCTCCCGCCGGATCGATCACCGCAACCCGATCGGCGGCCCGCTCGGCCGCGGCGAGCACCGCCTCGGGCACCGAGGCGTAGGCCGTCGGCGGCCGGGCCTCGACGGTCAGCGCGGCGGGCTCGTCCGCGAGCAGCAGATCGATGTCACAGCCGCGCTCCGCCTCGATCATCCGGCGCATGGCCTCGAGTACCCTGCGCGCCAGCCGATCCGGATCGAATCGGTCGGCCAGATCCGGCCGGATCTCCACCCTGGCGATGAGCCGCTCGTGCTCCACCACCGGTACCACCGCGATCGGATAGTGACTCGGCGAGTCGATCCGGCGGGGTGTCATGGTGGCCCCGCCGGCCAGCGGCATCGACGCGGTGATCTCGCCGAGCGGAGTGTTCTCGAAGACCAGCAGGGTGTCGAAGAGTTGCCCGGCGTCCGCGTACTTGGTGATCTCGGCGATGCCCACGTACTCGTGTGCCCGCAATCGCGCCACCGTGCGCTGCAACTCGGCGCCGATCGCCGCGGGCGAACGCTCGTCCATCCGCACCCGGACCGGGATGGTCGTGACCAGCGCGCCGACCAGTCGATCGGCGTGCGGCAGCGACGTGTCCCGCCCCGATGTGGTTTGCCCGAAGACCACGTCGTCACGGCCGGTCAACCCGGAAAGCACCCGCGCCCAGGCCATTTGGCAGACGGTGTTCATGGTGAGGCCGTGGGACCTGGCCCAGCTCGCGACGAGTTCGGTTTCCGCACGGTCGAATTCGGCCGTGCCGAGCACCGGCAGGTCGCCCGGCGCGGGCGGCGCGAGCATCGGCATGGGGGTCAGGCCGGCCAGCGCCTCGGTCCAGGCCGCGATCGAGGCGGCGGTGTCGCGGGTGGCCAACCAGGCCGCGTGCTCGCGCAGCGGGGGCGCCGGGGGCAGCGCCGATCCCGCACCGCCGTGCAGTGCGATCAGGTCGGCGAAGATCAGCGGGATGGACCAGCCGTCGACCACGATGTGATGTGCGGTGCAGATCAATTCGTAGGCGTGCTCGCCGACCCGCGCCGCCGTCACCCGGAACAGCGGGCCGTTGTCCAGGTCGATGCGCCGGCGACCCTCGTCCCGATAGAGCTGCCGGGCCGCGGCTTCCGGGTCGTCGGCGGACCGCAGATCGATCTCGCGCCAGCCGATCCGGCCGGCCGAGGTGATGACGAGAACCGGATGCGGCAGGCCGTCGGTCAGCACCGCCGCGCCCAGGTGCGGATAGCGTTGCAGCACTTCGTCGAACGCCGAGCGCAGGCCGGAGAGATCGGCCAGGTTGTCGATCCGGGCGGCGAACGTCACCAGGTAGGGGTCGACGTCGCCGGACATGGCGCTGACCGAGTAGAGCCCGCGCTGCAACGGCGACAGCGCGACGACGTCGAGGATCTCGGTGGTCACCGCGCGCCGAATCGCTGGCCGAGCGCGGCCAGGGCCGCCGGATCCAGGCCCGAGGCGCTCATCGGCGCCGCGGCGGCGGGGGCGTCGGCAGCGGGCGCGCCGTCGCCAAGCTGGGTGGCGAGTTCGTGGATCGCGGGGAAGGCGAAGACCGTCTGCACGTCGAGCCCGTACCCCTGTTCGGTGAGATCGGTGGCCAGGCGCAGCGCGGCGATCGAGTCGCCACCGAGGGAGAAGAAGGTGTCCGCGCGGCCGACCTCGTCGTCCTCGTCCAGCTCGAGCACCTTCCGGATCGCCGCCGCGACAACGCGTTCCGCGTCGGTCTGCGGCTCGCCGCCGAGACCGGGTCCGCCAAGCGGACCGGCTGCCGGGCCGGTCCGGGTGAACAACACCGTGCCGATGGGCTCGTCCGTGCCCGCCGCCCAGGCCGCGCACCGGCTTTCGAGGTGTGCGGCGAGTTCGTCCAGGGCACGTCGCCCGGACAGGGCGGGGAAGTCGAGGGTGACGGCCGCGCCGTCGGCGTCGAGCGCGATATCGACCACCAGGTCGACCCCGTGCGGGCGGGCGGTGCGCCGATTCGACTCGCGCACGGTGTATTCGGGCGTACGGATGACCATCGGTCCTCCGTCGCGCACGCCGACCAGCACCTGGAAGAGCGCTCCGGTCACCACCGCCGCGGTGCCCTTCAGCTGATGGGTGAGCCGCTCGATCCGGGTCCGCGCGTGCGCGCGGGCCTCGGCCGCACAAGTCTGGGCGGCGTCGATCAGTGCACGCGGTGGGCCGGTCCGCACCGAATCCAGCCGCAGGACCAGCTGATTGGCGGTGTTGCCGAGGATGGCGCCCGGCTCGGCCCGCGCCGGCTCGACCAGGCCCACCGGAACGTCGTCGCCTATTCCGGCCTCGCTCAGCACCCGGGCGATGAGCGCGGCGAAGGTGGCGCCCGCGTCGCGTCCGTCGAGCAGCGCGTCGAGGGTGCCGCGATCGAGGCGGAAGGCCCGGCGCGGCCCCGCCGCGCCGGGCTCGTCCGCGACGACCGGTGCCGCGCGTTCGGGGAGGTCGGCCAGCCGCGCCGTCCAGTAGGCCAGGGCCGGATCGTCGCCCGCGGTGGCGCCCAGCTCCGTCAGCTGGGCGGCGACCAGACTGCGGTACTGCGCCGCGGCGGGCTCGGCCTGGCCGTGCTCGTAGGCCGCGAACAGTGCGGTGACGAGCAGATCGAGAGCGCGGTCGTCGGCCGCGACCGGATGCACCGTGATCGAGACGACGGCGCGGTCGGGCAGGGCGTAACGCCGGATCCGGATCGGGAGGTCACGCACCAGATCGAAGCGGTGCGCCGCGTCCGAACGCAGCGCGGGTTCCAGTGCGGCAGCGTCGATCCGGGCGGTCTCGACCACGCTGTCCGGCACCGGCACGACCCGCTGATACGGGACGCGGCGATCGTCGGGGAAGACGGTCCGCAGGATCTCGTGCTCGGTCAGCACCGCGGCGGCCGCCTGCTCGAACGCCTCCTCGTCGAGTTCGCCGGAGATCTCCAGCGCGACGAACAGATTCGCGGCTGCCGTGCGCCGCAGTCGTTCCGGGAGCAGCACGGCCTGCTGCGCGAGGGACAGCGGCGTGCCGCGATCCTCGGCGGTGGTGGCCCTCGGCGCGTTGCGCACCAGCGAATCCGACATTTCGATCCTTCCGAGCACCGCGGCAACCACCGGAGAACCGCCGCGGCCACTGTGTACCGATCAAACAGGCGGGGGTGGATAGCGCGTAGCTACCCACCCCCAAGTAAAGTTAGCCTATCCTAAAGCAGATAGGTCCAACGGACCAGTAGTGCCTACTTGCTCACAGCGGACAAGGTCGGATCGAGCTTCTCCAGGACGTACGGCACCGACAGCGGCGTCGGGATATTGATGGCGCTGATCGTCGTCACGTCGACGAAGGCGATGCCGTTGTTCCGCACCGACGGCAACTCGTCGTAGCCGGGCAGTCGCTTGAACTTCTCCGTGAAGGCCGGCAGCGCGCCGCAGATCAGCATGTCGGAGGTCAAGTCGCCCAACCGTTCCGGGGACAGCGCCAGCCGGCCACCGCTCGGCGCCTCCTTCGCGATCTGCTCCGGAATGGCCATGCCGAGCCGGTTGAACAGCGCGGCCGAGCCGTCCTTCGGATCGGCCAGCACCATCAATTGCGCCGGACCGGTCAGCATGCAGGTGAGGAAGGTCTTGCCGCGCAGGCCCGGATAGCGGTGCGCCACCTCATCGATGCGCCCGTTGACGTTCGCGACCACCTTGTCCGCGTCCGACTCTTTGTGCAGCACCTTGCCGAGCGTCGCGAGCTGATCCGACCACTGGTCGATCTGCGCGTTCGGGGTCACCGGGCCGATCGTCGGCGCCAGCTTGGACAGCTTGTCGTACATGGCCTTATCCACCATGAAACCGGGCACCAGGATCAGGTCGGGCTCCAGCGCGGCGATCTGCTCCACCACATCGGCACCCATCTTCAGCACCTTGGCCTCGCTCAACGAGTCCGGCACCCATGGCACCTGCGACTTCGCGCCCTGCGAGACGTTGTCGGCGTAACCGACCGGCGTCACGCCCAGGGCGAGCGTGGCATCGAGCCACTGATTACCCAGCGTGACAATGCGTTTCGGGGTGCCGCTCACCGCGGTCCGACCCATCGAGTGGGTGATGGTGACCTCCCCGGACCCGCCGCCCTGGTCATCGGATCCACAGGCGGCGGTGGTGAGCAGCACACCCGCCGCCAGCACCGCGACGGCCCGGCCGACCAGGCCACGACCCCGTCCCGCCGTTCTTCGGCCCAGCATCATTGCCTCACTCCTCATATCGCGAATCACACCTGGTCGAGCCGAAGACCAGCCAGCCGTCGTCGGTCCAGGACGCACGGTCACCGGTGCGCACCAACCACCCCGGGGCGAACGGATCGGCCAGGAACGGTCCCCCGGCCGCGTCGCCCGCGCGGTCCAGTGCCGCGCCGCCGACGAAAACCTCACCGAGCACGCCGGGCCGGACCGGCCCGCCGCGTTCGTCGAGCACCAGCACTCTGGCGCCGGGAATCGGGCGCACCCGCCCGGTGCCGTCCAGCGGTCCACGCGCGACCGCGCCGACGTACTCCGGCACCGCGTAGGCGAGGGTGCCCGCCGAGCCTGGCGCGGCGGCCGCGAGCAAGGCGGGAAGTGTTGACGCAGTATCGATTCCGGCGAGGTCCCAGCGACAGACCGGCATCGACGCCGGCTCGGCCGTCTGGGCGAGCGCGGCGGCGGTACCGGGATCGGTGACCACGTGGGTCACCGCGAATTCGGTGATCAGCGCGGCCAATTCGGCGGGATCGGTCCGTTGCGCCTCGGTCGCGACGATGAGCAGCGCGCCGTCGGCCAGCGCGGCGAACAGTTCGACCGCCGCGCGCGCGTCGATGCGCCGCACCGCGAGCAGGCGGACGTCGCGCGCGTTGTAGGCCGGATCGGTGCGCCCGCACCGGCGATCCGCGGCCACCGCCCTGCGGTCCGCGACGGCCACCGCCAGCGCATCGGCGGCGGGCAGGGCGAAATCGCACGTGCCGTCGGCGGATTCGCCGGCCGGACCGACCAGGGTCAGGACCAGCCGGATCAACCGGTCGCCCAGATCGGTGGCCGGTATGACCTCGTCCGGCCGTCCGGCGGCCAGCCGGTCGAACAGCTCGCCATAGGTCAGGGCCTTTGCCCCGCAACGGATCGCGGGGCGCGCACCGGGGAACCCGTGCCCGCGGCGGATGACCTCGGCCAGGTCGGCCACGTCGGCGAGCTCGACGCCGGTGGACCACTCGCCGAGCACGCGCTCGCGTTCGGCGGTGGTCAATTCCGCGGGCGCCACCACGGGACTCGCCTCGATGAGCGCGGCGAGACCGGCCACCGTCGGGTGGTCGAAGATCACGCGCACGTCGATCTCCACCCCGAACTCGGCGCGCAGCCACGGCACCAAGCGGTTGGCCAGCAGCGAGTGCCCGCCGAGGTCGAAGAACGAGTCGTCCGCGCCGACCCGGTCGACACCGAGGATCTCCTGATACAGCGCGACGAGCCGAATCTCGGTGGCGGTGCCCGGTTCTCGATAGCCGCGAGCGGCCCGGACCGGCTCGGGTAGCGCGGTGCGGTCGAGCTTGCCGTGCTTGGTCAGCGGGATCTCGTCGATCAGCATGAACGCCGACGGCACCATGTACTCGGGCAGGCTCGCGGCGACCCGGGTCCGCACCTGCTCGAGGTCGAGCTCGCCCGCGGCGGGAACCACGTAGGCCGCGAGCATCATGCCGATCGATCGGTCCGCCACCGCGACCACCGCGCAGTGCCCGACGCCGGGATGCGCCGCGATGGTGGCCTCCACCTCGCCGAGCTCGATGCGGTAGCCGCGCACCTTCACCTGCGCGTCGGCGCGGCCGACGAATTCGAGCACCCCGTCCGCGGTGCGCCGCGCCAGATCCCCGGTGCGGTACAGCCGTTCACCGGACAGGAACGGATCGGCGACGAAGCGCTCCGCGGAGAGCCCGGACCGGCGCAGGTAGCCGCGGGCCAATTGCGCACCGCCGAGATAGATTTCGCCGACCACCCCGTGCGGGACCAGATGCAGCCGGTCGTCGAGCAGGTAGCAGTACACGTTGCGGTTGGGCACGCCGATCGGCACGATCCGGGTGCCCTGCGGGCCGTCGACGGGCATGTGGGTCGCCGACACCACCGCCTCGGTCGGCCCGTAGTGGTTGCGCAACTCGGCGTCGAAGACGCCGGAGAACCGGTCGGCCACCTCGCCGAGCAAGGCCTCGCCGCCGACCGGAACATGCCGCAGCGCACGCCATTCGCTCACTTCGGGCAGCAACAGGAACGTGCTCAACGCCGACGGGACCATGTGCAGCACGGTGATTCCGCAGCGGGTGATCAGATCGGCGACGTACGGGATGTCGCGGAACGCCGCGCGCTTCGGAATCACCAGGCGCGCACCGACGGTCAGGGTGACGAAGATGTCGAGCAGGGAGGCGTCGAAGCTGACCGGCGAGGATTGCAGCAGCCGATCGTCGGCGGTCATCCCCCATTCCGCGCGGAAGCCCTCGAGATGTTCGGCGATCGCGGCATGCGAAACCGCCACGCCCTTGGGCTTTCCGGTCGAACC
This sequence comes from Nocardia sp. NPDC056564, assembly GCF_042793755.1. Taxonomy (NCBI): domain Bacteria; kingdom Bacillati; phylum Actinomycetota; class Actinomycetes; order Mycobacteriales; family Nocardiaceae; genus Nocardia; species Nocardia sp. NPDC056564. The sequence continues at coordinate 183,907 of NZ_JBHTUR010000019.1, forward strand.
CGAGGTGTAGATGAGGTAGGCGAGATTGCCGGGGCGCAGCGGGCGCACCCGGTCCGCGTCGGTCGGATCATGGTCGGGCAGCCCGGCCGCGGACTGCTCCGCGGCGGCGAACTCGACCATGCCGAACACCATGCGCGGAGCCGCGTCTCGATAGAACTCCTCGATGCGCTCGTCCGGATCATCCGGATCGATCGGCAGGTAGGCGCCGCCTGCCTTGAGCACCGCGAGCACGGCGACCACGAATTCGACCGAGTTGCCGAGTCGCAGCGCGACCGCGTCCTCGGTGCCGACGCCCTGCCCGATCAGCCAGTGCGCCAGCCGATTCGCGCGTCGGTCGAGCCGGTCGTAGGTCATCGACACGTCCGCGGCGGGGTCGGTGCTCGGCGCCACCACCGCGAGCGCATCGGGTGTGGCCGACACGGTCCGCTCGAACAGCGCGACCAGCGTGGTCGCCGGGGCGTGCACCAGCGTGCCGTGCGACTGCGCCAGCAGTCGCGAACGGCCCTGCGGCCCATACATATCGAGATCGCCGACCCGCGCGTCCGGCGCGGACAGCGCGCTGTCGAGCAGCTGGACGTAGTGCGTGAGCAGTTGCTCGGCGAGCCCGTGCTCGACCTCGCCGGCCCAGTATTCGACCTCCGCGTGCGCGCCCTGCGCGTCGAAGACGGTGGTGACCCGCAACGGAACCTCGGGCGCCGAGCGGACCAGGTCGAGTCCGGTCGCGGCGACGCCGTCGAACTCGAAGCCGCGCGGCGCCTCGCGCACCCCGAAGCCGACCCGCACCAGCTGCTCCAGACCGTCCCTGCCGTTGCCCCGGTCCGGATTGATCTCGCGGATCACCCGGTCGATGCCGACCTCCTGATGCGCGAACGCCGCGGCACAGGTGTCGCGAACGCGCGCGGCGAAACTCGCGAAGGTGTCCTCGGGCCGGACCGCGGCCCGCAGGAGCACGGTGTTGCCGAAGTATCCGATCACCGCGACGGCCGACGCATCCCGGGTCGAGACCGGTACCGAGACAAGGAAATCCGTCGCCGCCGTGTAGCGGTGGATCAGCGCGTGGAAGGCGGCGAGCGCCACCGCGAACGGGGTCGAGTCGTATTCGCCGGCGAACGCGTACACCCGGGAAAGCAGCTCAGCGGGAACCGGAAGGACACAGCGCCCGGTCCGGCGGGTCTCGGTGTCCGCGGCGATCGGCCGGCCCGGCAGCTCGAGCGGCTCCGGCAGCGGACGCAGCGTGCCGCGCCAATAGTCGATCGCGGCCGCGCCGGGCTCGGCCGACCGGAGGTCATTGCCCAGCGCCTCGACCTCGACGAACTGGGTGGCGCGGCCGGCCGGCGCGGCGCCGTTGTACGCGGCGTTCAACTCCGCGCGCAGCACACTCCACGAATCGTCGTCCCAGCAGATCGTGTGCGCGACCAGGATGACGGCGAACTCGCCGGATCCGGTGCGCACCACCGTGATCCGTAGCGGCGCCTCGTCGGCCAGCGCGAACGGACGGCCGAACACGCGGCGCGCCAGCACTTCCAGCCGCCGGGCCCGGCTCGGTTCGGCCAACTCGGACAGATCGTGTTCCTGCCAGGACGGCGCCAGCTCCGGCCGGACGACCTGGAACGGCTCCCCGTCCGCGGCCAAACCATAGGTGGTGCGCAGAATGTCGTGCCGAGCGACCACCGCGCCGACCGCGGCGCGCAAGCGCGCGACGGACAACGGCCCGGTCAGGCGGTACGCCACGCAGATATTGAGCGTGGTGTCCGCCGGATCGCGGGTCTGCAGGAACCAGGCGCGCCGCTGCGCGGCCGACAACGGGAACCGCGCACCCTCGCTGTTGTCGTTCGATGCCGGATCGGATCGGCTGTCCCGCAGGCGATTCGGAGAGTTCGCAATGATCGACATGATTCCTTCAGCCCCCGGTTGAACGTCGCTTCCCGGTCCGCGCGCGTGACCGCGCATACCCCCGGCAACGGTCAGCCGAAGGACGCCTCCGGGACAGCGGTGAGATAGCCGCCGCGCGCGAAGAATTCGGCGCCGTCGTGTTCGACCCCGTCGGCCGTGCGGATCCGGGTCAGCACCAGGCCGCGGTTGCGTCCACGCACCGGGTCCGGCCCGCACACCACGACCCCGCCACCCTCCTGCACGACGACTCGGCCCGCGGTGCCGCCGTAGCAGGCCGCGGAGACCGAGGCGGCGAGCACCTCGATCCGTTCCCCGCGATAGCAGGTGAACGCCCGCGGGTACGGCTCGGAGAGGGCGCGCACGAAACGCTCCAGATCGACGGCGCCGCGCTGCCAATCGATCTGGCTGTCCCGGTCGGAGCGCTTGTGAAAGTAGGTGCGTTCGGCCTTGTTCTGCGGGCGCCAGACCGCGTTGCCGGACTCGAGCAGGCTCAGCGCCTCGTGCACCGCGCCCGGAATCAGGTCCATTCCGGCGAGCACCAGCTCGGTCCCGGTGGCGTCCGGCGGAATCGGCAGCGCGCGCTGCACCAGGATGTCCCCGGTGTCCAGCTGCTCGTCCATCCGGTGCACGGTCAGCCCGAACTCGGACTCACCGCTGATCAGCGCCCACAGCACCGGCGAGAATCCGGTGAACTTCGGCAGCAGCGAATCGTGCAGATTGAGCGTGCCGTACGGCGGCATCGCGTAGAGCTCGGCGGGCATCCAGGTGTACCAGCTGTTCACCACGATGACGTCCGGCTCGGCCCGCTTGACCAGATCGATCGTCGCGGCATCGGCTCGCTCGGTCAGATGCACCGGGATGCCGTGCTCGCGCGCGAGCTCCTCGACCGAGTCCGACCAGATCGCCTTGTACGACTGTTCGCTGGCCGGGTGCGTGACCGCGAGCACCACCTCGTGTTCCGAATCGAGCAGCGCCTGCAGGGTTTTGCGGCCCCAGGTCTGGAAGCCGAACGACACGATGCGCATGAACCGAACCCCATCCTCGAATATAAGTAAGGCTAGCCTAGCCTACCGATTTGCTCGCTGAATCGCGGGCTGGGGAATCGACCGGGGCGCGGACGGCACCGGGGCAAGCACACGATCGGAGAGTTCGCCGAGGCAACTGAGGTTCGGGAAGCCGGGGCCCTGCGCGAGGCCGGCGAGATTGGGCAGGTACAGCTTGGCGTCCAGCCCGGAGACCGCGAGATCATGACCGATCGACGCCTCGAGCCGCGCCTGGGTGATCGGCCCGCCGACGGCGAGCTCGACCAGGTCCGCCGCGTCGGCGTCGAACAGCTCGAGGAACCACAGCGGTTGCCCGCCGGTTGCGTCGACCACGAGATCGAAGGTGTGCACCTGATCGGGACGCAGTTCGTTGCGCAACGTGAGCGCGACCCCCTCGCCCTGCTCGGCCACGCGCACCACCCGACCCTGGAGATGATGAACCCGGCTGTCGCCCAACAGGTTCTCCTGCACGCGCACGGAGAAGACGCCCCGGTCGGTGCGCCGGACGACGTCGCGCCGCTCCCGAATGCTCAGCGCACGCCACTTGGCCGGATCGCTGTACAGGGAGTTCTCGAAGTAACTTTCGCCACGGGTGTAGATGGTCGCGGCGGGCGAGATCACCGACACCGTGAGCACGTCGTGGCGGACCAGTTCGTCCATCGCCGAGCCCGCGGTCTCACCGCCACCGATCACCGCGGCCCGCGACGAGGCAGGCAGCCGACGCCTGCCGACGAGGTCCCAGAAGTCCGCGATACTCAACACTTTCGGATGTTCGGCGAGCGCGCGGCGGGAGTGCCCCGGACCGGTGATCATCAACCGGTCGGCCTCGATCGCACTGATCGAGCCGTCCGCGCCGGTCACCGAGACCGACCAGCCCTCGGCCGCCGGGGAGATCTTGCCGACCGTGCCGAGCACCAGTTCGAGGTCGGTCTTGCGCGAAACCCACTGCAAGTACTTGGCCCACATGGTGTGGTGCGGACTCGGGCGGCCGCGGTCCACCCATTCGGCGTAGGTACCGCGTTCGACCAGGAACGACGTCCAGCTGAACGCCATCATGGCCTCGTTGATCGCGTGGTTGTGCCCGCGCGCCCAGGTCGAGCGATAGGGGAAACCGACATCCTTCTCCGGACTGGTGCCGAGCCGATGCTGACCGTCGGTCCAGCCGCCGCTGGGCAACCAATTGCCGCCCACCGCTTGCGATTCCACGACGACGACCTGCGGCGCCGGCAGGCCGAGCCCGCGCAGCACGTGCGCCTTCGCCGCGACCGCCATGGCCTTCGGACCAGCTCCGACCACGAGAAGTCTGCCCACCGGTTCTCCCATCTGTGATTCCAGCCACCGCGCAGCTATCGGATCGGGCCGCCAGCTGCGGCGACGCTCGGCGGCGTCCGGCACCCGCGACGCCGGGCGGTCGAGCCGCCCCATATATGCATAGGCTTACCTTATATTCATGGGCAGTGCCAGCCCTGTGGCGAAGAACCCAGGCCCGGCGCCACCACGCCCCAACGGAATGGAAATGCACATGATCAAGCGCAAAGCCCACGCGGCCACCGCAGCAATCGCCCTCTCCGCCGCCGCTCTCGGCGCCTTCGGCACGGTGGCCATCGCCGCTCCCGCGACCGCGGCACCCGCCATCGTGCGTACCGCCGCGCCGTCGGCCGGCGAGCTGAATGCCAAGCTCTCGCTGGTGCTGAACTCCGGGGCCGCACGTTCGGCCCGCGCGGCCGAACTCGAGGGCGGCGAAGCCGACCTCGCGGTCGTCGAACGGGTCGGCGGCGTCATGGGCGGCGTGCCCGGCCTGACCTGGACCGTGCAGAACGCGCGCGCCGCGGGCGACACGCTCGACGCCGACCTGATGGTCACCGTCCCCGGCTACGGCACCTTCCCACCCATCCAGATCGCCTGGCGGCAGATCGACGGCATCTGGAAGCTGACCAGCGAGTCGGTCGACACCATCGCGTACTACGCGGGCCAGCAGCGCTGATCGCCTGGGCCGCAACGACATCGGGCTCCGTGCGGCGCGCGGAGCCCGATCGCGTCCGGCGGGCGCGCGACTTTCTACTTTACTTAGGCTAGCCTTAGCCGCATGGGTAAAGGAGCCAATGGCCTCATCCTGAAGGCCTGGCGGGCGGACGACTACCGCTTCCGGGTCACCTCGACCGAGAGCATCACGGACAAGTACCAGCGCATCGGCTTCACCGCCGGTGGCCTGCTGGCGGCGCACCCCGTGCATCCCACGCAGTGGATCCGGCTCTGGGTCCCCGATACCGCGAGTGACAAGCTCCACCAGCGCGGCTACACGCTGGTGGATCAGGATCCCGAGAACGACCACTTCTACATCGAATTCGCCCTGCACGGCGGGCCGGCCAGCGCGTGGGCGCAGCGGGCCCTGGTCGGCGACGAGATCGAGGCCTGCGTGCTCGGCTCCGATTTCACGCTGCCCGAGACGACGCCGAGCGAATACCTGGTGTTCGGCGATACCGCCTCGCTGCCCGCGGTCAACTCGCTGCTCGACGCGATCGGCGACACCCCGGCGCGGGTCTGGCTGGAATGGCAGTACGAATCCGACACCACGCTGCCGGTGCGCAACAAGCCGCACCACGAGGTCAGCTGGGTGCAGCGCGTCGACAACGGCAGGCTGCTGCGCGAGCGGGCGCACGAGATCTCCTGCGCGAAGGACGCTTATGGCTGGGTGGCCTGCGACGGCCACACCACGCGATCCATCGTGAAGACCCTCAAGACCACCCATGACCTGCCGAAAACCGCGATCAAGTCGCGCGCCTACTGGAAGTGAGCCGCCGATCCGCCATTCGGCGGGGGTCGGTTCATCCCAGAGGATGACCCGGATCGCGACCTGCTGTCGACGCGCGCCGGCGCCCTCGTCCGCCAGGCTGTAACTCGGATTCGAACCCGTCCGCGCGGCACCTGCGCGGCCCGGCGCCGGAGCGGAGGTTCAACTGGCATGTCGATCCTGGACGCGGTACTCGGGTTCGCCGCGGTCGCATTCGCGGTGACGACGGTCGCCACCGCACCCGTCGCGCGACGCGTCGCGCCCGTCGCGCTGCCCGTGCTGCTTGCCGGGTGTGTGGCGCAATTGCTGCTCGAGGGGTTCTATTGGCAGTTCGCGCCGACGTATCTGTTGCTCGGTGCGGCCGCCGGACTCGTTGTCTGGCAGGCGAAATGGCGGGCCGGCGGCTGGACGACGGTGGCCAGGGTGGTCGTCGCGCTGCTGCTGGCCCCGGCCGCGCTGGCCTGGGCGATGGTCCCGGTTCCCGATCTGCCCCGGCCCACCGGGGCCTATGCCGTCGGTACCGAGGTCCTTCGGCTGGTCGATCCGAACCGGCCGGAGCCGGCCACGGACGCACCGGACGATCACCGCAATGTCGTTGTGCAGGCCTGGTATCCGGCCGAACCGGGGGCGCACGGAAAGCGCTCGACCTACATCGACGGCGCCGATCGACTGCCGGATCGGGTCACCGTGCTGCCGAGTTTCCTGATGCGTGGATATCACCGGATCGACACGCACGCCCTGCTCGACGTGCCGGTCAACCCCGACCGGTCGCGCTGGCCGGTGGTGCTGTTCTCCCCCGGATACGGTGCGCCGCGCGCCTTTTACACCGGACTGATCGCGGACCTGGCCAGTCGCGGATTCGTCGTGCTCGCCGTCGACCACCCGTACGAGGCCGCGGTCACCGAGCTCGCCGACGGCACCATCGCGACGACGCGGGAGCATTTCCTCGACGACGACCCGGACCAATCCCGCTACATGAGTGGACTACTCGACGTGCGCACCGCCGATCTGCGCTTCGTGGTCGATCAGCTCGACCGGCCGGACATCCTGGGAGCCAGGCTTTCCGGCCGCCTCGACACCGAACATGTCGCCGCGATCGGGCATTCGTTCGGCGGCGCGGCCGCGACGGCGGCAGTCGCGAGCGACGGGCGAATCAAGGCGGCGGCGAATATCGACGGCACGCTGTACGGCACCCTGCCGCAGCAATCGTTGCCGAAGCCGTTTCTCCTGCTGGAAAGCGATCATGCGGAAACCGGCCACGGCACAGCGTATTTGGACGGCAATCGCGCCCTGCTCGAGCGCTTGCGGGCCGGCGGCTTCCGCTACGAGATCGCCGAGGCCAACCACTACAGCTTCACCGACGCTCCGCGATTCCTCGCCGATCCGGCCAGGTTGCTGACGGCCGAACTGATGGGCGGCTCGCGGGGGCCGCGCGAAACACAGCGGGCCACCAACGACATACTGACCGCGTTCCTGCGGGAGCCGCTCGGTGGTGGCCGCGGCGATGTCGAGGCCGCCGCGGCGCGTTACCGGGACATCCACGGCGGACCGGTGCGCTAGATCGCTCGCGACGGCCGGTGCCGCAAGCAGCAGACCAGGCGCCCGGTCAGACCGCGACCGGCTCCAGTCGCCATCCGGCAGCGCGGGAGCGTTCGTTCCAGAAGTCGGCGTACCGCCCACCCGCGGCCAGAAGCTCTGCGTGCGTGCCCCGTTCGACGATCCGGCCGCCGTCGAGGAACAGGATCTGGTCGGCGTGCGCGATGGTCGCCAGGCGATGCGCGACCACGATGACCGTCTTGTCCTTGGTGAGCTGGTGGATGCCGCGCACCACCACCGCCTCGCTGTGCGGATCGAGCGCGCTGGTTGCCTCGTCCAGCAGCACGATCGGCGCGCGCTTGAGCAGCGCGCGGGCGATCGAAACCCGTTGCCGCTCACCGCCGGAGAGCGCGACCCCACCCTCGCCGACCGCGGCATCGAGCCCCTCGGGCAGGCGCTCCACGATCTCGTCCACCCTGGCCGCCTCGGCCGCCTGCCAGATTTCCGCGTCGGTGGCCGCGGGCTTGCCGATCCGGATGTTGTCCGCCACCGAGCGATTGAACAGGTAGACATTCTGAAAGACCAGCGACAGCTGATCCAGCAGCGTCTCCGACGGCTGGTCCCGCACGTCGTGCTCGCCGACGAGTACGCGGCCCGCGTCCACGTCGTAGAAGCGCGCGGCGAGCCGGAGCAGCGTGGTCTTGCCCGCGCCGCTCGGCCCGACGATCGCGGTGGTGGTGCCTGCGGGCACGGTGAACGTCAGGTCGGCGAGCACGGGCTCATCCGGCCGGTAGCCGAAGCTCACGTTGTCGAACTCGACTGCCGGAATCCCCGGCGAGACAGCGGTTTTCGCCTCGGGCAGCACCGGCTCGGCGAGCAGTCCGCCGACCCGGTCGACCGCGCCCGCGGCCGCACGCAGTCCGTTGGCGAGCTGTGCGGCCTGATTCAACGGCTCGATGAACCGCGAGCTGACCGCGATCAGCGCCACCGCGGCCGCGGCCGAGACCGCGCCGTCGGTGAACCTGCCGACCACGACGTAGGCCAGCACCAGGAACACCGCCTGCACGAACAGCGCGAACACGATCAGGCCGGGCACCGCGGTGAACACCATCCGGGTGATCGCCGAACGCTGCCGGTGCAGTGCGGAATCGAGGGCACGGTTGCCCGCGCCGACCGCGCCGAACGCCCGCAGCACCGGCTGTGCCTGCGCGAACTCGACCACGCGCGCGTCGGCCTCGGACGCCGCGGCGTGCACCCGCTCGTCGGATCTGGTGTAGGCCCGGTTGGCCAGGCTGTTCACCACGACCAGCACCGGCGCCGCGAGCAGCATGGCCACCGAGATCCGCCAGTCGATGAACAGCATGCCCACCGCGACACCGAGCGGAACGATCACGCTGTTGAGCACCTTGGCGAGCAGATACGCGACGGTGCCCTGGATTTCGCGCACATTCTCCACGGCGATCCTGGACAGCTTTCCGGCACTGGCGGTTTCGAACCAGCCGAGCGGCAGCGCGTTGAGCTGATCACCGATCCGGGCTTGCAGCCGCAGCTGCATGCCGACCGCGATGCGCAGGCCGAGCACCGCCTGCAGATAACCGAAGATCGCGACGCTCGCGACCGCGGCGATCATCAGCAACGCCCAGAACCAGGCCCGGCCGAGATCGCGATCGAACAGCGCCTCCAGCACCGGGACCAGCAGCAGATAGGCCACCGCCTGGCTCAACGCCTGCGCGGTGATCGCGGCGAACAGTTTCGGGGTCAGCGGGGCGAACTCGTCGGGGACGAGCCCGAGAACCTTGCGAATCATCGCGCCGCCTCCTTGTCGATGAGGGAGACCGCGCCGAGCGCCGCCTCGTTGATTTCCCAGAGCCGCTGGTAGGTGCCACCGGCGGCACGCAGGCTCAGATGGTCGCCCTGCTCGACGATGGTTCCGTTCTCCAGCACCAGGATTCGGTCCACGCCGGTGATGGTGTGCAGCCGGTGCGCGATCACCAGCACGGTGCGCCCGGCGACGAGCACGGCGAGCGCGTCCTGCACGGCGGCCTCGGACTCCGGGTCCGCGAACGCGGTCGCCTCGTCCAGCACCAGCACGGGACTGTCCGCGAGCAACGCGCGCGCGATCGAAAGCCGTTGCGCCTCACCGCCGGAGAGGCTGGCGTCGACGCCGATCTCGGAGTCGTAGCCGCGCGGCAGCGCCATGATCCGGTCGTGGATCTGCGCGGCCCGCGCCGCCCGTTCCACGGCCTCGTCCTCGGCGTTCCGATCGGCCAGGCGCAGGTTCTCCCTGATCGTGCCGCGGATCAGCCGTACGTCCTGGAAGACGAAGCCGACCGTGCGATACAGCTCTTCGGTGGAGTAGTCGCGAATATCGCGCCCGCCGATGGTGATTCGGCCGGAGTCGACATCGTAGAAGCGCGGAACCAGCTTGCCGAGCGTCGATTTGCCCGAGCCGCTCGGCCCGACCAGCGCGGTGAGGGTGCCCGGCCGCAGTTCTAGATCGATATCGTGCAACACCTGATGGTCGGAGCGGTAGCCGAAGCCGACCGACTCGAACCGGACCACACCTTGTTCCTCCGCGACCGGCGAAGCGCCTGTCCCGGTGGCCAATTCGGGCGTCTGCTGCAACTCGTGCAGCCGCACCGCCGCGGCGCCCGCCGCCCGCAGCGCCTGTCCGCCGTAGCCGAGGCCGAGCAGCGAGCTGCCCAGTCCGAGACCGACCAGCAGGAACGGCAGCACGTCGAGCGGCGCGAACCAATCGAGCCCGACCCCCGCCAGTCCGGCGAGCACGACCAGCAGCATCACGAATACCGGGGCGACCACGATGTCGGAGGCGGACTGCAGCCGGATCATCGGCGTCTTCCACCGATCCAGGCTGCGCGCCTGCCCGTCCACCGCGTCCTGGAACACGCTGTGCGCCTTGCCCGCCTGGCCGAACGCGCGCACCACCTGAATGCCGTCGACGAACTCGATGGTCGCCTCCTGCGTCCGGTGTTCCCACCGGTTGTAGACGGCCAGCCGATCCCGGCTGTCCTGATCCATCATCTTGCTGAGCGAGATCGCGTACGCCAGTAGCGGAATCAACAGCACCAGGGTGAGCCGCCAGTCCACGGTCACCAGGTAGCCGAGGGTGACCACCGGCACGATCAGCGCGCCGACGAACTCCAGCCGCGCGTGCGCGACCAGATAGTGCAGCGCCTCGACATCGTCCTGCAGGTACTTCTTCACCTCACTGGAGGTGCGCTCGCCGAACCAGCCGAGCGGCACCCTGGTCAGCTTGGCCGCGAGCGCGCGCCGGACGGTGAGCTGATAGCCGGCGTCCACCAGGTGCGACCAGGTGAGCGCGACCGCCTGCAGCAGCCCGCGGATCAGCAGCACCAGCATCGCCGCCCAGACCAGGCGCCAGACTCGATCGGTGTCGACCTGGTCGGCGAGCAGCTCCCGGCAGGCCTCGACGATCAGCACGAACGGCACGACGGTGCACACCGAGGCCACCGCCATGATCAGGCTCGCCCCCGTGAGGGCGTGCCGGACCGGCGCGAGGATCTCCTTGCGGGCCAGCTTTTCCTGCTGCTTCCGCGCCTTGACCACCGCCTTGGGCGGCCGGTTCCCCGCCTCCGCCGCCGGAAGCGGCGCGACCTCCACCGTCATGTGTTGCTGCCTCTCGCCATCGTTGGGCCTCCCCCGACCGGACTCATCGTCACACAAGATCGGACGAGAATGTAGGTTAGCCTAAGTTATCTGCGCCGCGGGTGGGGCGCCACCGACTCCCGATCGGGCACGCACGCCACGGACCGAAGTGCGATTTCCGGCACAGACCTTCGTACGCCCGGCCCGCAATTCAGAAATACTCGCATTTATCGCCGAATTGATGTGTCGCGCACTGGACTTGTTCCGGACATCTGCGAAAACACCGCAATACCCATGGCTTTCAGCCGCCCATCGCGCCGGGGAATGCTCCATGAACGAACGGCCGACCAGCTCCGATAGCGCACATACATCGCTAGCTTCTTGTGCACACGGAAGCACTGCCTACGGAGTCGTGAATATGTTTGTTACACAAGTCATTTCCACAATGTCGCGCTGTTCGACCGACCCCGGCGAGCTGACGCCGGATCAGGCCCACCGCGCTATGCAGGTCCATTTGAATTGCAGCGTCGACGTGTGCCGGGTGCGCCGGCGTGCGCGCCGGACGCTCGTCGAGGCGCGGCGGATGGTGCTCGACGAGCGGGCGACGCCCTAGGCGGAATCCTCCGGGTTGTCATGGTGTTGTCCCCCACATGACCACTACGGCATCCGACCGCTCCGCCGCACCCGTCGTCGACCCGAGCACCGCCTTCGGCGCCAAGGTCGTCGCCCGGCTCGAACGGGAGCCGGTGATCTGGCTGACCACGGTCGGCGCCACCGGGACACCGCAACCCAACCCGGTGTGGTTCCAGTGGCGCGACGACGAGTTCTTGCTGTTCAGCAAGCCCGGCCAGGCCAAGCTGCGCAACCTCGCCCGCAACCCACGCGTGTCGCTGAACTTCAACAGCACCGAGTGGGGCGGCGACGTGGTCGTGTTCACCGGCACCGCCCGGATCGATGACGTCGCGCCGACCCCGGACGAAATCGAGACGTACGCAACGAAATACGCCGACGGCCTGCGCGACATCAAACTGACCGCGGAGCAGTTCTTCGCGGAATACTCGGCGATCGTCCGAATCCGACCGGATCGCCTGCGCGGTTTCTGAGGCCGCGCGCACCGGCCCGCGCGGCCGGTGAAATGGCCGACGACTAGGGTCGATGCCGATGAGAAGGCGGCAGCAACCGCCGTTGCCCAAGCGGCACGGCCTGGACCCGGCCCGGCTCCGGCTGCCGGAGGACGGGGACTGGGCGACGATTCGCGACCATCTGGTCGAGCGACTACCCCGGGTTGCTCCGAGCCGCATCGATGAACTGCTGCGCGAGGGCGGAATCGTCGATCTCGACGGCCCGATCCCGCCGGACGCACCGTATGTGCCCGGCGGCGCGGTGTGGTTCCACCGGGATCTGCCGATCGAGACGCCGGTGCCGTTCGACATCACCATCGTCCATCGCGACGCGGACCTGCTGGTCGTGGACAAGCCGCACTTCCTCGCCACCATCCCGCGCGGCCAGCACATCGTGCAGACGGCGCTGGTCCGGTTGCGCCGGGAACTGGACCTGCCGGACCTGATTCCGGCACATCGGCTGGATCGGGTGACGGCGGGGCTGGTGCTGTTCATCATCAACCCCGCGCGGCGTGGGGCGTATCAGACGATGTTCCACAAGCGCACGGTACGTAAGGAATACGAGGCGATCGCGCCGGTCGATCCCGGGCTGACCCTGCCGCGGGTCGTGCGCAGTCGCATCATCAAGGAGAAGCACGTGCTCGCGGCACAAGAGGTCGAGGGCGAGCCGAATGCCGAGACCTCGATCGAACTGCTGGAGCAGCGCGACGGGCTCGGGCGCTACCGACTGCGGCCGTTGACCGGGCGCACCCATCAGCTGCGGCTGCACATGAACGGCCTCGGCGTCCCGATTCTCGGCGACGACTTCTATCCGGTGATCACCGACAAGCCGGTCGACGATTTCACCCGTCCGCTGCAACTGCTGGCCGCGTCGCTGGAGTTCACCGATCCGATCAGCCACGAACCGCGGCGCTTCGACACCACCCGCACGTTGCAGGCCTGGACAGATCCGGTGGGGTGGGCCGGCTGACGCACTGGAGGTCAGCCGGCCCATGCGCCCGCCGCGGGGCTCAGGCCACGCCGGGCGCGGCTCATGGAACTGAAACAGGTTCCAGTCAGAGTAGCCGGTGCGCCGCGCCGCCACATCGAGACCCGCATATCCGGCGAATTCGGGTAGGCCGACCGCACCTGACCACTCGAGCGGCGGCCCGGGCACCCATCCGTACACTGGGCGGGATGCTCGCACAGGACCTCGAGGAAGCGGCTCCGCCCCGCCACACATTGCACGCGTACGCCGATGTGGCCGTGGTTGTCGTCGTTCTCGCGGGGACCAACCTGATCGCGCATTTCACCACCGCCTGGGCCAGCATCGTCACCGTGCCGGTGGCCGCCGTGGCGCTGCTGGCGCTGATGCGCAGGCGCGGACTGCACTGGCACGAACTCGGCCTCTCGCCCCGGCAGTGGCGGCGCGGGACGGTCTACGCGCTCGGCGCGGTCGGGATCGTGCTCGCCGCGGTCGCCATCGGTGCGATGCTGCCGATCACCCGGCCGTTCTTCCTGGCCGATCGCTACGCCACCATCTCCGGCGCGCTGATCGCGTCGATGATCGTGATTCCGTTGCAGACGGTGATTCCCGAGGAGCTGGCGTTTCGCGGGGTGCTGCACGGCACGCTCGATCGGGTTTATGGCGCGCGCGGGGTCTTCGCCGCCGGATCATTGCTTTTCGGTTTGTGGCATATCGCCTCGTCGCTCGGATTGACCAGCAGTAATCGCGGACTTTCCGGGTTTGTCGGCGGCGGAGTCGCGGGGCAGATCGTCGGCATTCTGCTTGCCGTTGTCGCCACCGCCGGGGCAGGCGTCGTTTTCACCTGGTTGCGTCGGCGCAGCGGCAGCCTGCTCGCGCCGATCGCCCTGCATTGGTCCGTGAACGGCGCGGGCGCGCTCGCCGCCGCCATCGTTTGGCATACGACACTCAGCTGACTCCGCCGCAGGCGCCGAAAACATGCGCGGCGCAGCGGAATTCCCGGGGTAATCCGCGCGAATTCGGAACCGACACCGACGGCGTGTTGGCTAAATCGGCGTGTCCCACGATCACGAGAGATATTCGCACTGGTTTTCGAGCGTCGGCATTGACCTCGGCCGGTGGCCGGTTTAGCCTCAGTGCGATCACACATACGTTCGAGCAAGTAGGTCTGCTGACGATCTGCTCCGGGAAGGCTCGCGATGCGCGACGAACAATCCACCGGTAGTTCCGAGATCGCCGCGTTGGCGCAGCGGGTCGAGACGGCCCGCGGAAAATTGCCGCTGCAGCACGACGCCGCGCTGTTCGAGGTGTTGTCCGAGCGCGAGATCAGGGCGGAACGCGAACTGGCCGAGTGGGTTCGGGCGCAACGGCGGATGCAGCGGCGCCGGGCGGTCGAGGAAGAGCTGGCCGCCGAGAAGCGAGACCGGCGCAGCGCGACCGCGATTCGCCGGGCCGACGAGGCGGACGCGCGGTGGCATCGGCGGGCGCTGGCGGCGCGCCGGCGGGTATCCAGCGAGGACGCGCGGCTGGCCCAGCTGTATCGGCGGGCCGAATGGTCCTCGCGGGCCCTGATCGCCGTCGTGGTGCTCGGCATGGTGTGGGCCGGGGTGAACGTGCAGCACAACCTGGTGCCCAGCGGGGACATGACCGACCCGCTGTACTGGTTGAGCTACGGAATCGAGGCGATGATCTCGATCCCGATCATCACCATCATGGTCGCCGCGACCACCGCCGCCCGCTGGGGGCGCGAGCTCGCCCGGGGCAAGGTGGTGTTCTTCGAGACCGCGTTGCTCGGCACCACCATCGCGCTGAACGCCGGGCCGCACCTGACCTCGGGATCGTTCGGGCGGGCCGCGGAGTACGCGATCGCGCCGGTGATGGTCGGGGTCGTGATCTGGTTGCACGCGTGGGTTTCCGCGCGATACGCGCTGCTCATCGACGGCGCTCCGGTGGTGGACCGGGACGCGACGGTGATTCGGCACCGGGTCAGCGATCGGGATTCGCCGACTGAGCTCACGGTCGACGCGCCGGATGATCGGCGCTGGTCGCTCAGCGGAGTGGATCCGTATGCGGCGACCGCGGCTACTCGGCTGGCCGAGGCGAGTCCGGTGGAGAATGTCGATGAGCCGACGGAACATCGGCGGGACGATCATCCGGAACCGATCGTCGCGGCGACCAATGGGCATGCGGTGCGGTCGTTCTCGGCCGACCCGGTCCACTCGGCCGATGCACCCGATGGCGATGCGCCTCGGCCATCGACCAACGGCCAGGTCACGGTGCCGTTCTCGGCGATCAACGGCCATCCACTGCCGGTCGAGCTGCACGACCCGCGTTCCGCCGCACCGGTCCACAACGGCCGGTCGACCAACGGCTCTGCGGTCCAGCCCGATTCGTCCAGGCACCAGGACGCCGCAACCGAATCGAACACCATCGAGTCGTCTGCGCGGACAAACGGCAACACCTCGCCGTCCAACGGCCATGCGTTCGCGAACGGCCACCCGATCACCAACGGCCGCGCGGTGGCGAATGGCCACCCGGTTACGCACGACGACTCGGTCACGCACGATCATCCAGTCACGAACGACGACGAAGTGACGAATCGCCGTCCGATGACGAACGGCGATTCGGTCACCGACACCGCCCGGCCCGCACGAAATGGCAAGCCGGTCAACGGGATCAACCGCACCACCCCACCCACCGGCGATGCCACACCATCCAACGGCCACCCGGTCGACGGCGGCCGCGGCGCACAGACCAACAACGGTCACGCCGCCGTCAACGGCCACGCCATGCAGCTATTTCCGGTGCACGAAGTGCCGCCCGCGCGCACCGATCCCGACACCGGTACCCCGGCTCCCGAAACCACCACCGACGCCCACCGTGGCGACGAGCCAGAAGAGCCTCATCCTGGTGACTCCATACGTAAGGCCTCAGCAGCCATCGCCGACACTGTCGCACAGGCGATCTCGGGCGAAACCGTCTCCCGTCCCGCAGCGAACCGCCGGAAGACGGCCACTCCCGACGCCGAGATCGAACAACTCGCTTTCGAGGCGACTCCGGAACCGTCCCGCCCCGCCGCGCGCACCGAGCCGGCCAGTCCCACCGCGCGCACCGAGCCGGTAGTCGTCGCCCGGGTCCGCGCCGAGCCGCCGGTGGAACCGGATTTCCTGGACGACGAGGACGACATCGACGAGGACGACGAAATCACCGCTCTCGCACACGAGATCGCGCGACGCGGCATGTCGAACCTGTCCATCGAGCAGCTCACCCAGATCTTCCGCCTCGCCGACGAATCCTGGCTGACGCCGGGCATCGCCAACGAGGTCGGCGTCTCCCGCGCCGCCGTGGCCCGTGCGGTCGAGGCGGGAATCAAGGTCCGCCGCCCCTACGCGATCAGCGGCTGACGACTGCGCTCCACCCGGCACGCGAAAAGGGCTGTCTTCCGGAATGACCGGAGGACAGCCCTTTTCGTTTTACTTACCGTCGTTGACCGGTGTCGGACCAACTCCCACTGGGCACGGTCAGTGCCCCATCACCTCGTACGGTGTCGTGCACCTCGGGCGAGCCGCCGGACTTCTCGTCCCCATGCCCCGGCCACCACGCGCGGTGTCCGAGGAGCGCGGTCAGCGCCGGGGTGAAGAACATCGCCATCACGAAGGCCGCGATCGCGATGCCGACCGAGATGGCGAATCCCATCTGCGAGAGCACGTTGTTGCCCGCCAACATCATCGACGCGAAGGTGCCGGCCAGGATCAGGCCCGCCGCGGCCACCGTCGGTCCGGTATGCCGCAGGGCAAGCGCCGCAGCCTGTTTCGGGTCGTGCCCCTCCCGGGCCTCCTCCCGCAACCGCGCCACCATCAGGATGTTGTAGTCCGTGCCGAGCGCCACCACGAACAGGTACATGATCACCGGCAGCGTGAAGATCAGCCCGGTCTCGCCCTGCAGGTGCTGGAACACCAGCACCGAAGCGCCGAGCGTGGCGGCGAACCCGAGGAACACCGACGCCATCAGGTACCACGGCGCGACCAGGCTGCGCAGCAGCAGGCCGAGCACGATCATGATCAGGATGGCCGCCACCGGGAACACGATGGCGTAGTCGTGGTTCATCGCGTCCTGGAAGTCGACGAACACCGCCGTGATGCCGCCGACCGCCGCGGTCGTCCCGGCCGGCACCGCGGCGTGCGCGGCGTCGCGCAGCGGACCGCGCACCGTCTCGATCGCGGCGTCCGATTCGGGTGCGGAGGTCAGCGTCACCTGGAAATTGGCGGTCGCCTTGTCCGCGGAAAGCAGCGGCTCGGCCACCTGGCCGACGCCGGGCACCGCGGTCAGCGCCGCCCGGTAGGCGGTGAGCTGGTCGCTGGTCAGCGCGCCTTCGGTCGTGCGAAGCAACACGTCCGACGGCTGGGTCGCACCGGCGGGCATGCCCTTGAGCAGTTCCTTGTTGTAGACCACCGATTCGGACGCGTTCGAGGTCGAGCCAGAACTCAGATCGAAGGTCGGATTGAACCCGACGGCAATGACGCCGAGCGCGACCAGCACGCCACCGGAGACCAGGGCGAACACCGCGGGCCGCCGCCCGAGCGCCGCGCCGATCGCGCCGAACCGTGCGCCCTTCGGCTCCGCCCGCCACGCCTTCGACGGCCAGAACACCTTGGTGCCCAACAGCGAGACCACGGCGGGGATCAGGGTCAGCCCGGCCAGCAGCGCCACCGCGACGGCGATCGCCAGCGCCGGACCGAGCGCCCGGAACATGCCGAGGGTGGACAGGGTCAGCGCCATGAAGGCGATGATCACCGCGGCCGCCGCGGAGGTGATGGCCTCGCCGACCCGGGTGACGGCGCTGACCATGGCGGTCTTCGGATCCTCCCCCGCCCGCAACCGTTCCCGGTAGCGGAACATCAGGAACAGGATGTAGTCGGTGCCGACGCCGAACAGCACCACCAGCAGGATGGCATTGACCGAACTGTCGATCTTGAGGTCGAAAGCCTTGGCCACCATGGCGATCAGTCCGGTGACCACGCTGGAGACCGCACCGATGGTGACGATCGGCAGCAAGGCGATCACCGGGCTGCGGAAGATGATCAGCAGCAGCACCAGAATCAGAATGATGGTCGCGGCGCCGATGATGGCCATGCCCTTGTTGCTCGACTCCACCTGATCCAGCAGCTGTGCCGCCTGACCGGTGATGCCCGCCTTCAAGTCGGTGTCACGCACCTGGTCCTGCAACGAGCCGCGCAGCGCCTTGACCGCGTCGCTCTGGGTCGTGTCGCTCGCGCTGGTCGCCTTGGTCAGCTGCACCGCGATGACCTGGATCAGCCGGTTCTCCGACGGGGGAATCGCCTGTAGGCCGAGTACATCCTTGATCTTCGCGTCGGTGAGCTTCGCGCCGATCGACGCGACCGCGGCCGTGTCGCCGTCGCTGAGCTGCGCCCCGTCGGAACGGGCGAAGACGATGAGCGCCGAGGGCGCCGCGCTCTGCGGGAACGCCTTCTGCTGCATATCGAGTGCCTGGATCGACTCGTAATGCGAAGGCAGGAAATCGGATTGGTCGGTGGTCGAGGTGAGCTGCGGTGCCGCCGCGACCACGCCGACGATGATGAGCAGCCAGAGGCCGATCACCTTCCACGGATGGTGCACGACCAACTGCCCGAGACGAGCAAACATGGGGGACAAGTCCTTTCGGTATCCGAGCCGCGGCTCAGATGTCGAGATCCTCGATGGGCGGGTGTTCGGTGACCTCGACGAGCGTGCGGTAGATCTTCAGCGGCACCCGGTCGCGCAGCTCCTCCACCGAATCCAGCACCTGCAGCGTGGAATCGCCCCAGCTCTGGTCATCGAGGTCGAAACCGTTGCGCCAGTCCTTCTTCAGGTCCTTGACCCAGTCGGTCATCACCGAGAAGTCGGTCCAGTCCGTGCTCTGCTTGTGCACCGCGTACTTGCCCTTGCGGGTCAGGTAGACCCGGACCTGCTCCACCCCCACCCTGGTGAATTGCGTCGACTCCCCCAGCAGGCGGCCGGTGAACCGCTGCGCCCGCGCGCCCCCCGGCCCGATCTTCACCACGACCTCGCCGAACTGGTCGGGATCCCCCTTCTCGAAACGCACGACCTCATCCACCGCGTGCTGCGTGTCCATGATGACTCCATTCATAAGTTAGTGCGCATGTGCGCATAGACCCGGCAGCCGACGAACCCCTCGTGCGTTCCCGTCGACCCCCGCAGATCTGCCGTTCATCCCGTTGTGCCGATCCGCCCGCGTAGGGCGTCCCGCCTTGGCCAACTATATGTAGATGTATACGTATAGCGCAAGACCCTGTCGGGACTTGATTCCACAGGGCCGTACGGAAGGCTGATTGAGCAGGGCGGATGAGGCGCAGACCGCTAGAAGCGTTCGACATCGGCCGGTGCAGCGGTGAACGAACCGGCGGGCGCCGGGAACGGAACCGGCGGGGACGCAGGAGAACTCAGGCGCCGACTTGGCCGGCCGCCGCCGGCTCCCGGTGCATCGCCGGGCGGCGGCGTCCGCGCAGCATGAGCAGCAGCGGGATGCCCAGACCGATGACCAAACCGAGGGACGCGGCCGCGCCGAAGCCGGCGGGGAAGCCGCCCGCGTCGATGGCGATGCCGGCCAGTGAGCTGCCGATGCCGTTGCCGAGGGTGAGGGCGGCGCTGTGCCAGCCGATGGCTTCGCCACGGCCACCCTCGGGGACGATCCGGCTCATCTGATCGATGGAGGCGGTAATGGTTGGGGCGCAGAAGAATCCGGCGACCAGGCCGGTGATGGCGAGCGAGATCGGGCCGACGGCGAACGCCATCGGGAGGGTGACCGCGCCCAGGCCGGCGAGCAGCAGGTAGGTCGAGATGGAGCGGTGCAGCGCGCCGTAGATGAGGCCGCCGACGACCGAGCCGAAGCCCCAGACGGCCAGGACCACGCCGAGCCACTGCTGCGCCCCGAACTCGCGGATCGCGGAGACGAAGGTCAGTTCGGAGCCCGCGAGCACCGCGATGGCCGCGCTCGCGCCGACGCACAGGGCGACGAATTCGAGGCGGAACCAGCTGCGGCGCGGGACGGCGACCGAACTCGCTCGATCGGCGTCCGCGGCGGAGCGCAGGGGTGGATTGCGGACCCAGAGCAGAATGCCCGCGAGCACCAGCGTCATTTGAACGAAGAACAACACCATCGTGGTCGACCAGATGCCCGCCGCGGCCACGCCGACGATCGGCCCGACCATGAACGCACACTCGACGGACACCGCCTCCAGCGCGAGCGCGGGCTGGCGGTTCTGCTCGGTGGTCGCGGCGATGACCGCCTGGCGGACCACGGTGAAGATCGGGACGTCGAACAGGCCCGCGATGGCGGCCAGGATGAGCAGCGGCACATAGTCGACGAACGGCGCGATCGACCAGCAGACCGCGCCGATCAGGATGGACGGCGCGATGGTGCGGCGCAGTCCGAATCGGTCGAGCAGCCGCCCACGCCACGGTCCGCTCAGCGCGATACACACCGTGACGATCGTGCTGAGCGCACCGGCCTGCACATACGACCCGTGCAGGGTCTGGACGACATGCAGCGCGAGCAGCACGGCCCCGGCAAAGAACGGGATGCGCACCAGGGCCCCGAGCAGCAGTACATTCCGCACCGCCGCACTCGACAAAACCACTCGATAGGACCGCACCAACCGAGCTTGTCACGCCCCGCCGACAACCCGCCAGCGATTTATCCCATGAATTCACCCGGCCCGGGGAAACCCCTGCTCGTCACTCAACGCGCAAGCGGTAGTTCAGCTTTCGGCCACGCGCGGGCGGGCGCTCAGCTGGTCAGCCCGGCGCGGTCGAGCAGGTAGTCGATCATGGGTTCGTAGTACTCGGGGAAGACGCCGTCGTCCAGCGGCACGGTGACCGCGATCTTGCCCTCGGCGTGGCCGGCGAACAGGGCCGGGTCGTTGCAGTCGGCGAATCCGACGGTGTCGATGCCGGCTTCACCCGCGGTTCCGGCCCAGCCGTGGTCGGCCATGACGAGGTCGGGCCAGGGCTGCGGCTCCGGGCTGTCGCGCAGTTCTTGCAGCATGGCCTGCATCGGGTTCGGGTCGTGGGTGTGCTGCAACCGGCCGCCGGTGCTGAGTGCGGCAACGCCCGAGGTGTACACGATTTCGCGGACCCGCGAACCATTGGCGGTGATGACCTGGTACGACCAGCCGGCCGCCGGGGTCAGTATCGTGCAGCCCGCGGCGTGCAAGGCATCTTCGACGGCTCGGTAAACACCCATGAGCGGCCCCGGATGACCGGTCGCCAGCAACACCGTCTCCTGGTCCCGCGCGGCCTGCCCGATTCTGGCGCCCATCTCGTCAAGCGCCGCGATGGTCAGGTCGACGCCGATGGTGTCGGCTCCCTGCCGGTGCCGCGGATCGGGATTGACGCCGCACAACCGCGCCATCATGTCCAGCGTCTCGTCGAACGTCCAATCCTTCAGCGTCAGCCCGAACTGATACCCGGGATCCTTCGCGACCATCCGCCGGTAGTGCGCCAGGTTCCCCTCGCGTGGCGTCGCGACATCCCCCGCTATCCGAGTCTGTAACAGATGCTTCCGCAACAGCGCCCGATCATATGGCTGCACCAACAATCCCACCTCCGCATCGGCCGACCGCCACCGAGCCAGATGCACGGACGCAGTCCTCGATCGCCGTCAACACGACACTACAAGCCCGGATGGACGAGCCGCGGGCGTCCGACTGGTTCGCCGCCGGAAACGACGAAGGCCCGCCTCCCGAACGGGAAGCGGGCCTTCGGCATTCAGACCGGAAAGGCTACTTGGCCTTCTCCAGCACCTCGACCAGACGCCAGCGCTTGGTCGCCGACAGCGGTCGGGTCTCCATCAGCTGGACGCGGTCGCCGATGCCGGCGATCTCGTTCTCGTCATGCGCCTTCACCTTGGAGGTGGTGCGAATGATCTTGCCGTAGAGCGGGTGCCGGTTACGGTCTTCCAGCTCGACGACGATCGTCTTGTTCATCTTGTCCGAGACGACGTAGCCGGTACGAACCTTGCGGCTGTTGCGCTCTTCGACTTTCTGTTCGGTCATGCCGCATCTCCCTTGTCAGCGGGTCCGGAGGCCAGACCGAGCTCGCGCTCGCGCATGACCGTGTAGATGCGCGCGATCTCGTGACGAACCACGCGCAGCCGACGGTTGTTGTCCAGCTGACCCGTCGCCATCTGGAAGCGCAGGTTGAACAGCTCTTCCTTGGAGTCGCGCAGCTTCTGCACCAACTCTTCTTCGGTGAGCTCGCGGAGCTCTGCGGCCGGTGTTTCGGTAGCCATCAGAACTGCTCCTCCCTGGTCACGATCCTGCACTTCATCGGGAGCTTGTGCATCGCGCGGCGCAGGGCCTCGCGAGCGATCTCCTCATTGGGGTAACTCATCTCGAACATCACGCGGCCGGGCTTGACGTTCGCGATCCACCACTCCGGCGAACCCTTACCGGAACCCATGCGGGTCTCGGCGGGCTTCTTGGTGAGCGGGCGATCCGGGTAGATGTTGATCCAGATCTTGCCGCCACGCTTGATGTGGCGGGTCATCGCGATACGTGCCGACTCGATCTGCCGGTTGGTCACGTAAGCCGGCTCCAGCGCCTGGATCCCGAACTCGCCGAACGCCACCGAGGTGCCGCCCTTGGCCATGCCGGAACGACCGGGGTGGTGCTGCTTGCGGTGCTTGACCTTACGAGGCATCAGCATTGCGTCAGCCCTCCTGTGTCTCTGCCGGAGCGTCCACCACCGCGGTGGCGGCGCGTCCGGCCTCGGTGCTGGTCGCCGTGGTACCGGCGGAGCCGGACCGACGCGGGCGAGACGGACGCTCGCGGCGCGGACGATCACGATCGCCGGCCGGCGCGCTGGCGGCGGCGAGCTCACGCTTGCCACCGACGATGTCGCCCTTGTAGATCCAAACCTTCACGCCGATGCGACCGAAGGTGGTCTTGGCCTCGTAGAGGCCGTAGTCGATGTCGGCACGCAGCGTGTGCAGCGGAACCCGACCCTCGCGGTAGAACTCCGAGCGCGACATTTCGGCGCCACCGAGGCGGCCCGAGCACTGCACGCGGATGCCCTTGACGTTCGGCGAACGCATGGCCGACTGGATGGCCTTACGCATCGCACGACGGAACGCCACACGGTTCGACAGCTGCTCGGCCACGGCCTGAGCAACCAGCTGCGCATCCGACTCGGGGTTCTTGACCTCGAGGATGTTCAGCTGCACCTGCTTCTTGGTGAGCTTCTCCAGCTCGGCCCGGATGCGATCGGCCTCGGCGCCACGGCGACCGATGACGATGCCCGGACGAGCGGTGTGGATGTCGACCCGGACGCGATCCCGCGTCCGCTCGATCTCCACCTTGGAGATGCCCGCCCGCTCCATGCCGGTGGCGAGGAGCTTACGGATGGCGACATCTTCCTTCACGTAGTCCGCGTACTGCTTGTCCGCGTACCAACGCGACTTCCAGTCGGTGGTGATACCGAGGCGGAAGCCATGGGGATTGATTTTCTGTCCCATTTACTTTGCCCCTCCCTTCCGGCGGTTGCGAGTTGCTCCACCGGCGGTGGGGATGCTCTCGACCTCGATGGTGATGTGGCTGGTGCGCTTGCGAATGCGGAACGCACGACCCTGGGCGCGCGGCTGGAACCGCTTCATGGTCGCACCCTCGTCGACGTAGGCCGTCGAGATGACCAGGGTGGCCGGGTTCAGGCCGAGGTTGTTCTCGGCGTTCGCCGCGGCGCTGGCCACGACCTTGGCCACTGGCTCGCTCGCGGCCTGCGGCGCGAACTTCAGGATCGCCAGGGCATCTTCGACTCGCTTGCCGCGGACCAGGTCCACGACACGGCGAGCCTTCATCGGGGTCACGCGAACGTGCTTGGCCGTCGCGCGTGCAGTCGGATTCTGAGTGTCAGTCGTCATCGCCGCTTGCTCTTCCGGTCGTCCTTGATGTGGCTCTTGAACGTCCTGGTCGGCGCGAACTCACCGAGCTTGTGCCCGACCATGTTGTCCGAGACGAACACCGGCACGTGCTTGCGACCGTCGTGGACGGCGAAGGTGTGACCGATGAAATCGGGGATGATGGTCGAACGACGCGACCAGGTCTTGATGACCTGCTTCGTGCCCTTCTCGTTCTGCACGTCCACCTTCGCGAGGAGGTGGTCGTCGACGAACGGGCCTTTCTTGAGGCTGCGTGGCATTTCTTACCTCCTCCTTCAGCGCTTGTTCTTGCCGGACTTGCGGCGGCGGACGATGAGCTTGTCGCTCGGACGGTTGGGCTTGCGGGTACGGCCTTCCGGCTGTCCCCACGGCGAGACCGGGTGGCGACCACCGGAGGTCTTACCCTCACCACCACCGTGCGGGTGGTCGACCGGGTTCATCACGACACCACGGACGGTGGGGCGGCGGCCCTTCCAGCGCATACGGCCGGCCTTGCCCCAGTTGATGTTCGACTGCTCGGCGTTGCCGACCTCGCCGACGGTGGCGCGGCAGCGCACGTCGACGCGGCGGATTTCGCCGGAGGGCATACGCAGCGTGGCGTAGGTGCCTTCCTTACCGAGCAGCTGGATGCTGGATCCGGCCGAACGGGCCATCTTCGCGCCGCCGCCCGGACGCAGCTCCACCGCGTGGATGGTGGTACCGGTCGGGATGTTGCGCAGCGGCAGGTTGTTGCCCGGCTTGATGTCGGCCGTGGGGCCGGACTCGATCGGGGTGCCCTGCACGACGCCCTTGGGCGCGATGATGTAGCGCTTCTCGCCGTCCACGAAGTGCAGCAGCGCGATGTTCGCCGTGCGGTTCGGGTCGTACTCGATATGCGCGACCTTGGCCGGGATGCCGTCCTTGTCCAGTCGACGGAAGTCGATCAGACGGTAGGCCCGCTTGTGGCCGCCACCGCGGTGCCGAGTGGTGATGCGACCATGCGCATTACGACCACCCTTGCTGTGCAGCGGACGGATCAGCGACTTCTCGGGGGTCGACCGAGTGATCTCAGCGAAGTCCGAAACGGACGACCCGCGGCGACCGGGGGTTGTCGGCTTGTACTTACGAATTGCCATGAGTTCTTCTCTTCTTTCTGGAGTCCCAGGCGCTTACGCGACCGGGCCTCCGAAGATCTCGATGGGCTTGCTGTCGGCCGAGATGGTCACGAGCGCGCGCTTGGTGTTCTTGCGCTTGCCGTAACCGAAGCGGGTCCGCTTGCGCTTGCCCTGACGGTTGGCGGTGTTGACGCTGGTAACCGTGACACCGAAGACCTTCTCGACGGCAATCTTGATCTGCGTCTTGTTGGAATCCGGGTGCACGATGAAGGTGTAGGTGCCTTCCTCGATGAGTCCGTAGGACTTCTCCGAGATGACCGGCGCCAGCAGGATGTCGCGGGGGTCGGCGATGGTGGTCACTTGCTCTCCTCCTGTGCCGCCTCGGCGGGGCCGTGCACGAAGGCGTTGAGTGCCTCCACGCTGAATACGACCTCGTCGCTTTCCAGCACGTCATAGGTGTTGAGCTGGTCCGGCGCGATCGGGTGCACGAACTCGAGGTTCTGCACGCTCTTCCAGGCCGCGATGTCCTCACGTCCGAGGACGAGCAGGAACTTCTTGCGGTCCGACAGCTCCGCGAGGAAGCTCTTGGCCGTCTTGGTCGACGGGTCCTGCCCGGCGACCAGTTCGGTGATCACGTGGATGCGCTCGTTGCGCGCCCGGTCCGAAAGTGCTCCACGCAGTGCGGCGCGGATCATCTTCTTGGGGGTGCGCTGGCTGTAGTCGCGCGGCTGCGGGCCGTGCACGACGCCACCACCGGTGAACTGCGGCGCGCGGGTCGAGCCCTGACGGGCGCGGCCGGTGCCCTTCTGCCGGTACGGCTTCTTGCCACCACCGCGGACTTCACCGCGGGTCTTGGTGGAGTGCGTGCCCTGGCGGGCCGCGGCCAGCTGCGCGATGACCACCTGGTGCATCAGCGAGATGTTCGCGGTCACGTCGAAGATCTCCGCGGGGAGTTCGACGGTGCCATTGGTCTTGCCGCCCAGTTCCTTGACCGGCAGGGTCAGGTTGGCCTTCTTTTCCAGGCTGGTCATGCGTGCGCACCACCCTTCACTGCGCTCTTGACGATCACGACGTTGCCGCGACGACCCGGGATCGCTCCCTTGATCAGCAGCAGGCCGTTTTCGGCGTCGACCTTGTGAACCGAGAGGTTCTGCGTGGTGACGCGGTCGTTACCCATACGACCCGACATGCGCATGCCCTTGAACACGCGGCCGGGGGTGGCGCAGCCACCGATGGAGCCGGGGCGACGGTGCACAGCCTGCGCACCGTGCGAAGCGCCCTGACCGGCGAAGCCGTGACGCTTCATGGTGCCGGCGAAGCCCTTGCCCTTGCTGGTACCCGTCACGTCGACGTAGGTGCCCTCTTCGAAGACGTCGGCGTTGATCTCCTGGCCGACCTCGAAGGTGGACGCGTCGGCGACGCGGATCTCGGCAACGTGCCGGCGCGGGGTGACCCCGGCCTTGGCGAACTGGCCGGAGACCGGCTTGTTCACCTTGCGCGGGTCGATGGCGCCGAAAGCGACCTGGACGGCGCTGTAGCCGTCGCGCTCCACGGTGCGGATCTGGGTGATTACGTTCGGTCCGGCCTTGATGACGGTCACGGGAACGACGCGATTCTTCTCGTCGAACACCTGGGTCATCCCGAGCTTGGTGCCAAGGATGCCCGCCGCGGGCCTGTTCTTGTTGTCAGTCATATCTCCAGTCCCCGTCACTGAATGTTGACGTCGACGCTGGCCGGCAGGTCGATGCGCATCAGCGCGTCGACCGTCTTCGGCGTCGGGTCGAGGATGTCGATAAGCCGCTTGTGCGTACGCATCTCGAAGTGCTCGCGCGAGTCCTTGTACTTGTGCGGCGAACGGATGACGCAGTACACGTTCTTCTCGGTCGGCAACGGCACCGGCCCGACGACACGGGCCCCAGTGCGGGTCACCGTCTCAACGATCTTGCGCGCTGACGCGTCGATCGCCTCGTGGTCGTAGGCCTTGAGCCTGATGCGGATCTTCTGTCCCGCCACGCTAAGTGTCCTTTTCTCCGCTTATACCTTCGTGATCCGGAAGCTGGCTTCCGTACCACCCTCAATTTGCACAGCCCGAACACACGAAGACGTCTCACGTGAGACCGCGACCAAGCACGCGTGCCTGATCCTCGCCGCTGTTCATCTGTCATGGTTCTCCGGTCCACGCGGTCGGGCGTGTCGCCCATCCGCTCATTCCTCGGCCCCGGATCGACTTCATCTCAGGCCTGGAACCGTGTTCCCGGACGTACCCACACCGGATGAACCAGTGAGGTACACGATTGGTAGTTCTCGCCTCGCCTAGCCATCCCGTTCGAAAACAGGCACGGCCCGGTGCAAGGCAACCCGAACAGTATGCCCGACGCGGTCGGCTACTTCAAATCCGGCCCCCGCGAGCCGCTCCGCCCAGGTCACAGGCATGACAACGGAGACAGCAAAGGCGGCGGGCGACGATCCCGAAGGGTCGTCACGGCCGCCGCCGCTGGTCAGATCGGGCCGGATCCCAGCCCGGACGGTCGGGTCAGCGCAGATCCTGAATGATCACGTACTTCGAGCCGTCGAAGACGGCCGGATCGACCACCGCGAGCGACAGGGTGCCGCCGCGGGTGTTCGCCGCCTCGCCCGCGACGCCGGCGAATTCGAGATTGTCGCTGTACCGGATGCCGTCGACCTCGACACCACCCTGATACACCGACTTCTCGTCGAGGTAGAACAGGCCGTCGGTGGTCAGCGGGGCGTTGAGCAGCCCGGCGAGCGGGCTGCGCGCCAGCGCGACCGTCTCGTTGTGGTCGAGGTCGACGCCGAGGTAGATGCCGTGCTCGGGCGCGATGACCGGAGTGAAGGCCGCGGCCTCACCCGCGCCGGCCGAGGCCGCGATGGCGGCGCCGCCGAGGGCGATGCCGAATGCCGCGACGACAGAACGAATACCCATGTCCAAGATCTCCCAGTTCCCCTGTGCACCAACGGAAATGGCGTCGGCCCCCAGCCGCGTCAGCGATCGACGCAACCAAGAAATATAGCAAGTTGAACCGCCGACCAGGTAGCCCTTATCGCACCGCGCCAGTGAATTGGGGCACACTGGACCGACCGAACTTACTCAGCAGTAAGATGAGCGCATGACGAAAGAGACTGCCACCCTCCGCAGCTGGAAGAAGCTGCCGGACAACCGGCTCGGTCACACGCTGTTCTCGCTGGGCATGGTGGCGCGGGTGCCGTACTTCGGCACGGTGCTGCCGAGCGTCGTGCGGCTCGAGCCCGGCCTGTGCGAGGTGACCTCGCCGAAGTGGTTCGGCATCCACAACCACCTCGGCACCTATCACGCCATCGCGGCGTGCAACCTGGCCGAGGTGGCCATGGGCATGCTGAGCGAGGCGACCGTGCCGAGCACCCACCGCTGGATCCCGAAGGCGATGAACGTGCAGTACCTGGCCAAGGCCGAGACCAGCCTGCGGGCCGTCGCGAAGCTGACCGAGATCCCGGACTTCAGCACGATCACCGAGGGACAGAACCTGATCGTGCCGGTCTCGGTCTACGACAAGCACGGGCTCGAGGTCGTGCACGCGGACATCACCACCTGGGTCACCCCGAAGTAGTCCCCCGGCCGCGCCCGCCTAGCAGGGCAGGGCGCGGTTGTCGTCGGCCAGCGCGCTGAGCACCACCGCGGCCGCGCGCGTGTCACCGAGCAGGCCACTGTGATTCGCGATATCGGTCGGGCAGCCGTCCTGCAGCCAGACGTTGCGGTTGGCACCGGTGGGCGCGGCGAGCAACGCGGTCTCCTGCGGGGTGATGATTTCGTCGGCGCGGGAGGCGAGCGCCGTGTACCGGACACCAGGCACGGTCTCGCCTCCCGCGTTCAGCCGGTTCAGCAGCGGTGACCCAACCACCTGCTGCTGTCCCGGAGTTCCGAAGACCTGGGCCGCGATCTG
>NZ_JBHTUR010000020.1:0-175841 GCF_042793755.1 Nocardia sp. NPDC056564
GGGGGGGGCGGCGGGCGCGCCGCGCCCGGCGGGGGGCGCGGGGTGGGTGGGTGGGTGCTTGGTCGACTCGAGTCCGAGGGGGACGGCTGGTGGGGATGATTGCCGAGCGGTGGAGTCGGCCGGTGCCGGGGTGATAGGTGGGTCAGGGGGTGGGTGGGGCGGCGGGGTAGGCGAAGCTGATTTTGCGGGTGGCGGGGTCGGCGGAGATCAGGCGGACTCGTACTGCGGCGCCTTCTGGGGGTTCGCCTATGCAGGGGCCAAGTACCGGTGGGTCGGCGATGAAGATTTCCGCGGCTCGGTTGCCGTTGGCTTCGCGGACGACTACCGCGTCGAATTCGGTGCCTGCTCGTTCGGCGAGCAGCGTGGATTCGGTGAGGTCGATGCAGGAACGTTCGACCTTGTTCGCTATCGAATCGCTGCGGCGCATGCTGTCCGCCGTTTCGACCAGACCGTCCGTAACCCATTGCGGGACTTCGGTTCCCGCACAACGCGCCAGACAGATCTCGGTGCTGAATCGATCGGTGAGCCGCCGCAGCGGTGCGGTGACGTGCGCGTAGGGGGCGCGGATCGCGCTGTGCTGCAAGCTTTCCGGCGTGGCGACCTGGGCGGCCTCGTTCACCACGGTGTAGGACGCCCCGCGCAGCAGGCTGGTCGCCTCCGACATGAGCACAAGCGCGGCGGGGGTATTCGGATCCAGCCCGGCCAACATCTGCCCGACCGACAACTCCTCCGGCCACTCGACCCCCAACGCGGCCGCCGTGCGATGCATGGACGCTATCGCCGACTCGGCCGGCGGCGGCATGGTGCGCAATAATGCCGGCGCGCCCGCGTCGATCATGATCCGCGCCGCGCACATTCCGGTCAGCAGTGAAACCTGCTCGTTCCAATCGTCCGCGGCCGTCCGCGGTTCGACGATCAGCCGCCAATGCCCGTCGGAATGATCGTCGCGAACAATGCTCTGCGCAGGCAATCGGAGACCGATCGCGCCGCGCAGCAACCCCGCCTCGATGCGCCGCGTGCCGAATTCCGGCAGGGCCGCGATCGAGGGGTGCAGTCGTCCGGCGTCGGCGTCGGCCTGCACGCCCGCGTAGTCGAGCCTGGCCCGCGAACGCACCAGCGCCCGCTCGACCGAAAACCGTTGCGGCTCGGCCTTTTCGTCCAGCTCGATGGTCCACAGCGCGGCCGGCCTGGTCTGCTCGGGCAGCAGGCTCGCGGTGCCCTCCGACAGCACCGGCGGGTGCAGCGGCACGGTGCCGTCGGGTAGGTAGAAGGTTTGCCCCCGCGCGCTCGACTCCTTGGCCAGCGCGCCGTGTGGATCGATCACCGCACCGACATCGGCGATGGCGTAGTGCAGCAGAAAGCCGCTGCCGGTGCGTTCGAGATGCAGAGCCTGGTCCAGATCCATGGCCCCGGGCGGGTCGATCGTCACGAACGGGATGTCGGTGCGATCGGCCCGGTCGCCCGCGAACGCGTCGGACGCGTCGCGGGCTTCCGCGGTGGCCTCGGCGGGATACGCCGAGGCCAGGCCGAATTCGGAACGAATGGCGCCGAAATCTACCGGCGCCGAGACGATCCGCTGATGCAATTCCACGCTGGGGGTGCCAGACCTACTGCAGCGCCAGCATGGTGCCGTTCAACGAATCGAGCGGGCCGTACACGGTAAAGGTGACATGTCCGCCCGGAACCGCGGCCGACACCGCGGCCGCCGCGTCCAACGCCTCACCGAACGAAGCCGCCGAAGGGTGCGGCAGACCACCGAGAGTCTGTCCGAAACGGTTCTGGGCAACCCAGACCGTGTCAGCCGGGCTGAGGTCGACCTGCACCCCACCCGGCAGCGGCGTCACCGCTACGGCGCTGGCGGAGCCAGCGCCCATCATGGCGAAAACCGAAGCAGCCCCGGCGATCAACGCGCCGGCGACCAGTGAGCGAACAATCCGCATAGAGTTGAGACCTGCTTTCCCGCATTCGAAGTGTGAAGGGCTCGTTGCGGCCACGCAACGAGCCGTGCCAACGCGCATTACTTTATGACGTCGATCACGGTCCGGCTAGTTACCGGCAGATACGCCCGGCGAGTTCACCACCCGGACATGGCCGCGACGTGGCTGCTAACGTGGGCCGCCGTAGCGGGTCTCACACTTCGACCGCACTTTTCGAAACGTCCTGTACGTCGACAGTTGGGAGTTCCACGACTATGTCATCGATTCTGTACGACTACCTGTTGCCGCTCATCGGAGCAGACCAGGCAGCGTATTGGGCCCAGGTCTTCGTCATCGCGCCGGTCTGACCCACAAGTCTTGCGCCACAAGACGTCGCCTCCCGTTCACCGGACGGGAGGCGACTTTCGTCCGGGACCGCTAGCATCCCGCTCCGTGATCAGAACTACCGCCGCTATCGCGGCCAGCGCCACCCTCGTCGCCCTGCTGCTCACCGGCTGCGGGGACGACAAGGCAAGCAGTGC
This sequence comes from Nocardia sp. NPDC056564, assembly GCF_042793755.1. Lineage (NCBI taxonomy): Bacteria > Bacillati > Actinomycetota > Actinomycetes > Mycobacteriales > Nocardiaceae > Nocardia > Nocardia sp. NPDC056564. The sequence continues at coordinate 2,459 of NZ_JBHTUR010000020.1, forward strand.
CACCCCCTCCTCCTCGGCTCCCACGGCGGCGTCCAACGGCGACGCGCAAGTTGTCGACAACGTGAAGGCGGGCGCGTTCGTCGTCAGCTTCCGCGGCGCGTTCCCGAAACTGGCCGACGGCAAGGACGACGCGAAGATCGCCACCATCCTCAGCGACACCTGCAAGGAGATCAAGGCGAACAAGTCCGAGGACGACGTCGTCAAGAGCATCGTCAAGCGGTCCTCCGGCAAGGTCGACGCCACTCCCGAGGAGGCGCGGGCCATCTACCAGATGGCCAAGATGATGTGCTGAGTCAGCGTTCCTTCAGCCACGGCAGGTAGTCGGGCAGATACTTCAGCACGTAGCCGATGGTGATCATGCTGATGATGGCGATGACGGGAATGAGCACGGACATCGGTCCGGTCCTAACGTTGAGCTACCGGTGCGGGTGGTGCGGCGCCGAAAACGGTGTCGGCGGTACCCGTATCGGTATACGCCGGCCGAGTTACGCGCGTGTTCCATTTTCCGTTGTCGGCGGCGATTCGTCCGGTGGATCGAGTTGGTGCGGCGCGGGGTTCGCAGGGTTCGATGCGGATGCGGGCCCGCTGGTTCGGGGAACCTCCGCACGCTCGGCAGGCGCGGCGATAGCCGAGGGCTCGCCCGTTCGGGGAACCGCCACACGCTCGACGGACGCGGCGACCGCTGCGGGCTCATCCGGCGCCGTGACCGCTGCGCGTTCCGCGGCGGGTGCCGACTCCTGTTGCGGCGGTGGCGGATTGGTCGCCGCCGACGGTGTCGCACGCTCGAGGAAACGCAGCAACTCCACCGGGAACGGCAGCACCAGCGTCGAATTCTTCTCCGCCGCAACCTGAACCACGGTTTCCAGCAACCGCAGCTGCAACGCGGCCGGCGATTCCGACATCTGCGCGCCCGCCTGTGCCAGCATCTGCGAGGCCTGCAACTCGCCCTCGGCGGAGATCACCCTGGCCCGGCGTTCGCGTTCGGCCTCGGCCTGACGCGACATCGAGCGTTTCAGCGAATCCGGCAGTGCCACATCCTTGATCTCCACCCGATCGATGTGCACGCCCCAGCCGAGCGCCGGACTGTCGATCATGATCTCCAGGCCCTTGTTCAGCTCCTCGCGATTGGACAGCAGACTGTCCAGGTCGCTCTTGCCGATGATCGAACGCAGCGACGTCTGCGCCACCTGCCCAACGGCGAACAGGTAGTTCTGCACCTCCACCACCGCGAGCACCGGGTCGAACACGCGGAAGTACACGACGGCGTCCACCCGCACCGTCACGTTGTCCCTGGTGATGCCCTCCTGCGCGGGCACCGGCATGGTGACGATCTGCGTCGACACCTTGCGCATCCGGTCGACGAACGGAATCAGCAGGCGCAGCCCCGGTTCCCGGGTGGAGACCACCCGGCCGAACCGGAAGATCAACCCCTTCTCGTATTGCGCGACCACCCGCGCGCTGGCGGCGGTCAGCACGCCACCGGCGATCGCGCCCACCCCCACGATGCTGCCGAGAACGGCGAGTAGGTCCATGCCTGGCCCCCAAGCGCGCCCGAATGCAGCAGAGGCGGGCGCCTGGGCGCTCCGGCCCCGCGGCTACCTCCATGATGGCACCGCGGCACCGGTTGCGGCAGAAGATCAGACTGCCACTATTTCAGTGTCAGCCGCTTGACGGCGGTGCCGCTCTCCAAGCTCTGCTGATTGTCGCCGGACACCAAAGTGCCGAACACCCGGACGGTTTCGCCCGACGCGGGAGTGAACGGCTCGGCATCCGGGATCTTGGTGGCCGTGACGGACACGGTCTGGCGTTCGGTGTCGCATATCGCCTTGGTCGTCGCGCCGATCGTCTGCTGCGCGCCCTCCCCGGTGCTGCGGACGAACACCTGCAGCGTCACCGTCTTGCCGGGCGCCTCGCACTTGTAGGTCACCGAGACCTGCACACCGCCGCCGCTCAATTCGGCGCCGGTGATGTCGACGTTGGTCGTGGGGGGCTTCGCCGGGGTGGTGGTGGTCGGCTCGGCGCCGGCCATACCGGCGCAGGCGACGGTGGCCAGGGCAGCCGCCGACGCGAGAACCCCCGCGCGACGCAGCATGGTGTGAACGTTGATGACGATCTCCTAGCAGTCGATCCCGCGGCGGCCCCGAATCGGGCACACCGCACAAAACCTCGACCGACAATGTACTGGTATCCGATGCGTCCCGGTTGTCCCAATCATCCGGCCACAGAGTGGATCTCAGCTGTTAACCCGAAGTTCGCCGGAAGCGCCCCCGGCGGGCGGACGAGTTGGCCTGTAAGCCGGATCCTGTCCCCGGTTCGCACCGGGGGGCGACCATCCATCTGGACACACCGTTGCCGGGTGCCTCGAGCGGTCCACCCGCAGGCTCGGGCGAGCAGCCCTCGAACACCTGCGCAGCCGCACCGCGAACGGTGCGACCTTTGACCTTGCTCCGGGCGGGGTTTACCTAGCCGCCCCGGTCACCCGGGGCGCTGGTGCGCTCTTACCGCACCGTTTCACCCTCACCACACGACCCGAGGGTCGTGGGCGGTCTGTTCTCTGTGGCACTGTCCCGCGGGTTGCCCCGGGTTGCCGTTAGCAACCGCCCTGCTCTGTGGAGTCCGGACTTTCCTCGGCGCCGGGCAGCGGCACAAACGTGCCCGTTCCCGATGCCGCGGTCGCCCGGCCAACTCGTCCGCCGTACCAGAGTACTGGTCGCCACCCACGCCACCAGGGTGCGACCCCCGCCAACACAGTACGGTTGGGTGCCATGGAACGTGTCGAGGTCGGCTTCCCCTCCGGAAGCGAGCAGTGCGCCGCCTGGCTCTACCGTCCGGATGGTGCGCCCAAGCCCCGTCCGCTCGTCATCATGGGGCACGGCCTAGGGGCGAATCGGGAGATGGGGCTCGACCGGTACGCGCGGCGCTTCGCCGCCGCGGGCATGGCGGTCCTGGTGTTCGACTACCGGCACTTCGGCGCGAGCCAGGGTGAGCCGCGGCAGGTGATCAAGATCGGCCGCCAGCGCGAGGACTGGCAGTCCGCCATCGCCTACGCGCGCACCATCCGCGGCATCGACGCGACCCGGATCGCGTTGTGGGGCACCTCGTTCAGCGGCGGGCACGTGCTCGCCGTCGCCCCGCACGACGACTACCTGGCCGCGGTCGTCGCGCAGGTGCCGTTCACCAGCGGCTGGTCCTGTGCGATGGCCAAGGGTCCGATCAGCATGACCAAGGTGACCGCCATCGCCGCCACCGACCTGCTGATCGGCCCGCTGCGGCGCAAGCACGTCGGCATCCGGCTGGCCGGGCGCAAACGCTCCGCCGCCCTGATGAGCGCGGCCGACGTGCCCGAGGGCAACGGCAGGCTGGCCGAGGAAAGCGAGCACTACAAGCCGAAGGTAGCGGCCCGCGTGGCCTTCTCGGCCCTGTTCGACTCCCCCGGCAAACGCGCCAAGTCCCTCAAGATGCCCGTCCTCTACGCGTTATGCGACAACGACTCCATCACCCCGATCAAGTCCGCCCTGCGCGCCGCCGAACGCACCAAGCACGCCGTCGTGAAGCGCTACCAGGCAGGCCATTTCGACATCTACTTCGACGACGTCTTCGAAAAGGCCGTCTGGGACCAAACCGAATTCCTGGTCTCCATCCTGCGCCCGTAGACGTTCCGCGCCCAGGCGGACGGAGCGTGAGCGCGGCGATCACCTATGCGGTCGGTGACGCGGGCTGCGCTGCACGAGCGCGTGTCTCGCCTCTCAGGTGGCGAAAGCGTTTTCCGTTCACCGTGTTTCGGCGAGCAGTTCGCGAATTACCGCACTCGCCCACCACTTTTCGACGCGCTCGGGGGGCCAGCCGCGTTCGCGGGTGAGTTCGGTGTAGACGTCGATGTTGCAGAGGGCGGCGTAGATGTCGAGGGCGGTTTCGAGGTCCAGGTCGGGGCGGAGCGTGTGCGGCGGCCAGGCCGCGAGCACCTGGCGGTGGGCGTCGTCGGCGCGGCGGCGCGCGTCGCGGTAGGCCTGTGCCAATTCGGGTTCCGTGCGACCGGCCTCGCGGAGCAGGACGATCACCTCGCCGGCGCGTTCGAACAGGCGGCGGTCGTAGGCGATCATCGCGGCGAGTTGGCGCGGCGGTTCGGGGGCGGCGTCGAGTTCGGTGAGCAGGCGTGCGATGTCGGCCGACAGGTCGGCGGAATCGGCCAGTGCCCAGGTGAGTCCGTTCTTGTTGCCGTAGGCGGCATAGACGGTCGGGACCGACACGCCGGCTTCGCGGGCCACATCACGCACGGTGGTCGCGGCCCAGCCCTTGGCGACGAACAGCGTGCGCGCGGCGCGGGCGATATCGGCACTGGTCTGCTGCGCCTGGGCCGTGCGGCGCAGCGAGTCGTAGCGGCGCCGGGCCGGTTCTTCGGTCACAGGGGTTCCTCTTTCGTTTTTTGCTGCTTATATTCAATATATGATAGATAAGACAGAGCGGATAACCGCCTGGTCGTTTGCCCGTATCGGCGGTCTCGCCGCCATCGGATTCGCGGTCGCCATCGTCGGCGCGAATCTGATCCTGGCACCGGCGGGCATGCCCGCGGTCGGCGCCGCCGTCGAGGAGGCGGACACCTTCTTCACCGAGAATTCCGGTCTCACCGGATTCGCCTCCGCTTTCATGCCGGTCGCCTGGATCTGCGCGATCGTGTTCGGCGCCGGCGCGGTGGCCGTGATCTGGCCGCGCGAGCGCGCCGAAGGGTCGGCCTGGTCGCTGGTCGGCTTCGCCGGCCTGCTCTTGCAAACCGGCGCCTTCGCCGTGGTCGGCGCCGCCCGCCTGGCCCTCAGCGTCACGTCCGACCACACCCCTGCGGGCACCGCCGGACTGTGGGCCGTCCACAACGCCCTGTTCTCGCTCAACGGCACCTTCCTCACCGTCGCCCTGGTCGGCCTTTCCCTCGGTGGCCTCCGCACCGGACTCATCCGCCGCTGGCACGCCACCCTCGGATTCGTCGCGGCCGCAGGCCAATTCGTCGCCGCCACCATCACTCCGCTGATCATCGACCACGCGAGTCCGCTCGCCCTGATCAGCCTGGTCAGCTGGCTGCTGTGGGTGGTGTGGATCGTCACCTACGGCATCGACCTCCTTCGGCTGCCACCCGATCGCCAACTGATCGCCGCCTGATCCCGGACACCCTTTGCGTAAGCCGCACACCCTGTTTCATGGATGTGCGGCTTACGCAAGGGGTGTGCGGGTCACCCCCGGGCCGTGCTGTGCCGGGCAGCCGGAACAGGTGTCTCGCACGATGGCCGATGACCAGTGTTTTCTGGGTGTCGGCGCGAGGATTACTTGTCGGCGCCCGCCGCTACAGTCCCCGGCTATGAACCCCGCGACTGCCGTCGTCGCCGAGATCGTCCGTGGCATCGTCCCCTTCGATGCCCTCGAACAAGACCACATCGACGAGGCCCTGGGCTGGCTGGCATCCACCGATGACGTGTACCGCCGGGTCAAACCGGCGACGCCGCCACGGCATCTGGTCGCCTACGTCGTGCTGGTGGACCCGGATGCCCGCGCGGTACTCCTCGGCCACCACCGCCTCGCCGGACTGTGGCTGCCGACCGGCGGCCACATCGACCCCGGCGAACACCCGCTCGAAGCGGCCCGCCGCGAGGCAACCGAGGAGATCGGCATCCACCCCGATTTCACCGTCACCGGCACCGACCCCTTCTTCCTCACCATCACCACCACCAACGGCGCCGACAGCCACGAAGACGTCAGCCTCTGGTACCTCATCCAAGGCACCCGAACCCACCTCTACCCCCTTGACCCCCGCGAATTCACCACCGAACGCTGGTGGGACATAGACGATTTCACCCTCCCCGACGCCGACCCTCACTTCCCCCGATTTCTGTCCAAACTGGACTCCGCCCTCCCCTGACCCCACCCCAGCGGTATCTGCCCCGTGCCTCCAAAATCGGTCGGCGTACTCAACGCAGTAGACCGGCGTTGTGGGTTGCGGCAGGATGTAGGTCGATATCGTTCGTGATGGGGGCTGATATGCGCGGGCAGTTTGCGCGGGTTTTCGGGGTTGTGCGGCTGGTTGCCGTTGTGTCGGTGATGCTGGCGGGGGCCGCTTGTGCGGGAGCTGATGATGACCCGGCAGCGGGGATGGACAAGTTCTATCGGCAGGCGTTGAAGTGGGGTTCCTGCGCGGGGTTTTCGGGTGGCGGCGAGGTGTCCGAGGCGGGGTTTCAGTGCACTCGGGTGCGGGTGCCGTTGGACTACACCAAGCCCGATGGGGATACCGCGCAGATCGCGATCTCGCGGCGTCCGGCCGATGGTGAACGGGTCGGCTCGCTGCTCACGAATCCCGGTGGCCCGGGATCCTCAGGGCTGGCGTTCGCGGCCTACTTGGCGAAAACGCCCATCGCACAACGCTTCGACCTGATCGGCATCGATGTGCGCGGACTCGGAGCGTCCACGCCGAAGGTGACCTGTTTGACGAAGCAGGAGTTCCAGGCCGAACGCAACGACCTCGACATCGATATGTCCCCCGCCGGTATCGCACAGACCGAGCAGGAGAGCCGAGACTACATCGCCAAGTGCGTCGAACGCACCGGCCTCGAAGTACTCGGCCATGTCGGAACCGCGGATGTCGCACGCGATTTCGACGTCATCCGCGCGGTGCTCGGGGATCAGAAGCTGAACTATTACGGCGGGTCCTACGGCACGCGGCTCGGCTCGACCATCGCCGAACTGTTCCCGGGTCGCATCCGCGCGATGGTCCTCGACGGCGGGGTCGACCCGGCGGCGAACATGATCGATCCGATAGGCATGTCGACCGGATTCCAGCACGCGTTCGAGGCATACGCCGCGAGTTGTGCTGCGGCGCCGGGCTGCCCGCTCGGCACCGACCCCGCACGGGCACGCACCGCATTCCGCGCGCTGATCGATCCGCTGATCGATCACCCGGCCGCCACCGCCGACCACCGCGGACTCGGCTACAACGACGCGCTGAGCGCGGTGATCAATTCGCTGTACAGCCCGCTCGCCTGGCCGGGTATCACCCAGGGACTCACCGAACTCACCCAGGGCCACGGCGACACGTTCCTGAGCATCGCCGACATCATCGCCTCACCCGAGGTGGTCGAACGGGATGTGCAGACCGCCGTGCTCTGCGGCGAGGAGATCCGGGTCACCGATCGATCCGCCGCGGCCGATCTCGACCGCCGAACCCGCGCCGCCGCACCGGTATTCGACGACGGCCGGGCGACCGGACAGGCTCCGCTCGACGTGTGCGCCTTTTGGCCGCTGCCCGTCATCTCCCAACCGCATACGCCCGACGTGACCGGGTTGCCGCCGGTGGTGGTCGTCTCCACGACCGGCGATCCCGCGACCCCGCATCAGGGCGGGATGAACCTCGCCCGCGATCTGCACGCCTCGCTGATCACCTACGAGGGCGTGCAGCACGGCGTGGTCGGCCAGGGTGTGGCGTGCGTAGACGAGCCGGTGCTCCGATATCTGACCGATCTGACCCCGCCCACGCCGGACCTGCGGTGCGCCGCCGCGGGGTGACGCGCGCCGAATACGCAAGCGAAACAGCGGCGATTTCGCTGGTAGCGCAACCGATTCCCGGAACGCGGGCACCCACCTACGGTTAGCCCCATGCAGTCACCGATCACAGGCACCGCGGCCGGCGTTCCGTTCACCGCATTGGCACCGGCAGGCGGCGGCCCCGCGCCGTTGATCATCACCTGGCACATGCTGGACGCGCCGCGCACGGACGCCGCGTTCGCCGCCGCGCTGCCGATGCACGACGTGCCCGCGTGGCGCGTGCATCTGGGCATGCCGATGTGCGGGGCGCGCATGGTCGACGGCAGCACGGACGCCGTGGTGGAGCTGGCCGCCAAGGATCCGCTGATGCTGTACCTGGCCCCGTTCGTCCGGCAGGCGACCGAGGAATTCCCGGCCGCGCTGGCATCGATTCGGGAACAGCTTCCGGTAGCCGACGGCCCGATCGGCGTACTCGGCGCCTCCCTCGGCGGCGCGGTGGCCCTGCGCGTCCTCGCCGAAACCGACATCCCCATCTTCGCCGCGGCGGTGCTGAACGCGGCCGTCCGGATGCGATCGGTCGTCGACCTGTTCCCGGGCGCGTACCCGTACGACGCCGAGTCCGAGCAGGCCGTAGACAACCTGGACTTCGTCGCGAAAGCAGGTGCGATCGCCGGCCGCGCGCCCCTGCTGGTCATCAGCGGCGAACTGGATCACCCGGCCCTGCGCACCGACGCCGCCGATCTCGTCGCCGCGGTAGGCGACGGCGCCGAACTGCTGACCATTCCCGGCCTGGCACACCCGCTCGCGGACGAACCAGGCCTGGAGCCCGCACCCCAGTCACCACATGCCCGCGCGGCAGACGCCGAACTCAGCGCGTGGTTCCGCCGTCAGCTTGCCGAGCCGAGCGGGTAGCCGCCGACGTGTAGTCAGCGGCGGCGCAGTAGTCGCCACGCCACGCACGCTCCCAGAGCGGCGAGCGCGGCGGCGGGTACTGGCCGACTTCGTGCTGCGGCGACCAGTGAACCCAGTTGTCCTGCAACGGATTCCGACGGTTCGGTGGCGGCGCGGGTATTCGCTGCCACCTCATCGGTTCGTTCGACGGCCTGCCGGATCGACTCAGCGGCCTTTTCCCTTGCCGCTGCGGTTTTTTCGTCGATCGTTCGCTGTTCCTCAGCGCTCGCCGCGGCCCCGTTCCGGGATGCTTCAGCGGCTTCGGCCTCCGCTCGCCGGGCTACTTCGGCCGCCTTCTCCTCGGCGATCCGGCGCATTTCCGCGGCCTTTTCCTCCGCTCGATGTTCGGCGTCGGTCGCTTTCTCCCTGGCAGCGTCGACTACCTCGTGGAATCTGTCGCGCTCGGGATGTTCTGTCCGACTCATCCTTTCCTCCTGTCCGCTCTGGCGTCGCCAGCCGCTGTCGCAGGCCTGTCTTCATCTGCACCACTGTGCTTTTCGGCTTCCTCGTCGGACATCCAACGGGTGTCGCGCGGCGGCAGGAACGGCTCCTCGTCGGCCGGCCAGCCCTGTTCGATGCGCCGCCCGCGAGCGAGTTCGGCGTCGAATTCCGCGCCGAGCAGGACCGCGACGTTGGAGATCCACAGCCACACCAGGAAGACGGCGACGCCGCCGAGCGATCCGTAAACCTTGTTGTAGGAGCCGAAATTGGCGACGTAGACGGCGAATCCGGCGGACGCGACGATCCACAGCAGCACGGCGAGCACACTGCCGGGGCTCAGCCAGCGGAAACCGGGCTGCTGTGCGTTCGGCGCGGCCCAGTACAGCAGCGCGAACGCCAAACTGACCAGCACCGCGAGCACCGGCCATTTCGCGATGTCCCACACCAGCACTCCGGCCGACCCGACACCGATCCACCGGCCGAGCCGCTCGGCGATCGAGCCCGTCGCCACCACACCGATGGCGCACAACGCGAGCAGCACCACCATGGTCGCGGTCAGGCCGACGCGCACCGGGACGGTCTTCCAGATCGGCCGCCCCTCTTCGATGTCGTAGATGGCGTTGGCGGCCCGCATGAATGCGCCGATGTATCCCGAGGCGGTCCACAGCGCGGTGCAGAGACCGATGATCGCGAACGGCCCGGCCAGTTGCGGCGATCCGCGCAGCTGGTCGATCGCGTCGACGAGAAACGCTGTGCCGCTGCCGGGTCCGATCTCCCGGATGGTGTCGACCAGCGACTGGGTGGCGGACGAGCCGAGCGCCCCCAGTATCGCGGTGAGCACGATGAGCCCGGGGAAAATCGACAGCACGCTGTAATAGGTAAGTGCCGCAGCCCAATCCATGAGGTTGTCGTCGAGGAACTCGGTGACGGTCCGCCGCAGGACACCCCACCAGGACCGCCAGCGCAGCACCGACGGCCCCTTCGACCAATCGACGAAGCGGTGTACGCGCCACGCCGCGGCCTGCTTCGACATGCCCGTCACCTCCCGGTCGGGAAGCGGATACCCGGGTGCCGGACAGGCAAACTCGCCGCGCTACAGGTGGTGCACCATCTCGTATTCCAGTCCGGGCTCGCCCGGCCGGACGAACCCGCTCACCCCGGTGCGCACGAATCCGTGCCGCAGATAAAGCCGTTCGGCCACGGTGTTCCCGTCGGCGACCTCCAGCCGGACCACCGTGTGCCCGCCTGCCGCGGCCCAGTCGAGGACCGCGCGCACCAGCAGGTCCGACACCCCGGTGCCACGCGCCTCCGGCGCGACCCACATCGAAATCAGGTGCACGCCATCACGTTCGAAATCCGGCATGCCCGCGACGGTGCCGAGCTCGGCTCCCCCGGCAGTGGCCAAGAACTGCGCCCGATCGTTCAGCGCCGCCCGCCAATCCGCCTCGGTGCGGGCCTGCGCCTCGGCCAGCGTGGACCCGAAGAACTGCGGGGTGTCGGCCAGCGCCCGTAACCGGACCCGCCGGAACACTTCCCACTCGTCGGCGGTCAACAGCCGAAGGTCGATCGTCGAGATGGTCACCCAATTGTTCTACTTGCCGGTCGACAGCCAGCGCAAACGGTTTTGACGAGGGCAAAATCGGCCCATCATCATTCGGGCGGCGGTCGACCACCCCACGCGAAACGTCCTGAATGCCCGACCCCGACGTCGAAAGGACCGAGCGGATGAACGTCGAATCGTCTCCCCACGCCGGCAACCCGTATCGCGATAGTCGAAGCCGCACGGACCGATGCGCGAGCGGAGTCAGCGATCGAGCGGGCGGAGACCACCGGCGGCTCGAAGCCGCGAGAGCTGGTCAGTACCCGGCCCGGCGCACTCCGATGAACTCGACCGTGGCGAAGGTGTCGACCACTGCCGCGCCGCTGAGCAGGAACACGACGCCGAGACCGGTCAGGTCGATCAGTCCGGACAGCGTCAGCACGACCATTCCGACCGCTGACAGCGCGTTCACCGCGACGACCGCGCAGGCCTGTCCAAACGGGATCTCCGGCGAACCCGCGATAAGCAGTAAGGCGAGCGCCCCACCCAGCATGGCGACGCCGAACGGGATCGACCAGGCCGTAGGGAGGCCGAGCGGTGCACGCAGGACCGCCGCACCGGCCAGCATGATGACGCCGAAGGCACCGGTGCTCCAGCCGTCGACGCGCAGCGCGGTGCGGAGGAAATCGGTGCTCGGCGCGGGCGGGGAAGTCGTGCTCATGTCCAGCTCCTGGTCTCGAGTCGGCGGGGCCGATGGGCTCCCGCCCCCCCACCTTGCCGACGTGCGGTGAGCGTCTCAATAACCTCGGAGGTCATGGCCGCGCGACGCATCCGACGACTAGCCTGCTCAGGTGGCACAACCTCGACTGGAAACCCGTTCACGGGCCGGCCGGCTGCTGCGCGAGTGGCGGCAGCGGCGCAGGCTCAGCCAGCTCGACCTGGCCTTGCTGGCGGATACCTCGGCCCGGCATCTGTCCTACGTGGAGACCGGCCGCGCCACACCGAGCCGCGCGATGGTGCTCCGCCTGTGCGAAGCGCTGGAAGTCCCACTGCGCGAACGCAATACGGTCCTGCTGGCCGCGAACTTCGCTCCGGCCTACCGGGAGAGCAGCCTCGACGACGCGAACCTGGCCTCGGTGCGCGGCGCGTTGACGACGATGCTGACCGCGCACGAGCCATACCCGGCGGTGATCATCGACCGACTGTGGAATGTGGTCACGGGCAATGCGGCGATGGGCGTGCTGATGCACGGCGTCCCGGAGCATCTGCTGCTGCCGCAACCGAATGTGTATCGGCTGGTGCTGCATCCGGACGGACTGGCCTCGCGACTGGCGAATCCGAACCAGGTCCGAGAGTTGTTTCTGGAGCGGCTGGTCCGGCAGGTCAGCGCGAGCGGTGACCCGGAGCTGACGGCGCTCTACGACGAGGTGAGCCGCTATCCGCTACCACCCGATCCCCCGGAGCAGCCGAAAACCGAAGCCGCGCAAACCAGCCCGTTCGAGGTCCCGATCCGCATCCGCACCCCCGTCGGCGAGATGTCGATGTTCAGCACGATGGCCACGTTCGGCGCACCCGCCGACGTCACCCTCTCCGAGCTGGCGATCGAATTGTTCTACCCCCTGGACGAATTCACCGCGGCCGCCCTGCGTGAGCTGGCGGCCGCGGCGAATCCCCGATCCGATTAGATGGGCTGGAAGCCGGCCCCGACTCCACCCTGCGCGTTGATCGCGGCGAGGATCACCACGATCGGCTGGAAGAACGCGGGCGAGTGCAGCGGGTTGGCGGCCGTGGTGCACGGCACGTCGAAGCCGATCGGCCCGATGCCGGTGAGCCGCCCCTGGTTCATTCCGACCAGCCGATCGCCGACGACCACCGGACCACCGGAATCGCCTGGCTTCGAGCAGTATTGGTTGATACTGGTGCCCTCGAGCTCACCCCACACCACGCCGCAGTCGGTGCCGGTGGTGCGGCCGCTGGAGCACACGGTGGCGCCGGCGCCGGGAGCGTCGGCGACGCCCGCGATGGTGGTCGGGCCTACGGTACGCACCGGGGTGATCTTCGCCGGATCGAGTTCCAGCACCGCGTAGTCCAGGGTGTTGCCGTCATCGGAGAAGGCGACCTTGCCAAGCACCCCGGCCTCCGGCGTGCGCTCGGACACCAGCCTGGAGCCGGTCGGCGCGCAGTGACCTGCGGTAATGCCGACGAGCCTGCCCGCGCTGTCGTGACCGATCGTGGTCAGCGAGCACACGGAGTCGTTCTCGAACGCGATGCCGGAGCTGCCGCCGAGCACGGCGGTCGGCGCCGCCGACGCGGTGCCCGCCGCGCCTACGACCACGGACGCGATGGCCGCCGTAGCGAGCGCCATCGACCTGAATCTTGTTGTCACTTCTCTCCTTTTCGAAAAAGCGAGCACGGCGCTAGCCGCCTTTGCTCGCCAGGACCGGGGAGGGAACCGCCCCCGACACACTCTGCGGTCGCCGGATCAGCAAGCGAATTCGCCTGCGCAGAGGAATTTCATCGACGCTGGTTATCCACTGGCTAACTCAGCATTGACCTGCGGCGGGCGGGTCCGCAACAGACCTGTGCGCTGCGCCACAATCGATCCCCGAGTGAGACCCGAGCCACACGATGGCAGATCGGCTCTGAAAAATGTTCGCCCGAACTGACTTTCACTCTCACCCAACCCCAGCTGCGGCCGAATTGCCCGACCGACGAGACTCAACTGTTATACGCTGCGCAACCGCCGCACCGCGAATCAAAACGGAAATCACCAGGCCGGCCGGAGCTCGCGCGGCACGACCGGGTCATCCTCGGCTGAGGCTCGCACAACCGAATGACCATTGCCGAGCATGCGGCGACGGGCAGGTGAACACCAATGGTCGAGCGCACGCCATGCGCCGAATATATTGGGACAATGGGCAATTCGCCCAGTGACTACAGGTAGGAGGTGTCGTTCGCCAGGCGCACCGACGAGCCGCCGTCCGGATAGAACTCCGCGATCGACAGCGAGGCCAGATCCAGATGCAGCCGGTACAGCAGCGAGGGCCCGACCCCGAGCGCCAGTTGCAACAGCGTCTTGATCGGCGTCACGTGGCTGACCACCACCAGGTTCGCGCCCGGATACAACCCGACCAGGTCGCGCCGGACCGCGTCCACCCGCTCGCGGACCTGGTCGAAGCTCTCCCCGCCCGGCGCGGGCAGCGACGGATCACCCAGCCAGCGACCGTGCAGTTCCGGATCACGCTCGGCGGCCTCGAGGAAGCTGAGGCCCTCCCAGTCGCCGAAGTCGGTCTCGATCAGGCCGTCCAGCACGGTGAGCGGCGCGCCGAGCGCGGTCGCCGCGGCCTCGGCGGTGTCGCGCGCCCGGCTCAGGGGCGAGGTCAGCACGGCGGTGATATCGCCCTTGGCGGCGAGCATTTTCGCGGCACGCGCGGCCTGCTCGCGGCCTAGTTCGGTCAGCGGCGGATTGCCGCGGCCCGAATAGCGGCGCTGCACAGACAGTTCGGTCTGACCGTGGCGCAGGAGCAGCAGCCGGGTCGGACGACCGGTGGCGCCGGTCCAGCCGGGCGCGGGTTGCGCGGCAACGGCCGAGACGACCGGATCCGCTGCGGGCGCGGGCTTTTCGGCCTCGCGGGCGGTGCGCACCTCGTCGACCAGGGTGCCGTCGTCCATCGCCTCGTTCGCGAGACGATCGGCATGCGAGTTCTCGGCGCGCGGAATCCAGGTGAAACTCACGCGTTCGAACCCGGCGACGAGCCGGCGGGCCCGATCGGCGAGCGGAACCATGGCCGCGTGCTTGACCTTCCAGCGGCCGGACATCTGCTCGACGACCAGCTTGGAATCCATCCGCACCGCGACGATCTCGGCGCCGAGTTCGGCCGCCGCCTCCAAACCGGCGATGAGGCCACGGTATTCGGCGACATTGTTGGTCGCGATGCCGATGTACTCGCGCCGTTCCGCGAGCACCCGCACGTGGTCGGCGGCGAAGACGACGGAACCGTAGCCCGCCGGTCCCGGATTGCCGCGCGAACCGCCGTCGGCCTCGACGATCACCTCGCGTTCGGTCACCGCAGGGCCCGCCCCGCGTGGGCGATCACAGCCCCGATTCCTTGGTGCGCACGAGGATCGCCCCGCACTCCGGGCAGCGCACGATCAGCTCGGGAGCGGCCTTCGCGATCCTGGCGATCTCGCCGCGGTCCAGCTCGATCCGGCACGCGCCACACCGGCGGGCCTGCAACAGCGCCGCGCCGACCCCGTGCTGGGCGCGCTGCCGGTCGTAGATCGCCAGCAGGTCGTCCGGGAACAGCGAGATCAGCTTGGACCGGTCGGCGTCGCAGCGGCCCTGCGCCACCTCGAGATCGGCGAGGGCCTCGTTCCGCTGGGTCAGCGCGTCGGCGAGCTCCTGCTCGGTCTTGTCCAGCCGGGCGCCCGCGTGCTGGTAGTCGTCGGCCGAGGCCTCCCGCTTCTCCATCACCTCGAGCAGCTCGTCCTCGAGCACCGAGCGCCTGCGCTCCAGGCTGCCGAGTTCGTGCTGGATCTCCGAAAGCTGTTTGGCGTTCACCGATCCGGCGGTCAGCATGCCCTTGTCGCGCTCCTCGCGCTTACGGACGGCGTCGACCTCGCCTTCCAGCTTGCGGATGTCGCGATCGAGGTCGTCCAGCATGATCTGCACGGCGACGGCGGCATCCTTGTGCGCGTTGCGCTCGGCCTCCAGCCGGGCCACCTCCTGCTGTTCGGGCAGCACGGTGCGGCGGTGCGCGATCCGCGTCAGCTCGGCGTCGACAGCGGCGAGCTGAAGCAGCTTGGCCTGGATCGGTGGGTCAACATTCAACGCGGACAAACTCCTGGACGCTGTGGATGGGTCGGTGTTCAACCGTACCCCGCCGACCCCGCGCCGCTGACCGACGCCGCACCGTTCGGTGCGGGCGGGGCGGTTGCCCGGGCGTGGCCGCGGTCCCGGGCAATATCGCGGCTACGCGTGCGGCCCGGTTACGCGGGCGCGCGGGTCTTGATCGCGTCCCTGGAGACGAAGACGTCGTATTCACCGGGGACGGCGATCACCGCGTTGCCGTAGGCGGAGCGCACGAACGGCTCGGTCCACCAGCGACCCTCCCGCATGTCGTTGAAGAAGTCCTGGTCGCCGTCGTTGAGGAAGATCTGGTGCTGCGTAGGCGAGACGCCGTCGAGACGCTGGCCGTACAGCCTGCTGATCTTGTAACCGGAGTGGAAGCCGAGCGCGTTCACCCAGGGTTCCAGCTCGACGATGCCCGACTGCAACACCCACATGTCGCCCTCGACCTGATACTTCAGGTGCTGGTCGTCGTGCTTGTCGTCGCCGTAGAGGGTGAGGTCGACGTCGAGCAGGTGCTCCTGCCCCGGCACCTGTTTGGCCACCACGTGCGCCGCCTTGATTTCACCGGTCAGTCCGAGATAGGTCTGCAACAGCGTGGCCAGCCACAGCAGCAGCACCGCGACCAGCAGCAGCACCAGTCCGCTGCCGCCGCGCGCGACCAGCGCCCGCATGCCGACCCGGCGCGCCCGCAGCAGGCCGGACACGAGCAGCGCGACGCCGACCAGCAGGATCAGGATCAATCCGACCTGAACAATGCCGAAGTTCACCGGGAAATTCATGCGGTAGTTGTACCCCCGGAACAGCGGTCGACTCGCGGAAACCGCCCTGCGCGCAGACCAATCCGGCAGACACGCCACGACACGCCGTAGCGCGGTATGGTCAGCTGCGTCACAGTTCGAATCTTCGGGGGTTTTGCATGTTGATCTGGGGTTGGCGTCGCTACGTCACGCGGCTGGCCGTACTCACCTTGGTGTGCGGGAATTGCGGGAATCCGGCCGCGCACACGCTGCACAAGCTGGTCACCAAGTTCACGCTGTTCTTCATCCCGCTGATTCCGTTGAGCACCAAGCATTCGTTGCAGTGCACCTGGTGCGGGGTCGAGTCGAATCTGGTGCAGCAGCAGGTCACCGAGCTGCTCGGCCAGGCGCAGGCGCAGAACCTGCAGGGAGCGCAGCAGCCCGTGGATCCGTCTTGGCAGGGGCAGCCGCCGCGCAATTTCTGAGTTCGGTCGCGCGGGTAGACCCGTTGGGAATGTCGGGCAGCAGGATTCCGCACGACTGTTGGTCTGATCGACAGAAGCCGCTACGCGACCTCGGCCCGATCAGTTCCGCGCGCTGACCGTCCACGGGTCGGTGCGCTGGGTCGAGACGCGGGTCTCCAGATCGGGCAGGGCGGCTTGGACGACGCCTTCGGCCTGTGCGCACCACGGGAATTCGGTGGCCCAGTGCGCGGCGTCGACAAGGGCTGGGCCGCCCTTGCGGAGGTGCTCGTCGACCGGGTGGTGGCGCAGGTCCGAGGTGACGTAGGCGTCCACGCCGCGGCGGGCCGCGGCGGCCAAGTAGGAATCGCCCGCACCGCCGCAGACCGCGACCGTGTAGACGGAGCGGTCCGGATCGCCTGCGGCGCGGACACCCCACGCGGTCGGCGGCAGGGCGAGGGCAACTCGATCGGTGAAGGCGCGCAACGACTCCGGCTCCGCCAAAATGCCGACCCGGCCGATGCCGACCGACGAGGACAGCAGGGCGCGTTCGGTGATGTGGTAGGCGGGATCCTCATACGGGTGGGCGGCGCGCAGGGCGGAGAGGATGGCGGCGCGGGCGGCGGGCGGGGCGACCAGCTCGAGTCGGTCCTCGTCTACCTGCTGAAGTTCACCGACCACCCCGATCGCCGGCTTCGCCTCCGCCATCGGCCGGAACTGGCTCCGCGCGGGTACCCGCAGCGCGCAATCGCGATAGTCGCCGCTGCCGCCCGCGCCCGCCATGAACAACGCGTTCAAAACCGCTTCGGTATGCGCGGGCGGCACCTGCACCACCCAGTTGTCGACGGCGGCTTCGGGTTTCGCATCCAGCGGGTCGATGACAGTGAGGCCGAGCGCGGCGGCGAGCGCATCGGATACACCGGGGTCGGCGGAATCCGCGTTGGTGTGCGCGGTGAACAACGCACAGCCGGAACGGATAAGCCGATGCAGCAGTGCGCCTTTCGGCGTATCCGCGGCCACGGTGTCGACCCCGCGCAACAGCAGCGGGTGATGCACTACCAAAGCCTGTGCCCGCCAATCGATGGCCTCGGCGACGACGCCGGCCGTCGCGTCGACCGCGAACAGCACACGGGTGATGTCGTCACCCGGATCGCCGGCTACCAGGCCGACCGAGTCCCACGACTCGGCCAGGTTCGGCGGGTAAGCCGCGTCGAGCACCTCGATGAGATCTGCCAGCGTGGTCATCGTCCACCTTTCTCTGCTCCGGTCACACACTGCCGCAATGATTTTCCCGAGTGCAACAAAGCTCGCGCCGCATCCGGTGCCCTGCCCAGCGAGCCGCGTGCAATCGTCACGCCCCGGCGCACCGTGTGCGCGTCGGGGTTACGGGCATCGTCAATTACCGCGGGCGCGCCCGTCGTCCGAATCGTGGCCACAAGGGCACTTATCTTGTCGACGCCGTCTTCGGCTGCGACCGTCACCACAGGTTCGCCGATCGAATCGCGGCTACCAGTTGATCCACTTCGGTCGCACCGCGCACCGCCACGCGCAGGTGGTCGGGCCCGAGGCCGGGAAACGTATCGGCGCGGCGAACAGCGATGCCCTTGTCTGCCAAGTGTTTTCGGAGTAATTCACCGTCGGGGACGTGCAGTAGCAGGAATGGGGCCTCGGCCGGGGTGTGCACGTGCACCCCGACTTCGGTAAGCCGGCCGATCATCGCGTCTCGATCGGCGGCGATGATCTGGGCGCGCTGTTGTTCTTCGACGATGGCGGCCGGTTCGGCGGTGGCGGTGATCGCCTCGAGTTGCAGGGTGCCGAGGGGCCAGTGCGCACGACCGTGATTCAGGCGGGCCAGGAGTTCCGGAGCGCCGAGGAAGTAGCCGCAGCGAAGCCCAGCCAGGGCCCAGGTTTTGGTGAGGCTGCGCAGGACCAAGAGGTCGGGGGCCGTGCGGCCGGCGAGTGATTCCGGTTCGCCGGGGATCGCGTCGGCGAATGCCTCGTCCACGACGATGATCCGGCCCGGTGCGCGCAGCGCGTGGATGGTTTCGGCCGGGTGCAGCACCGAGGTGGGGTTGGTCGGGTTGCCGAGCACGACCAGGTCGGCCTCGGCGGGGATCGCGGCCGGGTCGAGGGTGTACGGCGGTTCGAGCAGCACCCTGGTCACCGCGACGCCGGCCTCGCGCAGCGCGAGTTCCGGTTCGGTGAAGGACGGGTGGAGCACCGCGGCCAGGCGGGGCGCGAGCCGAGGCAGCATGGCGAAGCCCTCGGCGGCGCCGGCCAGCAGCAGGACCTCGTCCGGGTGGCGGCCGTGGCGTGCCGCGACGGCACGTCGGGCGGCGTGATCCTCCTCGACGCTCGGGTAACGACCGAGGGTATCGAGCCGGGCCGCGAGCCGTTGCCGCAACCAGTCCGGCGGGGCGCTGCCCTGCACGTTCACCGCGAAATCGAGCATGCCGGGCCGCGCGTCCACGTCGCCGTGGTGGCGCAGTTTCGCGGGATCGACGCTGTCCTCGGGCACGAGATCACACCCTACGTGGCGGGCCCGCAGGTCGACCGGCCAGAATGGCTGTCGTGGGTGAGCTGCATGTGTCGTTCGTCTGTACCGGCAACATCTGCCGTTCGCCGATGGCGGAGAAGATCTTCGCTACGCATCTCGACCGTGCGGGACTGGCCGATCGGGTGCGGGTGAGCAGCGCGGGTACCGATTCGTGGCACGTCGGCGACGAGGCGGATTCCCGCACGAACGCGACGTTGCGCAAGTACGGCTATCCGACCGGGCATGTCGCGGCCGCCTTCGGCGCCGATCATCGCGACGCGGATCTGCTGGTGGCGCTCGACTCGGGGCACGAGCGTGAACTGGCCCGGCGCGGTGTGCCGTCGGATCAGCGCAGGTTGCTGCGCAGTTTCGACCCCGCCGCCGACGGGCCCGACGTGCCGGATCCCTATTACGGCGACATGGCCGGCTTCGAACTGGTCCGGGAGCAGATCGAGGCGGCGATGCCCGGCCTGCTCGACTGGGTGCGCGAGGCGCTCGGCGAGCCCGTGCCCGACGGGCGCCGCTGATGCGCAAGCTGACCTTCCTGCTGCGGCCGAGCTGGGTGATCCTCGCCGCGGTGGTCGCCGTGTTCGCCTACTTGTGCTTCACGGTGCTGGCGCCGTGGCAGCTCGGCAAGAACACGACCACCTCGCATCGCAATCAGCTGATCGCCGACTCGGTCGGTGCCGCGCCGATCGATATCACCACCGTGCTAGGTGGTTCCGCCGACGACGACTCGCACACCGAATGGCGCAAGGTCACCGCCGCCGGCAGTTACGTTCCCGACTCCACGGTGCTCGTCCGGTTGCGTCACCTCGACGGCGCTCCTGGGTATTCCGTGCTGACCACATTCCGGTTGGACGACGGACGCGTCCTGCTCATCGATCGCGGACTGGTCGCGGCGGTGGACGGCTCCCGCCCGCCGCCGATCCCCGACCCGCCCGCCGGACCGCAGCGCCTCGAAGCCAGGGTCCGGATGTCCGAAGGCATCACCCCCGGTAAAGACCCTTCGGTTCAAGACGGCTACCGGCAGGTCTACTCGATCGACATCACCCAGGAAGCCGCCTTCCTGCAACAACCCCTCACTCCCATCCCCACCGGCGAACGCGGCGGCTACCTCCAACTCGACGAAAACCAGCCCGGCGTCTTCACCCCCACCCCCCTCCCTCAGCTCGACGCGGGCCCTTACCTCTCCTACGGCCTCCAATGGCTCGCCTTCGGCATCATGGCCCCGCTCGGCCTCGGCTACTTCCTGTACGCCGAAGTCCGCGAGCGTCGCCGGGAAAAGGTAAGCCCCACAACGAAACCAGCCGAAACGGTCGCCACCGCACCACCCACTCCCGCGGGCGCCGAATCCCCCACTCCGGCCGCCCCGCCGACAACTGAAGCGCGCCTGGCAGACCGTTACGGGCGCGGACGAGACTGAGTCGACTCCCCTCGCTTTCCAAGCGTCTTCGAACCGGACCACAACCCGATGACCACGCCGTAACCCGCACGCGGCCAATACCAACTGCGGAGGTAGGTCGGGGACCCCACCCGACGGGCTCAGCACTATCGATCCTCTCGTGGAGCAGGCACACCTGACTGCGAGCTACAGCCGAAGACGTCCCAACGCCACCTGCCCTCGAAGGCTGAAGACCTACCCCGGTTTTCACCGAAGTAGTACCGAGCACGTCGTGTGCGGCAGCGTTTGGCCGGGCCGTTATGGCTGTTGGTCAACGCTGTCGGGGATCGCGGTGTGCGGTGATCGTCGCTGCTGCGGAGACCTAGCGGCGGAGTGCTGACCAGAGGGCGGCGACGGCGAGGGCGGCCAGTTGTACGGACTCCGACATGTGTACGGCGCGATGGAGATCCGCGACAGTGGGGGCGGGGCCGTCGCCGAGGGTGGGGCGGAGTTCGGTGCCGTGCCGGTATTGGGTGCGGCCGCCGAGGCGGACGCCGAGGGCGCCGGCCATGGAGGCTTCGACTACTCCGGCGTTGGGGCTGGGATGTTTGGCGGCGTCGCGGCGCCAGGCGTGCAGGGCGGCGGCGCGGCGGCCGCCGACGACCGGGGCGAGGGCGACGGTGAGCAAGCCGGTGAGGCGGGCGGGCAGGAGGTTGGCCAGGTCGTCGGTGCGGGCGGCGGCCCAGCCGAAGTGGTTGTAGCGGTCGTTGCGGTAGCCGATCATGGCGTCGAGGGTGTTGATCGCGCGGTAGCCGAGCAGGCCGGGGACGCCGGCGACGGCGCCCCAGACCAGCGGGGCGACCGTGGCGTCGGAGGTGTTCTCGGCGATGGATTCCAGTGCGGCGCGGGCCAATCCGTCCGCGTCGAGGACTTCGGGATCGCGCCCGCACAGCGAGGGCAGCAGCGCCCGCGCGCCGTCCAGGTCGCCGGCCTCGAGCCGATCGGCCATCGCACTGCCCGCCCGCGCCAAGCTGCGGCCACCGAGCACCGTCCAGGTCGCCAGCGCGGTCGCCGGCAACCCGAGCCCACGAACCCCGACCCCCAACCCGACCACACCGCCCACCAACAGCACCTCGTGCAGCACCCCCGCCCGCCGCCGATCCGCATACGTCACCGATTCGAGCGCACTCGCCGCCGACCCGAATCCCGCCACCGGATGCCACCGCCGCGGATCCCCCCACACCCGGTCCAGCACAAACCCGAGCACCAGCCCCACCGCCGTCGAGGTCCCCTTCTGCACCCGCCGAGCCTATCCCCTCCCCCCACCTCCGACCTCAACCGAGCAAGACCGTCCCTCCCCTCGCACACCGCCTCCACCATGTCCCGCTCGCGGCCACGACACGGCGGCATGCTCGAGCGCCTCTCGGCGTACACCACAACGGGGCACTAGTGACGCGGACCTCGCTGGTGGTGGGCGTGGCGTTTCTTGAGTGGTCGGCGTGTCACACTCTGGTTCTCTGCGTCGTCGACCTGGTGACGCACTTATAGGACTCACGCCCCGCCGGGGCGGAACGATCGAACGGCGAACAGTGACTTCGGAACAGCCTTCCCCTGCGGAACCCCTCGACCAGGCCGAACTGGCTCGGCGGTTCGAGGAGCACCGGTCGTATCTGCGCAGGCTCGCCTACAGCACGCTCGGCAGTCTCGCCGACGCCGACGATGTGGTGCAGGAGGCGTGGCTGCGGTTGCAACGCCAGTACGAGGCGGGCACCGCGGGCCAGATCGAGAACCTGCGCGCCTGGCTCAGCACCGTCACCGGGCGGCTCGCGCTGGATCAGCTCGGGTCCGCCCGCGCGCGCCGCGAGCAGTACGTCGGCGAGTGGCTGCCGGAACCCGAGGTCACCAGCTGGGACGACCCGGCGGATCGGATCACCCAGGACGAGCGGGTGACCACGGCGCTGCTGGTCGTCCTCGAATCGCTGTCGCCCGCCGAGCGCACGGCGTTCGTTCTCCAGGACGTGTTCGGCATGACCGGCCCGGAGGTCGCCGAGGTGGTCGGCCGCACCCCGGCCGCCGTGCGACAGCTCGCCTCGCGCGCCCGCAAGCGGGTCGAGGACGGCACGCCGCGCTTCCCCGCCTCGGCCGCCGAGCAGGAAAAGGTGGTCTCGGCGTTCGCGGTCGCCTGGCGTTCGGGTGATCTCAGCGCGCTGCTCGGCGTGCTCGACACCAACGTCAGCCTGACCGCCGACGGCGGCGGCAAGGTTCCCGCGATCCGGCAGCCGGTGCACGGCGCCGAGCTCATCGCGAAACTGCTGCTCGGTTGGTACCACTCGCCGTCCGCGGCGAACGGCTGGGGACGCGCGGTGCTGGTCAACGGCGCACCCGGCCTGGTCGTCTTCGACGGCAACCACACCGGCGTATTCTCCTTCGTCATCGACAACGGCCGCATCACCGCCATCAACGTCGTCCGCAACCCCGACAAACTGCGCGACCTCCCCACCAGCGGCGAACCCGACTGGTTCCTCGGCGCCGCCACCCCCGAAGACGAATAGCCCACGCCCACAACACCTGTGCGGCCGCACACCCGCAGTACCGGGTGTGCGGCCAACCCAGGAACGACCCACCGCCACCACACACTCACTCCGCACGGTGCATGCCGAGCAAGACGCACGGCTCTTGATTTCCCGCACCCGGAATTGCATGCAATTTCAGGTGCGGGAAATCAGCAGGCGTGCGGCGCGGACCGACAGGACCGTCAGCCTGCCAGACCGACCGGCTGGGCGGTCGGATATCCATGTGCCGCAGCGACTTCCGCTGACAACAACCTTCCGGAGTCCGCGGTCAATCCGTGGGCGAGGTCGGGGTGGGCGGCGCAGGCTTGTTGCCAGCCGAGGTCTGCGATGGCGCGGACGTATGGGAGGGTGGCGTTGGTGAGTGCGAGGGTCGAGGTGTGGGGCACGGCGCCGGGCATGTTCGCGACGCAGTAGAACAGCGAATTGTGTACGCGGAAGGTTGGATTCGCGTGGGTGGTGGGATGGGAGCCGGCGAAGCAGCCGCCTTGATCGATGGCGATGTCGACGAGTACCGAGCCGGGTCGCATCTGGGCGACGAGATCGTCGGAGACGAGTTTCGGTGCGCGTGCGCCGGGCACCAGGACCGAGCCGATGACCAGGTCGGCGGACGACACCGCCCGCTCGATCTCGGCGGTATTCGAGGCGACCGTGGCGATCCGCCCGTCGAACCGCGCATCCAGCTCGCGCAGGCGAGGCAAATTCGTGTCCAGCACCGTGACTCGCGCCCCCATACCGGCGGCGACCGAGGCCGAGTTCGACCCGGCGACACCCCCGCCGAGCACCACCACATCGGCTGCCCGCACACCCGGCACACCGCCGAGCAGCATGCCGCCACCACCCAACGGCGCCATCAGGTGATAGGCGCCGACCTGGCTGCCGAGCTTGCCCGCCACCTCGCTCATCGGCGCGAGCAACGGCAGCGAGCCGTCCGCGGCGCGCACCGTTTCGTAGGCGATAGCGGTGATCCCGGAGCGCAGGATGGCATCAGTGCAGGCACGCGACGCCGCCAGATGCAGATACGTGAACAGCACCTGCCCGCGCCGCAGCCGCGGATACTCCTCGGCGATCGGCTCCTTCACCTTCAACACCAGATCCGCCTCCCACCAGACCTGATCGACCGACACCAGCCGCGCACCCACGGCGGCATAGTCGGCGTCCCCGAACCCCGAACCGGCGCCCGCCCCTGCCTCGACCACCACCTCGTGCCCCAGCGCGGCCAACTCCCCGGCCCCCGCCGGCGTGAGGGCGACCCGGAACTCCTGCTCCTTGACCTCGCGTGGCACTCCGATCTGCATAACGCCATCGTGAACCCCGCACCGAGCGCACGCCACGAACGACGCGCGGGTATCACACGATGATCACGAGACGGCCCGGTCGCCGACCATTTCTGCGCAAGTTGATCAGCACGCAGGCAGCGGCCTGGACAATCGGCGCCGCTGGGGCGGGTCGTGCGGTCGCCGACGAAATTCCCACCCGCTCACCCCGGGAGCGAAGCGCTGCCTCGCCGTCGAAGAGCCGAACAGCGGCCGCGCCCGCCGGCCTCAGCCCAGCGTGACGACCTTGGCCGTACCGGAGATCACGGTGTTGGCGTGGTCGACGAGGGCGGCGCGGACCTGGACCGTCTGGCCTGGACCGAGGGGAGCTCCGTCCAGGGTGACTACGGTGCTTTGCTTTTCGCCGATGCAGTTGACCTCGGTCTGCTCACCGACGGCTGACGGGGCGTCGGCCTGCGGGTCGCCGACCATTACCCTGACGGCAGCCACCGCCGTTGGGTCATCGCAACTGTAGGTGACCTGCACGTTCACCGGACCGAGGTCGCCGACATCGATGGAGTTGCCGGCTAGAGCAGGGGCTGCGGTCGATATGACGGCCAGCGTCATCGCGCCGAAAGCGGCCGCGACGAGCGCTGGACGGCGAGAATTCCGGGTGGTGATCATGGATCTTCATCCTCCTGAGTAGTGGAAGTAGATCGCGGAACACAATCGGCAGGAATCTCGTACCGGATGCCCATGTTGCCTCATAGCTAACCATCAGCAAAGACTTTGCGGTGAATACACCAGACTTCGCAGTCCGGATCCGACCGGCCGCATCCACCGCTCAGTCGGCCGCTCGGCCATCCGGCCCGAGTACGCGGTCGAGCAGGTGCTCCAGGAGGACGAGTGCGGAGTCCGTGGTGCCGTAGCCCTGGAGCATGCCCTGGGCGAGGCCGCCGATGGCCATGGTGATGAGTTCGGCGTCCAGTTCCGGACTGCCGGGGGCCGTGGTCCGGCGGAGCTGGTCGGCCACGATGGTGACCAAAGCCCTTGGGGCGGCGAAGGTTTCCTCGGCGGCGATGCCCTGGCCGGTGATCGCGGCCCACCCGAAGGCGCCGAGAACGATTGTCTCGGCTCGGCGTTGATCGTCGAGGGGTAGGAGTTCGGTCAGCACCGCGCGGATGGCATCGCGGGGCGCGGGGTCGGCGCCGAGGGCGGCCCAGCGGCGGGCGAAACGCGCGCCGGCGTCTTCCATGACCGACCGGTGGGTCGCGAGCAGGAAGTCTTTCTTGGTGCCGAAGTAGTACTGCACGAGGCGGACCGAGATCCCGGCCTCGGCGGCGACGGTTTGAAAGGTCACGGCCTCGAGCCCACCGCCGACGATGACTTGCCTTACGGCGTCGGCGATCTGGCGTCGCCGGACCTCATGGTCGACCAATCGGGGCACGAGACCTGCCGCCTTCCCTTCCTGCCGGAGAACCTTCAGGTCTAGATGGTACGCACGTATCGCTTCCGTGATACGGGCATATCACTTTATGTGATACGGTCATATCGTAAAGACAAAGTAAAGGGGAGGCGCTCCATGCCGAAGATCGGGAAATTCGCCAACGACGAAGCGCGGGCCACGTTCACGCGCGTCTACGACACCGTGGCCACGCAATGGCCGGTGCCTTCGGCCGACATCGATGTCGAAACATCCTTCGGGACAACACGAGTGCGCAAATCCGGAGCCGGCTCGGGCGCACCGATCGTGCTGCTGCCCGGCATCGGGGGCAATGGCATGATCTGGTCTCGGTTCATCCGCGAACTGACCCGCGACCGAGTCGTGTACACACCCGACGTCATGGGCTGGGCGGGGCGCTGCGCGCAGACCGCGCCGCTGCGCGATGCGGAAGACGTCGCGAAATGGCTGGCCGAGACGCTCGACGGCCTCGGCGAGGATCGGGTGCACCTCGCCGGAAACTCTTACGGCGCTTGGCTTGCCGGAACCGTCGGGGTGTTCCACCCCGACCGGCTCGCGAGCCTGACCATGTTCGAACCGAGCGGAGCGACCTTCACCAAACCGAGCTGGGGGCTGCTGTTCACATTTCTCAGCCTGGGCCTGCACCCGACCCCTGAACGAATGCGAAAGCTGAACAAGTGGCTGATGCCCGGTTTCGAGATGACCGCCGACGAATTCGCCATCGCCATGGCAATCGTGAAGTTCCGATCGGGAGTGCCGTGGGATCGCCCGTTCACCGACGAACAACTGGCCGGCATCACCGTGCCGAGCCTGCTGCTCTTCGGCGCCGAGACGGTGGTCAACGATCCCGAACGCTGCGCGGTTCGCGCCCGCACGCACATCCCGTCGGTCGACATCGAGATCTATCCGGGCATCGGACACGATCTACTGTGGGCCAATCCGGACCAGGTGATTCCGCGCTTCCTGGACTTCATCGCCGGCCACGATCAGGTTCGGGCATGAGCCATGATTCGACGACTTGACCCTCCCGCGACGTGAGGCCGCACAGTGACAGACATGGCACCCATCGAGCACACCGTCGGCGTAGTCGCCCAGTTGACCGGGGTATCGGTCCGCACCCTGCACCATTACGACGAGATCGGCCTGCTGCAACCCAACGGCCGCAGCGCGACCGGATACCGCCTCTACAACGCCACCGATCTCGAACGGCTGCAACGCATCCTGTTCTATCGCGAACTCGACTTCGGCCTCGATGACATCGCCGACCTGCTGAACAACGCGAGCCTGTCCGACGAAGACCACCTGCGCCGCCAGCACGATCTGCTGAACGACCGGATCACCCGGTACCGGTCGATGCTCGCGCTGATCGACAAGGAACTGACCGCCCGCAAGGCCGGAATCGCCCTCACTCCCGGCGAACGCCTGGAAGTCTTCGGCGGCGACCGCCTCATCGACGCCACCGATGAGGCCGAACGCCGCTGGGGGCACACCCCGGATTTCACCCAGCGGCGGGAACGCAGCGCGAATTACACCAAGCAGGACTGGCTCGACCTGCGCGCCGAACAGCGCGACATCCACCAGCGCCTCGCCGACGCCATGCACGCGGGCACGCCGGCCGACGACGAGGCGGTCATGGACTTGGCCGAGCAGCAGCGCCGCCATCTCGAAAAGTGGTTCCACGACTGCGATTACGCCACGCACCTGCGCCTGGCCGAGGACTACCGTGCCAATCGCCGGCTCGGCCGCAACTACGACGACATGGCGCCGGGTCTGTCCCAGTACATCCACGACGCGATCCTGGCCAACTGCCGTCGTCACCAGTCCGATTCGTGAGGACGGCTGCCGACCGCACGCGCGGGACCGGTCCGGCCGCACCGACCGGACCGGTCCTGGCGGACAATCTTCACGCCATCACGCACTTTCGACACCGAATCCGGGTGAGAATGTCCGCCCAGACCGTGCCCCTCAGACAGTGATCTCCTCGCCCAGCGGCGGAATCCGCAACTGCTTCTCCCGCCCGGCGTACGCGAACAGCAGACTCAGCCGGTCGAGCGTCTCGCTGAAATGTACCCACCCTTCGCCGTGCACCGGCACGATCACCGCGTCGCCGAGCAGCTCCGCCGCCTGCACCGCGGTCCGCGCGTTCAGCGTGAGGTCGATGTCGCCGAAGTGCCCGACGTTCGCCGCGCCGACGAACAGCACCGCGGCGTCGATCTGCCCGATCCGCTCCACGATCTGCGCGACCCGGTCGACCGAGGCGTTGTCGCCCGAGACGTACACGGTCGGCTGACCGTCGGCCTGCAACACGAACCCGGTGACGATCCCGGTCAGCGATTCGCATCCCTCCGGACCGTGCAGCGCGGGCACCCCGGTGATCCGGACGTCGCCGATCGTCACCGACTCCCAATTCTCCAGTCCGCGAACGCCATTGATCCGCTCCGCGGCACCGGGCGTGGACAGCACGGTCCCGGCCGTCTGCAGGAACTCGCGCCCGGCGTTGTCCAGGTTGTCCGCGTGCTCGTCATGCGAGAGCAGCACCACGTCCACCGCGCCGACCTGATCCGCGGACACCGCCGGACCGACGAGCTTGTGCAGGGTGACCGGTCCCGGGTAGTCGCCGGGCTCGTCGAAGGTGGGGTCGGTGAGGAAGGTGAGGCCGGCGTACCGGAGGCGGACGGTGGGTCCGCCGATGTGCAGAACGTCGAGCTGGTTGGTGGTTTCGATCGTGTCGGTCATGGCATCGAGCTTGTCAATCGATGGACGCCCCCGACAGTGGCCCGAGAGCCGCCTATCGCTAAAATCGGGCCATGCATACCGTGGCAGTTCTCGCCTATGACGGCATGAGCCCGTTCCACCTCTCCGTGCCGAGCCTGGTCTTCGGCCGGGTCGGCATCGGCGGGAAGGCGCCGTATCACGTCGATGTGTGTGCCGAGAGACCCGGAACTCTGCGCACCCCAGCGGGTTTCGACATCGAGGTGCGACACGGGCTGGACCGGCTGGTGCGCGCGGACACGGTGATCATCCCCAGCTGGGAGCGCGACATGCCGCTGTCCGCGGAGCTGCGCGCGGCCCTGCACCACGCGCACACGGCCGGTGCGCGGATCGTCGGCCTGTGCCTCGGCTCGTGGGCGATCGCGGTCAGCGGACTGGCCGACGGCCGCGAGGTGACCACCCACTGGGCCGGCGCCGCCGCGCTGGCCCGCGCCTGCCCCGCGGTCCGGGTGCGGGCCGACACGCTCTGGTCCGACCTGGGCGACGTGATCACCTCGGCGGGCGTCGCCGCGGCGCTCGACTGCTGCCTGCACCTGGTCCGCAACGACCTCGGCAGCCGCGCGGCCACCGAACTGGCCCGCGAACTGGTCACCGCGCCTCACCGCAGCGGCTCGCAGGCCCAGTACATCCCGATCGCGGTCCCCGACGCCACCGACGACGACCCGATCGAACGCGCGATGGTCTGGGCCAGAACACATCTCGGCGAACCGATCGATCTCGACGGCTGGGCCAGAGTCGCGCTCATGTCGCGGCGCACCTTCACCCGCCGGTTCCGCGACCGCACCGGCAACAGCCCGCAGCAGTGGTTGCTGCACCAGCGCGCCGACCGGGCCAGGCTGCTGCTGGAAACCACCGACGACACCATGGAACGCATCGCCACCGACACCGGCTTCGGCACCGCGGTCAGCCTGCGGCACCACTTCCACCGCATCCTCGGCACCAGCCCGGCCGCCCACCGCGCGTTGTTCCAGGACGCACGGCTAGGTTCGTCGGCATGAGGATTCAGATCGGCGAGTTCGCCCCGGAGATCGATGACGCGGCGTGGGTCGCGCCCAACGCCACGGTGATCGGCCGGGTGCGGCTCGCGGCCGAGGTGAGTGTTTGGTACAACGCCGTGCTGCGCGGCGACCTCGAGCAGATCAGCGTCGGCGAGCGGACCAATATCCAGGACGGCTGCGTGCTGCACGCCGATCCGGGCTTCCCGCTCACCGTGGGCAGCGGGGTGTCGGTGGGCCACAACGCGATCCTGCACGGCTGCACGGTGGGCGACGACGTGCTGGTCGGCATGGGCGCCACCGTGCTCAACGGCGCGGTGATCGGCGCGGGCAGCCTGATCGCGGCCAACGCGCTGATTCCGGAGGGCGCGCAGATTCCGCCCGGGTCGCTGGTCGCCGGAGTGCCCGGTAAGGTGCGGCGCGAGCTCAGCGAGGCCGAACAGGACGGCATTCGACTGAATGGGGCTGTGTACCTACACAACACGGCGAATCACCGTGCCGCAAAAGAGGTGTGAGACAGCGCACACTGATCAAGCGACCAGTAGGAATCGCTGATAACATTTTGCCAGCGTGCCCGGTGACTCGGGGTCTCCTGCCGATGCGGTAGTCGTGGCGGCTTGTAGCGCAGTGGATAACCCACGCGGGTCGGTGGGTCCGGAAGCGTGCAAGGCAGGAGGTATCGGTGATGGTCTACGTGCAGTCGAGTATGCACCGGTCCACGGGGCGGATCAGCCTGGCCGACATCGCGGCCCAGCCGGGCGGTGTCGAGGCATTACAGCGTCGAGTCCATGAATTACGTTCCAGCGGCGTGGATTTCGCCGCGAACGCGATCGAGCAGGAAATGGCGGCGCTGGACTTACCGCGTCAGTGACCACCATCCCACGGTCATCGCCGGCTATTCGGCGGCGGTGACCGTGGCCAGCCCGGCCGTGGTGTGCTGATCCAGCACCATCAGCGCGGCCCGCACGCGCACCCGCTGCCAGCCACCGTCGATCCGGCGCAGCCGCAGCGTGCCCTCGGCGCGATGCCGGGCCAACTCGCGCGACATCTCCAGCGCGGCCGCCAGATCGTCAGGATGGATCTGCGGCGGCGGCTGGCCGGGCAGGTCCGCCCAGGCGATGCCGGGCATCGGCGCGCCGATCCAGCGAATCAGTTGCAGCGAGCGCAGATTCACGATCGCGCGATACTCCCCCGGCGCGGTGGACGCCTCCAGCAGTTGATATTCCAGAATCATCGGCGGCGGCGCGGCAGGCACCGCGATCGCCTCCCCGATGTCCTGGGTCACCCCGCGGAACAGCACCTCCCGGCGGCCGTCGGCATCGACCTCGATGATGATCCGGCAGGCGAAATGCCCTGCGCGCAAGGCATTGTCGTCGCGGCGGATGGTCCACACCGCCTGATGCTCGGTGCCCGGCGCGGAGTTCACGATCTTCGCCAGCGCCTCGCTCTCGTCCCGATTGGTGACCAACCGGGTGAACGCGCCCGCGATGGCCAGTTCGGCCTCCCGGTTCTCCGGCGCGACGCCGTACAGGTCGAGCAGATCCACGCTGCGCACCGACCGGTTGGTGGTGAGGTTGAAGTACCAGGCCCCCACCGGTTCTCGCGCAGGCAGCGACTCCTTGACCGGGCCGACCCATAGTCGGACCGCGTGCGCCCGCTCCGGCGCGATCAGCAGCGGCTCGGCGCGCACGGTGCGGCGTCCGTCGTCCGAGACCCGGTTCACCAGGGTCCGCGTCAGACACGCTTGCGCGAGAGCGGCTTGCGCGTCCGCGAGCGAGAGCGGGTTGCGCAGGATATTGCTCAGCGGCACGAACGATTTGGGCGCGGCGCCGAATGCGATCACCTTGCCCGGTATGCCCGAAAAGCATTCGACCAGGATCCATTTCGCCATCAGTCGCGCCCGATCGATCGCGCAAGATCGGTAACCGTCGCGAGAAGCGTTCGACCAGTTGACATTTCAACAACACCCGTTCCTGATCGCGCACGGTTACGCGGTCAGGAACGGAATACCATGTCCAGCACTCGTTCGTGGTACGAGCCAGCGAACCTTGTGATCAGGTCCACAAGAAGGGCGTCCAGTCCGACCAGCACCTTGGCCTCGCCGCGCGCGGCTCCGCGCAGGATCGTCCTGGCCGCCGCCGCGGGACTGGTGCGCGCGACATGCCCCTCGAATCGCCGCGCCACCGCCTCGGCGTCGATGCCGGGTGCCACCAGTGCCGACCGCGCGATGGAGGTGAGCACCCCGCCGGGATACACCGCGGTCACCCGAACCCGGCCGCCCGCGGCGCGCATGTCCTGGCGCAGCGAGTCGGTGAACCCGCGCACCGCGAACTTGGCCGCGTTGTACGGCGCGTGCTGCGCCATCCCGACCAGCCCGAACGCCGAGGAGGTGTTCACCACGTGCGCCTGCTCGGCGGCCAGCAGATACGGCAGGAACGCCTTGGTGCCGTTGACCACTCCCCAGAAGTCCACGTCCATCACCTGCTCGAAGTCGCTGAACGGCGACTCCGCCACGCCGCCGACGTGCAGGATTCCGGCATTGTTGAACAGCGCCTCGACCCGGCCGAAGTGCGCGACGGTCGCCGCCGCGTGGGCGAGCACCGCGGACCGGTCGGTGACGTCGAGCGTGGTCACCGCCGGCTTCTCCCCCACCTCGGCGCACAGCCGCCCGGTTTCGGCGACCGCGTCGGCCGATTTGTCCGACAGCGCCAGCAGTGCGCCGTTTCCGGCCAGCGCCAGCGCCAGTTCGCGGCCGATGCCGGACCCGGCTCCGGTGATCGCCACCACTCGGTCCGCGAAATATGCCACCGCTCAACCCTTTCCAGCGTGCAACATCCAAATCGGATATCCATGAAGGCTAACCAGACAATGCTGGACGCGCGACCTATGCCGCATTCCGGCGATCCGCGACCGGCCCGCCGCACGCCGGTGAAATAATGAAGGTCCATTACCCGCACCGTCGCGACGCCTATCCGCATGCCCGGCACTCGCACGAATCGACTGGAGACCAGATGCCAACTGTCCCGCCCATGCTGCAGCGCATCCTGGACAAGCCCGTCGCCGACGGCGAGAAGCTCCTGGAAAGCGCGCTCTCGGCCTTCCTGGACTTCGGCATCAAGCGGACCAGCATGGGTGAGATCGCCCGGCGGGCGGGCATCAGCCCGGCCACCCTCTACCGCCGCTTCGAATCGAAGAACGAGCTGGTCGAGGCGGTGAGCGTGCGCGAGGCGCAGCGGTTCGTGGCGATGATCGACAAGCAGGTGCGGGCCGTCAGCGGCTCCGAGGACCAGCTGGTCGAGATCTTCGTCGCGTTCATCACCGCCATCGCGAACAACGAGCTGCTGCGCCGCCTGCTGCGCACCGAACCGGACCTGATCCTGCCCCGGCTCACCACCGATGCGGGCCCGATCCTCACCGTCGGCCGCAGCTACCTGGCGGAGAAGCTGCGCGAACTGCGGGACACCGAGAACACGTACGATTTCGACGCCGATCTGGTCGCCGAGATCATGGCCCGGCTCGCGCTGTCGCTGGCGCTCACCCCGGACGGGCTCATCCCGGTCGCCGACCGGGACGCCGCTCGCGAATTCGCCCGGCGGACGTTGCTGCCCATGGTGGGCGTGCACGTCACCGCGTAGTCAGCGGACGGGCAGCGACACCTCGAACGCCGCCGCCACCCGCTCGTCCAGCTCCGACCGCGCCGCCGGGTCCGGCAGCCGGCCGTCGACGAACTCACCGGCCAGCTCGACGATGGCCGCCGAGCCCGCGGAGCGGGGATCTGGCAGGGGTAGCCGCGAGACGTACTGGGTGATCCATCGCCGCCGGCCCGAGTACAGGCGGTTGCCGCAGACCGCGTCGTAGAACCGCAGTCCGAGCGCCGAATTCGCCACGCCCATCAGCAGATACGCGAGCCGGTCGGCGTCGGCCGGCTTCGTGGCCAGGTCGGGTAGCGAGATCCAATAGCAGTCGCCGTTCACCACCGCGCCCGATCGATCGAGGGCGAATCTGGGGCGGTCGCTGATGTCCGGGAAGACGAGCTTCGGTTCGCGCCACAGGTGCGGGCGCTGGGGCACCCAGATCTCGAACCATTCGCGGCCGCTCGGAGCCAGATAGTGGCGGGCGGCGAGCGTGTCCTTGTGGGTGCGCAAATACTCGGCGGCGCAGGGGAATTCGTTGAGATCGATCGGTGTTCGGCTCGGGCGGGTCAGATCGTAGGGGTAGAGGACGCGAGTGTCGTGGGCCCTGGCGATTCGCCACGGTTGCAGATCGTGGTGGGTGATCAACTCGCGCAACAGTTCCGGTTCCGGGGGTGGCTCGACCTCGGACCAGCGGTCGGAGATGAACACCTTGTCGGCAGTTGTCTTGATGCCCACCCGGATTCGGGCGACCTCGCCGAAGCTCCGCCAGGTGGTCGCGGCGATGCCGGATAGCCAGGAATCGACCTCGGCGTTCGACATGCGCCACGCGGTCTCGGTTTCCGCGTTGGGCCGCAAAGTTTTTCGGCGTCTGCGACCGTTGGATAGATGTTCGGACGGCTCTGGCCGCGCCAGATACGACCCGGATTGCCAAGCCCCCACGCCCCCCGAACCCGGCCCCGACAAACCAGCGGCCGCCATCCCCGCGCCCGTCTCCCCAAGTCCCGAGAAACCGGCGCCCCCCTGGCCTGCCCTCGACCCACCAGGATCCGAGAAACCAGCGGCCCTCAGGCTCGCCCTCAACCCGCCAGGATCAAACGAATCATCTGCCCCCACACCCGGCCCGCCGGCTTCCGACAAGCCGTCGGGCTCCACGTCCACGTCCGACCCGGCAGGTCGGTTGGGATCCGGGGGCCGGGGATCGACACTCAGCTCGGCGGGCTCGTCCGCGCGGTCCCCCGCAGAGACCTGCCGCACTCCTGCCGACCGCGTCGACTCTCCGGTTACCAAACTGCCGACTTCTACCGCGAACGTTCGTCCGCGGTGTGTGACCCGGCAGCCGCCGGTACCGATCAGTGCGCGGAAAAGATCTGTCGCGGAGGTGGTTTCGTTCCCATCGACCTCGTACGCGGAGACGTACCGGCATTCGCCGGCACGCCTCGCCCTGGTCGCGATGGTGATCGCCGGCAGCACGGCCGCCTCGAACAACTTGGTGTCGCCCAGGTCGTACAGCTCCACCGGCGTCAGCTCGGCCAGCAACAACCGTCGGATGTTCGCGCCGGCCTTGGTGGTCAGGAATCGGTTGGCGCACAACAATCCGAGCACCCCACCGGCACAGAGCAATCGGGGCAACGTGGCGACGAACGGATGCGTCAGGTCGATCCGTCCGCGCAATCCGTACTGCTTACTCAGCAATTGCGCGGTGGCCCCGCCCAGCTGCTGGGTCCGCACGTACGGCGGATTGGTGATCACGACGTCGAACGAACCCGCGGTGAGCTCCTCGGACGCGGTCAGGAAGTCGCCGACCTGCCAATCGACACCGCCACCCGCGGTGCGCGCCCGCGCTACCGCGAGCGCCGCGGCGTCCAGGTCATATCCGGTCAACTCGATCCGGACGCCGGGCAACCGGATCGCGGCCTCGTCCCGCAACGCGAACAGCAGCTCGCCGTCGCCGCAGGCCGGATCGAGCACGCGCAGCACCCCGGTGTCCGGCCGCGGCACGTGCGTGAGCAGCCGTCCGGCCAGGAACCGCGCGAGCTCGGGCGGCGTGTAGTGCCTGCCGTGCCGCTTACGATCCCGTGCGGCGGGGGCTCCGGACGCCATGCGCTGGATTCTGCCCTGTCGGCGCCCGGCATTCAGGGCAATGCGCGCACTGGTCCGCCGCGCACGCGACAGCGACCGGCCTCCGCTGCTAACGTTCGGTCTCATAATGGGACTACCTGAAGGAGCGGGCATGACCACAGCCGATGCGGCCGCGGATCAGTACACGGCGCTGGCCCGAGTGCTCGACGAACGCTGGACCTGCCGGCAGTTCCGGCCCGATCCGGTGCCGCGGCCGGTCATCGAGACGCTGCTGCGGCTGGCCCAGCGGACCGCCTCCTGGTGCAATACCCAGCCGTGGCAGGTCGCGCTGACCGAGGGCGCGGGCACCGAACGGTTCCGCGCCGCATTGCTCGCGCACGTCCGAACCGCAACGCCGGAACCGGATTTCCCGTTTCCCGCGCAGTACACCGGGGTGTTCCGGGACCGCAGGCGCGAATGCGGGATGCAGCTCTACGACAGCGTCGGCATCAGCAAGGGCGACCACGAGAAGACGATGCGGCAGGCGGTGCGCAACTTCGAACTGTTCGACGCGCCGCACGTGGCGATCGTGACCACCGAGGCGGATCTCGGCGTGTACGGCGCCGTCGACTGCGGCCTCTACCTGGGCAACTTCCTGCTCGGCGCGCAGGCCCTCGGGCTCGGCGCGGCACCGCAGGCCGCGCTGGCGTCGTATTCGCCGTTCCTGCGCGACTACTTCGGCATTCCGGACACTCGCCGGGTGGTCGCCGGGATCTCGTTCGGATATCCGGACACCGAGCATCCGGTCAACGGATTCCGCACCGCACGCGCGGACCTCGATCAGGTCGCGACCTGGTTCACCGACTGATCCGCCGGCGCTAGCAGTCCGGGGCCCGCCTCGGGCCGCACATCGCGTGCGGTGAGTTCCGTGCCGCACTCGTCGCAGCCGAGGGTCGCGTGGGCCTCGCCGGTGCAGCCCTGGTGGGTGTAGCGCACGGGCGGGCCGTCGGGGGCCAGGTAGGTGTCGCCCCAGTCCCGGATGGCCATCAGGATCGGGTAGATGTCGTGGCCCTTCTGCGTGAGCCGGTACTCCTCGTGCGCGCCGACCTCGGCCTTGCGCTTGACCAGGATCTCGTGCTCGATCAGCCGATCGAGCCGGTCCTGCAGGCGGCTGCGGGAGATGCCGAGCGCGCTCTGGAAGCCGTTGAAACGGCGGATGCCGGAGAACGCGAACTTCAGGATCAGCAGGGTCCAGCGGTCGCCGAAGATCACGAGCGGGCGCGTGATCGAGCACGGCACGTCGGCAAGTTCTTCGTAGCGCACTTCTCGATGCTACCGAGCGGGGCTGCGCCGACAGCCGTTCATGACGTCGCCGCCCGCAGCGTTCGGCATTTCCGCAACGACGCGATCGCCGAGCGGGTTCGCCGGTGGGTGTTCACGGTGCCGCCTTATCCAGCGCGTACTCCGACATCGGATCGGAGTCCGCCAGGGGCGCGACGTCCACCCCGTCGAGCACCTTGCGCATTCGTTCGGTGTCCAGCTGGCCTTCCCACTTCGCCACGACAAAAGTGGCGACACAGTTGCCGAGCAGGTTCACCGTGACCCGCATCGAGTCCATGATGCGATCGGCGCCGAGCAGGAGGGCGACGGCGGCGACCGGGATGGAGCCGTGGCCGATGGCGGTGATGGTGGCCGAGAGCGCCAGAAACGACGAACCAGGCACGCCCGCCATGCCTTTCGAGGTCAGCATCAGCACGCCGACCGCGGTGAGCTGCTCCCAGAGACTCAGGTCCACGCCGAGCGCCTGCGCCAGAAACAGCACGCAGATGGACAGATACAGCGTCGCACCGTCGAGGTTGAACGAATAGCCGGTCGGCACAACGAGTCCCGTGGTCGCCTTGGAACAGCCCGCCTCGGTGAGCTTGATCATGATGCGCGGCAACACGACTTCGGTCGACGCGGTGCCGAGCGCGAGGAACAGTTCATCCTTGATGTACCGGACGAACTTCCACAGATTCACCCCCGCGAACACCCGCGCAACCACCGCCAGGATCACCAGAAACAGCAGTGCCGCAAGGTAACAGCAGGCGATGAGCTTGCCGTAGCTGCCGAGCGAGGACAGCCCGTACTGGCCGACGATGTAGGCCATCGCACCGAACGCGCCGAGCGGGGCCAGCCGCATGATCCAGCCGATGACGGTGAAGAAGATCCGCCCGATGTGGTCGATCCCCTCCAGGATCACCGGCGGGCCGTGTTCGCCGAACTTGGCCAGCGCCAACCCGAACAGCACCGCGAAGAACAACACCTGAAGCAGCGCGTTCTCCGCGAACGCCGAAACCACCGACGCCGGAATGATATTCAACAGGAAGTCGACCGTATGCGGCAGTTCACCGTTACCGGTCTTCTTCGCGATCCGTTCCGCGCCGGTCGCCAGCGTCTGCGGATCGATGTCGAACCCGGCCCCCGGCTTCACCAGATTGCCGACCACCAACCCGAACAGCAGCGCGAACGTGGTGACCACCTCGAAGTAGATCAACGCCTTCACGCCGATCCGCCCGACCGCCTTCATGTCCCCCACATGCGCGATCCCGAGCACCACGGTGCAGAAGATGATCGGCGCGATCACCATCTTGATCAGTTTGATGAACCCGTCCGCCAACGGCTTCAGATCCGCACCGACCCCCGGCCAGCACGCCCCAACCACGATGCCCGCCACGATCGCCACCAGCAGCTGCACGAACAACGACCGGTACCAGGGTGGCTTCCGCACGGTCGGCGCTGCTGCTGCGGAGTCGATGGTGAAGCTCATCCGCGAACCGTACGAACCTCATGTATCCGACCGATGTCCCCGATGTTGCCGCCCGAAAACCCCGCAGATATATCCCCCCAGCTGCGGGCACCGAGCTTTGCACACCTGGTTGTTCCACCACACACCGCTCAACCTGCGGCGAGGTGTGCGAGGAATCAAGCAAGCGTGCGCAGAAATGGTTGCCGGAAAACGACAGTGGGCTCCGGGTGTATCCGGAGCCCACCGTTCGACGCTCGGATCAGAGCGGGATGTTCTTCAGGTGGCTGGCCCGCGCCGGTGCGGCGGCCAGGGCGGCGGCGATGATGCTGCGCGTCTTGGCCGGGTCGATCACCTGGTCGACCACGCCGATCGCGACCGCACGCTCGACGCCACCGGCGATGCGTTCGTGCTCGGCGGTCAGGCGTTCGTGCAGTGCCTCGCGCTCCTCTTCCGGGGCGGCGGCGAGCGCCTTCTTGTGCAGGATGCCGACGGCAGCCTTGGCGCCCATCACCGCGACCTCGGACCCGGGCCACGCGTACACCGCGGTCGCGCCGAGCGCGCGGGCGTTCATCGCGATGTAGGCGCCGCCGTAGATCTTGCGGGTGACCAGGGTGACCCGGGGAACCCGGGCTTCGGCGAAGGCGTGCAGCAACTTCGCACCGCGACGCACCACGCCCTCCCACTCCATGCTCACGCCCGGCAGATACCCGGGAACGTCGGTGAGCACGATCAACGGGATACCGAACGAATTGCACAGCCGCACGAAACGCGCTGCCTTCTCGGCACTTTCGGAGTTCAAGCAGCCGCCGAGCCGAATCGGGTTGTTCGCCAGCACACCCACCGTGCGCCCGGCCAACCGGCCGAGACCGGTGACGATGCTGCGCGCGTACCCGCCTTGCAGTTCCTCGAACGAACTCTCCCCATCCACGTTGTCGAGCAGTTCGTGGATGATCGGCTTCACGTCATAGGCGCGCTTGGCCGACTCGGGCAGCATCGCCTTCAGATCGACGTCGCCGTGCTCGGCCGCGACCAGATCGAACTCGCCCTGCTCAGCGAACATCGACACCAGCCGACGCGCACGATGCACCGCATCGGCCTCGTCGTCGGCGACGATGTGCGAGACACCGGACTTCTTGCCGTGGGTGACGGGTCCGCCGAGGGTCGCCATGTCGACCTGCTCGCCGGTCACACTGCGCACCACATCCGGGCCGGTGACGAAGATGCGGCCCTCCGGGGCCATGATCACGATGTCGGTCAGCGCGGGGCCGTACGCGGCGCCACCTGCGGCGAAACCGACAACCACGGAAATCTGCGGGACCAGCCCGGACGCGCGAACCATGGCCTCGAAGACCAGTCCGACGGCGTGCAGAGCCTCGACCCCCTCGGCGAGCCGTGCCCCGCCGGAATGCCAGATACCCACGATCGGCACACCGGATTCGATGGCGGTGTCGATCGCGTGGACGATGTGCTTGCAGCCCTCCACACCCATCGCACCACCCATCACGGTGGCATCCGAGCAGTAGGCCACGGTGCGCACACCATCGACCTCACCGATGGCGGCGAGCACACCGGACTTGTCCCTGGGGTGCAGCGGAAGGATCGTGCCGGGATCGAAGAACCGCTGTAGTCGGCCGAGTGGATCGCGCGGATCCAGGTCCGTCCCCTGTTGCAACGCGGGAGCGATAATCGTCATCGCGTTCTCTCCTCACCTCGATGAGCGCGCCGCCACTGCGGCCGCACAAATGTGGAAACCCCGGCGGGTTCGGACCTGCTGGCCCGATCCCGCCGGGGTCGTCGTGCAGTCGATCCGGCGCTGTCGTTACGCCCGACCGAAGGCGAGCGCCACGTTGTGCCCACCGAAACCGAAAGAGTTGTTGATCGCGTACTCGATCTCTTGACGACGAGCCTCGCCGTGCACCACATCCAGATCGATCGCCGGATCCTGGTTGTCCAGGTTCAGCGTCGGCGGGACGATGCCGTCCCGGATGCTGAGCACCGTGAGTACCGACTCGAGGGCGCCGACAGCGCCGATCGAGTGTCCCAGTGCGGATTTCGGGGCGTACACCGAAGCGTGCTTGCCGATCGCCAGGTTGATCGCGTTCGCCTCGGCGGTATCACCGATCGGCGTCGCGGTCGCGTGCGCGTTGACGTGCGTGATGTCCTTCGCGGTGAGACCAGCGGTCTGCAGCGCTCGGGTCATCGCGCGGGCCGCACCGACACCATCGGGGGCGGGAGCGACCAGATGGAAACCGTCGGACGTGATACCGGCACCCAGCAGACGAGCATGGATGGTGGCACCGCGCGCCTTGGCGTGCTCCTCGGTCTCGACGACCATCAGCGCGCCCGCCTCACCGAAGACGAAACCGTCGCGGTCCTTGTCGAACGGACGCGAGGCACCCTTCGGATCGTCGTTGCGGGTGCTCATGGCGCGCATCATGCTGAACGCCGCGATCGGCACCGCGTCGATGTAACCCTCGACACCACCGGTGACGACCATGTCGGCATCGCCCATGACGATCATCCGCCATGCGTTGGCGATGGCCTCCGAACCGGACGAGCATGCCGAGACCGGAGTGACCACTCCTGCCCTGGCCTTCAATTCGAGACCGACAACGGCCGAGGGGCCGTTCGGCATGACCATCTGCACAGCCAACGGCGAAATCTTGCGATAGCCACCGCTCTTCAGCTTGTCCACCGAGTCGATGAGGGCGTCGCCGCCACCCAACCCGGTGCCGATGGCCACACCCAGCCGTTCCGGGTCGACCTCCGGGCTGCCCGCGTTACGCCAGACTTCGCGACCGAGCACGGTCGCGAGCTGCTCGACGTACGCCATGCGCCGGCACTCGACTCGGGTCAGCAGGGTCTCGGGCCGAACCTTCAGGTGGCCGCCGATGCGGACCGGAAGGTCGTATTCCTCGACGAAGGAATCCTCGAGAACGTCGATACCGCTCTCGCCGTTGAGGAGTCCCTTCCACGTCGCATCGACATCACCAGCGATCGACGTGGTCGCCGCCAGGCTAGTGACGACGACGTTGGGGAAGTTCCCGTTCAAGGTGGAAGGAGTGGTCACAGTGTCAGCCCTACTCGGCGTCGAACTTGGCCTTGAGCTCCGCGGCGGCTTCGCTGTTCTCCGCCTCGAGCTTCTGGATGTAGCCGACAGCGTCGCCGACCGTCTTCAGGCTGGCCAGATCCTCGTCCGGGATCTTCACGCCGTACTTGTCCTCGGTCTGAACCGCGATCTCGACCATGGACAGCGAGTCGATGTCCAGGTCATCGACGAAGGACTTCTCGATCGTCACCTCGGAGGGTTCGATACCCGTCACCTCTTCGATGATCTTGCCGAGTTCCTCGACGATTTGTTCCTGGGTCAGAGCGGCCACTTCGTGGCTCCCTTCTTGTTCTTTTTGTAGGGCGTGTACTGGTTTTTCGGATCGAGACGGCCGAAGGTTACGTCCGCTCGGTCACAACCGTGCATATCGATGCATGGCTGCGCAGGAAAACTAGCCGGAGATGCTCACCCCGGCCAACGCGGGGAGGTCTTCCGGGGTCTTCAGGGCCACTGTGCGTGTGCCCTTCAGCTCCCGTTTCGCAATGCCGACGAGGGTGCCCGCCGGTGGCAACTCTGCCACCATGGAAACCTCTGCCCGCCTTACGGTTTCGGTGCACAGATCCCATCGGACGGGCCGGGTGACCTGGGCAGCAAGCTTGTTGATCGCGTCACGACCCGAGGTGACCGGCTTGCCGTCGAAGTTCGACAGCAACGTCCTGGTCGGGTTGTTCGGCACGATCTGCGATATGGCATCGGTCACAGCCTCCTGTGCCGGCGCCATGAACGCCGTGTGGAAAGCACCCGCGACGGGCAGCGCGCGAATCCGTGCCTTCTCCGGCGGGTTCGCGGCGAGTTCCGCCAGCGCGTCCAACCGGCCCGCGGCCACAATCTGGCCCGCCGCGTTGCGGTTGGCCGGAATGAGGTCGAGCTCTGCGAGCCGTGCGAGCACGGTGGCCTCATCGCCACCGAGCACCGCGGACATGCCGGTCGGCTCCAACGCGCACGCCTTGGCCATCTCCGAACCACGGATGGCGGCCAATCGCACCGCGTCATCCGGGGAGATGACCCCGGCGACAGCGGCGGCGGCGAGTTCACCGACCGAGTGCCCGGCGACGATGGTAGCGGCCGGAAGTGAATCCGTGGGGATTTCCGCATAGGCGAGCAACGCGGCGGCCACGACGAGTGGCTGGGTCACTGCGGTATCGGTTATCTCCTCCGCCGTCGCGGTGGTGCCGAGGCGAACCAGGTCGAGCCCGGAGGCCATCGACCAGAGGATAAG
Source organism: Nocardia sp. NPDC056564 (assembly GCF_042793755.1). Taxonomy (NCBI): domain Bacteria; kingdom Bacillati; phylum Actinomycetota; class Actinomycetes; order Mycobacteriales; family Nocardiaceae; genus Nocardia; species Nocardia sp. NPDC056564. The sequence goes on from NZ_JBHTUR010000020.1 coordinate 44,743, forward strand.
CCGGTCACGCGCGCCAGGGAGATCGAGCCAAGGCGCGAGCATGCCGGGAGTCTGGGACCCCTGTCCAGGGGCGAACAACGCGATCACTCCCTAAGAGAACACTGTGAGGCGCCTCGCCGGAGATGTCGACGCGAATGAAGCTTGCCCTCACGTTTTGTGGGACTCCCACAAAACGCCACGTGGGTCGATCAGATCGAACGTCCCACGATTTCCGTTACAGGCCCTCTTCGCCCACCGTGAAATGAGTGGCCTCTGGGGTTGGTGTTGACGTTTCGTTACGGGTTCGTGTCAAACGACCCACGGTGGCGGCGATTCTGAGCACGTAGGCGTCCCGCGGATTCATCGGATCACGTCCCGTGATTTCGGCAATCCGTTTGAGGCGGTAGCGAACGGTATTTGGATGGACGTACAACTGACGCGCGCACGTCTCGACGGCTCCACCGCAATCCAGATAGGCCTCGAGCGTGTCCGCCAGTGACGATCCCGCCGAGGCCAACGGAAGGACAAGATACTCGTTCAACGCGTCGATCGCAGCTCGATCGCCGAGCAAAGCGCGTTCCGGCAGCAATTCGGTCGCATGCACCGGGCGTGGCGCGCCCCGCCAGCCCACCACGGCCTCCATCCCGGCCAGCGCCTCGACCGCGCTGGCGTGCGCGGCGCCCAGCGTGCGGGTGGTCGGGCCGATCACGACGGGACCGTCGGAGAAGACGTCGGCGAGCAGGTCGGCCAGGAACGGCGATATATAAGAGGAGTCGCCGAGGTGGCCGCTCACGACCATCACCAGGCGAGTTCCCTGCACTACCGCGAGTGCGGCGCGGCCGTGCCGCGCCGCGATCGCGTGCACCGCGCCCACCGACGACACACCTTGCTCGCCGGGTGGGGTGCCGACCAGCACGGTGGCCGGCGCGGTGGCGTCCCAGTTCAGGGTGGCGGCCCGGGACAACATGTCCGGCCCGGTGTCACCGCGCACCACGGCGTCGACGACCAGCGCCTCCAGCCGGGTGTCCCACGCGCCGCGGGATTCGGCCGCGCTGGCGTACACCGAGGCGGCGGCGAAGCCGAGCTCACGCCCGTAGCGCAACACCGCCTCGGTGAGCGCGACCAGCTGCCGGTCGTTGCGCGCCAGCGCGGGCAGCCACTGTTCGAAGAACTCCATGGCCACCCGGACCATGTCCACGGTCTGGCGCAGCGTCAACCGCCGCGCCAGATCCTGCGGGATCACCTGGAACGCGTCGAGGCTGAACCGGATATCGCTGTCCGGGTCCTGTAGCCATTCCAGGAAGTTCACCACCGCGGTCTGCACCAGCATCTGGACGCCGGCGCGCTGCGCGGCGTCCAGATCGGCGAAGAACGGCAACCGATCCTGCATCGACCCGACCGCCTCGGTAGAGAGGCGGCCCGAGAACTGCTTCACGCGTTTGAGCAGCGTGTCCGGTAGTGGGTCGCGGGTTTGCCGGTTCGGGGAGAGCGCGCCCGTCGGCAGATACACCTCGTGCTCGGAAGAGCCCTCGGAGATCCGTCGCGGCCGCGGCGGTTTACGGTCCACCATCCAATCGTCCGCTACTCGCCGTCCCCGTCGGAACTCGAGGCGTTCTTCGGCGCGGCGTCGACGTCATCGATGCGGTACTTGCTCGCGGCCTCGATCACCTTGGCATTGTCGATCTTTCCCGCCTTCGCGAGACCCGACAGCGCCGCTACCACGATCGATTGCGCGTCCACATTGAACACCCGGCGGGCCGCGGCCCTGGTGTCGGAGAAGCCGAAGCCATCCGTGCCGAGTGTGATGAAGTCGCCAGGAACCCACTTGCGCACCTGATCCGGAACCGCACGCATCCAGTCCGTCGCGGCGACGAACGGACCCTCGGCGCCGGAGAGCGCCTCGGTGACGTACGGCGTGCCGTGATCCTCGTCCGGGTAACGCAGTGCGGCGATCTCGCGCTGCAAGGCCTCCTTGCGGAGTTCACCCCAGGAGGTCACCGACCAGACGTCGGCCTGCACGCCCCACTCCTCGGCAAGCAGCGCCTGCGCGCGCAGGCCGTCCGGCACGGTGACGCCGGAGACCAGGATCTGCGCCCGCACCTCGCCTTCGCCGCCGGGCTTGTACAGGTAGATGCCCTTGAGCAGGCCGTCGATGTCGACGCCTTCCGGCTCGGCCGGCTGCTGGTACGGCTCGTTGTAGAGGGTGATGTAGTAGAAGATGTCCTCGCCGCCGAAGCCGCCGTCCGCCTTGCGGGTGTCGGTGCCGGGCACCGCGTACGGACCCGGTTCCGGGGTGCCGCCGCCGTACATCCGGCGCAGGCCGTCGCGGATGATGTGGGCGATCTCGAAGGAGAACGCCGGATCATAGGTGACCACAGCCGGATTGGTGGACGCGAGCAACAGCGAGTGCCCGTCGTTATGCTGCAGGCCCTCGCCGGTGAGCGTGGTTCGCCCGGCGGTTGCTCCGAGCACGAATCCGCGCGCGAGCTGGTCCGCCGCGGCCCACAGACCGTCGCCGGTGCGCTGGAAACCGAACATCGAGTAGAAGATGTACAGCGGGATCATCGGCTCGCCGTGGGTGGAGTACGAGGTACCCACCGCGGTGAACGACGCCGTCGAACCGGCCTCGTTGATGCCCTCGTGCAGGATCTGCCCGACCGAGCTCTCTTTGTAGGCAAGCATCAACTCGGCGTCGACCGATGTGTACAACTGGCCGTTTCGGTTGTAGATCTTCAACGAAGGGAACCACGAGTCCATACCGAAGGTACGGGCCTCGTCCGGGATGATCGGGACGATCCGCTTGCCGATCTCCTTGTCCCGCAGCAGCTCCTTCATCAGCCGCACCAGCGCCATGGTGGTGGCGACGGCCTGCTTGCCCGAGCCCTTGCGCACCGACTTGTACGCCTCGTCGCCCGGAAGTTGCAGCGGCTTAGCTGTGGTGCGTCGTTCGGGCAGGAACCCGCCGAGTGACTTGCGCCGGTCGAGCATGTACTGGATCTCGCGCGACTCCATGCCCGGGTGGTAGTACGGGGGCAGGTACGGATCCTTCTCCAACTCGGCGTCGGTGATCGGAATCCGCTGCAGGTCCCGGAAGTCCTTGAGGTCCTGCAGGGTCAGCTTCTTCATCTGGTGCGTGGCGTTGCGGCCCTCGAAGTGCTTGCCGAGGGTGTAGCCCTTGATCGTCTTGGCCAGGATCACCGTGGGCTGACCCTTGTGCGCCATCGCGGCCGCGTAGGCGGCATACACCTTGCGGTAGTCGTGGCCGCCGCGCTTGAGGTTCCAGATGTCCTGATCGGACAGGTCCTGCACGAGCGCCTTGGTCCGCGGGTCACGACCGAAGAAGTGGTCGCGCACGTAGGCGCCGTCGTTGGCCTTGTAGGTCTGGTAGTCGCCGTCGGCCGTGGTGTTCATCAGATTCACCAGTGCGCCATCGCGATCCGCGCCGAGCAGCGCGTCCCACTCGCGGCCCCAGATCACCTTGATGACGTTCCAGCCCGCGCCGCGGAAGAACGACTCCAGCTCCTGGATGATCTTGCCGTTGCCGCGCACCGGGCCGTCGAGCCGCTGCAGGTTGCAGTTGACCACGAAGGTCAGGTTGTCCAGGCCCTCCAGCGCCGCGACGTGCGCGAGGCCGCGCGATTCCGGCTCGTCCATCTCGCCGTCGCCCAGGAACGCCCAGACGTGCTGATCGGAGGTGTCCTTGATGCCGCGGTCGTGCAGGTAGTGGTTGAACCGCGCCTGGTAGATGGCGTTCATCGGGCCGAGACCCATGGACACCGTGGGGAATTCCCAGAAGTCCGACATCAACCGCGGGTGCGGGTACGACGGCACGCCGTGCCCCGGACCGCCGTGACTGTATTCCTGCCGGAAGCCGTCGAGCCGGTCGGTGCCGAGCCTGCCCTCGAGGAACGCGCGGGCGTAGATGCCCGGCGAGGCGTGCCCCTGGATGAAGATCGAATCGCCGCCGCCGGAGTGATCCTTGCCGCGGAAGAAGTGGTTGAAGCCCACCTCGTAGAGCGCCGCCGAGGAGGCGTAGGTCGAGATGTGGCCGCCGACACCGATGCCGGGGCGCTGGGCGCGATGCACCATGATCGCGGCGTTCCAGCGGATCCAGGCACGGAAGCGCCGCTCCACCTCTTCGTCGCCGGGGAACCACGGCTCGTTCTCGGTGGGAATGGTGTTGACGTAGTCGGTCGACGTCAACGCGGGGATGGCGACACGGCGTTCACCGGCCCGCTCCAACAGTCGGAGCATGAGGTAACGCGCTCGGCCGGGGCCCTCACGGTCGAGCATTTCATCGAACGACTCGAGCCATTCGCTGGTTTCCTCCGGGTCGATGTCCGGTAGGTAGGACGCCACCCCTTCGCGGATAACCCGAACACGCTCGGTCGGCTGGACTTGCGATCCGTTCGGATCACGGCCGGCCGGGGCGGCGGGATCGGATCCAGCGGGTTGCGCTGGAGCGGAAGAGTGGATCAGGTCGGTCAAATCTGCTCCTCGTACAGGGGTGGACATGCGGATAGCGTCGGTATCCCCGAGTGATGGCGCGTGGGTTTGCGTACCACTCGTTTACGTAAGGTCGGGGCGCACCCTCCATCCTTGCCGATGGTGTGCCCCAGGTCATCATGTCAGCAGGAAATCCAGTACCGTGCGCTGGGCAACATGAGCCGAGGCCGCGATAGTTTTCCAGCGCCAGCGAGGCGCACGTCATACGGGAGGACGATGAAGACGCTGGACCCGCGCGGGTTCGGATTGGTGTGCGCGACCGGAGCGGTCGTTGTCGGCTTGGTCGTGGCCGGCTGCGCGAACCGGGTCGAGGGCACGGCCAACCCCAACACCGCTGATCTGGCGGCCTACAAGACCGAGGCGGCAGCCTCGTCGGCCGCCGCCACCTCGTCCAAACGCGCTGCGGCGCAGGACCGGGCGATCACCGACAACTGCGCGCAGTTCCCGACCACCACCGGCGTCGGGGTCTCCAAGTACAACGAGTTCATCGACGCGCACGACGCCAACGCGCCCGACTACGCCGCCAAGCGCGAACTCGCCGCGTCAACCCTCGATGACGCCGCGAACAAGGTGGAGACCGGAGTCAACACCGGCAAGGACGCGCTGCCGCCGGAGCTCGCGGCAAAATTCACCGATTACGTCACAGCGGCCCGGGCGCTGTCCGCCGAGACCCGCAAGATGACCTACACCGCGCCCGTCGGGCCGCTCAACGACGCAAGTAGGCGGGTCAACGACGCGCGCAACGCTGTTCGCGACGCCTGCCCGAAGCGCTGAAACGATCCATGACACAACATTGTCACGCGACATTCCGGGCCATTTTCTGCGGATCGGCTTGCGCTGGCGGCAATAACCATGTTCGCTTGCAACTACCTATTGTCGGGAGTTGAGGAGGACACCACCGTGGTCGCCGCGGCGGACGCGCAGAACTACGCTCAGAAGCTTGGCATTACACACGGCTTGGTTGTCCAGGAATTGGGCTGGGACGAGGACGTCGACGACGACTTGAGAGCCGACGTCGAGGAGGCCATCGGCAGCGATCTTGTCGATGAGGATTCCGATGAAGTAGTCGACGTCGTGCTGCTCTGGTGGCGTGACGGGGACGGTGATCTGGTCGACGCACTGATGGATGCGATCGGTCCACTCGCCGACGAAGGCTTCGTCTGGGTACTCACGCCCAAAACCGGACATCCAGGACACGTAGAACCGAGCGAAATCGCAGAATCCGCACCGACCGCCGGTCTGACTCAGACCTCGGCGATCGCTCTGGGTAGCTGGGCGGGTAGCCGCCTGGTGCAACCGAAGGCGCCCTCGAAGCAGCGCTGACCCACCTTTCGCTATGGTGTCGCCGGGCGGTGATCGCGCCGCCCGGCGGAAACCCGACACGATGGAGGATTTGCGATGCCGCTCGAAGTTGGCACTGTCGCGCCGGATTTCACGCTCAAGGATCAGAACAACCAGGACGTCAGCCTGTCGGACTACCACGGCAAGAAGAACGTCCTGATCGTCTTCTACCCCCTCGCCTTCACCGGCATCTGTCAAGGCGAGCTGTGCAAGGTGCGAGACGAACTGCCCAAGTTCCAGAACGACAACGCGGAGATCCTCGCCATCTCCGTCGGCCCTCCCCCGACCCACAAGATCTGGGCGGCCGAACAGGGCTACGTCTTCCCGTTGCTCTCCGACTTCTGGCCACACGGCGCCGTCGCCCAGGCCTACCAAGTCTTCAACGAGAAATCCGGCTACCCCAACCGCGGAACCTTCGTCGTAGACCGTGAGGGATACATCCGATTCTCGGAGATGAACGGCCCCGGAGAGCCCCGTGACCAGGCGGCTTGGGAGAAAGCGCTCACCGCGCTAGATTCATAACCCGGTCGGCAACGATCGAGGGCGTATAGCTCAGCGGTAGAGCTCTGGTTTTACACACCAGCGGTCGGGGGTTCGAACCCCTCTGCGCCCACAACTGAACACACAGCTAGATTCCGCTTTGCGTGGGGCAGGACCGGCTCTGTGACTCCACATTGTGGGGCAAACATGGGGCAGGTGCTGCTACATCCTGCTGCTGGACGTTGGATGTACTCCCTGGCACCACCCCGCTTCAACTGACTGCGACAGTGCCGCAGGGCACAGCGGGGCAACGTGTCATCCCTGACTGTCTCCCGCGCGCGGCGCGCCCGATCACGAACGATGTAGGCTCCTTGGCTCCAACCTGGCAACCCGATGGGTTGCCAGTCGAAGTCAACCCGCCCAAGATCAGCGACCATCGGAGGCAGACTGGGGAGGATCGGGTTCCACTGTCGCGCCGATGAAACCTTGCGGGCCAACGAGATCGGCGATGAATTCGTTCGTAGCGTGGTCGGCGGCGTGGATGACCACGCCTTGCATACCGCGGGTCAGGAGCACTTGATAGATGTTGCGCACCGATCGTTCGAATTCCGCGTCGGTAGCCTTCCGGCCCTGGAATGCGGGGTCCTGGTTGCATCCTCGGCGGACCGCGAGGTAGTTGCCGTCGTAGACGATGTCGGCGCCCAGAATGACTCCGGCCCAGTCATATTCGAGGCCTTGCGCGGTGTAGATGCACCCCACCTGCTCGAAACCTCGTGGATCAGTCGCCCAGAACGCTGATGGCGGGGCATCGCCATCCTGCTTGTCCCCACGCTTGTTCCAGGGTTTCGACCAGTCACCGAGGACCACGTCAGCTACGAGTGTGCCGTCGGGGCGAGTCTTGCTCCACGGCCAGCAGTACCCCGCTGTGATGCGGGCCGTCTCTCCAGAGTTGTTCTTCTGCCGAAGGAAGTCTTCCATGTCCTGCGGAGAACTCGCGACGCGCACTTCGAAGTCGTCACCCTGCCATGGGCAGGGTTTCGTCGGTCGCAACCCGACCAGTTGTAATACCCATTCACGGTACGCCGCGCTACCTCGGCCCCGGAACTGTTTGTCCAGGTCGATCTCTACCACGGGGTATCCCATCAGCGTGGCCTGATCTCGAATCGCCTGCGGTGTACCGACCTCGTCTGGTCGGATGACCTGGTTCTCGTCGAGAAAGAACACCGGCACCCGCGCGGCGGCCATCAATTCCTCCAGCTGCGGTTTGCCGGTCCTGTCGTCCTTCTTCTGCCACTGGAAAGTCGAGGTCTTCCGGACGCGGTGTGCTTCATCGCAGATCAATACGTCCAGACCGTTACGTCGGGCCTTCGCGAACTGCCGGTAGTACGTGAACAGGTCCTGCAACTTCTTCGACCCTTTGCCTGGATATCGCCGCATGGTCTCGGTGATCGTGGTCGATCCGCTTGCGTAACGTATGCGGTACTCGTCTTTCAGATCGATGACCAACGCCGCGGCGATCATGCTCTTGCCGGTGCCGGGACCGCCGGTCACCATGATGACTTTCTTGTCGTCCTCCCCCGCCACGTCCTTGACTTGATTGATCACGTGTTCGTAGGCGAGGCGCTGGTTGTCGATCAGAGCGTAATGACCGCCTCCGCGGAGCCCGTCGGTAATGACGTCGATCAAGACGTCTCGCCGGTGAATCTCGCTGTCCAGCAGTCGTTTTGCGGCATGCGCCCCAGATTTCGGCGCGAACTGGCGACGCAGGTACTCCTTGAAGGCATCACGTTCGTCGCCGGTAAACATGTGGCCGAGACTGCTGTGACGATGCGTCCGCAGCTTGCCGGCCGATGCCTCCGTCGCGTTGTGAAGGAACGCGACCCCATGCAGCGCCTCGGGTCGATCGCGGACGACCTCGACGAACTCCAACATGTAGTCGCAGTAGCCACGCACCTGGACGACCGGATGCACCCGCACCCCGTATGTTCCCGGTCCTTGCACCAAGTGGTCGTTGGGCAGGACAGGTTCTACGTCGCTCCATTGTTTGAGCTCGACCACGACGAAGCTGTCCTGCCCGGTTTCAGGGTGCAGCCCAGCGAGCACGACATCGGCTCGGGCGTCTGACTCCATCAGCTCGTACTCGATCAGCATTTCGACCTCGGCCAGACCTGTTTCGACCAACAGTTTCGCGAGAACCGGCACGCTGATGTCCCAGGACTTCATTTCGCTGGGGCCCGCCTTCTTGCCGCGGGCCTTCACGATCTTCGCTGACAGCCTGTCGTCGGCTTTGACGTTCTTCAGATCCTTCTGTGCCGGGAACTCGGCCAACTCCCGCGCGGACGCGTGATACGGATGGACTGTCACAGAACCCCCAGGTCCGGAACTTGTTGCAGTAGTGGTATTTACGTGTTGTGGCACGAGCGAGAGCGCCGACCGGATGCTAGCGTGCCACGTCCGGTTCACCTAGAGGATCCATAGTGTCGACGAAGGCCTAACCTTTGGTCACGCGCGGCCGACACACGTAGCTGACCCGCGGTTCTCGCCGGCGCCTGGCGACGGCGAGCCGCGAATCTGCTACAACCAGGCGATGGCCATCCGCAGCCTCCAAGCACAGATCGCACGATTTGCCGCCGAACGGGAGTGGGAACCCTTCCACACGCCGAAGAATCTCGTCATGGCCCTGACCGGGGAGGTAGGCGAACTCTCCGAACTGTTCCAGTGGCTCACGCCCGAGCAGAGCGCGACTATCGCGCACGATCCGGCCCGACGGACACGTGTGGAGGAGGAACTCGCCGATGTTCTCATCTACCTGCTTCGTCTGGCTGACGTCCTCGACGTCGATCTCGTTGCGGCAGTGGAGGCGAAGTTGAAGTCTAACGCGGAACGCTATCCGGTCGCGACGGCACGCGGTCGAGCACTGAAGTACTCCGATCTCGATGACGCCTCCTGAGCTGTTGACGGGGTGACCTTCTGCGCCAGCGCACTGATGCGGCGCGCTGGCGCAGCGCGGGTAGGGCACTGCTCGCGAATGCAAGGCGCGTCAGTGCCGCCCACGGGGATCGCTAGGCCGCGTCCTCCTGACGTGGCGGCGTCCATTTCCGGTCCACGAACGCGATGAACCGAGCGATCAGATCCTGCGTCCGCTCTTGTGCTCGGCGGGTGATCGCCACGTTGGTCGCGCGTCCCCGCGCGAGCCCAGCCTGCCGCTTGAGCTCTTCTTTCGTGGGCCTCATCGTCTTGCCGTCCACGACGACGGTTTGGTCTTCTTGCGCCCAGCCCAACACGGCGATCTGGTAGTAACGCCCCCCTGACATCAGCAGGTTCCGCCGCACCCAGCCCTTCGGGACGAGCAGCAAGGGCTTACCGTCGGCGACTGGCAACTCGACCGACTCCTCCATCCATCGGCAATCCTCCGGATCCCAGATCTGGCGCGTTACGGTCGTCACCCCGGAGGCGTGTGCCCTGAACTCGGGATACTTAGCCATCATCTCCTCGGTGAACCGCACGAGTGGGGAGAAGATGATCCTGGTGGTGAAGTCGCTGGTGATGTCGCGATCTATCCCCGTGACGAACATCGGGATCGCCTCGATCTGGTGCAAGATGCCGACACGCAGCAACAACTCCATACTCGGAGCACAGAGGGCGTCCCAGATCCACTGGCCGACAAGTCCCGCACCGCCATGGCCGTTGGTGCCGGCCGCGGACATACCGAGACGCGTTTCCCGTGGTTCACCGAAGTGTTGTAGGAGATCAAGTCCTCGACGTTGCTCCGATGTGGTGTCGGACATGACGCACTTGGCGACTTCTCCGAAGAAGCTGTCCAAGCAATGTGTCGCCTGGTCAGCGAAGGGTTGTGGGTCGCGCGATAGGCGCACCGCGTGCGGATCGATGTAGATGCGGTTGTCGGTCTCGATCTTGACGTCCTCGAACGGGACGGGGCCGGCAATGCCGTAGTACTCCGTGACACGGGGCATGAGCCCTCCTCTCCTAGGGGCGCCTGCCCAAAGAAAGGAGTGCGGGGGTGTCCCCCGCGACGAACTCCGTTACGCTGGATGAGACTCACCAAGTCGCACCCGCGCCTTTGAGCGGGCACTGGTCCGGTTGTCCGTTGCAGCGGAGCCGGACCAGTTTGGTGTTTCGGACTTCTTCACCGTGAGAGTGGCACCCGCCTTCCGGGTCGCCCACGGTGGCAAGGTCCTCGGAGTTCGTCCGAAACTGTGAGCCAGGGTACTCACGACCTCCGACAGAGACAGACGCCACATATGTGAAATGCGCATCATCAATAACTCTGTGCACAAGACGTGCTATGCGAGTACTAGACAGGCCACAGCCGATCACGGACCGGTAACGAACCACACTAATGTCATTTAGCCAGGTCAGCTCCACGAACAAGAAGGGCACACGACGCGCCTCGATGACCTCACTCGCCGAAGAAACAGATGCGCTGATCCAATCTATGTGACTTACATCACATTTGAGCTTACTGCTGAGTAGATCTGCCAGATCGCGTATCTTGCCGAATCTGCGATGCCGAATCAGAAAGTCTGGGTCTCACCAAAGAGTGGTGTCGGCGCCGGCGCCATCCCGACCAAACAGGCAGGGCCGCGTCGAAACCCGGCAGTGGACAGTGGCGAGCGTTGTCACCACGCAGCGATCCACCCAGCTCGAGGTAGCAGTACTTGTCGACCAAGGGAAGACCCCAACCCGAGCTCGGCCGAAAGTCTCCACAGCTATAGGAGAAGACCAGGGAGTGTCCAAGCTCGAGCGCGGCGAGATCGAACGCTCCAGGGTTTGAGACAATCGGCGAGTACATCCAAGGTTCGGTAGCGAAAAGCGAGATCGTCGCCCGTTTCGCATAAGCCGACGAAGGTCTCCGCCCAGTCGGTGGAGACCTTCGTCGGCTCGATGCGATCAGCTACTTGTGTGGCTCCCAGATGATGCCGCTGACCTCGATGCTTCGCGGGTAACCGGCAGGTTCCTTCGTCCAAGTGAAGCGGACCACGCCGACTCGCTGCGCTTGGGTCCGAACGCACACGGTGCTCCCAGAGGGTATCTCGTCGAGCATCAACCGAGTGGTGCCGTAGACAGCGTTCCAGCAGCTCGAGAAGCTCGGATCGGCGGCCCGGGCGAAAGCGACGCCGTGCAACGCGGAGACACCCAGCTGCATATGCAGCGCGAGGTCGGCACGGTCCTGGGTCGCCTCGGACCAATCGGCGAACTTCATTCCCCACCAGTCGGTTCCGCTGGCGATCACCGAACCCCAGTACTTCATCTCAGGGTCCGAGGCCGGCGTCTCGATGGTGCCGGTCCCGGCCGATGTGCCCTGCATGCATGAGACCGCAGTGGAAGTCACCACCGCCACCACCGCTGCGATACCGCCGATGACGGTCCAGACCCTGGCGCTTGTCGCGAGGTTCCAGAGCTTGCGGCCGAGGCCGGGCTTATCGCTGTTTTCGCCGTCGGTGCCGTTGTCGAACAGCTTGGTCACTGTGCCTTGCTCCTCACTATGGGCTCCGGTGTCGCCTGGCGGCCACTGAAACTGGCAACCCTTGAGTCACCCTACATCCAGATGTTGAGCATGAGCCACCTACAATCTTGATGACATCTATGACATACCTTGCTCCTTGCTCCTTACTAGACGGAACGGGCAAATCAGACCAAGGAGTAAGTTGCGATTTGATAAAGTCCTAGCGCTTCCCATCACTGGCACGCGACAAGAATTGCCAGGTAGAGTACAAATGAAGTGTTGAGACCGACGGTCTCAAGGAGCAAGGGCGCGTGGGCTCGACGCCGAACTTGGCCGCAGGTGATAGTGGTCACTTTCATGGTCGAGCGGTGGATCAAGGCATGGTTCGCTACTCGATCGGCGCAATGACCAGGCGCCAACTCGCGAAGGCAGTTGTGGATTATGACGAATAGTGATGATGAAATGCAGACCGGAAGCGCCAAGCTGGGGGCCGACAGGGCGCCGGTACAGATCAACGCCAAGATCGATTGGGTTCTCGCTGTCGGCGCCAAACGCCTGGCCAAGCAGCGGGGTCTGACCCTAAATGTCTATCTTGCCCGCCTCATCGCAGAGGATCTCGCCAAAGATTCCGAGACCATCCGGCGCCAGTTTGCCGATGAAGAGCAAGACCTCGCCGCCGAGAAGCAGGCGATGCTCGAGGCGCTCACCAAGTTCGAGGCGGACCGGGCCTAAGCGGAGTTCACCCGCGAGCATCGGCGACACGTGCCGCTGTCAATATCACCGACATCTCGGCTGATACATCATCGGGAATCGAAGACGCGTTCGACGGAAGTGCGGCAGGAGTTTCGTCGGTGAGTGCGCGCTCGACGACCATGTCCAGGACGCAGACCGCTGCGCCGCGGGCACCACGCAGGGCAATATCACGCGGATCATCCGGAAGAGCCAGAAAACGCACTACGGTTGCGCCGGGCACATCGGCGGAGAAGGTCATATGCACTTCGCGATCAGCGGCCTTGACATACTCGGCTGCGGCCGTGCCTTCAGGTGCGTCCTTGATCTCGCTGGGTACGTACACAATTAGCAGGCTGGGCGCGACTACGTTGCACACATTCGATAGGGCGCGTCCAAGCGCGGCTCCAGCGTGAGTGTAGACCTCCCACGGATCAGCCCCAGGAATCTCGAGCGCTTTCCGGATGCGAGCAGGGGTGGAGATGCCATCGACGTGACCACGGCGACCGCACGGACACTTGGCCGGTTCGAGCGCGCTGTTCCACCGCAGTGAAGCCGTGGATCGTGCGTCCGCCGGCCAGCCGGGAGGGCAGTCGACTACGAGATGGCCGACTTCCATAGCGCGCCCAGCCTGCCCGCGGCGCACTCGGCCGTCCATGACAAGGCCTCCGCCCACGCCATCTTGGAACACAGTCACCACGGCCAGGTCCGCATCAATGTACCCTCGCTCCCGCACGGCGAGGGCCGCCAAGGCCGCGGCGTCGTTCTCGATGACGATGGGGATTTCGCCGAAGTCGCCGTTGAAGACTTGCCGGAGTTCGGATTGCAGGTCCACGGGGAACGGCTCGAACGTGGTCATGTCGACGATCGGGGTTACGGTGCCGTTGAGGACCGGAGCGCCGAGTTCGACGCCGAGCCCGAACAGTTGTGGCGCTACCCCGCCCTGGCGCTCGCTCACCCGCTCGAGCAGCAGTCCGACGTGGCGGTGCACGGTGACGGCGAGTTCACTCCAGCGGGCATCACCGCGATCGATTAGATAGTCGAACTCGTCAGCGTGACAGGTCATTCCGGCGATGTCGCACAGCGCGGTGGTCACCGCGACCGGGAGGCCCTCGGCGACCACAACGTGCGCGGCCGCGGTGACATAACCCTCACCGAGGTGCAGCAGCTGCACGTAATGCCGTTTGCCATGGCGGCGAGGGGTGCCTTCGCCGAGGAGCCCGAACCGCGTCAGGCGCTTAACGACCTTACTCAGCGTCGCCTGCGGCAGCGTGCGCCGGTCGACCGGCCTGGGCGCGGCGGCCTGGCCGGCCGCAAGCTCGGCGCGTGTCACCGACTCCGGACTCAGGCGCACCGCTCGGGCCAAGACCGTAGCAAGCAGTTCCAGACTCACGTTCCCGGTTTTGGGTTCCTCAGCGAAAGCGATGGCGCACAAGGGATTACTGAAATCACCGTTCAAGACCAGGCCTCCCTCTCGACTCAACGAACACGCACGACAAACTCGGCTTTCTCGCGCTCGACCTCGCAGACCAGCTCCCGGAACTGGAACATAGGACCGTACCCTTCAAGGGCGGCCGACAGTTTGAACACCACGTACGCAACCGCGAAGCGGGTGTCCTGCGTCCAGTCCGGATGGTCGACGCCGAGCAGTGCGAGAACGAGGAATAGCAGGCACGCAGCGGGCGAGTTATCCGGCGACGGCCCAGCGATCCTGTACTGCAACTCGTCCCAGATCGGCCGGAATTGATCCAGCCTCAAGGGATACTCGTCAGCGCGCGCGAGATTAGCCGCGAACATCGGGTACGCCTCGGCACCGCCGCAGATCATCCCATGTATGCCGTTGAGCGCTCTGGCCGCACCATCGCCTTCGAACCAGTCGTCGCCCTCGGACCAGTCGTCATTGGCGGACAGGTCAAATTCGGGGTACAGCACCGGTTCGGGCGCGACAGGCGATTCGCCGTCACTCATACCGCCCTCCCCGATCTGTGGAGATGTCATGCTGCTGACTTACTCTTCCGACTCGCCGTAACGGACCATATCCCTGACGAGATCCGTTGTGAGCCAATATACCGCGCCTTACGGGGGTGATGAAAATTCCGTCACGATCAACGCGATGTATGAGCCATCTGACCTGCGCTCCGAGAGAGTCATACGATACATCTGGTACACATTGAGGTGTGCTCATGCGCTACATGCTGTATAGATTGACTGTGCGGATGTCGGAATTGAACCACAAGGAGCTAAGGCTGTATGCCCACTGATCCGCCGAGCCTGAATCTCAATCGTGATTACCGTCAACGTGCGGCCGAGACCAGGTCCAAACGCATGACCAAATTCGTGCTCGACGCCGCCGAGCTCGCGCTGGTGACCCGCCTGACCACCCAGCCCTCAAAACCGCTGTCCCAGTTGACAATGAAAGAACTCTGCGTGGAAGCAGGGATCAACCGCACCACCATGCTGCGCCGGTTCAAGACCGTCGCAGCGGTCGGCGCGGCGGTAGCCGAACGGATGCGGGCCGAGCGGCGGGTCGTGCCCGCTCAGATCGCGGATCTCGCCGAGCGCCACGCCCGCGACGAATCCTGGAGGCATGAGGTGGCCCCCGAACAGAACCGACTGCTCGCGCGGATTTCGAGTACGAACCCGACCATCGAGGAATTGCACCGCGGTTACGTGACCGCGGTGGCCCGCGCCGGCGCGAAAGACGATCCGACAGAGACCATCTATTGGTGCACCGAGCTCACTGAAGCTTACTTCGCTGCCAGTCAGCGGGAGAATCTGCGCCTGGCCAGCAAGCCTTTGGACTACACCGAGCGCCGGGACGTTCTGCGTTTGGCCCGGCAGGCCCTGACTCACGCCGAGCGCGCGCTGAACTTGGTCGATGCGTCCAACGAGGATCATTGCCTTCTCGGTTTCCGATTGACCCAGACCGCGGCCCGCGCCGAGTTGCTAGTCTCGACCAAGCAACTGAAGTACGAGACAACCGGGTTGAGCCGTATCCGATCGCTCAAGGACCGGGAAAGTGGTTTCGCCCGTCAGCTCGGATGGACGCTGCGAGCGGAATTGGCCCAATTCCACCGAGACCGCTCGGCCGCGCTGTGTGACGATCGCGTCGAAGCTGAGATTGCCTCGATCAGGCGGATCACCTCCACACTGCTGCGGATGTGTAAACCCGAGGCGATACGGGATCGTCCTCGCCTGGATGCGATTCCCGCCGACGAGCTGTCCGGCGTCATTGCCCGGTTGTGCGCAATCGAGATGGCGTACTCCCGCGACTATCGTTACGCCTCGATCTTCTATAAGGCCTTCCCCGACGGTGCCGACAACCTCAAAACCGCCTTGCTCAAGTGCTACTCGACCGCCGGCGGCGAGGACGCCCGCCAAGAACAGCGCGACATCGCGGGGCTGATCCGGCTCCAGAGGCTCGGCGTCGAGCTAGAACACGCCGACGCCACGAGCGCGGATCTTGGCAAGGTGATTCACAAGTACGAGGAAACACCAGTAGACCTGCTGCGTAGCGCACGCTTCGGCATCATCCGCCACTTGCTTGTTGCCCGGTACCTCACCGCCAAGGCCAAGATGAAGATCGGCCAGCGTGCCCAGCAGACGGTTTCCGCTGCCGACGGCTCGGCGACCGACGCCTCTAGCACCGAGTTGATCGAAGCGGCGATCTACTTCTACGACTACGCCGACGCGGTGACCCGCCGACGCGGCGCGGGCGGCGCGCTCCGCAAAGTCGCCAAACGCGAGCGAGAGCAACTCATCGCCGCTCACCGCGAGGCCCGTGAAGACACCTTCGCCCATCCCCAACCGGTTCCAGCAGAGGAATTCAAGCAGTTTCAACAGGCCGTCAACGACTTGGTACTCAAAGCCTTCACCTGGCGTACCCGCCTCAGGAGTGAGCAGGTCGAAGCGCTGCAGGACCAGATCAACCCCGTCGAGCGCTACCTCGGTCGCGGCCAACGATGATCACTCGACCGCCACCTCGATCGGCTCGGTCATACCGTTGAGGAGGGCAAGGAAACCGATAGCGGCAGGATGCCATTCAACCGGCTTGCCCTCGATATCGGCAAGCGAGACCGGATCGGCAGCAGCGGGATTCATCATCGTCCGGACAGCGAGTCCGTTGATGACCGCCGCAGCTGCCGCTGCGAAGGTGGCCGGCTTGAAGTCAGCCCTGAAGCGCCAACCCAATTCGGCGAGCATTCCTGTGTAGAAGGCGGCCATGCGCTTGATATCCCGGGAGTCCGCAGCGGCGAGAACATCGCGTGCGCGCGCGTGCAGACCGTCGTCACGCAGCGAAGGCAACGCTGCGGCCAAGGCCGAATAGGTGCGCCAAACACGTGACTGATAGGTGTTCTCAAAGTTGTACTCCACACCCCGCCGGATGATCTCGTGCAGCACCCTGCGCCGACCTTCGACGTCAGGCTGCAGGCAGCCGCGATCATCACGAAGCAGGTAGGCGTATTTAGCTAGCACTTCCTCGGCGGCCGCGACCGTCCCCTCGTCGAGCAGGATCTCTGTAGCCCGATCCGGCTGCACCATCGCCTCGACCAGCTCGATGTAGAACTCTTCATGCGTGCGCCAGATCCGGTAGTACGTCGACTTCGGAACTCCTGCGACCTTCCTCAGCTCGGTCATGTCCATGTACTTCAAGTCCAGCGGCAAGCCGCGCTCTTCCATGATCTTCATCGTGCTGGCAATCATCGATTCGCGGTGCGCTTCAGCCGACCTGGGCACCGCCCGGTACCGCCGACCCAAGTCGGCGCCGGTCTCGTCCTGCCCTGGTGCTGTGCTCGTCATCGCTCCTCACAACCTTGAGACCTCTTGTCTCAGTTTCACCTCCGAACCGGAGGCCTGGTGCGGTTTACGCAGGATAAGTCGCGGTTCAGTCCAAGAATCGGAGCGGTAGCCGGTCTTCCTTTCGGCTACCGCCACAAGGCGTCTACGACATGAGTGTGAGCAAGGTGATGACCGCGGTAGCCAGGGTCGATGCGATGGCAGCGGCGTAAGCCCCCTTCATGATCGCCTTGGCCATGGTGGCGCCGTCGAATCGGACGATGATGCCCGCCAGAAGCGCGACGATGATCGCGAACGCGACGCCGAGGCAGATGGTCAGCACGAAAGTAGCGTGGTCATCGACTAAACGGGCTTGGATGTCGACGTCGACAGTCGCGGCTGATGCCGCACAGGCCGTGGTGTTCGGACGATGTGGGCCGCACATTTCGTCACGGACGCTTGCGGGCATTACCGCGTCCGCCCGATTGCCCGTGCGCATGCCAGCAGTTATGGTCGCCAATGGTGGCTCCTTGTTGTGAGAGAGCGTTACCGAATGCACTGCAACAGGCCGCCGAATATCGTGCTCCGTCCTTAGCCGAGGGCGGAGCACGACTCGTTCCGGGGCTGCCGCGACCGATCAGCGACCCGCTGCACGAAATGCACTGTAGCCCCACATCCCCCAATGATCACGAGCCGATAACACGCTCGCGTGCAGGCTTTTTTTCACCCAAACCCGACTGGTCCGTCGACCAGGTAGGCAACCTTGCTGGTCACGTCATCGACCATCAACGTTGCCCATAGACACACCGTTCAAGTTACCCGTCGGTTATGTGATGAATACCACAAATTTAGTGAGGGTGGTCACAACTGTTCTTGCATTTGCACGGTCACAACCGAACTTCCTGCGAAGATACCAATACTCTATGTACTGGATTACTTGACAGTGCCCTTTGGCGCTGATTCGGTGGTAGGCATGACATCCCGAGTCGGCGAGCCCGGATCCGCCGCCGAAGTCCAGGTGCCGGCGCATAGAATCGCGGACGCTGCGAGTTCGTTGAACGCCGAGATCCGCAACATGTGCGACGACTGGGCAACCAAGCTCATCAACGACGCTGCAAAGCTCGCCGAGATGGATGCGCCGATCGGTGACACTCCAGTAACAGGGGATCTGCTCACCTTGTGGGAGCTGACCAAGCTGCGAATCCGGCGGGAGGCGAAGGTCGAGCATGAGCACGTCGTAGCCGCCGCTCGGGCGGCCGGCGCGACCTGGGAACAGATCGGAGACGCGTGCGGAATCACCCGACAAGGCGCCTACGACCGATGGGGAAAGATGGTCAAAGAACGCGAGTCCCAACCAGAGCCGCAGCTCGCCATCGGCCCTCTAGACCCCCTCGACGAGTACGACCCAGGCGGGCACGCTGAGGGTTCACCTCGACCACGGCGCCGCTACGTTCGCAAGCCAACGCCTGCCAGTCAGAAAAAGAAGAAACCAAAGGCGAAAACAATGCCCGCTCCGTCCGCCGCCAAGACCGCGACCAGTTACAGAGCAACGCAGCCACCGTCGACCAAAGTGCAGGACATCGCTGCAGTCCGATACATGGAATCAATGAACGACTGGAAGCCTCCTGAGCAGCTCAAGTAATTGCCGCCATGCCGAAACGACGAATAGGAACTTAGGCACCTGCGGCACCGCCGTCGAGAAGGACGAGGTCGTCGCCCCTCATCGGGAACTCATAACCGGCATCCAGTGCGCCACCATGATCGAATCAGGCCGTTGGCGCGGACGCCTCCCTCCGCCCCTCCAGTGCATCACCGCGCAGGTGCTTCGCGGCGCCGCACTCGTGGGCACGCCAGCCCCCGCAGGTCGGGATGCGACCGAGTTTCTTGACGTCGAGGTGGACCATGTATCCCCGGTTCGGTGTGCTCGTAGCGCACGACCTTCCGCTGCTGCGTCCCGGTCGGCGGATCCAGATCGGCGAGCCGGTTTAGTCCGCGGCAGACCAGCACCCGGTGCACGGTCGCGGGCGCCACGGTGACGCCGTGCTCGATGTGCAGGACGGCCGTGCTCCGGCGGGCCCGATCTGATCGACACCCGACTCTGGAGATCGAGTACTGCGATCAGATCGTGGCCGGCCTGCGTGCGACGGGCGTGGGGTATCAGGACATCACCCGGGCGTTGTGCTAGGCGCCAGGTGCTGGCCTTCGTGCTTCACGCAACCGCTGGGTGTATGCCAGTTCTCGGATTACGCTGTGCCCGTGCAGGAATGGATACCTCTCGTTGTTGCGGTTGTCGCTGCGTTCGCGACGGTGTTCGTTTCGGTGTACACCCACCGCCGACAGCGCAAAGACGTTCGAGCGAAGATCAAGTCCGACGTGGACGTGCTCAAGCAGCTCAAAGACCTTGATGACAGCGGCGGCGCCGCGTTCCAGCAGCTTCAGGCGCACGTCTCTTGGCGAATACGGCAGCTGATCGCCCTGGAGAACGAGCCGCGGCGCGACGCGGTGAAGATGGCCACCGCAACTGCGGGATTCACGATCTGCCTGGCATTTGCAGTGGCTATCCCAGCGTTCGGCGCGGCTCAACAGGACGCCGCATGCGAACAATTGCAGATATCGGTGCAACGACTACGGGAAGCGGGTGGGGAGGTCCCCAGATCTTTACCGAGCTCATGTGCAGCCACTGATCTATCCGATTTCATCGCAACAGGACTCTTGATCGCGGCTGTGGTCGCCTTCGCGATGATCCTCGTGCTCAGCGTGGTGCAAGCCCGCGGGTTTCGGAAGAAGCCGCCGACCGTGTGACATGGGCATGATCGAGTCGCAGTGGCGAGCGCCGGCCGCCACCGGAAGGATCACCTGCCACCGTGTCGCAGTGGCACCTGCACGGGCATCCCGGGGTCCAGCACCTCGAACTGCCACCGCAGCACACGAGCCCGGCTTGCGTCGTCCAGTGGCGCGAGCGCGAGACAGGCCGCGCGCATCGCCTCCAGCTCGGGATGGTTGACTCGATGTTCGTTATGCCAGGCACCATGGCAGATCGG
This sequence comes from Nocardia sp. NPDC056564, assembly GCF_042793755.1. Classification (NCBI taxonomy): domain Bacteria; kingdom Bacillati; phylum Actinomycetota; class Actinomycetes; order Mycobacteriales; family Nocardiaceae; genus Nocardia; species Nocardia sp. NPDC056564. The sequence goes on from NZ_JBHTUR010000020.1 coordinate 65,062, forward strand.
CTTTCCTCTGACGCGCGATCCACACCAGAGTTTGATTCTTCCCCGTAACGGCTCTCGCTTACGTGGGAGCGCGGGGCGTAGCCCTCGCCTTGTGTGGTCCCCGTTTACCCCGCGACGATCCGATCTACGCGCTCGCCACTTCCCGTGTAGCGAATTCGCGTGCTCTGTACCGCCACGTCCGCACTCGACTCGACTACCGCACTGAGCGCGCCTTGGCCGCGAACACGCCACCTCCGGTGGCGCAGCTCCAGACGTAACTTTCCCGCCTGACGCAACCCCGCTCCCAACCCTCACCCCGACGGTGGACTGTCATCGAGGTTGGCCAGCCATACGGCAGCCAAGCATCCGACAGTCATTCGACGCAGGCGACATGCCGGATGGAAATATTTTCAGGACGGCAGGCCAATCGCCTGCCGGGCATCGTCCTGTTACCAGCCGGTTAGCGCGCCTCCCGAACCGCGGCGATGCGGTGCGCCGGAAGATCCACCGACAGAGAACATCTCGGCAGCCCCCACGCAGGAAAGTAACCGATTACCGCGCGGCCCTAACCGCAGGAGCACAGCTGGCGTTGAGTCGGCTATCCGCCGCTCGATGCGGCATCCACGCCGACTCTGCATCCACACTGTTGTGGCAGCTCACCGGAACATGGCGAGGTGCTCGGTGGCCCATTGGCGGAACTTGCGGCCTGGGCGGCCGGTGATCCGCTCTACGGAGCGCGCGGCTTCGGCGGGTCCGTCTGCATCAGTGTCGAGTAATCGGGTGTACCTCGACGGGAGTGGATGATGAATCTAGTCACTGCGGCACCTAGAAAACTCGGACCCATCCTTCCAGCAGGGGCCCCCGGCCTGTTCGACAATTACGGCGCCTTTGCTGTCGAGGAGAGACGGATACACCTGCAGGACATGGCCCTCGCCGAATTTCTTGCTCCTGTCCGCAGGACGGACCTTGACTTTGACGAGGCGACGCGATCCATCGCACGTCAGATTCCCAGTCTCCCCGAACCCCCCAATCCAGGGCAGCGTTTGAGAGTCGACATCCTTCACTTGGACGGCAAGCTTCGTTACCCCGGAGGAGGCATCACAACTGTAGTCAACCTCTACCAGTGCGTTTTTCCCTTTGATGCCGGCTGACTTGATGCCGACTTCGGTATCAGCCAGAGCGGGGGCGGCAGTCAAAACCAGGCTCGCGCCCATCGCAACCGATACGGTGACTGCGCGGGCGGAACGTCGATTGATCCGAGGCATCATGCTGGCTATTCGTTCCTGACGTATGCGCGGATGGGTGGTGCTCGCCATAAACGAAGAGCGAGTCACCATGATCGGGACCAAACGCCGACCACGGTCTTGAGATTCACCGACCCCGGCTGGATCTCAGAGTTGTTGGAGCGCAAGCGCTGTGGGTTGACCGCCAAACGCATCCACCCCACCATCGCCTCGACGTCCTCGCGCGTCGCACGATCCCATCGCACACCGAGCGCAGCCAGGACCCTCCACCACCGCAGCAGATCGTGGGCATAGGACCGCACCGTCTATGGACTGACATCGGACAACACCAAACTCGACAGAAACGACGAGATGGGGTCAACTTCGGACCCGTGGACGACCACGATGTACGGAACCACCCCCGGTGGCTCGATCTGCTGCACACTCCCGACCGCTGGCAGCTCAATACGCCCGTCACGAAGCGCGCGCCTTTGTTCCTTCACTCGATGCACCCCCAACGTTGGACCCATGGATCAACGACTGAAGTGCAGTTAACAGGACCGATGGATCCTGGATCGGCCTGGTGGGCTTCGCCATCCCGACCGCGAATGGGCAGGGTCGCATTGAAACCCGGCAGTGGACCGTGGCGCGAGCGCTATCACCAGTGAGCCCGAACCTGGGACGGTGAGGACACCGGCCGGACAACCGAGCCGCCGTTGGAACCGCGGCCTACTGAATCGCCGTCCAACGATGCATGGATGATGAGCAGCCGACGATGGCCGGCGACTACCCGAGTGGTTCGACTGCGCGATGGGCAACGGCTCGGATGCGGATCACGCTGGCCGTCACCTACGGGCACCCGAGTGCGCGCCGCCGCGCTCGACGACGGCTACGAGACTGGGCCCCGGAGGCCGAGCAGTCAGGGTTTCGTCACTCCGAGCGAGGCGAGCTCATCGGCAGTGAGGTGGGTGAAGGCGACGGCCTGCCAAGGTTGTGACTGAAAATCGATCCACTCCCCCGCGCGGATCTCCCGCAACATCGCAGTGCGGAAGAGATTTTGCTCGCGTTCCGGTATAGCTGCGGCTGCGTATTCGAACTCGCGCATCTTGTCCGCACGGACGGTCGTCGCCCAGCCGATCTGCTTGACCGTGCCGGTGAGTTCGGGCCATCCGGCCGCGCGCGCCGCTTCGGCATTCGCTGCGTTGAGGGCTTCGTGTTTGTTCATGGAAACGATGATGCGACAGGACACCGACAACTAAACGAATCACGCCTCCGATCGACTAGAGATGGACCTAGATCGGTTGTGTACCAACAGATCTCACTACCGCTTAAGAGGGGATTCCGGTAGAATTGAGCCATCTTCTCCGACCGATTCTCGGTCACCTCTTACGAGGGAATTCGGAGGTTCCGGTATGGCTGTTGGCGGACCGTTGGCGACGGCGATCGATATCGTCTGGGAGTCCATCCGTGTGCGTCATCCGGACGTGCCCGATGTTGTCGTCGCGGTCGCGTCCGGATCGCTGGGGCGCGGTCGGGCGCCGCGGCTGGGTCATTTCGGCCCGGACCGTTGGGAGCGAGCGGGGGTGTGGATGCCGGAGTTGTTCGTCGGCGGTGAGGGATTGGCCGCCGGCGCTCGTGATGTTCTCGGCACGCTGCTCCATGAAGCCGCGCACGGGCTGGCGTTGACCCGCGGTATCGCCGAAACCAGCGACGGGGGGCGGTATCACAACAAGAAGTTCAAGGACCTTGCTAACGAGCTGGGGTTATCGACGGTGCGCCATCAGCGTGCGGGCTGGTCGGTCACCGCGCTGCCCGATCCGACCGCCGACCGGTACCGGCGCGAGTTGCAGGTGCTGTCGCGGGCGATCGTCGCCCATCGCCGTCCCGAACACGGAACAGCGGATACCGACGCGGCCGGCAGGCCCGATACCGACGACGCTGACGGTTCGGGCGGTGAGGGTGCGGCGGGGTCCAAGAAGGATCGCAACGCTCTGCCGTTCGTGTGCCGGTGTGCGCCGCCGCGGCGAATCCGGGCGCACAAGAAGATCATTGACGCCGGGCCGATCCTGTGCGGACTGTGCCGGGAGCCATTCGCCGCCGCTTCCCGCCCTTGACCGTCGATGCCTCTCGGCGCTCGTGTGGCTTTACAGCAGCCATACCGACAGCGCGATCACGATCAGGATCACGACCGCGATCACGGCGAGGCCGAGGAAAAACTCGTCGACATGCGCGTCGGATGTGGCGGACCGCGGCGGAAGGGGTGGTGTGACCTCGCGACGTAGCGCCGCGGGTGGTGCCGCGGTCGGCGCGGGTCGCACCTCGGCGGGGGCCGGTTTCCGGTTGCGTTCGTGCTCACGGACGGTGTCGAGGTCGCCGGCCCGGACCCAGCCTGGCCGGTGACCGCCGCTCGGGTTGGTCGGCATTCCGGGTTGTCCGGGTTCGATCCAGCGGCGTCGCCCGGATAGGACTTCGCGCAGGAAGGTCGGTAGCGCCATCCCGGCGTGTTCGAGCCGCGGGGTTCCGGTGCGGGTGTCGAGGTCGAAAGTCGTGCCGTAGACGCGGATCTCGGCGAACTCGTCCAGTCCTCCGGTGCGGTCGAGCCACGGCTCGAACTCCGCGGCGCCTCGCGTACGGTTGCGGCGGTCGCCGACCTGGAAGCGAACCGTGGGCAGCGTCGCGATCGCGTTCTTGATGCTGGCGTTACTGCGGGATACGTCGTGAGCCAGGAACCAGATCGTGTCCGCGCCCTTGGCGCGGCGAGCTTCGGTGCGGTCGTTGAACGCCGTGGCCCGCAGCTGCACCTCGAGCGCGGTCGAGGGCTCGCTGACGTAGACGTCGGCGCGGGTGTGGTGGTCCTCGGGCACCGCTGTGTAACCCAGATCCCGGCACGTCCGCAAGATCCGGGCTTGTACCCACACGTGCCGTGCCGTCATCGGGCCGCCGTCCGACCCGCCAGTCCAATGCTCACACCCGGTCTTCTGCCGAGTCCCCAGCCACAGGTGCCGGACGATGTCACTGTCCGCGGACTGCGGACGTGGGAACAACTGAATCCCGCACCCCGGCTCCGGGCACACCAACGACTTCGAGTGCTCCAGCATCACCGCCCAGTCCGCGTCGTCGAACACCCACAGCGTCTCATTCGGCCGGCCACGCAATACCGCATGCCGTTTACTGGTTCCCGACAACCGCGCTACATGCACATGGCTCACACCACGATTCATAGCAGCAGCCACTGACACATTCAGCGCGCCAACACAATTCACGCTTAAGAGGTGAACGGAATCCTTACCGCTTAGGCGGTACCTCAGTACTTCCCTCTTAAGTGGTGCACCGCAACACGGCTCCGCGAGTAGGCGGGCCGCGCTTCCTCTGACGCGCGAGCTACGCCAGAGTTTGATTCCTTCCCGCAACCGTTCCCTCTTACGCGGGAACTCGGGGCGTAGCCCTCGCCTTGTGGTCCCTGCCCACCCGCGACGATCCGATCCGCGCGCCGCCACGCCCCGTACAGCGAATCCGCGCGCCCTGCACCGCCGCACCCACACCTGAATCGACCCCCGCACTGAGCGCGCCTTGGCCGCGAACGCGCCACCTCCGGTGGCGCAGCTCTAGACGTAACCTTCCCGCCTGACGCAACCCCGCTCCCAACCCTCCCTTTGTGGTCTCTTTTCTCTTTTGGTCCTTCTCTTGTCTCCCTTTGCTTTTGATCTTTTGTTCTTTGTGTTTTGTGTTGTCCTCTGTCCCTGCCCGGCTGACACTCTCTATGAACAGCGAAGCCATAGAGAGTGTCAGCCGGGCAGGGACAGAGGACGGCGCAAAACACCCAGCTCAAACGTAGTTTGAGCGTTTACCGTCCGGGACCTGTCCGGGACTAGTTTTTCCCGGACGAGTCCCGGATGACTCCCGGACAGGTCCCGGATGATTCCCGGACGAGCGACGGGCGTGCAGGCACACGAACAGGCCCGCCTGGCGGTTGCCTGGCGGGCCTGGATTCGGGGTGGCGGGGTGTTTCAGGTGGTGGGCATCTGGTTCCAGATCTGGCCGTCGAGGGTGCGGCCGTGCTGTTTGGGTGTTCGTCCGCCCCATTGCTTGAAGAAGAACGGCACGCCGGCGTCGAGGCATTGGTCGCGCAGGTCACGCACCCAGTCCGGACGCATTGCGCGGGCGCCCGGGCCGGACTCACCGCCGGCGATCACCCAGCCCAGCGCAGGCCGAGGTCGCCAGCTCGAACACCGACCGCCGCAACCGCATTCGTTGCGGTCGGCGTCGTCGGGGCGCCGGCATCCGCACCCCTCAGGGCATTTGTTCGGGAACAGGTGTGGGTCGAGGTCGATGGGTCCCAGCAGTGGCTCGCACGACAGGAACCGCACCGCGGCCGGAACGGCGCGCAGGTGGGTGATCCGCTCGGTGCTGGTCTGGTCCTCGACGGAGACACCGACCCACAGGTTCGGTGGAAACACCAAGCCTCGCTCCGTCATTCGCCGCATCCGCAGTGGCCGCTTGGTCAGTACCTGGTAGGTGTGCTGCGGTGTCGAGGCGATCACCGCGAACACTTCCCGGACGAACGACTCCGGGACACGGGCGTGGAACAGGTCCGACATCGAGTTCACGAACACCAGCCGCGGGCTACGCCAGCGCACCGGGATGTCGAGTGCCGTCGGGTGAATCGTGACCCCGAACCCGGGTCCGGAGGTGCGGGGGTCGCCGTCGGCCTGGTATTTGGCGGCACCCATGGCTTTCAACCGTTTCGCCATCGACAGCGCGTAGCAGTGATCGCATCCCGCGCTGATCCGGTCGCAGCCAGTGACCGGGTTCCACGTCGTCTCGGTCCACTCGATGCCGGTCATCGCGCATGCCTGCGGCTGGTGCCGGCATCGGAGCTGGGGTGCTGCTGGATGCTCGAAGGGGCGGTGTCGTCGACCAGTTCGGCCTCGATCACCTCGAGCTGGCCGTTCTGCGGTGTGTGGACGACCTGAAGTCCTGGATGCCGGTCGGGAGTGTGCACCACTGCTGGTGCGGGTGGTGCGGTGGCTGACGCACGGTTCGCCGGTGGTGCGTCCGCCGGTGCAGACCTGGCCCGGTCCAGCACCCGCGTGACGGTGGTGTGGGCGACGCCGACGAGCGGAGCGATCTGGCGCGACGACATGCCGCGGGCGGTGAGTTCGTGGATCAGCGCGTCGCGGTCGGTCGGTAACGGCTGCTCGGATTTCGACGCCGGGCGCTGTGGCGTCGAGGCCGACGGGTCGTGATCAGCCGCGATGCTCGCTTGGTTCTCCTTGACGCGTGGGCTGATTGACCGGATCGGTCCGCGGTGTCGTGGCTGGCGTGGGAGGTGTGCAACACGGCGGTGCGGGCGTGCGGCGCTCTGCCGTCGAGGTGGTGCAGCGACGGTGCTCGGCGCACCACCCGGTGCGCGGTCGATCGCGGCTGGTGCGTTCGGTGGTGCAGTGAGGGTGGTGCGCGTGGTCTCGGTCTGTGCGTGGTGCCGGTCGTGATGGGGCTGTGGTGCAACACCGTGCACGGGTGCTGGTGCGTCCTCGGCGGTGTGATGGTGGTGTTCGCGCAAGATCATGTGCGCCAGTGCTGCGCCCATGCCGAGCACGGCGACCGGCAGACAGGCCACGAGCACGGTCACCGGCCACGGCGCCACGGCCACGCCCGCGGCCTGCATGAGGTGGTAGACGACCTGCCCGACCGCGCCCAGAACGAGGCTGCCGAACGCCGACCACTTCGCATAACTCCGGGTCCGGTCCGAGCGCACGCGCCCCGACAGCCACACCGACAGCGCGTAGGAGGCGTAGGCCTCCATCCCGATCGGCAACGTGATCGCGGTATTGATCGTGAACTCATCGGCGATCCCCGGCAGCGGATGCACCGGCCCGAAGCCGGTCAACTCCCCCAGCCCGACCCAGCCGGACCAGATCGCCACAAACGCCGGCAATGCCAGCAGCAGGACCGGCCACGCCCGGGTCGGGCGGCCGGTCGTCTGCGCCTCGATCGCGTTCGTCGTCATGAAGGCGGGACTCCTCTCATTTCGCGTCCTGGTGCTGTGGTAAGCGGTTACGTCGCCGGTCACGGTCACGCTCCTCGGGATCGCCGGTGCTGGTGAACAGGTCGGTGAGGGTGAGGTTTTCGGCAGCGAGGCTGTCGAGCACGCCGTACTCGACACCGAACTCGGGGCGAGCACCCAGCTCGCTGCGGTGCGCGGCGAGAAATTCGTAGTAGGTGATCTCCGCGCGAACTTCCCGGCGCCCCAGGTCGGGCGGTGGCGTGGTGTCCGGGTAGGCCAGGTCCGGGTTGTTCGCGATCGTGGTCGCGGCGACCATCGCGCGGCACAACTCGCTGGCTCGTTGGTAGATCGCGGCGGTGGTGGGGTAGGTCATCTCGATCCCTTCGGTGGTGGTCGGTGCCGGTGTGCCGCGCCCGGCGCGGGGCCGGGCGCGGGAGCGGCGGTGTCCGTTCGCCGGGTTATGTGCTGCTGTGCGCGGTGGCGGGGTTGTAGACGGCGGTGAACAAGCGGGCTTTGGGGTAGTCGGGGTCGGGTCCGGTGTAGGTGACCGACAGCGCCGCACCGGTTTCGAAGTCCTCGGTGCCGGCGTTCTCGAGGGCGAGGCCGATGGCTTGTTCCATGCGCCAGGACACATACAGGTTGCGTGGCCCGCTGCTGGTATCGAGGGTGATCACCAGCTGCATGACAGGCCGGCCGTTCTCGTCGAGCTCGACTTCGTCGGGGCCACCGCCGTACTTGAGCTTGGGCTCCTCGACGATCGCGGCGATCCGCCCGTGCACCGCGGTGCCCGGACTCGTGGTCTTGGTGAACGCCGAGCTCGGTCGCGCGGCGCGGCGGAAACGCTGTCCGAAGGTAGTCATGAAAAAGGTTCCTTCCTGGGGGTGATGAAGTCGGATGGAGGTGAAAGGTGTTCAGCGGGTGCGGGTTCGGTTCACCGGCCGAGATCGCTCGTGCTGCGGCGGGGGCCGGTCGAGGTAGGGGACGGGGTCGAGTTCGGAGAGCTCGTATCCGGCGTCGAGGTGATCGGAGAGGTCTTTGCCGCCGCGGGCCTGCATCACCCGCACCTCCCCCACCCGCCCGACCAGGGAGTCGGCGACTTTGGCGGCGTGCCGGTAGCCGGGACGATCACGGTCGGCGACCACGATCACCCGGCCGGCACCGGCCAGCCAGCGCGCGTGCTCGGGGGTCCAGGACCCGGCGCCGCCGACGTTGCAGGTCGCGATCAGCCCGGCCCGGTTCGCGCGCTGCACGTCCTTTTCGCCCTCGCACACATAGACCTCACGCCCGGTGTCGAGGGCCTCCCGGATGTCGGGGAGCTGGAACGGGATCGGCGCGAAACCAGCATCCTCCCAACCGTTTCCGGTCCAATGCCGTTGATAGAACGACTTGCGGATGCCGTGCTCGTGCGGAGTGTGCACCCGGATCACCGCACCCTCGACGTGCCCGTCGGGCCACCGGTAGAGGTAGGCGTCGACCTTCTCCGGCGCCCCGGTCTGCACCCCCAGATCAGGTTTGGACAGGATCGGGAACCGCGCGGCCAGGATCGACTGCTCCACCGGCGACACCACCCCCGCCGACCGACGCCCCGGACCACCACGGGCACCGGGTGCGGCGGTGTCGCGGCGGCGCTCGGGCAGCCGGTCGAACATGTCCCGCACACCCAGGTGCCGGTTCTCGGTCGGATGCGGCAGCCGCGCAAGGACTTTCTCGTCGTCGCAGGTCGCCCAGCAGCGCACGATGGTCCGGTGCTGGCCCGGGTCATACCGCACCCCCAGACTCGGGGTGTGCGGGCGGCCGTCACCTTCATGGACCGGACACAAATAGTTCGTCCAGCGAGTCGGATCGGTGGTGCCGTGGCCCGGCCCCATCGCATGTTTCAGCGCAGTCGTGATCAGGTGATAGGACGGCCCGGCGGGCTGGTGCTGTGCCATGGCTACCGCGCTCGCAGCCGCAGCGGTCGTTCCTGCCTGCGATCGCGTTCCGCCGCGGTGAGGTCGCGGGCCTGGAGCTGGCTGCGGTACTCGACCCCGGTCACGCCGACGAAGTGCCCGGCCGCCCGGTCCTCGTCGACGCTGTCGAGGAACCGACCCATGGTTTCTGGGCGGCGCTGCCAGTCCTCATAAGCGTCGTTGAGGTAGTTCCAGTACGCGCTGTACGGACCGTCCGACCACCGCAGTTCGGTCTCGTCGGCGCGGGTGCGTTCTTCGAGTTCGGTCTCGGTCTCGATCGGGAACGTGTTATCGAGCATTGCCTGCCAGCGTGCGAAGTCGGCGCGCATCGCTTCTTCATGTTCGCGTTCCATCTCAGCGCCCCCGCTCGATCCGAGTGCGCCGCCGATCCTGGATCGGAGACGGCTTCTGGTGTGCCGGTTGCGGTTTTGTTTCTGTGGGGATCGTGTCGAGGTACTCGGTGTAGTCGGTGGCCTGTTGATCCCAGCGCGACTCCGCTTCGGTAGCGCTGATCCCGTACGCGGCACCGATCTGGTCCCAGTCGGCGCCGAAGATACGGGCGTTGATCACGTTGCCGAGCGGGTCGACGTCGGCGGCGCGCTCGATCCGGATCTTGGTCAGGTGCCATTGCGCCGACCGCGCCTGCCCTTCGGCGGTGTCGCGCTGGCTCCACTCGCGCTCCCATTCAGTGGTTCCCCACTGCGGACGGCCGAGGAGGCCATCGGCCAGCGCCGAAGTCTTGAGCGCGATCGCGGCCCTGAGTTCGTAGGCTGCCGCGGCGATTTCGGCGTCGCTCGGGGAGTACTGCTCGTTGTTGTGGTTCATGTCAGCGGGTCCTTTCGATTCGGCGGCGCACCGGCACCGCGAGTTCGTCGACGGCGTAGCCGTCACAGGCGGGCGGGGCCGCGGGTGTGCTGGCGTGTACTGCCCAGCCCAAATCGGGGCGCGGCTTGTTCTTGCGCTGGTGGTAGTTGGGCTGCGGCCGGGCGGCCGGGTCGTCGATGGCGTCTTCGTCCCATTGCCACGACCGCGCCCAGCGGTGCGCGCGTCCGTAGTCACGGGCACGCTGGGAGGGACCTGGGGTGAGTTGCATCCGAGCGAAGAGCTCGACCACGTCGCGATACCGGCCCGCGGTGATCGGCCGGTCGCCGTGCATGAGCGGCCCCATGTTGCTGGGGCGCATCCCGAGTTCGCGGGCCAACCGGGCTTGCGGCCAGCCATCGGCAACCAACGCCCGCAACCGGCGCTGCGCGCCGACCAGCGGCACCGGGGCACCGTCCGCAGCTACCTCGAGCGCTGATTCCGGCACCGGTACCGCCAAGATCCGCTCGGCGGTGGCGTGGGAAACCCACTGCGGCAGCGGCGATTCCGCGCCGCCGCGCAGCAAGTGACCCAGCACCGATCGATGCAGACCGGCGAGCTCGACGAGCCGCCGGTGACTCAGGCCGGCCTCGCGGAGCCGGGCGACGTGCTCGCGTACGGGTTCAGCGGGGGCCCGGTCCGGGTCCCACCGGCCGTAGGCCTTGTTGCGCTCCCGGGCCCGCTCGTAACACGCCCCGCACAAACCGCGCCGCAACGGCGGTTTGACCCGATCGCACCGGCCGCACGCCGGAGCGGCGGAATTCCCTTGCCCGGATTGGGTTCCCATCGTGTCACCGGCCCCGCTCGATCTCGGGACGCACTGCCTGGCAGGACAGGATGCGGGCCTGTTCGATGCTGCGCCTCTGCACCGCGTCCAGCCCACCACCCGATGCGCCGAGGGAATGTCGCAGCGTGTGGCGCACGCTGTCGGGTTCGCATTCCCATTGGCTGCGAACCGATTTCAGGAACTCCCATTCCTGCTGGTGCGGGCCGTAGTACCAGCCCTGATCGATCGCGGCGCCCTCGGTGTAGAGACGGTTGATATCGGCTTCGCTCGCCTCCGGGTGGTAGGCCATGCGGGTGAGGCGATCGAGTTCGGTGAACGCCTCGCGCATCGCTTCCTCGTGCTCGAGATACATCGCTCATCGCCCCCGCTCGACGCGCCGCCGCGTCGGACCAAAGCCCAGATCCGGCATCTCGGGGGTGAACCGGGCCGCATCCGGTGCGTTGGGTTCGTAGTCGACGGCGGAGGTGTTGCCCGACAGTTCGCGAGCCTGCTCGATGCTGCGTTGCTCGACCTCGGTGAGCTGCTGGTCGCCCTGGTGGCCCGGCACAGCGCGGTCGGCGGTGTCCCTGGTGTGCTGGGCGGCGAGGGTGGCGACCAGGTGCTCGCGCACCACGCGCAGCTGGTTCAAGGCGGCGTCGAGGCCAATCAGGGCGCGTTGCCCGGCGTGAGTGCGTGAGTTCTCGCTCAGAGTTGCCCAGTCCCCGCGTGCAGCCCAAGCTCCGAGGTCCATGCCGACCACGCTGGCCGAGGACGCGGCGCGTTCGAGATCGCGAGCGATCGCGAGTCGTTCGCGGTAGTCGTCGGTGTTGCGCAGGTCGCGATGCGCGCGCTCGGCTCTCGCCCGGTCGGCGCGGCGGTGGGCATCGGCGACGTCGACACGCATGGCTTCCTCCTGTTCGCGTTCCATGTCACCGGCTCCGTTCGATCCCGTTGCGGCGCTTACCATTGCGTTCGGGCCGGACGGTGCGCTCATAAGAGGTGTCGAGGTCCTCGGCTCGCCAGGGCTGGGTGTTCTCGCGCTGGTCGGCCGGTTCAGGATGGGCCTGCTCGCGGGAGCGTTTTTCCGCCCAGTACTCCTCGGCGCCACCGTTGGCCCACCAGTTCACGAATTCGGTGGCCTGGGGTGCCCCGATCGGGCCACCTCGGTCCTCGATCCTCTGAACCTGACGGCGAATCACCTCCGAGTCCTGGTCGGTCAGAGCGTCGGACATGTTCTGGCGCACCAGGTCTTCGAAATCGCGTCGCACCTCCTCGTGGGAGGCCTGGTCGTCGTGCAACCGGTCCCCGTTGCCGTTGCCGTGATCGCGGTTCGGGGGTGTCGGGCGATCACCACTGGGCCGCGTGCTGCCGTTGGCGCTACGCGAACGGCTGCCGTAGCGGGCGCTCTCGGGAGTCGACCGCACGAGCTTGGCGACCGCTTCGTCACGTTCGCCCTTGTACCGGTCGCGTTCCGCGGCAACCTGCCCCACCGTGAGGCTGTGTTCGCTGATCTCGTTGGCCAGGCGCAGGTTCCGGTTCTTCAACTCCTCGATCCGGGCATCCGCGCTTCCCAAGCGCCGCTTGACCTCGTCACGGTCGGCGGTAACCGCATCCAGGCCGCGTTGCAGGATCTCCACCCGGGAGGCGAGCCGGTCCCGATCGGCGGCCATGTCGGTGAGCTGGCGTTCGATCTGCGCGATCCTGGAGTTGTCGACGGTGGGGTCCGACGGTTGGGCCGGCCGCACCTGCTCGGCACGGGGTTGGCGTTCGTGTTGTTCGCGCAGGGCACCAATCTCATCGGTAACCATCCCGATCGGGCCGTCGACGTGTTCGGCGCGGTCGGGGTGGTTCCATTCGTAGATGCGGGCGCTGAACTGCCCGTCGCGGAAGTTGCTGTGCTCGTGGTAGTCACCGAGCTGCTGCACGGTCCAGTCGTAAGCGTGCTCACGTGTCTCGAAGGTGCCTGTGCGTGGCAGATCCTCACGCGCAATGCGCGGCGAACGTGGGTCTTTGACCAGCTCGATCGCCTCGGCTGGCCCTACATGCGCGGCGAACCGGTCCCGGCCTGCCGATGCCGGTGACGTGTGCTGCCGGTTCTCCCTTACCGCGTCCTGGCCCTGCGGAGCTTCCTGGACGCGTTGAGCGTAGCCGGTCTTTTCCCGGGCGACCAGTGCCCGATAGTGCAGGGCATCAATGCCTTTCACCTTGTGCGCGCGGGCGAACAACCGGCCGGTCTTCAGGTGCGGGAACACCGTGGCCGCGTCGAGCCCGTCCAGAGCGATGCCCCGCTCGGTGAGCGTCAACCGGGAATTGTCGAGGATCTTCGAGCGGAGGTAGTCCGAATGCTCGGCCAGAATCTGTGAATCACGGTGCCGGCGTGCATGATCGATGTTCGGGTTCTCCGCACGCTCGGCGACGGTGGCGGCGTGCACGCGGTAGTGATCGATCATCTGCTGTGTCCAGCCCAGATGGTGATCCCGCGCGGCCTGCTCGGCGCGGCGCTGCTCGCGCAACGCCAGGCTGATCTGTTTGCGGATGCGGCGCCGTTCCAGCCAGTGCGCGGCCTGGGCGTGCGCGCGCAGCATCTGCTGAAACGAACGGCCGAACTTCACCGCTTCGGCGATCAATTCCTCTTCGGGGCTACGGTCAGACATGTCGGTATTCCTTTCTGGGGTAGGAGATTTCAGGGCTATCGACTGCGATCGATGGGCGGCCGCTGCTGCGTCAGTTGCTGTTCGCGCTGTTGGCAGGCGTGGTCGGTGAGCTTTAACCGGCTGGCGTAGGCGCGGGCTCGGGTGAGCTGTTCGTTGGCGCGCCATAGGTTGCTGTCGGCGCTGGACAACCAGTTCTCCGTGAGCTGGGCGGCATGGAGCGGGCTGATCGGTTCGCCGAGGTTGTCGGCGTCCAGTGATCGGGGCGAGCGGCTCAGTTCGTGGTAGCGGTGCTGGAGGTCGAGCAGCTTGCTCTGAAGCTCGGCCAGCTGGTCCTGGGCCTCCCCCACCTCCCAGTACAGGTCCGACGGGATCGGCAGGATGGGTTCGTCGTTGTGGTCGGACATCGCCGCTCATCCCTCGATCTCGGTGCCGTGGCCGGCGGGATCGGGGCCGGTGAAGTCCGGGTGTGGGAACGAGCCGTAGGCCGTCGCTGTGGTCATCGGCGTATCGGCATTGAAAGGCCGGTTGCGGGCGGTGTTGACCCGGTCGAACGCGATATCGAGTCGGAGCCGATCCGCTCGCGACAGCCTCGTGCGGGCGTCCCATCCGTTGCGGCGGGTGAACTCCTGAAACAGGGCTTCGCGGTGCGGATACAGCAGCCGATGATCGGCGTGGCGGTAGGAGCGTTCCGCGTGCTCGATCTCGGCGACCAGCCCCACCAGATCCAGTTCGCGCGGGCTGGAAACGCGCTCAGGAGTACTGAGCAGGTCCGGGTTGAACCCTGCGGCGACTACGGCGTCACGTTCGGTGCGTGCGCGCTGGTCCTGCTCGCGCAGAGCGCGGTATTGCGTGTCGCGCTCTCGCCGTTGGATGTGCAGTCGTTCCAGCTCAGCGCGCTCGCCAGGGGTGAGCTGCCGCCGGGCCAGGTGCTCGACAAGGGGGTTCCACGGTTCGTATTCGAGCCACACGTAGATGGCGGCGAATGCGCTCACTGCGGTGGCGATCCCCATCGCTGCGGGACCGATAATGGTGCGGTTCATCAGGGTTTGGTTCCTTCCTGGGTTCATGCCGGCGGCTTGGCCGGTGAGGTGCGGGTGGTCTCGTGCCGGGTGCGGGCGGTACCGACGCGCTCGACCAGTCCGTGGGCGATCCCGGCGAGGGTGGTGAGCACGACCGCGAACGCGGTGCGGACGCCGCCGATGCCGGCGGCGAGGATTTGGCCGATTGAGGGGCGCAGGGCGGCGTTCCACCACAGGTAGGCCAGCCAGCCGGTGCCGTAGACGGCTAGTGGGCCGGTCACGATCGGCGGTTCACCCCAGCCCGCGAACGCGACGGCAGCGACCACAACAGCGGAGCCGCCGGCCGCCGCGCGTGCGACCTTCCGCCGCGCGGTGCGCGCCGCGGTAACGGCGTCATCGGCGGTGAACGGTTCGTCCCGGCCAGCGGGCGCGGCGGCCGCCGGTTCGGGTTCGGTGGTGACCAGGTGAAGGTTCGGCCGGGTCGGCGGCTCGGGCTCGTAGGCGGGGTCTGTCTGGGGTGGTGGGACTTTGGCGACGGCGTCGGCGAGGAAGCTGGCGAACTCCGAGGCGAGGATGTCGCCGATGGTCTTAGGTTCCTGCGACTCCGCCGGTGCCGGTGTGGGGTCGTTCGGGGTGTGGTTGTCGGGGTCGTCGTCGTTGTGGTCGGGCCGGTAGCGCATAGGGTTGCCTTTCAACAGTTTCGAGATGGATGGGTCAGGCGGCGGCGGTGCCGCCGGAGATCAGCGATTTGCCCGCGCGGCCGGCGGCGGCTTGGGCCGCGGGGGTTCCCGGCATCGGGGTCAGCGGGTGGTCAGCGACGCGCACGACGCGGACCCAGTCCGCGCGCCGGCCGCGGGCGTAAACGAATTCGCCGGTGTCGAGCTGGCGCAGCACATCCGGATCGACGAGCCACTTCTCCCCGACCGAGACCTGGCCCTCGTCGCCGTGACGCTGGCCTTTGATCAGGTGGCGGGACGGGAGCATCGAGCGCAGGGAACCGAGGTGCTTGCACAGGTCGCCCGCGTTCTCGTTGTAGCCCAGGATCAATCCGCCCGCGCACGCCTTGAGCAGCCGGTTCAGCGACCACTCATCCGGCGCCAAGCCTTCTTGGGATTGGGCGGCGAACAGCAACGCGACACCTTGGGAGCGGCTCCGCTCGCATACATCGGCCAGCCCGATCGTGCCTTTGGCCGTGGTGAGAGCCGAGAGTTCGTCGATGATCAGGGTCACCGAGCGCCGTTGTTCCCTGGCGGTGCGTCCGGCGCGCTGCATCACCATCCGCAAGATGGCCGCGACCTGGGCGCGGGCGGCGTCCTTATCCAGGCCCGGCACGGTCACATAGAGCACATCGAGGTCGTCGAGGTCTTTGCCGCCGTCGAACACGGTCTGCCCGGACTGGTCCTGCAACAGCTCGAACAGGTTGCTGGCCTTGATCAGCGCGTCGTCGAGCTGGGGGACTTTCTCCTCCTGCATCGCGTCCAGCATCCGTTTGACGTTCGCGTCCTGACCCCACGCATCCAGCAGCACCCCCTTGTCCAACCGGGCCAGGAACTCTGCCGAGGATTGCGGTGTCCCGGCCGGGGCCATGCACACCAACGACACGATGCGGCGGCGCATTTCGTCGAAGTGCTGGCCCTCGCTGGTGGTGGCTTCTCCGGCGTTGAGGAGGTCACCGACAGCGGCGCGCTGGTCACGGGCGGGGGTGTTGGCCCACATCTCGAGCCGGTCCCCGCCGGGCACTACGACCGCGATGCGGTGGGGTTCGATTCCCTTGCGCAAGGCGATGTCTCGGATCTCGCGACCGAGCTCGACATCGTCCTGGCCGCCCTTGCAGGAGATGATCACCGTCAGTGGACGCGGGTGCCGGGTGCGCATGGCGGGCACGTCTTTCCAGCGCTGCCAGGCCGTCCACTCGTAGTCGAGCATCCCGACGAAGTAGCGTTTGATTCCCTCGGTCTTGCCCGACCCTGTTGTGCCGACCCACCCGATATTGCGGCGGGCCTGCTTATGCGGGATCACCATCCACTGCTCGTGGCGTGCGGTCAGCGCCCGCCACAACCCCGGCGTCGCCGAGGTGGACCGTTTCACCAACGGTCCCAGCACAACACCGTCCGCGGTCGTGTACGGGGCACCGTGCTGCGCGGTTTTGGCGGCGCGGGCGAACTCGCGGGCCAGCATCGCCTCGCTGACGCGTTCGGTGCGGCCGAGGTTCTTCAACCCGACCGTGCGGACCTTGTGCACGAATCTCGCCCGCACATAGGTCGCGGTCACCGCCGCGAACGGCGCACCGAGCGCGAGCATCATCCGCACCCCGGACCAGTCACCGGTGGTCACTCGTTCGGCGCCGGACCACAACAGCGACAACGGCGTCGTCCACGATCCGCCGGCCGCGGCCGAGGCGGCGGGCAGCAGCAGCGAGGCGATGGCGAAGTTCCGCAGCCGGTGCGCCGAGAGCGGCCAATAGGTCGCGACCGCCACGATCAGCACCAGCATGGCCATCAACACCAGCCCGGCCGTCACCGCGGTTCCGGCATGGTGGACCGCGACGCTCAAATCCGGCAGGTCGATGCCATCGAGCTGTGTGATCGGGGGTTTGACCGGATGCACCTCGATCGGAGGTGGCGGCGCCTGATCGACGGTCACAGGTGCCGGCGGCGGGGTGGCGGCCGCGGTGCCCAGCGGGTCGCAGTCGGCCGGCGTGAGGACGGGTTTGCAGTTCTGATTGGTCATGACGCTTCCCTGGAGAAATGAGTGAGGGTGCGGCGGCGGCGATTCGAGCTGCGGGCCTTCGCGGCCTCGCGCATCGCGGCGTAGTTGGTGAGGAATTTGGCCCACTTCTTGTCGAAGTCGCGGACCAGCAGATCCAGCGCCAGAACCTCACCGAATTCGTTGTCCGGCAGCCGCTCATAGGCGGCGTTGACGTTGTCGATCACCGCCGGGGTGCGGCACAGGTACAGGACCCCGACCATCGACTCCTCGGTCGCGTCGCGGGCGGCACGGATCGCGCCCTTCAACGCGATATCCATGTGCTCGGGGTCCTTCTTCGACAGCTCGACCTCCAGGGCCCACCAGCCGTAGGTTCCTTCCACCACGCCCAGGAACCGGCCGTCGTGCACATGCGGGTAACCCAGCAGCGGGGTACGGCCCGAAGACACCAGCGGCTCAACAGGTTTGGTCTTACCGTTGGCGCCGGCGGTCTTGCCGATACGGTGCCGCAGCACCCGTTCCGGCACCCACAACGCCCGATCCGCGCCGACGAGCATCACCCGCGCTTGGGCCACGGCCCGGTAGTGCTCGGCCAACCCCAACGGCGGATGCCACTCCGCGGGCCGCCACCCCAGGTAGCGGGCCGCGGTGATCCGGGTCGGGACCACCCACTTCTCCCCGGCCTGCACCTCGGCCGGCTCATGGATCAAGCCCTGCTGGTGCAGCTGCTTGACCAGGCTCAGCACGTGGTTGCGTTCCATGCCCAGAAACCAGCCCAGCACATCGCGCTGCATCCCGTGCATGTCCGAAACAGCGGCCAGCACAGCGGTTTTCCGTGCCGTCGACTGCCGTTGCTGAGCACCGACGATGTCGTGGACCGTGCTGCGCGGCAACCCGACCCGGACGCCGATCTCGGTCAGACTCACCCCACGCCCGGCCAAGACGCCGATCTCCCCGAGTGTCGCCTCCACCCGCCGCGCCCGAATGTTCAACATCCGAGCGATCTCCTGGTAGGTGACGCCATGAGCGCGCAGGCCGGCAATGATTTGATCGGCGTACTCCAGCTCGAGACCGGCATAGCGGTGCGAGCGTGCGTCGGCCCGGGTGTGACTGCTGTTGTGGTTCATCGGTTTCGCTCCCTTCCCGGATTGCGCTGGACTGAGCGGCGGGCGGTGATGTAGGCACGCGCCTGTTCGATGACCTCGCGCATATCGGTCGCGTCGATCCCCCGGCGTTCACACGCGGCCACCGACCGCTCCCACCGCGCCAGCTGCAACGCCTCCAATTGCGCATCCGTCGGAACACGTTTCGGCACAGCCGAATCCGCGTCATACAGGTACGCCTTCAACGGGCCGCGTGATCCACCCCGCGCGCGCAGCACCTGTGCCTCGTACTCACCACCGGGCCGGCGGCCCTCGGCCTCGAGCTGGCGGCGGGTCCGCAGATGCTGCGGCGCCAGACCCCACGGCCACGTCGGCAGCCCGTGCCGCTCACCGTCCGGATCGAGAAACCTGCTCATCGCGACCGCCGGATTCCGCGGGTCCGCAATTGCGCTTGCACCTCGGCACGGAGCTCGTCGGCACCGTCCTTGCCGTAGAAGCAGTCGAGGTAGCGGTTGCGTGCCCGATCGGTCTCCTCGTGCACTGCTCTGCGTGCGGAGCGGATCTGGTCGAGCTTGGCGACCTCCGCCGTGGAGTCGGCGAAGTCCTTGCGCTCCATCGACTCCCACGCCGCCGCGTCGATATCCGACAGAACACCCTCGACCATCGACAACCGGCGGAACTCCGCCAACAAGCCGTCCCGATCGCTGTCCGGCGCGGTCATCGCGCCACCCCCGGCACCTGCGACGCCGGCACACACGAACCCGGACGCTCAACCGGCACGCCAGCATTCGCAGACCGACAGATGTTCGGTGAGGGCGTGTACTGCTTGTAATCCACCCACGCCGCAGTGCATCCGCCGATCGCGATCAGCAACAACAACCCGACCGCGGCAAGCCGCAACATCGGCGGCAACAAGCCGAGGGGTGCGTAAACCGTACCGACGCCGGTGAACTCGGGGCCGGCCATCGACTGCAGTGGGGCTTGACCGCGCCCGCGGTCGACGTACACCGTGTGCATATGCTGAGGCGGCGCGCCCCGCCAATCCGCGCTCACCGCAACCGGCCCCGATCAACCCGAGGTGCTTCGACCGGCCAACGGTCGAGCTCCGGATCCTGGCCAGATAAAGTCGGCTGTTGGGGTGAAACGACCTGCGACTCGATTCGGACAAGCTCCTGATCGATCCGCGAGATCTCCACAGCCTTCTTCGACGCGCTCAGCACCACATCAGGCGCCCAAGCGCAAGCGAAACCCATTGCGTAATCACGCTGTTCGGCTGTCAGCGACTGCCACGCAGACATCGCATCGCGCACGTACGGGTCAATACCCTCGAAAGGATCAGAAGGCAGTGGCGTATTCATCGCCGAAACCCCCGTCGGCGACTCGACAGCCACAATGCCAGCGCACCCAGCAGCATCATGGTGAATCCGACGACCGCCGGATGGGCGAACACGAGGTAGCCGATCGATACTGCTGCAAACGCCATACCGAATGTGCGGGTGCGCATCACATTTCACCGCCCGGAACCAGGATCGGGCGGACCAACATTCCCAGGTCTCTGGGGTCAACGCGAACCGATCGCGCCCCCACCTTGTAGGCCTTCAGGTCGCCTGTAGAGATGAGTCGCTCCAAGGTTCGGACGCTGAGCTTGAGCTGACCAGCGGCCTCGCGCAGAGTGATCAGCGTTTCCGGGACTGCCGCCGTAGGGTGCTTTGTCATCTGGTGTCCTTCCGTGAGCCGTCAAAGACGGAAAGTGCTTCTCACAGAGGTTCTCGCTGCGGGATGTCCGAAAGAAGGCCACATAAGAGGACATAGATAGGACATTTGATGCACCCCCCGTGCGCGACCGTCCGCATCGAGGACTATGCTGTCCGCATGTCAGCATCGGGCAACGCAGCACTTCGCGCAGCACGGCAAGCGCTCGGCTATCGCTCACAAGCGGCGCTCGCCGATGCCGTGACAGAGACGGCACGTCAGATCGGCCTACGGATCGAGGTCGCAAGTCGGACGGTCCGCAGATGGGAGTCGGCAGAGCCGCCATGGCCGCATCCCGATCACGCCGCAGCGCTTGAGACGCTGTTCAAACGTCCGATCACGGAACTCGGGTTCACGCCGCCATGGTCAGAGGACACCAACACACTTTCAGGTGCGGCTGGGCGCTCGTCCGGCTCGCGATTGTCTGTGGGGCAGCGCCTATTCAACACATCGACACCGCAGCTACCGGCATCTGTGGCGACGGACTACATGGGTATAACGGTGGCGCATCGCCATTTGTACTGGTCGGTTCCAGCTATCCGCTTGCACAAGTCAGTCGCAGAACACGCAGAACTCGGAGTTGAGCTTCTTCCTCAGGTGTCCGGACCAACGAAAGCGGTTCTAGCTAAGGCAGTTTCAGAATCAAGCCTTCTTGCTGGCCGCTTGGAGTTCTTCGACTTGCAACAGCCCGAGCTTTCGCAGCCGAGCTTTGTACTCGCGCTTCAGGCCGCCCACGAAGCAGACGATTCACTTCTCGGTGCCGCAGCCCTCGCCCATATGGCGTTTGCGCCAGCCTTTTCCGGTGATGCGTCGCGAGCCGAAGAAGCTCGTGAGCGCATTCGCGCGGCACGAGCGTTTGCCCGGAGGGGCGGCGCCAATGCAGAGATGGCCGCATGGATCGACGCCGTCGAGGCTGAAGTCGAGACTCGCTTCGGCGACACACGTCGGGCACTCAACCTGATCCACCACGCCGAAGACATCCTTGCCGGGCACGACCGCGAAGCACAGCCGTCGCCGGTATGGCTGGACTGGTTTTCGCCAGTACGGCTGGCCGGTTTCAAGGGAAATACCTTGATGGTCGCCGGGCGCGCGAGAGAAGCACGGGAAACGCTTGAGCAGGTCTTAGCGGAACTGCCTGAGGACGCTATCAAGCAGCGCTCGATCTACCTGGCCGATATTGCCGCCGCAGCCATACTAGAAAAGAATCCCGAGCAGGCGTGCAGCTATTTGGAGCAGGCACTTGATCTGCTCGGGCGCAACTGGTATGCGACCGCAATGGAGCGAATCAAGGTCGTCCGGCAGACTCTGCGACAGTGGGACTCGCTGCCGCAGGTCCGTGCCTTGGACGAACGCCTCTACGACTGGCACACGACGGTCAATTCACTCATTGGCTAGCTTGAGCCAGCATCTGTAGCCACGATGCCCGGTAGCTCGTTGAGGTCGTGGATCCTCCAATCGGAAAGGTCCGCGACCTCCGGCTTGTCGCGGTGTATCCAACCCCATGGGCCACGTTGAAGGTATGCCGTCCGCATGCCCACCTTCTTGGCCGGGGCAACATCGTTATCGATGCGATCGCCCACATAGACGATCTCCGCAGCTGGAGATCCCGCCGCCTCAATGACCTTCTCGAAGAACTCAAGCGCAGGCTTCTGGACACCCCAATCGTCGGACGTCGCGATGAAGTCCGCAGGAAGATCCAGTCCGCGTAGGAGCCCGCCGGCACGCACGGTCTGGTTGCCAACGATCCCCACCCACACGCCCATTCCGCGCAGTTTGGTGAGCGCTGGCCTCACGTCGGGGTAGAGGTCGTCCTCGCCGAACCATTCTGGCTTGCCAGCATCCGCACGCGCTTGGCGCTCGCGGTCCAGATCAAACCCGGGCTGGAACACCTGGAAGGTCTCACGGTAATCGAGGCCAGACGCGATCACCGCGCCGAAGACTGCCGCGAAGGTGTGCCGCGGCACCCCGAGCCAGTCGGCCCACGTGCCGTACTCGCGAGTCTCATCTACCAGTGTTTCCCCAACATCGAAGACGACAGCATTGATCACGATCCAACCGTACCTTCTTTGACGTCGCCCACTCCTGATGGAATGTACCCGGGACTACTTGGCTGCCTTTCCCGTCACGCCGAAGGAGAGCGAGAACTCAGATGGCTCGGAGAGATCATTTGAACGACCCGGATGCGCCGCTGGCCAACAGTTTGAAGGTTGCCGTGAGCGCGCTGGTTCGTGACCAGCGCGGCCGGGTGCTCTTGATTCGCCGGACAGACAACGGCATGTACTCGATCCCCGGTGGCGGGCAAGAGCTCGGCGAAACAGTCGCAGCGGCGATCGTTCGTGAGGTCAAGGAGGAGACCGGGATCGACGTGGTAGTAACCGCGATCCTCGGGGTGTTCTCCGACCCTCGCCATGTCATCGCTTATGACAACGGTGAAGTACGACAGGAGTTCTCGATCTGCTTCTACGCCAACCCAATCGGTGGCGAGCCTCGACCAAGCTCGGAATCAGATGTGGTCAGATGGGCTGCGCCCGAAGAGCTTTCATCCCTCGATATTCACCCGTCGATCATGTTGCGCATCGTGGAGGGCCTAAACGGACGCGTGGAGCCCTACTTTACGTAGGCGAAGCGCCTGGTAGAGGACACCAGCAGGCCAGAGCGGTCGCCGATCCACACGATCAGCCCAGCACGCCGCGCACGCTCTCCCATTGACTGTCGGCAAGGCTGGCGTAGCGCTGAGTCGTGCGCAGCGACGCGTGCCCAAGTAACTTCTGGACCTGCTGGATCGGCACGCCAGCACGAACGAGTCTGCCTGCGTACGTATGGCGCAGGTCGTGCGGCCGAACCTTTCCCAAACGGCGCTTCTCTTCGCCATCTGTTACCCAGGCCACGCGAGAAGCCGCCTGGAACCGCTTGCCGAAGTTGTCGGCATCGAAGGGGCGGCCATCTACGTGACCGAGGAGCAACCCGCTCCGGACGGAGCGCCCGGCCACGTAGCGGACTGGTGCTGGTTCGCCGAGGCCGTCGCGCTTGATCAGCCTGGCCAGGATCTTCGTAAGGGTGTCCCCGATCGGGATCACCCGCTTTTCGTGGTCTTTCGGAGGCTTCATCCGGCGGGCGGCTTTGTCCCAGGCCCATTCGATCGAGATGGTCTTCCGCTTGAGGTCGATGTGTTCCTTGTGCAGGCCTTGCGCCTCCCCCATCCTCATCCCGGTTCCAACCAATACATCGATTATCAAGCGGTCGAACTCTTCGAGCGGCTCGCGCAGCCCCGAGTACTCGTCGTCCTCGAGGAACCGTTCAGGGGACGGGCCGGCCTTCGGCAAATCGATCTCGTGGCACGGGTTGTCGGTAATCAGCTTTGCTTTCCGCGCGGCTTTCAGTGATCCGCTCAGGAGGCGATAGCACTTATCGACGCTGGTCGGCGCCATGACGCCGCGCAGCTCGGCGATCCACTCCTGAACGTCGTGCTGCTCGATTGCCTTGAGTTGGATGCTGCCCCACCGCGGACTCAGGTGCTTGCCAATACGTTGGTCGTCGATCTTCTGAGTGCCCTCTTCGACGGTCCGCAGCGCCTTCCATTTCGGCAGCCACTCGCCCCATGTCATCGCGGGAACGGGGCGAACTGGGTTCTCGCGTTGTTTGTCCTCCTCGGCTGCGGCCTTACGTCTCGCGACATCCTTGCTTGTGAAGATCCCCGCGCTTCGCTTCCTGCCGAACGCATCTCGGTACATGCCGCGGTACCGTCCGCTCGGCAGTTTTTCTGCCCATCCCATGCGTCCCTCCCCTTCGGGTGGATGGCTCTGGCCCTGACCACTCTACGTGGGGCAGCAAGACAGCGATAGTGGGGCAAAACGTGGGGCAGACAGGTGTCTGGGCATGTCATTCCGTGGCGGTTTTCGTCGGCTCGAACTTGTGATCAAACCTGCTGGCCTGCAGATATTTATTTGCCTTCAGACCCTGGTCGAAGATCCGAGTGGCAATGGTGCCCAGTACTGGTTTTACACACCAGCGGTCGGGGGTTCGAACCCCTCTGCGCCCACCGTTCCACTCGTAGGCGAGATGTGCTCATGGAGCGCATTCGCCTTGCTCGTTTCACTTGAGTCTTGTGGGGGCGCAGCCCCCAACACCCCGCCCGGCGGGCTTCGCCCCCGGACCCCCATCCCCGGCACGCAAGTCCAAAGCCGCGCCCCCGGACCCACCTCGGTGCACCAGACCCGAAGCCGCGCCCCGTGCCTTCCCTAGGCATGCCGAACCCGCGGAGCCGAACCTCGGGCGTCCCGTGACCATCGCGTCTGCCACGAATGGAACCGTGGACGTGCTCGGCGCGTCTAGAACTGATATGACCCGTATTCGCACGGCATCCGGACCGGCTGCGCCGGACACCCACCGCTCGGCTCGACCGGGGGTGCGTTGAGGTGGCGACGCTACTGTCGGCGGATATCGACGTGCTGACCAAAGCTGTTCAGGGCCTGCGCAATGCCGAAACCGTGCTCACCGACGCCATGAACGCCATGGCCAACGACGGCGGCAACCCCGATATCGGCACCACCGAACTCAACAACGCGGCCGACAGCTTCCAACGCCGCTGGCACTTCGGCATCGAGCGCATCGGTGAGTCCGCCTCCGTCACCGCCGAAGGTGTCGCCTCCTGCCTCGACGCCTATCAAAAACTCGACACCGCCTTCGCTGATCTCCTCAAACGGGCTGCCGGAACTCTCGACGGGCAAACAACGCAACAGCCGGCCTCACCTGAGGTCACCAAATGAGTGGCGAAAACCCTTACCCCAGTCTCGGCTTCAATCCCGTCCCGGGGTTGCCCGGCAACGTCGCCACCCTGCGCGGGCAGATCAATACCGCCTACGTCGCGGTCCAAGAGACGAATACCACACTCAACCGCCTGCGCGACGGCAACGGCGACGCCTGGAAAGGGGACGCGGGCAACGCCTTTCGCGCCGGCTTCGACGCCACCCTCGGCCAGGATCTCAGATACGCGCAGAGCTCGCTGGAAAAAGCAGTCGGCTTGATGGACGAGTGGTACACAGACATCGTCTCTTTCCAGGAGACGGCCAAAGGCATGGAAACCGAAGCCGCCGCAGCCATTACCGCCCAAAACCAGGCCACCACCACCCTGCGGCAGGCGCAGACCAACCCCGACCTGCAGCTGGCGAACAGGACCTTCGACGACCCGACCGCGCTGGCCAACGCCCAGACTCGCCTCAACAACGCGGTGGCACAGGTCAACTCCGCTCGGACCGCAGTCGACAACGCCGACGGTTCCCTCGCTGCCATTCGTCAACGCGCCATCGAATTGCAAACCGAGTACAACACCGTGTCCCGCCGTATTGCCACCGAGCTCGACGCCGCCGGAAAGGACTTCGCGCCCAGCCCGCCGGATAAGAGCATCTGGGACCGGATCAAGGATTTCGCGAGCAGCGTCGGCGACTGGATCGAAGAACATCGCGACATGCTGGCGACCATCTCCGCCGTAGCAGGGTTGCTCGCACTTGTTACCCCACCACCGATCAGTGCCATAGCACTGGGGGTTTCGCTGGTCGCGGGCGCTGCGGTATTGGGCTCCGACATAGCCGATCCCGAGCTCAGGAATAACCTGCTCCACGGCAACTGGCAGGAAAAACTGAGCGCCATCGGGACCTACACCGGCGACGCAGTTTCCTTGCTGCCCGGCGCCAGCGCGCTGGGGAAGGTCGGCACCGTCGCGGCGCTCGGTGACAAAGCCGCCGATGTAGGCCGGCTGGAGGGTATAGCCAATGCCTGGGTGAATGGGGCAGCCAATCCAGGCCTCATCGCCAATTCTGTCGTCAAGAATAACGTGGGAAGTATCGCCAGCAGGCTGGACGATTACGGGCTCACGAACGGAGTACACAGAATTCTGCAGAACACCGGAGCGGCCGGGATACAAACTCTGCCCAGTACCGAAACAGCATTGGGTGTACTGAGCCGGGCCGGCAGCTCACTGGGCAAGGCGGGCACCTGGGGTCTCCACAGCGTGACGGGAGACTGAGCCGACATGGACTTCAACCACTCGATCCAGGTGACAATTCCCCCCGGATATTACGAAATGCCGCTATCCGGCAACGGTTTGCTGGAGTCGACTCAGCCGCTGATCGAAGAAGCACTGCCGGAGCTCCGAGAAGACATACCCCGGGTTATCGCCACATTGAGCTTTCTGCTCTCGGTGACCGCGGCAAAGAACACCGTATATTGCGGAATGGGAATACACGCATCACCCGAAGGCACAACGTTGACCTCGTGGCTGACCATCTCCGCCCTGGGCGGGGAGCCGAGAAATCCACGACTGGTGATGCACGAACTGGCGAAAGTCAAGATGTCCGAGGAGGTTCCGTGGACTGTGGCACCCTTGGACTTCGCCGGCCGCCCGATACTTTTCTCCGAGAAGGTGCACAGCTACCCAGCGCCGGAACTCACGCACCTGCCAGACTCCAGAGCTTCGGTGCCGATCTATCAGGCGGAAATCCTCGTACCCTCCGACGACGGCTCGACCATTGCCGTCATCGAGTTCTCCACTGGCTCCACTGACGATGGCCCACGCTTTCAGGACATGCTCCTGGCGATGGTTACCACTCTCGGGTTCGTGCGCGCCGAGTTACGCACCATGTCGTCGCTCGACCTGTGACGGGTGGCCTGAATGGAGATCACCGGTAAACGACGGCGACGCTCGATACGCCGATTAGTCAAGGATGTACTCGATGCCACACTCCTCGCACCTGCCGCATAACTCCAACAGGCCGATGCCTGCACCAGGGAACCCGCGTCCCCACGCTGAGTCTCAGCAGGATCCCGAAGACGCCTTTCGCCAGAGATGGTTCGCTGCCGGGCCCGCCCCCACGCCAATTCCACACGGCGCCAATAATGATCCGCGCTACCCATCACCGCGTAGACTCCGGCGAGCGCTCGGGTTTGCGGTCGACTGGTCTATGCACGTCGGAGCCGCGGTCGCCGTGCTCGTCGCGGGCAACGGACGTATTCCATTGGTCGGCGTCTTTGCCGTATCAGCTTGGCTCACAGCGTCTTTCCTCAACCGAGTGGTCATCCAGGCGGTGTTTCACACCACCATCGGGAAAGCGCTGTTCGACCTACGTGCGATCACTCCGGACGAGGGCCGATTCCCATCGTTCGGCAGGCTGACCAAAAACTGGCTCCTGAACCTGCCGCTCCTCATTTTCGCCACACTGTCCTTCCAGGGCGACGCGGCGTGGCTCGCTGACGTAGACAACGAATTCCTTCGCGCTGTGCGCCGACGCGACATCGCGGGCAACGCGCACTGGCAAAACCCTGCCACCCCGTCCTAGGATCCAATCGTTTGGCTTAACTACGATATTCGCAAGGGTAGCGATCCAGCGGCAGCATGCAGATCGGGTGGCTCGGTATCGCTCAAAACCGCTCGCGGCGGCATCGAGGTCGGCATCGGCGAGGGCACCGCGACCTGGCTCGATGCCTATTCCGCGGCGGGGCGCGTGCACAATCAGCTCGACGCTGCCGACGAACCGAGCGGTGAAGACACCGCCAAGGTATACGCACGAACCCAGTTCGGTGACATCACCATCCGCAGGGCCTGAGCAAATTCGGCGATCCGTGCAATCGATCGAGCGCGCGAATGGCTCGATGCCGTGCAATTGATCACCACCCGGGCAGGCACCGATGGCCGGGTGATTGAAGAACCATGATCGGGGTAACGCGGCAGTCGAACGTTTGTTCTGCCGAGTGAGAGGAATGGTGATGGCGCAACCGAACCCGGAGAAAGATACCGACCAGTGGACCACCGGCGATGAGCCGATAACCGGCCCGCAGCAGTCCTACTTGCACACGCTGGCCCAAGAAGCCGGCGAGGAGGTGCCGGACGGCCTGACCAAGGCGCAGGCATCGCAACTGATCGATGAACTCCAGCAGCGCACCGGTCGCGGCGCCTGACGCGTGGAATCCCACGCCTGCCCCGGGGACGCGGAAGTGCGCGTCCCCGGGTCGATTTCGCCGCGGTGCGCGAATCGACAGCCCGCGACGCTTCGCTACGAGATCGCGCCTGGCACCCGCTGCCGCTTGCTTCGCAGCGCAGTCCGCTCCTGTCGGTACACGCCGGGAATTCCGGGGTTGTCATCGAAGTCGCGCGAAATTCGCGCACCGGGAGCGGGATCCGGGAGAGTTGTCCCCGTCAAATCTCCCCCCGCAGCATTCGCAGCAGACGGTCGAGGACGCGTCCGTTGCTGACGCGGAGACCGTCGTGCTCATGCTCGTTGGTCGCCCACAGCCGCAGGCCCTGGATCGCCTCGGCGGTTTGTAGTGAGTAGGTGGCATCGACGTACATGTCGTCGAGGTAGACGGCGGCGGCGACGGGGACCTCGTTCTCGGCCAAGCGCTGAGGGTCGTAGAGGTCGGGCCAATCCTGGCGGGCGAACAAGATTTCGGCGGGCTCGCGCAGGGGCGCGAGGTAGGGCTGGTCGAAGTGGCATCGGTAGGTCATCTCGCCGGTGAACAGCACCGGATCGTCCCCAGCCACCGCGATGCGCGCGTCGAACTGCGGAAACTCGGCGCGTACCCGCTCAGCCGCCCAGTTCGTCGCGCCGGTGTTGCGCTGGGCGTAGGTGAGTTCGTGCAGGAGCGGGTTCAGCGGCAGCTGGGCGTAGCTGAGGTGCGCCGCGGCGCGGGCGCGGAAGCTGTCGGACAGCTCCGCTCCGGCCCAGGCGTCTTCGAGCAGGTAGTGCAGCACGTCCGCGCCGTCGCGCGTGCCGAGCATGAGCCCGAGCGATTGGAAGGCCTCGACGGTGAGCAAGGATCCGTCCGGCAGCGGTGCCGGATGCTCGATCAGATGCGCGGCGACGCGGCGGACCGCGTCGGCGTCCTGCGGGTACCGGCGGTAATAGGCGGTGTTCTTGCGGTGCACGCGCGGGTAGGTGGCGCGGTAGACCTGGTCGGCGGTGACGCGCAAACCGGGAAGACCGCCGGTGATGATGGCCTCGCGCAGGCCCTCGGGCGCGAACGAGAGATAGGTGACGGTGCACATGCCGCCGAAGCTCTGGCCGAGCACCGTCCACGGTTCGTCGATCAGTTCGCGCCTGATCAGTTCGGCGTCGCGGACGATGGCGTCGGCGCGGAAATGGGTCAGGTAGTCGGCCTGGGCGGCGGGCTCGCCACGGGCCGGGAGCGTTTGCCTGGTGATCGGTGTGGAGCGGCCCGTGCCGCGCTGGTCGAGCAGCAGGACACGGTAGTCGTCGAGCGCGCGGTCCAGCCAGGAGTCCCGGCCTACCGGACGCGGCGGCAGCATGCCGGGGCCGCCTTGCAGGAACAGCAGCCAGGGCAGCCGCTCGCGCTCGCGTCCGGCGGCCACCACCGCACGGGCGTAGACCTCGATGTGCTCGCCCTCCGGCCGATCATGGTCGAGAGGCACGGCGAAGAGATGGTCGGTCAGCGTGATACCTGGCATGGAAAGCTCCTTTGCGGCAATGGATTCGAATGGGCGCGGCGTAGGTCAAGCACACCTTTACCGGGTGCGGATGCTGATGGCGTTGGCGGCGATGATCGCCGCGATACTCAGCCAGGCGATCAGGTCGAGCCGCTGCCCCAGCACGACCGAGCCGACGGCCGCGGCGAGCACCGGGTTGACGCTCATGAACAACCCGAACGCCTCGGCGGAAACGCGGCGCAGCGTGCGCAGGTCCGCGAGAAAAGGCACCGCGGACGACAGAATCCCGGCCGCGACCGCCGCACCGACCGCACCGGCGGAGGGCATGTGGTGCACCGCGACGCCGGCTCCGATGGGCAGGTAAACCAAGGCGGACAGCCCCGCCGCGGCGGCCGTGCCCTGTGCTCCTGGAATGCGTTGCCCGATGGAACGATTGAGCAGGATGTACGCGGCCCAGCAGGCGGCGGCGAGCAGAGCGAGCCCCATGCCGAGGTAATCGGCGGTGGGGCGGGGCCGCATCAGCGCGACGACTCCCGCCACGGCCAGCACCGCACAGCCCAGGTCCACGCGTCTGCGCGAGCCGGCCAGCGCGATCGTGAGCGGACCGAGGAACTCCAGAGTGACCGCGAGGCCGAGGCCGATCCGGTCGATCGCGGTATAGAGCGACACGTTCACCACGCCGAAGACGAGGGCGAGCAACAACACCGGCCCCCACTGGTGCCGCGTGAACGACCGCAGACGGGGCCGGCCGACCGCGAGCAGCACCGCCGCCGCGACGCACTGACGGACCGCGACGACGCCGACCGGGCCGAGCGCCGGGAAGGCCAGCGACCCGATCGCGGCGCCGAGCTGGGTCGACAGGCTGCTGGCGAGCATCATGCACACCCCAGCTCCAGGCACGGCGTCGCGCTTCGCGAGCAGGACGGCGCGGTCTACCGGACGAGTGGGGTCGGTTTGCACGCATTGATCCTGTGCCGCACCGAACCTTGCGCAAAATGCATGACGTACAACGACTATACGATTTGGTTATGGATGTAGAGCTGCGTCAGTTGCGCTGCCTGGTCGCGATCGTGGACGAGGGCACGTTCACCGATGCCGCGATCGCCCTCGGCGTTTCCCAGGCCGCGGTCTCCCGCACACTGGCGGCGCTCGAGCAGCGCCTCGGCGTCCGGCTGCTGCGACGGACCTCCCGCGAAACCACGCCGACCGCGATCGGACTACGCGTCGTGGCGCACGCCCGGCGCGTGCTGACCGAGGTCGACAACCTGGTCCAGGAGGCGACATCGGGCCACATCGAACTGCGCATCGGCCACGCATGGTCGGCACTCGGCCGACGCACGCTCGACTTCCAGCACCGCTGGCGCGAATCGCACCCGACAACGCAGATGCATCTGCTTCGCATCAACTCCCCGAGCGCCGGCCTGGCCGAGGGCACCGCGGACCTCGCGATCATCCGCAGGCCGCTGGCGGACCGCCGCTTCGAAGGCGCCATCGTGGGACTGGAACCACGCTGGTGCGCGCTGGCCGCGGACGATCCCCTGGGGCGGCGCCGCTCGGTGCAGCTGGCCGAACTCAGCGGCCGCGTCCTGCTCGTCGACCACCGCACCGGAACGACCGGCGCGGACTTGTGGCCCGCCGACGCGCGCCCCGCGACCCAGGAGAGCCGCGACATCGACGACTGGCTCACGGTTATCGCCACCGGCCGCTGCGTGGGCGTCACCGCGCAGTCCGTCGTCGACCAATACCCCCGGCCCGGCATCGTCTACGTGCCGGTACGCGACGCCGCACCGGTCGCCGTACAACTGGCCTGGTGGCGCGACGACCCCCACCCCGCCACCCGCGCCGTGCTCGCGCTTTTGACCGAGCTGTACCGCACGTAACCGATCGACGGCGGCCGGACCCGTCATGGTCCCGCCTTCGATCACGACCGAACACCGGACATACCACGCGGTTTGTAGGATTGCCCGAGCTGTGCGAGAAAGAGAGGCCGATGGACCCCGCGGCGCTGAGTTTCACCATGCTGGGCCGGGTCACGGTCCGCCACGGCGAACTCACGATGCCCTTGGCACGCCCACGCACCCAAGCGGTGCTGACGGCGTTGCTGTTCGCTGCCGGTGGACCGCTGTCGGCGGCGCAACTGGTTGACGCGGTGTGGGGAGAAGAGCTTCCTGGCGATGCCGTTGCCTCGCTGCGTTCGCACGTGCGCCTGCTGCGTCAACTCATCGAGCCCGACCGTGCTCCACGCACGCGGTCTTCGGTTCTCGTGTCGGTGGGCGATGGCTACGAACTGCGTGTTTCTCGCGCGGCGATCGATGTCCGGCAGGCCGAGGAGCTGGCCGGCTCGGCCGAGAATGCCCGAGCAGCAGGCGATTTCAGGCACGCGCGGGATCTTCTCGGCCGGGCGCTGGGGTTGTGGCGCGGCGAGGCTCTCGCCGGTGTGCCCGGCCCGGCGGCCGCCGGTCAGCGGCGGCGGTTGTCGGAGCTGCGCACGGCCCTGCTGGAGGCCCGGCTGGACGTGGACCTGCGGCTGGGACGTCACGATCAGGTGATCGGCGAATTGGCCGCGGTCAGTGCCGAATTCCCGCTGCGCGAGCGCCTTCGAGGGCTGTGGATGGCCGCGCTGTATCACTGCGGGCGGCGCAGCGAGGCGCTGGCGGTCTACGCCGACACCCGCCGATTGCTCATCGACGAGCTCGGCATCGAACCCGGTCCCGAACTGGCCGAGCTGCATCAGCGCATCCTCGACGACGACCCTGGGATGAGCAGAATCGAATCTTCTCCACCAGCACACGAGATACCCTCCGACGCCGCCGCGAGCGTGCGGCCGGCCCAGTTGCCCAGAGACGTCGCCGACTTCACCGGCCGCGAAGCGGTAGTTCGCGAGCTGTGCGAGACGCTCGTCCGCACCGAGGTCGCCGCTCCCATCGCGATCGTCATCGGCATGGGCGGGGTCGGAAAGACCACCCTCGCAACACATGTCGCGCACGCGGTCCAGCACCGCTTCCCGCACGGACAGCTCTACGCGGACCTGCGTGGCATGGACGAACGGCCGGCGGACCCGGCGGCAGTGCTCGGCACGTTCCTGCGCACCCTGGGGGTGCTCGACGGTGACCTGCCGCCCACGGGTCCCGAGCGGGCCGGGCTGCTGCGCAGCCTGCTCGCCGATCGGCGGATATTGATGGTGCTCGACAACGCCGGCGGGCTGGACCAGGTCACGCCCCTGCTGCCGGGCGGCGGTGGCTGCGCCGTGCTCATCACCAGCCGCGCGGTCCTGCCGGTGGCCGACGCGACGATCCGGCGGCTGGATGTGCTGCCCGCTGCCGAAGCGCGAAACCTGTTGGGGCGCATCATCGGTGCGCGGCGGATGGCGGCCGAACCCGAGGCGGCCCAGGCGGTCGTCACCGCGTGCGGCAGGCTGCCGCTGGCGATCCGGGTGATCGGCGCTCGGCTGGCCGCGCGCCCGCACTGGAGTATCGCCACGGTCGCGGAGCGCCTGGCCGACGAGCAGCGGCGGCTACCGGAGTTGCGGTGCGGCGATCTGGCCGTGGATGCCAGCTTCGCCTTCGGCTACCGGCAGCTGGATCCGGCGACCGCGCGGGCGTTCGTGCGATTGGCCGTCCCCGCGCTGCCGGACCTGTCGCTCGCGGCGGCGGCCGCGATCCTCGGGGTCGCCCCCGCCGCCGCGATGGATGTGTGCGAGTCCCTGGTCGATCTCGGTCTGCTGCAATCAATCACCGCCGACCGCTACGGCTACCACGATCTGCTGCGGCTGTTCGCACGCACGGTGGAGACGCGAACCGATCGGGAACAAGTACTCTCCCGGCTGCTCGACTACTACCTTGCGACTGCGAAAACAATTGTCCGGCAACGCTATCCGAGGCACCGCCTCGACTATGTCCCGGCCACCGAACACGACGGCGAGCCGATCCGCTCGGCGGAGCAGGCGCAAGCCTGGCTCGATACCGAGCGTGCGGGCCTGATCGCCCTGCACCGCCAGATCGCCGCCGACCACCCGGACTTGGTGCCGTCGAGCGTAGACGTGGCGATGCTGATCAGCGAGACCATCGACACCTCGGCCCAGTCCGGCGAATTGGCGCACGCACTGCGGCAACTCCTCACCGTCGCCGAACAACGCCACGACCCGGACACCGAGATCCGGGCACGCCTGGCGCTGGGCCTGGTGCTCGCCCTGGATCTGGGCCGAGGCGCCGAAGCCGCCACCGTGCTCGAGCCGGCCGGCGATCTGCTCCGGCCGACCGGGAACCGCTTGCTGCTGGGCTTCGCCGAACATCTGCTCGGCGCCGCCGCGTGGAGTACCGGCCGGGACGAGGACGCGATCGTGCACATGGCCGCGGCGGTCGAGCTCTTCCGCGAGCTGGGCGACCCGTCGTGGGAGGGCTGGGCGTGCGCCACCCTCGCCGATCGGTACGGCGATGCCGCGCAATGGGACCGCGTCGTCGAAACCGCCGAGCGCGCACTGCGATTGGCCGCGGAACTCGGCGGCGCGGCCTTCGATTCGCTGGCGCTGTGCCAACTCGGGCGGGTCGCGCTGATCCGGGACCGCGATCAGGAACGGGCGATGTCGCTGTGCATGGAGGGAGTGCGTGCGGCACGGGTCCACGGACGGCGGCTGCACCTTGGCTGGGCGCTGTTCCGGCTGGCACAGATCAGCCTGCATGACCGTCGGTTCGAGGTGGCCGCGGCAGCCGCGGCCGAGGCCGCCGAGGTGCTGGCCGAGGCCGCCGATCCGATCCGGCGCGGCCAGGCCATGCAGTTCCAGGCGGCCGCACTCGCGGGCCAGGGGCTAGCGGACGAGGCGCGCGACGTACGCGACCGGCTCAGCGAGTTCTACACGCGAATCGGCCTGACGCCCCCGCCGTCGGACTCGGTCGCGGACTCCATCGCGTTGGCGACCGCCGGAGACCAGCGGAACTAGCCGGTCCACCAGGGCGTTCATGCTCGGCTCATCGGGCGCTCGAGCGCGCTGCCGAAGATTTCCACGGCGATCCGCCCGGCGCCCCTTTCGGGAGCCGAATCTTTTACAGCGCATGCGCATTCGTGTGCCCTACGCCAGGAGCGAACTTGCAGTACCGACTCGGAAAGATCGACGAAGGATTCCTGCCGAAACAGTTCACGGTCTGTTATGTGACCGTGTGCGAGGGCGAGATCGACAGCACGTTGCTACAGCTCGCCTTCGAACTGACCGCCCGGCGATACCCGATGCTCACCGGAACCATCGAACTCGCGAACGGGGAATGCCTGCTGCACATTCCGGACGACGGCGCGGGCACCGCGGTGACCGAGACCAGCCACGGCACCCTGTCCGACTGGCTACGCAATGGAGCGACACCGCTGGATCCCGCACGGGAGCTGGCGAAGCTGGAGATCGTGCGGGCCGGGCGGACCGCGGCGGTCGGCCTCCGGGTGTGCCACGCCATCAACGACGCCCACCTGGGATTCGCGCTGCTCGCGGACTTCTGGCGGACCGCCTCGGCACTCAGCACTGGCGCGGCACTGCTCGATCCGACGCCGATCTACCCGCGCAGCCTCGAGGATCTCCTCGCCGACCGCGGGCTCACACTGCCCGAACCGTCCCTGCCCGATCCGGGGCCGGTATACAGCTTCGCCGGCCCGCAGACACTCGACGGCTCCGGGCGCCGCCTCGCTCCCGCCGAACGGATCACGTTGTCCGAGAACGAAACCCGTCGACTGATTCAGCACGCGCGCGCACTCGGCACGACCGTGCACGCGCTGCTCAGCGCCGCGATCGTCCGGGCCGAGCGGGCGACGATCACCGAAACACCTGCCGAAACCGAGCTGCCGATGCTCATCGGTCACGCCGTGGACCTGCGGCCGCATCTGCGACCGCCCGCACGGCCCGCTGACGCGACCAACGCCCTCGGCTTCGCGCCGACCGTGACCGTCTGCACGACCGACTCCGATCTGCACATCCTGGGCAAGGAGATCAAGGCGCAGATCGTGCACGGCATCGCCAGCGGTACCGCACTCGCGACCATGTACGCGGCCGCCCAGGTCATGCAGGGCGATGCGCGGG
Source organism: Nocardia sp. NPDC056564 (assembly GCF_042793755.1). NCBI lineage: Bacteria > Bacillati > Actinomycetota > Actinomycetes > Mycobacteriales > Nocardiaceae > Nocardia > Nocardia sp. NPDC056564. The sequence goes on from NZ_JBHTUR010000020.1 coordinate 100,572, forward strand.
AAATCGCCGTGAACACCATCACCAACTGGGGCGTGGTGCCCGCCTTGGCATCCCCGAAAGGCATGCGCATCACCGATTTCCGCGGATTCGCCACCTCCGATCCGGTGCCGGAGCTGAGCTACTTCGTCTACACCTTCCACGGCAGGCTGAACATCGAATTCGCCTACTCCGAACAGCACCATCGGCCCGAGCGGGTCGCCGGGCTGCGGAACATCGTGGCCGCGAACCTGAAACAGGTTGTCCCGGAACCCCAACCGGCGCTCGCCTAGCGTTACCCTCCCCTACCAGGTGCGTTGATCGCCCGTTCATCGCGAGCAATTCGGCGATGAACGGCGGTCCCTACCGTCCGAACCATGACGAATCAGACGCCTCCGCCCTTCGCCGCCCTGCACGAGCCTTGGGGTTGGATCAAATCGCTCGCTGTGCTGCTGGGCGTGGCGGTGCTCGCGGTGCTGCTCGCGATCGGCGACCTCGTCCGCGGCCGGCCGATGAGCCGAGCAACCGACGGCACACATGACGCGTGAGTCGGCACTATCCCCGTGCCGACCCGGACGCGACTCGGCCGCCGAGACCGCCTTATTGATCCGCCGTCGAACCACCGCGCCGAGGTTGCTCGAAATGATCTCGTGGCTTCGACGGTTCCGGCCAGGCCACGACAGGGCTCACCGGCGCTCGGTGGCCCCGAACAGGTCGATCGTGGCGGTTTCGAGCAACGGCAGCAGGGTCGGCAAATGCGCGGAGCCGCGGGTTTGCAGGCAGTGGCGGACGCGGTCGTCGATGCCGCCGATGATGAAGTCGAAGGTCTCGTCGGGGCGGGCGGGGAGCGCGGGTTGTTGCTGACGAGCGAGGTGGTGGGCTCGGCGCATGCGGTCGGCGAGGATCGCTTGGACCTGGGCTCGTTGTTCGGCGAGCTCGCGGCCGGCGACGAGGGTTTCGACGTGTAGTGCCTGCGCGATGTCGGGGTTGTCGGCGAGCGCGGTCAGATACAGCTCGAGCGAGTCGTGCACCAGCGTGCGCCAGTGCCGGGTGTCCAGCGCCGCCGCGCGCGTGCGGAGTTCGCTGTCGAGGGTGGCGACGAAGTAGTCGCAGGCGGCGCGGAAGCAGTCCTGTTTGTTGGTGAAGAACTCGTAGAAGGTGCGCCGGGAGACGCCCGCGGCGGCGACGATCGCGGCGACCGTGGTGCCGTGGTAGCCGTGGGCCGCGATCTGCTCGAACGCGGCACGGTGCAGTCGTTGGATCTGCGAGGTGACCACGGTGTCGCGCGCGAGTTTGTGCCGCCCAGGAGGTAGCCGGGTGGCCGAACCAGCGTTGCGCGCACTCATCGAAGGCAGCGTATCCGAGATCGAGCGGGCGACCATGGCGTGCGGTATCCGTTATTGCGTGCCGAGGTAATGAGAGATACAGTCCTCCACTGTTTAGGTACGACAGTGTTTCCGTTGCGTTCGACCCGCGACGCGGTTCGGCTGAGCCGACGGCTCTGGACAAAGGTTGCCGATGGCTGACTGCCCCCTACTGACTTCCAATACGATCACGCTGCGCCAGTTCGATTACTTCGTCAGCGCGGTACAACTGGGCTCGCTGTCAGCCGCGGCCAGGCGGTTCGGCATAACCCCGTCGGCGATGTCGCAACAGATCGACGCGCTGGAGTCCACCCTCGGCCAGAAGGTGTTCGACCCCCGCTCCCGCCGGTCGAGGCTGACCAAGTTCGGGCGGGAGTTCTATGTTCAGGCCGCCATTGTGGTCGAGTCCGCCCAGCAAGCGATCGCCATGGGCCAAACCTTCGGCGAGGGCATGATGACCGTCGGCACCACCCCGACCATCGCCCACAAGCTGCTGCCGCCGCTCATCTACCGCCTGCGCCACCAGCACCATATGGACAACGTCGAGGTCCGGGCGTTCAACGACCTCCGCGAGCTCAGCGCGGCGCTGGCCGAGGGCGCACTCGATCTCGCCGTCGGCCCGCTCGAGCAGTCCAGCTCGCGGGTCACGCACCACTTGGGCACGGAGGAGTTGGTCGTCGTCTGCCATCCCGGCCAGCGCGGCGGCTTCGACGGCTCGTGGAAACAACTGGTCGAGGCGCCCTGGATCCGGTGCGGCGCGAACTCCGATCTCACCGACATCGTCGCGCGCGAGGCAGGCCGGGCGGGCGGGCACGCCCGGTTCGCCGTCCGCGCACCCGACGTGCCCACCGCGTTGAATCTCGTCGAGCACGGCGTCGGCGTCGCGCTGGTCCCGAAGATGGCGTTGCACGGATCGGCCAGGCTGCTGTCCATCATTCGACTCGCCCGCCCGATTCGCCGCGAATTGACCGTGCACGCGCGCGACAAGTCCGTCCAGGTCGAGAAGTTCCTCGAGGTCGTCACCGGCTCGGACCTCATCCGAAAGTTCGCGGCCTCGGGCCTGCTGGAGCTCCGGCGCCCCGAACCTTGAGCACCGCGTTCCGTCTGCGCGCGAGCAATAGCCGCAGCGAGATCAGCTACCACTACGCTGGCCCAGCCAGAATAGTTCGTGCGGGGGTGCGGAATTCGGGAAGCCTCGACCGCACCGGATACCGGGAAGGGTGATCTCGTGACATCGGAGCGTCCGACCGACGAGCAACTACGGCAATGGCTGTACGACGCCGAATACGACTGGGATGCCGAGGTTTCGGACCGCCCGTTGCCGTCGAACACCTTCCCCGTCTACTACGACGACAGATACCAGGAGACCCTGGCGGGGCTGTTCCGGGAGCTGCTGGAGCATCGCCGGAAGGCGCACCGCGACCAGCTCGTCGAGCAGGCCGTGCACCACCCCGACCCCTCCGCGGCCGGTCGTGCCGCCGTCGAACTACAGAACCTGGTCGCAGACGCACATGATCAGCGCTGAACCCAGCCGGCCGCAGACCTCGGTGTTTGCTGCCGGGGCCGGGATTTGCTGACCGCGCTCCCCCGCTACGGCCGAGCTCGTCCGCGAAGCACACGGTCGCTCCCCTCGGCACCGCACCTCCTGGTCAGTGGTCTGCTTCGGTCGGGAACTGCTGGCGCAGCTTGAACTTCTGCAGTTTGCCGGTGGCCGTGCGCGCGAGTTCGGTGCGGAATTCGATGCGCTTGGGGCACTTGTAGCCGGCCAGGTGCGCGCGGCAGTGGGTGATCAGCTCGTCCGCGGTGACCGGTCGCGCGGTGACGATCAGGGCGGTGACCAGTTCGCCCCACTTCTCGTCGGGGATGCCGATGACCGCGGCCTCGCGGACCGCCTCGTGCAGCAGCAGCGCGTCTTCGACCTCGATGGAGGACACGTTCTCACCGCCGGTGATGATCACGTCCTTCTTGCGGTCGGTGATCGTGAGGTAGCCGTCGGTGAAGGTCCCGCCGTCCCCGGTGTGGAACCAGTTGCCTGCCTGGGTTTCCGCGGTGGCCTGTGGGTTGTCCCAGTAGCCGAGCAGGTTGTGGTTGGACTGGGCCAGGATCTCCCCCGCCGGATCGATCCGCACCCGCACACCGAGCGCGGGCGCGCCGGCACGCCCGAGCAGGCGCGCCTGCCGGCTCGGCGGCAACTCGTCCCATTCGGCGCGCATCCGCGACATCGTCAGCAGCGGAGCGGTTTCGGTGAGGCCGTAGATCTGGATGAACTCCCAGCCGAGGTCGCCGCGCACCTGTTCGATGACGCGCGTAGGCGGCGGCGCGCCGGCGACGATGGCGCGCACGCGATCTCGCCCCGGAATCGGCCCATCCCACTCGCGGGCCGCGTCCAGCACCGCGGTGATCACCGCCGGCGCCGCGCACAGATAGGTGACGCCGTGCCGGTCGATGCGGCGCAGGATCTCGGTGCCGTCGATCTGGCGGATGACGACCTGTTCGACGCCCATCGCGGTGGCGGCGAAGGGTTGTCCCCAGCCGTTGGCGTGGAACATCGGCAGGGTGTGCAGATACACGTCCCGGTCGTTGACGCCGGATTGCCAGCCGAACACGGTGGCGTTGAGCCAGAGGTTGCGATGGGTCAGCTGCACCCCTTTGGGCCGAGCGGTGGTGCCCGAGGTGTAGTTGATCGTCGCCGTCACCGACTCGTCGGACTCGGCCCATTCCCGGGGTTGCCCTGCGCCGGACCAGATCCGGTCGTCGTCTTCGCCGAAGACGAACTTGGTCCGGCAGTCGATCCGGTCGACCACATCCTTCAGCGCGGGATCGACCAGCAGCACCTCGGCACCGGAATGTTCGACGATGTAAGCGATTTCATCGGTGCCCAAGCGAAAGTTGATCGGCACCAGCACCCGTCCCCAGCCGCTGACGCCGAAGAAGCAACTCAGCAGGCGCGCGGAGTTCTGCGAGACCACCGCGACCCGGGCGCCCACGGGCACGCCGAGCTGGTCGAGACCGGCGGCCTGGGCTCGCGCGCGGTCGTTCAGCTGGGCATAGGTGAGCTCGCCCCAGGAGGTGGCGGGTTGATCCGGCTCGTCGACGATCGCCACGCGCTCCGGATAAACGGTGACCGCGCGATCGAGAAAGTCGTTGACGGTGAGGGGAAACTGCATGCCGATCCTCTGGACGGTGTGGGCGGAAACAGGATTCGAGGCTTCCAGTGTGACCGGTCGGCCGGATGCTGCCGCGCGACGGTGACGGCCGCGTGTCGGCGCGAGCCAGTGCGCCATTACGCGGACTCGAACTGGCGCAGGGGATTACCGTAGGCGGGTTGTCGCGATTTCAAGCTGATGAGGGGTACAGCAGGTGGAGTCTCCACACAGATCCCGGCGAATCATCGTGGTCGGCGCGGGCTTGGCCGGTACCGCCACGGCCATACGGCTGCTGCGGTTCGCCACCGAGCCGGTGGAGATCGTCTTGCTCGAACGCCGGCCGGAACACAGACACGCCGGGGTCGCCTATTACCCGGCGGGAAATCCGTGGAGCCATGTCTTCAATATCCAAGCGGGCCGGATGTCGGCTTTCCGCGAGGACGTCGACGACTTCCTGAATTGGGCCAACGAACAGGCCGATCGATCCACGTGGTCTGCGGAATGGCGAGATATCACGTTCGGTGAATCGGATCCGGCTCCACGCCGGCTATACGCCGACTACCTCACGCGACGGCTGACCGAAGCCGCCGACGAGGCTTGCGCCGGCGTAGTCCTGCGCGCGGCGGACGGTGAGATGGTCGACCTGGTGCCGTGCGCCGCGGGCGTCACCACCGTCATCGAAAACCTGTCCTGGCCGGGAGAAGAACCCGGACACGGAGCGGCAACCCTCGACGCCGACCACGTAATTCTCGCGACCGGACCCGAATTGCGGCACCCGCGCTTCGCGGCGGCCGTGCTCGACCACCCGTCCTACATTCGACTGCCGTATACCGGCGAAGCGGTGGAGCGGATCCGGACATTATCGCCGAGCGCTGTCGTCGCGATCATCGGCACAATGCTCAGCGCCTACGATTTCGCCGCACTCCTGCTCCGGCAACGGCACGCAGGCCCGATCTACATGATTTCGCCGTCGAGCCTGACTCCGAGCACTTATCCGGCCGACCACCGCCACGGCGTTCTGGATATCCCGGCGCCCAGTATCGATGTCGAGCGTGGCAGCGCCACGCTCGCCGGGCAACTCGAAGCGGAGTGGCTCCGCGCCTGCCTTTTCGTTGCCGGCCAGCATCCCGAGGTGCATCCCGCGGTGATTTCCGAACGCATCGCGAAGGCCTGGGAAGCGTATCTACCTGAGTTGATCCAGAACGTTTCCGCCGAAGACTTGCAGGCCCTGTTGGCAAAGTTCGGAAGCCGTATCGCCACGCTGCGGGTCAGCGCGATGTCGTATACCACCGCCCTCGTGGATTCCGCTTACCGCGAGAGCGGCCAGGTCCAGGTGATCACCGGGCGGGTGACGGACGTGCGTCCGCTGGCGCACGACCGATTGGCACTGGCCCTGTCCGGCGGCGGGTCCCCCCGGACCGTGGAAGCAGACCTGGTCATCTCCAATTTCGGACGCGAGTTCGACTACACCGAGGTGGCTTCGCCGCTGTGGCAACAGCTTCTGGTCAGCGGCTTGGCCGTGCCGCACGGTAAGACCCGAAGAGGAGTAGAGGTCGACGAATTCGGCACTTTGCTCACGGCCGACGGTCGCAGATCCGGAGCGATCTCCGCCGTGGGAGCTCCGCGGGAAGGCGACGAAATAGTTCGGCACGGACGTCTCGGCGCCTTCGGTTTCAATCTGGCGACCATCAAGAACCATTCCGTTTCGGTCGCCGCACATGTACTGCGCAACCTCGAATCACGATATGACAGCAGCGAACCACCTACCGACGGCGCACCAACCCCGGCCCTGGAAAACGAATGGGCACAACTGGTTTCGCTGGAAATCCAGCGCCTGGCCGCCCGCGAGCGCCCCCGCCGCGCCGAGTACCGGGAACAATTGGATCTGAAGCTCCGCACAGCTCTGGGACAGTTCGATATCCGCACCTGGTTGACGGCCATAAATCGAGCAGCCGTAGATCGCCTGACCGAGGTATCCGTGACACCGAGAGAACTGCGCACTCAGCTCCAACTCGACCAGCAGCCCACAACCTCGAATCGGACACTACAGTGACGAAGACCGTCGCATGGGATCCGCACCAGCCCTACCGGTCTCGGGGTCGTTGATACGGTGCTCGCCCGTCCGGTGGTGCGGGGGTTGGCCGGGGCGGTAGGTCGGGGATGGCCAGGGACTGGGGCTCGTGGGCGAGGGTGTGGCGGTGGCCGTGGTGACGGAAGGTCAACGGGTCACCGGAGAGCAGGCGGTAGACGACCTCCTCGCGGGTGATCTCGACCGATAAACGGCTGCCGCGCCACATGATTCGGAACGCGAGCCGGTTCAGCTCTGCGGGAAGCCTTGGGGCGAAATGTAATTCGCCGTCGCATTCGCGCATGCCGCCGAAACCGGCGACGCAGCAACTCCAGGCGCCCGCGAGGGAGGCTATGTGCAGGCCGCTCGGCACGTTGTGGTGCAGATCGTGCAGGTCGGTCAGCGCGGATTCGACGAAGTAGGCGTAGGCCAGATCGAGGTGACCGACCTCGGCCGCCATGATGGATTGGGCACAGGCCGACAGCGAGGAGTCGCGGACGGTCAGCCCTTCGTAATAGTCGAAGTTCCTGGCCTTCTGCTCCGGCGTGAACGCGGTGGGTATCAGGTACATCGCCAGCGTCAGATCGGCCTGTTTGACCACCTGCTTGCGGTATAGATCGAAGTACGGATAGTGCAGCAGCAACGGATACTGACCGGCCGGGGTACCGGCGAAGTCCCAGCGCGCGTAGCGGGTGAAACCCTCGGACTGTTCGTGCACGGCGAGATCGGCGTTGTACGGCATGGCCGGATTCTTCGCGCAGTCGCGCCACCGGCCGATCTCGTCGTCGGACACCCCGAGCCGCTGCGCCACCCCGCGGTGCCGCTCACACGCGGCGACCGCGCCGAGCAGATTCCGCTGCGCCATCAGGTTGGTATAGATGTTGTTGTCCGCCAGCGCCGAATACTCGTCCGGCCCGGTGACCCCGTCGATCCGGAAGGTTCCCGTCGAATCCAGATGGCCGAGATCGGCCCAGAATCGCGCGGTCTCCACCAGAAGCTCTACCCCGCAATGCTTCTCGAACTGCTCGTCACCGGTCGCCGCGACGTACCGGATGACGGCGTCGGCGATATCGGCGGTGACATGCACGGCGGCGGTACCGGTGGGCCAGTAACCGGAGCCCTCCTCGCCGTTGATCGAACGCCACGGAAACATCGCCCCGGACTGGCGCAGTTCGCGTGCCCGCTGCCGCGCCAGATCCAGCGTGGAATGTCGCCACCGCAGCGCGTCCGCCGCGGCGATCGGCATGGTGTGGATCAGCACGGGAAGCACGAAAGTTTCGGTGTCCCAGAACGAATGACCGTCGTAGCCCGGACCGGTCAGCCCCTTGGCCGGTATCGCCCTGGTCTCGCCGCGCGCGCCCGCCTGCAGCACGTGGAACAGCGCGAAGCGCACAGCCTGCTGCATTTCCGGATCGCCGTCGATCTCGACGTCGGCAGTGGACCAGAAGTCGTCGAGATAGGCACGCTGGCGGGCGAGCAGCTCGTCCCAGCCGGTCTCCATTCCCGCCGCCAGCGCCGCGTCGACCTGAGCACGCAACGCCGGCGTCGAGCGCTGACTCGACCAGCCGTAGGCGAGGTATTTGGTCAGCCGCAGGGTGTCGCCCTTGGCGACGTCGACCGCGATGGTCAACCGCGCCAAATCCTCCTCGGCGTCCACCGAACATCTCGGCTCCGCGGTTGCCTCGAGCTCATGATCCATCGCCGCCGCCATCCGCAGCCCGGAACTCCTGGTGTGATGGGCGAGGACCGCGTGAAAATCCCGCGCTGCCGCGAAATCCGCCACCAGCGGCCGATCGAGCGTCGCGGCGAGTCGCGGATCGTCGCCACGCTTCGCGACCGGCTCATTGGCGAGCAGATCCGATTGGATCACCAGGTCCAGGTCGTCATCGATCGGCTCGACCTCGTAGCGGATGGCGGCCAGCGCGCGTTCGGTGAACGAGACCAGGCGTTCGGAGCGAATGCGCACCGATTGGCCGGTCGGCGAGGTCCACACCGTGCTGCGCCGCAACGTCCCGGAACGAAAGTCCAGTACCCGCTCGTGCTCACTGGCCTCGCCGTAGCGCAGGTCCATCGGTTCGTCGCCGACAAGCAACCGGATGATCTTCCCGTCGGTGACGTTCACCACGGTCTGGCCGTTCTCGGGATACCCGTAACCCGCTTCGGCATAGGGCAATTCGCGCTTCTCGTAAAAGCCGTTGAGATAGGTTCCCGGCTCTCCGACCGGCTCTCCCTCCTCGAAACTGCCACGCATGCCGATATGCCCGTTCGACAGCGCGAAGATCGACTCCGTACGCCGTAGCTCCCCGAGATCCAGTCCACACCAACGCAGTTGCCAGGGATCCACCTCGAAACCGCGACAGTCCGCTGCCATTCGGCTACTCCTTCAGTTCCGACAGATCGCCGACGACGACGTCGGCGCCCGCGTCGATCAGCTCGTGCCGGTGGCTGCCGCCGACTCGATCGACCCCGACGACGAACCCGAATCCACCCGCGTGCCCCGCCGCGACCCCGGCGACCGCGTCCTCGAAAACCGCTGCCTGCCTCGGCGGCACCTCGAATCGGGACGCGGCCTCGAGGAACCCGTCCGGCGCCGGTTTGCCGCGCAGCCCCAGCTCGGCCACAACGGTGCCGTCCACTCGAACATCGACGCTGTCGGCAAGCCCCGTAGTCTTCAGCACCGCAACCGCATTCGCGGACGCGGTGACCACGCCGACCCGCAAGCCGGCGGCCCGGACCGCGGCGAGATAGTCGACCGAACCGGGATACACCTGCACGCCTTCACGTTCGATGAACGAGAGCAACCGGGCGTTCTTGCGATTGCCGATCGCCTGCACCGTCGAATCTCCCGGCTCGGCGTCCGGATCACCCTCCGGGAGGGTGATCCCCCGGGAACGCAGGAACTCTCGTACCCCGTCCGCGCGCGGGCGCCCGTCGACATACCGCAGGTAGTCGTCCTCGCTGAACGGCTGGAAACCCGAACCGCAATGCTCCCGCAGGTAGTCGTCGAACACTTCGCGCCACGCTCGCCGATGCACCGTCGCGGTATCGGTCAGCACGCCATCGAGATCGAACAGCGCGACCGATATCGAATCGGGTAGGCCCAACCGAGTACCCCGGCCGTCCTGCGATGAGGTCATGCCGGGGCTGTACCCCGTTCGGCCGGTGAAGAAACCGTCGCACCCGAGGTCAGGAGCGCGTCACGCTCAGTGGGCTCAATCGCCCACGGCGCCGGCCGAGGTGGCGACATAGATCAGCGTGATCGTCATGAGGAACCAGCCCGCGCCTTGCCAGGTCACCCAGGAACCGCCGCGGCGCCACACCCGATACGTCGTGCCGAATGCCGCGAGGGTGCCGACCAGCAAGATGCCGGCGGGCACGATGGAGACCAGAATTCGGGGGTGACCCGCACAATCGGCGCAGTCGGCTCGACCGACCCACGCCCCGATGATCGCCATGGCGACGAGGGCGAGCACGACCACACCGCCGACGAAGAACGCCGCATGTCGATAGGCACTGCTCCCCCGGCCCGTGTCCGGAGTTCCGGTCGGACGGTCTCGCCCGGTCACCACGGTGCTCCGGCGAGTCGGCAATAGGCGCAGGTCACTACCACTGCCTACCCGCGATCACCCGAGTCATGCACTGGGTCGCCCGGCCTGTCCGCGGCCAGCTCCAGCCGACGACCCCATATTCCGGCGCAGCGTTCGATCAGCGTTGCGCGATCGCGTCCCGATCCGCACCCGCTGGGGCGCACAACCCGCCCAAGAGCACGGGCTTACTACTGACGACCAGGTCCTCGATGCGCCGCCTGTGCGCGACGCGCCGCCGAACCCGACAGGTCAGTGCCCGCCGACAGGAACGGCAGGAACTGCGACAGGAATTCCTCGACACTGGGCAGCGCCAGAATGCGAGTGACCGCGCCGCACACCGCGATCAGCTGCGCGACCGCGGGCACGGTATCGATGCCGCCCGCGACCGCGACGACGGGAATGAGCGAGGCGAGCGCGACGAGCACGGCGAAGACCGTGCGGGCGGTCGCCTGCCAGGGGTGGGTGATCTGAGTCGGGATGGCGACATCCGACATGATGAATCTCCTTGCGTAGGCCGTCAACGCAGAATGGCGTATCTCCGTCCGGTCGGATACCGACTGTTCCGCACCGCCGAACGACCGCAGATATTCCGCGCGTCAGCCCAGCCGTTTCGCCATCTCGTCCATTACCGGCCAATCGGCAAAGGGCCGGGCATGTCCGATGACTCGCCAACCCCACGACTCATAGAGCGCCTTGGCCGGGTTCTCGACCCGCACGAGTAGGTAGGCGAGCCGTTCGGGACGCTCGGCGAGGACCGCGTCGTGAATGATCCGCCCGTAACCCTGACGCTGATGGGCCGGGTGCACGGAGAATTCGCGGAAGATGTAGACCGGCGCGGCCGAGGTTTCGGCAGCGAGTTCCGGAAAGACTTGCGCTGCTTTGGCTCTGACTTCGGCCGGGTGTCGATACGGTGTGCCGAAGGCGTAGCCGGCCAGCCGGCCATCCCGCCATCCGGCGACCAGTTCGAAACCGGGGATCGGCGCGTACCGCTCCTCGAGTCGTTCCCAGAACTTCGCCGGGTGATACCAGGGGTCGCCCTGCTGGGACCGGTGCGCGGCGCGGTAGACCGCCTTGATCTCCTCCGCATGTCGCAGCGTCTCCGACGAGTTGTAGCGAACGACTTCCAGTGCTGTCCCATTGGTACTCACGCTTCGGTCGCCTTTCGTGCATGCGGTGCGCCGGGGGGTTGTGGGGTGACTGTTGCCGGTCGCACTAGGCATCTTGCCGCACAATGGTGCGGTTGCGGCAGGCATTCTGTGCAGGTTGTCCGGCAGGGACTAGGCAGGTTGCGCGGAAATCATCGGGAATTCACAGTTGCTGACGCAACGGGTGCCGTCCGGCTCGGCCCATGCTCGAGTTGGGTTGCCGCGCTGCCCCTTTGGTCGACGGCACATTCCGGACGGTGAGGAAACGCAGATGAAGAACCTACTTTTCCAGTTCGAGGAGAAGGCGCCCGAGATCGTGTTCGAGTGGCAGGACTCCGAGACGTCCGCGAAGGGCTGGGTGGTCATCAACTCGTTGCGCGGCGGGGCGGCGGGTGGCGGCACCCGGATGCGCCGCGGGCTCGATCGCAACGAGGTCGAATCGCTGGCCAAGACCATGGAAATCAAGTTCACCGTGTCCGGGCCTGCGATCGGCGGCGCGAAATCCGGGATCGATTTCGACCCGCGTGACCCCAGGAAAGGCGAGGTGCTCAGCCGGTGGTACCGGGCGGTCGCACCGTTGCTGAAGGCGTATTACGGAACCGGCGGCGATCTCAATGTCGACGAAATGGCCGAGGTCGTGCCGATCACCGAGAGTTACGGGTTGTGGCATCCGCAGCAGGGCGTGGTCACCGGACACTACGGTGCCGACGACCGGGAACTCGTCCAGCGGGTCGGCCAGCTTCGGCTCGGCGTGGCGAAGGTGGTCGAGGATCGGCGCTTCACCCCGGACCCGAATGGCAAATACACTGTCGCGGACTTGATTACGGGCTGGGGCGTCGCCGAATCGGTCCGCCATTTCTACCGGATCTACGGCGGCGAAATCGCCGGGAAACGGGTGATCGTGCAAGGCTGGGGCAATGTCGGCGCGGCCGCCGCCTACTACGCGGCGCAGGCGGGGGCCCGGATCGTCGGCATCATCGACCGCGACTGCGGTGTGCTGAATCCGGCGGGCTACACCCTCGAGCAAACCCGAGAGTTGTTCTTGGCCAAGCGAGGTAACGCACTGCACGCCGAGGGCGCACTGCCGTTCGACGAGATCAACGATCGCATCTGGACGCTCGGCGCCGAGGTGTTCCTGCCGTGCGCCGCGTCCCGCCTGGTCACCCACGACCAGATCGATCGCATGAGCTCGAACGGCCTGCAGGTGATCGCCAGCGGCGCCAACGTGCCCTTCGCGGACTCCGAGATCTTCTACGGTCCGATCTACGAACACGCCGACAAGAGCGTCGCCGTGGTCCCCGACTTCATCGCCAACTGCGGCATGGCCCGCGCCTTCGCCCTCCTGATGCAAGGCGACGTAGAAGTCTCGGACGAGGCGATCTTCGGCGATATCTCCACCACCATCGCCACCGCCCTCGACCGCTGCCATTCCCGCTCCGACCTCACCACAAACCTAGCCAGCACCGCCTTCGAAATCGCCCTCGACCAACTCGTATAAGCCGCGACATCGAAGGGATATTCCTTTGCCGCAAGCGATTTCGTAGCGCGGCACGAGCCGGCCGACCTCGGGCAGATCGGCGGGACCGCTCCCGGGCGGCCGTCGCCTGGTGGCGCGACCGAGCATCAGGCGCTGCCCGGCGGCCTCGGGGAAACCGGGCCTACGGGTAGTCGGCAGGGTTCTCGATCAGGCCGCTGATCGGTTCAATACCCCGGTCAATTAATCGGTCGAAATCCTCCGTTTTCCGCCAGGTAAGATACCGACCAGTCGCTTATAAAGAAGACGTGTCAGCATTACCCCCGAAAACTGGTGTCTTGTAAGAGTTTATTCTGACTTATACAGCTGGGGTGTTATTCCGGCAGAAATGACGTATCTATCGTCTGTTATCGCCGTGTGATGCAAGTCACATGTGAATTCGGTTGCCGCGACTTTGTAAGATCGACTGTAATGATTCCACTCGGAATCAGGGGAACACCAAGCTCTCACAGGGGGTGAGATATGCACGGACTTTCCGGACGCAACATTCCGGTGCCGGTCGAGGCATCGCGGTTCGGACTGTCCCGAAACTGACTCTTCTCGGCGGCGCTACCAGCGCTGATGCCGAGTTCTACCCGTTCCGATGCCGTCCCACATCGCCCTGGGCCGACGTCGGCAAACCCCGCGGAAGGCCGCGACCGCCATCTTTGGTCGAGCTGTCCGCAAATATCCAGCACCGGGTTTATTAGACTTTCCACGCCCGGTGAGATTTCTCTGTGCGAAAGTCTCGGGCGATCCCCGGGATTGTGAGGCTGACTGTGAACGAACACGCTCTTACATCCCCGCCGGTTATCGGCGAACGATTCACGTTGCTGGCGAAACAGCACCCGGAACGGGTAGCGGTTATCGGCGACGGCGGCCAACTCAGCTATGCCGAACTCGACCGGCGATCCGACGCACTGGCCCGATATCTGCAAGCGGCAGGCGTCCGTCCCGGCGACATCGTCGCAATTGACGCCCGCCGCCGGATTACCACCATCGTCGGGCTGCTCGCGATTCTGAAAACGGGTGCCGGATACCTCGCCCTCGACGAGCGCTCGCCGCGCCGCCGCCGCGAACTCGTCCTGCGCCAATCGAGCGCGACCATCGTCCTGACGCACGACGGCCTGACCCCGGAACTGCCCCCGACCTGCACCGCGGTCTCGCTGGACACGGACCGCCCCGATCAGGCGCCCGCACCGGTAACCATCACCGCCCTGCACCCGGCATACCTGGCCTACACCTCGGGTTCCACCGGCACACCCAAGGGCGTGTGCGTGCCACACCGAGCGATTTCGCGCCTGGTGGTCGACACCGATTTCGTCTCCATCACCCCGGACGACGTCTTCCTGCAATTCGCGCCGATCGCGTTCGACGCCTCCACCCTGGAGATCTGGGGCGCGCTGCTCAACGGCGCGCAACTGGTCCTCGCGCCCGGCACCGAACTCTCGATCAGCGATCTGACCAAACTCGTCGGCCACTACCGAGTGACCGTGCTCTGGCTGACCGCGGGCCTGTTCCAGCAGGTCACCGACGCCGGACTAGACGAACTGCGCGGCCTGCGCTACCTGCTCGCCGGCGGCGACGTGCTGTCCCCCGTGCACGTCCGGCGGGCCGTCACCACCCTCGCCGACACCACGGTGATCAACGGCTACGGCCCGACCGAGAACACGACCTTCACCTGCTGCTACCCCGTCACCGAGGTGCCGTCCGGCCCGATCCCGATCGGCCATCCGATCCGGGGCACCGGCGTCCGCCTGCTCGACGCCCGGCTCACGCCGGCCCCGGACGGCCGGGCCGGCGAGCTGTATGCCACGGGAACCGGTCTGGCCCAAGGATATTGGGGCAATCCCGGACTGACCGCCACGACCTTCCTCGCCGATCCGGCCGCCGAGATCCCGGGACAGCGCATGTACCGCACGGGCGATCTGGTCCAGCGGCAATCGACCGGCGCGCTCGACTACCTCGGCCGCGCGGACCAGCAGGTGAAGATCCGCGGGTTCCGCATCGAACTCGGCGAGATCGAGGCCGCGATCGCCGCCCTGCCCGGCGTGGCCGAACTCGCGGTCGTCCCGCAGGACCAGCGTGGCGGCGGAAAACGCTTGTCCGCGTGGATCGTCGGTGAAACCGACCACGCACTGTCGACACTGGACGTCCGGCGCGCACTCACCGAAACGCTTCCGTCGTACGCGGTCCCCTCGCTGATCCGGATCGTCGACGCACTCCCGCTGACCGCCAACGGCAAGATCGACCGCAAGGCCCTCGCGGCCGACCAACCCACCGAACGCCCACAGCTGACGACCGCCTACCGCGAGCCGTGCACCGCGATGGAAACGGCCGTAACTACGCTCTGGAGCGACCATTTCGGCATCGCGGGCATCGGCGCGGACGACGACTTCTTCGAGCTCGGCGGCCATTCGCTGCTCGGCGTCCGCATCACCGCCGACCTCGAACGCGAGTACGGCGTCGCCGTCTCCCCGGTCACCTTCTATCTCGATCCGACCCCCGCCGGCCTGGCCACGGCCGTCGAGCAGGGACGGCCCACCGCGTGAAAATCAGCACCGACGTGCGCGCGGCCGTCGACCTGACGCAGATCAACCTGTTCGACCCCCATTTCTTCGCCACCGGCGATCCGCACCCGGTGTGGGCGGCCATGCGCGCCGACGCACCGCTGCATCGCCAGGTGCTACCCGATGGACGGTCGTTCCGGTCGGTCACCCGGCACGCGGATGCCTGCCGGGTGCTCGGCGACCATCGCGCCTTCACCTCCGAACGCGGCAGCGTGCTCACCCAGCTCGGGCACGGCGATATCTCGGCCGGCAAGATGCTCGTATCCACCGATCCACCAAGGCATTCCGAGCTGCGCCGACCGCTGCAACCGAAGCTCTCGGTGCGCACGATCGCCGCGTGGCAGGACCGAATTCGCGCCGTGGTGCACCGATTCCTGGCACCGGCGTCCGCCGGTGACACCTGGGATGTCGCCCAGCAGGCGTACGAACTGCCGATGACGGTGGCCGGCGCGCTGCTCGGCGTCCCGGAGGCCGACTGGGACAAGCTGGTCCAGTGGACGGCGATGGCCGCGGCACCGGAGGATCCGGAGTTCCAGGTACGCAACGGATTCGCCACCCTGGCCATCGCACACCACCAGCTGTTCGACTATTTCGCCGCGCAGGTCAAACGCCTGCGCGACAGCGAACCCACCGCGGATCTGCTCGGGCACATGGTGAGCATGGACGCCGGCGGCGCACCGCTCACCGACGAAGAGGTCATCTACAACTGCTACAGCCTGCTGCTCGGCGCCAACGCCACCACCCCGCACACGGTCAGCGGCACCCTGCTCGCGCTCAGCGAGCACCCGGACCAGTGGGACGCCGTGCGCGCCGATCCGGCACTGATCCCCCGGCTCGTCGAGGAGGGCCTGCGCTGGACCTCGCCCGCCAACAGCTTTCTGCGCTACGCCAGCGTCGACACCGAGCTGAGCGGTGGGCTGGTCGAGGCGGGTGAGGCGGTCGCGGTCTGGATCGGTTCGGCCAATCGCGACGAATCGGTGTTCGCCGACCCGTACCGTTTCGACGTCACCCGAACCGACAACCGCCACATCGCCTTCGGCCACGGACCGCACTACTGCCTCGGCGCACCGTTGGCGCGGTTGACCTTTCGGGTGTTGTTCGAAGAGCTGTTCGGGCGGTACACCGGCGTGGAGCCGGTGGCGCCGCCGCAGCACCTGGCCTCCGTCTTCATTGCCGGGATGACGCACTTCCCGATCCGGACCCCGATGAATCAGTCCGGCGAAAACCGGCACTTCAACGAAGGGATGTAACTCAGTGACCTCAGATACCACCCTCCGCGACACCACACCCCTGACCCGCTGGCTGCTGCGCCTACCAGACGACGACGCGACCGCCCGGATCTTCTGTTTCCCGTATTCCGGGGTCGGCGGGTCCATGTTCAACCAATGGCCGCGACGCATCGGCGGCCTCGAAGTCTGCTCCATCCAGCTGCCCGGACGAGAGAACCGGCTTCGGGAACGGCATTACGGTACCTACGAGGATCTCGCCGAGGTGCTCGCCGATCAGCTGCTGCCGCATCTGGACCGGCCGTTCGCCTTCTTCGGGCATTGCGCGGGCGCGCTGCCCGCCTTCGAAACCGCCCGGCTGCTGGCCGAACGCGGACTCCCGACGCCGCGGCAGCTGTTCGTCTCGGCGCAGGTCGCGCCGCACGACTGTCCGCACGATCGATTCCTGGACATGTCCGACGACGAGCTGCGCGCGGAGCTGGAATTCCTCACCGCCACCCGCGGCGGATTGGTGCACCCGCAGTTGATCGAACTCGGCCTGGCCATCCTGCACGAGGATCTGACCGCCAATCGGGTCTATCGCAGGTCCGCGCCGATCGAGGTGCCGTTCCCGATCACCGTGCTGCACTGGTCCGAGGATCCGGAGGTCACCGCGGCGGAACTGCGCGGCTGGCAACACTATTCGGCCGACGTCCGATTCCCGGTGGTGGCCGGCGGTCACTACGACTTCCTCGGCGCGCCGGAACCCTTGCTGGCCCACCTTTCCGAACCGTTCGCACCTGCGCACGGGACGTGCCAATGCTGAAAACCATGGCGCAGGTACCCGGTTTCGGTCGCCTGCTGCTCGGGCGAACGCTGTCCTTCCTGGCCACCGCCCTGGTGCCGATGGCGCTCACCCTCGCGGTGATCGAGGCGACCGGACGGGGCAGCGACCTCGGCATCGTGCTCGCGGCAGAGTTGTTGCCGCAGTTAGTGCTCCTGCCGATCGGCGGGGTGCTCGCCGACCGGTTCCCGCCACAGAAGGTGGCGTTCGCCGCGGATCTGACCCGCGGGCTCGCCCAGCTCGGCATCGGCATCGAATTGCTCTGTGGCGTAGTGCGAATCACCGATCTGGTGATCCTCTCGGCGATCACCGGCATCGGCGTCGCCTTCGGCACCCCGACGATGTCGCCCCTGGTCTTCGCGACGGTGCCGCAGGCACATCGGTTGCGGGCCAACAGCTATCTCGGCGTGGTCCGCGGCGTCACCCTGGTGGCCGGGCCCGGTGTGGCCGGCCTGCTGACCGTCACCGTCGGTGCGGGTTGGACATTCATCGCCACCGCCGTACTGTTCGCAGTCGCGGCCTGCACCCTCGGCGGACTCCGGATCGCACCGAGGCCGGCGATCGAGCATCCGGTGACGTTCTTCCGGCAACTGGCCGACGGCTGGTTCGAGGTGCGCAGCCGAGCGTGGTTCTGGTCCAACCTGATCGGGCACGGCGTCTCGAATCTCGCTGCGGGCGTGCTCATGACGCTCGGGCCGCTGATCGCCGTGCACTCGCTGGGCGGCGAGGTGTCCTGGGTGCTGATCTATCAGGCAGGCATGGCCGGGGTGGTGATCGGCTCGCTGGTCGCACCCCGGCTGCGGGCGCGGCGTCCGCTGGTGCTGACGTCGTTGTGCGGCGCGCTCTTCGCCCTGCCGATGATCAGCTTCGCGGCGCTGATGCCGAGTTGGGTGGACGCCATCGCCTACGGCGCGGCCATGCTCGGCGTCGGTCTGCTGAACACGGTGTGGCAGACCACGATGCAACGCGAGTTCCCGCCGGAGGCCCTGGCGCGCGCCGATTCCTACGACGCGCTGCTGTCCTTCGCCGCCCGCCCGCTCGGCATGGCCGTGGCCGCCCCGATCGCCGCGGCCACCGGCGACGCCGTCCCGCTGCTGACCATGGCCGCCCTGGTCGCGGTGGTGAACCTGGCGATCATCGCGCTGCCCGAGGTCCGGGCGATGACCACCGAGAAAGAAACGACACGGCTATGAACAACCGCGAGGACGCAGCGGCGGTCGCCGTGATCGGCGTCGCCTTCGAACTACCCGGCTGTCCCGACTGGAACGCGCTGACCACGCTGTTACGCCACGGCCGGGACACCATGCACCGCTTCCCGGACGCGCGGGCCGAGGCCACCGGTGTGGCCCGGTCCGCGGCCGACCGGGACGGCGGCTGGATCGACGACATCACCGGATTCGACTACCGGTACTTCGGCCTGGCCAAGGCCGAGGCCGAGCTGATCGACCCGCGGCAGCGGCGCATGCTGCAATTGGCCTGCCGCACAATCGGACACGCGGGCTACGCGCCCGCAGAGTTGGCCGGGACGAACACGGCCGTGGTGGTCGGCGGGTACGGCGCTCCGCATCCGAGCCTGTCCGACCTGCTGCCCGCCGAGGAGCGACACAGTGGCCAGGCCAAGACCGGCAGCCTGCATGCCTACGCCGCCGGGCGCATCGCGTATCACCTGGATCTACGCGGCGCGGCGCAGGTGGTGGACACCGCGTGCTCGTCCTTCCTGGTGGCCCTGCACGAGGCGCGCTGGAAACTCGCCAGGGGCGAAAGCGATCTGGCGCTGGTCGGTGGCTACGAACTGGTGCTCGGTGCGCTACCGCAGCGCAGCGCCGACGGCATGGGCGTGCTCTCCCCCGTGGACCGGTGCCGGCCGTTCGACGTCGGCGCGGACGGCACCACCTACGGCGAGGGCGGCGGTTTTGTCTTGCTCAAACCGCTCGACGCCGCCCTGCGCGACGGCGACACGGTGCACGCGATACTGCGCGGCAGCGCGGTCAACCAGGATGCGCGCCGCGGCGCGGGGCTCACCGCGCCGAGCCCGCAGGCCCAGACCGAGGTCATCACCGCGGCCCTGCGCGACGCGGAAATATCCGCTGCCGCAATCGGATACGTCGAGGCGCACGGCACCGGCACGAAGATCGGCGACCCGATCGAGATCCAGGGGCTGCTCGACGCATACGCCGGGCAGCTCGACGGCGCCGGACCCGCGGTCTCCTCGATCAAGGCGAACGTCGGCCACCTCGGCTGCATGGCCGCATTCGCGGGGCTGGTCCGCATCCTCGCGCAATTCCGGGCCGGCGAGATCTTCCCGACCGCACACCTCGAACAGCCGAATCCATTGCTGGACATCGACGGTGCGCCGTTGCGCATCGCCGATCGCGTCGAGCGGTGGGCGGACGGCACGCGCTACGCCGCGATCAGCAGCTTCGGACTGAGCGGCACCAACGCGCACATGATCGTTCAGGCGCCGGAGCAGACCGCGCCCGGCGGAGAAACGTCGGCCGGCGCCCAGCTCGTCGTGCTCTCGGCCCGCAACGGCGCGGGTCTACGCGCCCAGGTACAAGCCCTGCACGACCAGGTCGCCGCCGATCCGGGTTCGTTCGATCTCGCCACCGCTGCGGCGGTGCTGGCAACGGGCCGTGAGCATTTCGCGCACCGACACGCCTGGTTGGTGCACGATGCTAAGGAACTGCTGGATCGGCTGTCCGGCACTTTGGCGGCACCCGACAACCAGGGACCATCGGATCCCACCCCTGTGGTCGTCGCCCTCGGCGATATCGGGGATGTGCCCGCCGACCAGCTACAAGCCGCCACCGACGCGTTCCCCGTCTGCGCCCGAATCGCTGATCGAGCCAAAGCGCATGTGGCGGAGACGGACTGGACGCCTACTCAGCGCGGACTGATCTGGCTACTCGGCGCACACCGAGTGCTCACCGATGCCGGAATCTCACCAAACCTCCTACTCACCCACGGAATCGGGGCGACCGCCGCCCGAGTAGCCAGTGGCAACGAAGACCTCGCCACCGCTCTCCGCATCGAAACCGCCGCACCACGCCCACCGCGAGCCGACGCCCTGAACAAAGCCATGGCCGGTCTCACCGCCGACCCCCTGATCATCGATCTGGCGCCCGGCACCGAGCTGTCGACACTGCTCGCCGACCACCCGTCCGCGGCGGTCGCCTCGACCCCGGCCGACGCACTCCGCCAGCTCTATCTCGCAGGACACCAGGTGAATTGGCGCGAAGTGCTCGGCCAGGCCCCGCGCCGACGACTCGAACTCCCAGTCGCCCCCATGGCCGAAGTGCACTGCTGGCCCACGGTCGCCACCCTCCAAACGCCGACCACTGCCGGAACCCGCACCGTCCCACCGCACACGGGCGGTACCTCGCCCACAGCCCCACCCCTCGTCGCCACGGCCGCCAAGAGCGCGGCGCCCACGACCGAATCACCCACCGGTTACACGGCATCCGCCGATAGTGCAGCGCTTGTCGCAGCGTCGCCCACCGCACCCCCACTGCCCGAGGTCGGCGCGGCACCCGCCACTACTCCTCCATCAACGTCCAGCACCACAGCACCCACCATCGGCGTACCAACTGACGACGCGTCACCTCTTGATGCCGCACCACTGGTTGCTGGCGCAGCTGCCGCCACGGCGGTTTCCTCGACCGACGCGCCCACTACGGCTCCGAACACACTTCAACACCCGGCCCTCTCGGTTCCCGAGGTCGTCATCGCTTTGGCGAGGGAAGTGCTAAAGGAGCCGGGCCTGCAACCCGAGGACGACTTCTTCGACGTCGGCGGCACCTCACTCAACGGAGCACAGTGGGTCGCCCGGATCAACGAACGATTCGGCACCGACCTCGGCGTACTCGACCTGTACGACTACCAAGATCTCGGCGAAACCGCGGCAGCCGTCGCCGAGCTGGTCGATGCAACCCCTTCCGCCGCCGGCGCAACGCCTACCGCGGCATCGACCGTCGCCGGCACACCACCCGCCAGCAGCGAATCGCCAACCACCACCTCACTATTCACGGCAGCTGCACCGCACACTGACGCAACACCCAACGGCGGAAAAGGATCTACCGGCAGCGCAGCTCTCACCGGATCCACGTCCCCCGCACCGGCCACCGCCCCCGCGCCCTTTGCCGACGACGCGCCCCACGCAGACAACGCGCGGCCCACCGGCACATCGCTCGCCGACGCCGCGTCCCCCAGCGCACCAGAGGCCCTTCCTTCTCACCACTCCGTCGCAGAGACCGTGATCGAGCTGGCCAGGCAGGTGCTCAAAGAGCCGGGCCTGCAACCCGAGGACGACTTCTTCGACGTCGGCGGCACCTCACTCAACGGAGCACAGTGGGTCGCCCGGATCAACGAACGATTCGGCACCGACCTCGGCGTACTCGACCTGTACGACTACCAAGATCTCGGCGAAACCGCGGCAGCCGTCGCCGAGCTGGTAGGCGAATCCACCTCCACCGCAACCTCGGGACAGACTCACGAAAACGCGACAAAGGTCTCGTCGCCAGGTGGCACACGGGCAGACGCGAGGCCGCTGTCCGGGCAGCAGTTGGCGATCTGGGCCGCTGATCGGCTCGATCCGGATACCGGGGCCTACAACGTGCCTGCTGCGCTGCTGCTCGACGGTGCGGTGGATATCGCGGCGCTCACCGAGCTCCTGCGGGTGGTCGTGGCGCGGCATCCGATGCTGCGGGCGCGGATCGTCGACACCGCCGACGGGCCCCGGCAGGTGGTTACGCCGGTTGACGAGGTCCAGGTGCAGCTCACCGAGACGGTCGTCGATCTGACCGGTGTCGTTATGGCCGAGGGCCGTGCGGAACTGCTGGAGCGGCTGCGGGCGCTGGTCGCCGAGCCGCTGTCGCCCTACGGTCCGTCGAGTCGATATCTCCTGGTGCGGGCCGAGTTCAGTGACGGCGCGCAGCCGATCCTGCTGCTCACCTTTCATCACCTGTTCGTCGACGGCTGGTCGTGGAGCCTGCTGTTCGCCGAACTGGGCGGCGATCCGATCGCGCTGCCCGCACCGGAACGGCGTTACGTCGACTACGTCGCCGATCAGCAGGCGCTCCTGGACGGGCCGGCGGGGACCGACTTGATCGACTTCTGGTCGGACTATCTGTCCGGCGCACCCTACGTGCCCCTGCCCGTCGATCACGAACCGAGCGAAATGCCGAACGGCACCGGCGAATCAGCGCTGCCGATCGAGAGTGCTCGCGCCGCACGACTGCGCGAGCTGGCACGACGCGAACGCTGTTCCCTCAACACCGTGTTCCTGGCGGCCTGGATGACGCTGCTACGGCAGATCACCGGCGAACAGGACGTCTGTGTGGCGTTCCCGGCGGCCGGGCGCAAACCGATCGATGAACCGGTGGTCGGCAACTACGCCACGACATTGGTCGTGCGAGCCACGGTGCGGCCCGAGCAGTCGATCTCCGCGCTACTCGCCACGGTCCGCACCGCCTCGCTACGCGCGCTCGATCATCAGGACCTGCCCACCGATCGGCTCCGGCGATTGGCCCGCCCCCACTCGGCCGACCCGCTGGCCTCCACCATGTTCACCGTCACCAGCGACGTAGAACCCTTGCGGCGCTTGGGCACCGACGGACCCGCCGTGGAACTCCTCGACGTCGGGCAAGGCGGCGCCACCTTCCCCATAGCGGTCACCGTCCTGGAATACGACAACCAATTCCGGTGCCGGCTGCAATACGACCCGACTATGTTCCGCGCCAGCACGATTCGCCGCTGGTCCGACGCATACCAGGCACTGCTGGACCGCCTGGTGTCGCTGTCACCGGAGACACCGGTGCACACCCTGTCCATCGGCATCGCACCGCCGCCCCGTCGTCGACCGGCAGTGCTCGACACCGGCACGCAGACGGCCGCCTACACGGCACCGAATACCGATCTACAACAACGACTATGCGCCCTGTGGTCCCATTATCTGCACCGCGAACGAATCGGGATCGAGGACGACTTCTTCGACCTGGGCGGCGACTCGATCTCCGCGATCGCCATCGCCGCCGACGCGGGCAGCAGCGGAATCGCATTGCGGCCGCGCTACATCCTCCGACTCCGGACGATCGCCGCCGTCGCCTCGACCATCGCCGAACGCGAAATCAGCGAGTCCGAAACCAGTTCCGGCGAGACGCCCTCGATCCCGCAAGACGAGCGGGCGGCCGACCCGACCCCACCACAGCTGGAGTTCCTCGCCCGCGGCGTACCGAGCCCGGACCACTGGAACCACGGCGTGCGGTACACGTTGCGGCACCACACCGACACCGACGCCGTCGAACGCGGCGTACGGGATCTGGCTCTCCGCCACCCGGCCCTACGCGCTCAGTTGCGCACCGTCGCCGAGGAATGGCAGTTGCTACCCGCAGGCGCGCTACCCCAGGTCACCGAATTCGACCTCACCACAGCCGATCCCGCCGAACTCCCGACCCTGGTGCACAACGCCGCGACCACGTTGCACCGCACGCTGAGCCTGTCCGACGGTCCCGTCTGCCGAGCGGGCGTCTTCCGCACCCCAGTGGGCCACCCCGACCAGCTCGTCCTGGTGATCCACCACACCATGGTCGACCTCTACTCGTGGAACATAGTGACGGAAGACCTTTCGGCGCTACTCGCCGGAGCAAGCGTCACCGAACTACCCCCGCCCAGCGCCAGCTACTTCGAGTGGGCCCGGCGACTGGCACACCTGGTCCGCACCAACCCGAACACGTTGGGCGCCAGCTACTGGCTGGACCGCTCCTGGGGCGACAGCACCCAGCTACGTCTCACCGACAGCGAGTCGTTCGGCGTCGAAGGCAACACGGGCGAACTGGTCACCGAATTCCCAGCGCCAGAGCAGGTTCAAGGGCTAAGCCTGGCCGAACAGCTCCTGGCCGCCCTCGCCGCCGCCCTCCAGCAATGGCTGGCCGCGCGCGGCGGCGAGATCGCCGTCCAACTGGTCGGCCACGGCCGCGAGGACCTGTTCGACGACCTCGACCTCGGCCGCACCGTCGGCTATTTCAATACGACCTACCCGTTCGCCCTCGGCCTCCCCGGCCGCCGCACCCTCGCCGATCACGCCGCCTTCGTCGCTGAACAGCTCCGCTCGATCCCCGGGCGCGGCTTCGACTTCGAGCCCCTGCGCAGGTTCCATCCCGACACCGCCGTCCGTACCGCACTGATGCGAATCGGCACGCCCGCGGTGCAGTTCTCGTTCTGGGGCACCCCGGAATTCCTGTCCGCAGCGGACGACCCGGCCAAAGCGCTGACCAACGCCGACAACGAACTCGTCGGCCAGGACCGCCCCGACGACATGCCGAGACCCTGCGCCATCGAGGTCTACCCCATGCTCGTCGCCGACCGGATCCGCGTGCAGTGGCGCTACAGCGGCGAGTTGTTCACCCCCGAGCGGATTCTCGCGCTCGCGGAAGCCTTCGGCGCGGCCTCGGCCACGCCCGCACCAATGATTCACCAGGAAACAGGAGTTACCAGATGAGGATACTGTCAGGCCGAATCCGGCAGCGGCGCAAGCACTTCGCGGTGCGGAGCATCGTCGTCCTTACCGCGGCGGCCCTGCTCGGCGCACAAGCGATCTCCGCCGCCGCGGACACCGGCGATCGCGCGCTCGCCGACCGGCTCGCGAACGAGGTCTCCGGCGACGGAGCCTGGCAGCACCTCACCGCGATCTCCGGGCTGACCATGGCCCTCGGCGGGAACCGGCTGTCCGGCTCGCCCGCCTACGAGGCGAGCGCGCAGTATCTGGCCGCGCGGCTCACCGCCGCCGGATACCAGGTGACGCGGCAGCAATTCAGCTTCCCCGACTACGACATTCACGCCGAGACCGGCTCGGTGACCGCACCGCAGCCCCGCCCGCTGCACCCGGTGATCGCCCGATTCTCCCGCCCCACCCCCAACGGCGGCCTCAACGCCGCCCTGAGCCTGCCCACCGGCAAGGACACCGGTTGCAGCGCAGACGATTACGCGAACAGCGATGTGCGCGGCAAAATCGTGCTGGTCCGGGTGGGCGACTGTTTCATCACCCAAAAGCAGCTGGTGGCTGCCGAAGTCGGCGCGGCCGCGATGTTGATGAACGGCGACACCCCCAACCCGACGCTCAATCTGCGCTACCGGATGGTCCCGCCCGCCGACGCGCGCATCCCCACCGCGACCCTGTCCCGCGGCGAGGCCGAGCAGTTGATCGGCGAGGTCGCGGCGGGCCCGGTGCAGCTCACCCTCGACCTGCGCGGCGCCGAGATCCAAACCAACACCTTCAACCTCATCGCCGACACCCCCACCGGCCGCGCGGACAACATGATCGTGGTGGGCGCGCACCTGGACTCCGTCGATACCGGACCCGGGATCAACGACAACGGCTCGGTCGCCGCGGTGAACCTGGAGACGGCGCTGCGGCTGGCCCCGTACCGCGATCAGGTCCGCAACAAGGTGCGGTTCGCCTGGTGGGCCGCCGAGGAGAAGGGCCTCGCGGGCTCGCAGTTCTACGTCGATCGGCTCTCCCCCGAGCAGCGGAAGAACACCGCCCTCTATCTGAACGCGGAAATGATCGGCTCGCCCAACTTCGCCCGTCAGGTCTACAACGGCAAGACCGCGAACGGCCAGGGACCGGCCGGCTCCGACCAGATCTCCGCCCTGATCAACGGATACTTCGCCGAGCGGAATCTGCCGACCGTCGGGCTGATCCTGGACGGCCGCTCCGACCATTCCCCGTTCATCGACGCGGGCATTCCGGCGGGCGGCGTCAATGGCGGCGCCGACACGGTCAAGAAGGCGGATTGGGTGCAACTGTTCGGCGGCGTCGAAGGCGAGATGCTCGACCGCTGCTACCACCAGGCCTGCGACAACCTGGACAACATCAATCGCACCAGTTTCGACCAGTTCGGGCGCGCGCTCGCGTGGGCGACCGGCCGGTTCGCGGTCAGCACCGAGGACATCAACGGCGTGCGCTAGCCGCGGCGGAGGGACGACGAATGTCATTGGGAATCATGGCGATCGGTTATGCGCTGGGCACGCCGGTTCCGCTGGACGAGCTCGCGGCCAACGGCATCACCGACGACGCGAAGGTGCGGCAGTGGGGTTACCGCCGCCTGCACCGGGCGCCGGAGGAGGTCGGGCTGACCGACCTGGCCGTCCGAGCCGGGGAGATCGCCCTGCGGCGCGCCGGTGTCGAGGCCGATGCGGTCGATCTGGTGGTCCTGGCGATCACCGATATCGCCGAGTATCTGTACTGGGACGCCGCCGCGGCGGTGACCGGGCGACTCGATGCCGGGCACGCGGAGGCGATGCTGCTCAGTCAGGCCTGCGGCGGCGGAGTCGCGGCCTTCGACGTCGTCGCGGGCAAGTTCGCCACCCACCCTCGCTATCGGACCGCGCTGGTCATCGCCGCCAACCGTATCGCCGAAACCTATTGGGACCGTGCCGAAACGAGCACCTCGCTCAGCTCGGACGGCGCCGCGGCGGCGGTGCTGCGGCGCGATCATCGGTCGTGCCGATGGCTGGCGACCGAGGTCGTCACCGACGGCCGTTACGCGGACTTCATGCGGATGGAGACGGGCGGTGCCGCCCGCCCGTTCACCGGTGCCGAGCAGCCCGCCATCCCCCCGTTGATCGATCGCATGGACACCTTCTTCGACGGAAACGGCGGCGCCGCACTGGCCTTCGTCGACCAACTGCATGCCCGGAATCGCGACGTCGTCGAACGGGCTTGCGCGAGTGCGGACGTCGCGATCGGCTCGCTCGAACGGGTGCTGTACCTGCACGACAATGCCGGTGCCTTCGCCGATCTGGCGAAGGCGCTCGGCGTACCGCTCGACCGCACGAATATCGAGATCGCCCGTGACCACGGGCATTTCGGCCCGGCCGATCAACTCCTGAGCCTGGAGCGGCTGCTGGCCACCGGCGAGCTCGTCACCGGCGACACCGTCGCCCTGCTGAGCATGGGCACCGGCATGCATTGGGCCTGCACGCTGCTCCGCATCTGATCGACAACGAAAGAGAGGACGGTCGTGAACGACCTACTCGACCGCGCCCGGCGGCTGACCGAGCCGGGCGCCGAACCCGATCCCACGCTGGCGTCCGCGCTGGCCCACACCCCCGACATCGGCACCGCGCGGGAGGCGGGCCGACTGCTCGGGCGCGTCGATCCCACGCTGGTGACCAGGCCCGGCACGCGGCCCTACCCGTTGCGGGTGGCCGTCGCCTCCTCCTTCACCGCCGACAATGCGCTTCCGCTGCTACGCGTTTCACTGCTCGCGGCGGGGATCGACGCCGAATTCCAGCTGATACCACCGGATCAGCTGCTCATGCAGCTCAGCGATCCGGAGTCACAACTGGCGCGATCCGCGCCCGACCTCACGGTGTGCCCGATCCACGACGAGCTGTTCCTCCCCCGCGACGCCGACACCGCCGACCTCGATACCGTTCGCGGAATTCTCGACCAGCGCCTCGACCTGTTCGGCGCGGCACTCTCGGACTTCGCGACCCGCACCGCCGGAGCGGTTCTCGTGCACACGGTCCCGCTGCCCCAACCGCGCTGGCGGACCGTCAACGCCTACCGGTCGCGCGCACGGCTCGGCCGTGCCTGGCGCGAACTCAACGGCGGCCTGCTCGAACTCGCCGACCGCATCGACGGCGTCGACGTGCTCGACCTGGAGATGCTGCTCACCGACGCCGCCGTCCCGCTGCGCGACGACCGGCTCTACCGCTTCGGCAGCATGGCCTGGTCGCCCGCGGTCGAGCAGCTCTTCGCCGGTCAGGTCGCCGCGTACGCGAGCGCGCTCACCGGCCGATCGAAGAAATGCCTGGTGCTGGACCTGGACAACACGCTGTGGGGTGGCGTACTCGGCGACGACGGGCCGGAGAACATCGAGCTGGGTTCGCTGTATCCGGGCAATGCCTACACCGAGCTGCAACGGGCGGCGCGCACGCTGCGCGGTCAGGGCGTGCTGCTCGCGGTGGCCAGCAAGAACGACCAGGACCTGGTGACGCGGGTGCTCACCGAGCACCCCGAAATGCTGCTGCGCGCCGACGATTTCGTCGCGATCAAGGCGAACTGGGAACCCAAGGACGCGAACCTCACGGCACTCGCCGCCGAGTTGAACCTCGGACTCGACAGCCTGGTCTTCGCCGACGACTCGCCGTTCGAATGTCAGCTCGTCGCCCGTTCCCTGCCGCAGGTCACAGTCGTGCCGATGACCGGCGATCCGGCCGGGCACCTCGGCACACTGCTGGCCGGCGATCACTTCACCGTGCTCACGACGACCGACACCGACCGGGAACGCACCGAGCTCTACCGAGCCAGGGTGCACCGGCAGGAGTGGACGCGCGGGCACTCCGCCCTCGACGGCTATCTGAGCGAACTCGGCATCGAGCTCACCGTCCGCCGCGCCGACGAGTACCTGCTGCCGCGCATCGTGCAACTCGGCGGCCGCACAAATCAATTCAATCTCGTCGGGCGTGCGCATTCGGCGCAGCAGACCGGCCGCATGGCCGACTCCCCCGACCACGCGGTGCTCGGGTTCGAGGTCAGTGATCGGTTCGGTCACGAGGGCATCGTCGGGGCGCTGTGGATCGCGAAACACACCGACCACTGGCTCCTCGAGAACGCGGTGATGAGCTGCCGGGTGTTCGGGCGCGGCATCGAATTCGCGGTGCTACAGACCGTGATCGACGAGGCGGCCGCGACCGGCGTGCCCCGGCTCGAGGCGGCCTTCCGCGGCACCGGCCGCAACGGACCGGCGGAGAAGTTCCTCGCCGATGCCGGTTTCGTTCCGGCCCAACGGGATCCCGACCCCGACGGCGCCGTCCGGCACGTGCTGTCCCTCGACCCGCGTCCGGCCCTGTCCCCCGCGTGGATCTCGATCCACACCGACGAATCGATGAAGCCTCATGTCTGACCTGACCACCGAACTCGCCCAGATGATTTCCACGGTCACCGATCTGCCGCCCGAGACGATCACCGGCGAGCGCCGGTTCGACGAGCTGGACAACTGGACCAGCCACACCGCGCTGCGGCTGTTCACCGCGCTGGAAGCCCGCTTCGCGGTTCAACTCTCGCTCAAGACCTACTTCCGCACCCCGACCGTAGCGGCGCTGGCCGAGCTGATCGAGACCGCTCGTTCCGCTGCCGCGCCGCACTGACCTCCCGGAACGAATCGAGTTTCCTATGTCGACAACGTCTGTCGCCCTACGACAGTCCCCGACCGCCGTACACGCCTTCGCGCGCCTCGCCGCCGACCTACCGCATCGTCCAGCGTTGCGGCAGGAAGAAGTACAACTCACCTACCGCGAACTCGCCGCCCACGCGGCCGCAGTGGCCACCTGGTTGCGCGGCGAGGGCATCGGCCGCGGCGATGTCGTTGCCACACTGATGGATCGGTCCGTGCGCTGCATGGCCGGAGTGCTCGGCGCGTGGGCGGTCGGTGCCGCGTACGTCCACCTCGAGGCGACCGATCCGGAGCCACGCCTGCGCTCGCTGCTCGACACGACCCGGGCGCGGGCCGTGCTCACCGACGCGCGCAATCGGTCGCGGCTGCCTGCCGACGCGCTGCCCGTGCACGTGTCGGGTGAAGTGCCGCCCGACGAAACCCTGGACATCGCAGCGGGACTCGATCGCGACGACGTCGCCTACCTGGTGTGCACATCCGGATCGACCGGCACGCCGAAAGCCGTCCAGGTATCACATCGGGCCCTGCTCAACTACTGCGCGTCCTTCTGGGAGCGAGTGAGTCTCCCGTCGATGGAAAGCTTCGGTCTCGCTACGACTTTCGCCGCCGACCTCGGCAAGGTGTCGGTCTACGGCGCACTGCTGTCCGGTGCCCGGCTCGATGTGTATCCCAGGGACACCACCCTCGACCCGATCGCGCTGGCCGCGGAGCTGGCCGCGCATCCGGTCGACTGCCTCACCTACACCCCGTCTCAGCTCGAGGCCCTGGCCGCCGAGGGCGATCTCGCCGCGCTGCTGCCGGAGCGGGTGCTGGTGGTCGCCGGCGAGGCGTTTCCGCCCCGCTTGGCCGCCGCGATCCTGCACGCGCGCCCAGATCTAGAGGTGCACAACGGATATGGTCCGTCCGAGGCCACCATCCTGGCGACCATGCACCGGGTTACCGCCGCGGACGCGGATCGACCTCGGGTGCCGGTCGGCACGCCGCTCAACGGCGTGCGCGGTGTCGTCCTCGACGACGAACTCGGCCCGGTGCCGGACGGTACGCCGGGCACGTTGTACCTCGGCGGCGAGTGCGTCGCGCTCGGCTACCTCGGCGACCCCGCGCGCACCGAGGCCAAGTTCCTCCGGCTCGACGCCTCCGGTGACCGTTTCTACTGCACCGACGACCTGGTGATCCGCGAATCCGGCGGCACGCTCGACTATCTCGGCCGGGCCGACCGGCAGATCAAGATCCGCGGCAACCGGGTCGAACCGGGCGAGGTCGAAGTCGCGCTGCTGGATTCGCCCGGCGTGCGGCAGGCGGTGGTCACCGGGGAGCGCGCGCGACCGGAGCAGCCGCTCGAACTGGTCGCCTACGTGGTCGGCAATGTGCAACCGGCGGAACTGATTCGAACGCTGCGCGCCACGCTCCCCTCGGCGTTGGTGCCGAGCCGGATCGTGCCGGTGCCGCACATCCCGGTCACGCCGAACGGCAAGGCCGACTTCGCCGCCCTGCACGAGCTCGCCGATCAGGCGCCGAGCCGCGCGATCGATCCGCCGCGCACCCCGACCGAGCAGCTGATCGCCCGGCTGTGGAGCGAGGTGCTCGGCCGCGCCGAGATCGGGCGAGACGAGCGGTTCATGGAGATCGGCGGAGATTCGTTCAAGGCGCTCACCGTGTTCGCGCGGCTGCGGCGACACTATCCGAGGCTGGTCATCGCGCAGATCTACGCGCACGCCTGCATCGCCGACCTGGCCGCCGCGCTGGACGGACCCACCGCCTCGGTCCCGGACACGAACCGGGCCGTCACGGTCGTCGAGCTATGAGCGGCACACGTCCGACCCTGGTGGTCGCGTACGACGAGGGCGCCGCGCACCCCGGCGATATCGCCGTCGGGCTGGCGGGATGGGCGAACTGTGTCTTCGTCGCCGAGCCGAACGAGCACACCCGGGCGATGGAACCGCTACTGTCCCAATTCGGTTCGGTGCTGTGGGCGGAGCCGGTGGCCCTCGCCGCCGAGGCGGCGCGCGCACACCATCCCGACGGCGTGGTCACCTACACCGAGCGCGGCCTCGGGCTCGCGGTCGAGCTGGCCGACGCGCTCGGACTGCCGTTCCACGATCGGCGGACCTTCGCCGCGCTGACCGACAAGGGGGAGCAGCGAGAAGCGTTGCGGCGCGCAGGTGTCGACGCCGTGCGCTGTCACCGCATCGATGCGGAGTCCGACTGGCCCGCCGCCGTCGCCGCGACCGGGTTGCCCGCCGTGCTCAAGCCGGTGCACGGCGGCGGCAGCCGCAACACCTTCTACATCGATGACCCGGACACCGGGCTGGAGCTGACCCGGGCGCTGCTCGCGCAGTCGCGGCCGGGGCTGGTCGCCGGGGGCACGCTCGTGCTCGAGGAGTATCTGGTCGGGCGCGACTGCGAACCGTTCGGTGATTACGTTTCGATCGAGAGCGTCGTGCAGCACGGCGAGATCCGGGATCTGGCCGTCACCGGCAAGTTTCCGATGGTGCCGCCGTTCCGCGAGACCGGACGGTTCTGGCCGTCGCCGCTCGCCCCGGACGAGGACGAGCAGGTGCGCACGCTGGCCCGCCGAGCCGTCGAGGCGCTGGGCGTGGTCACCGGGCTGACCCACACCGAGGTCAAGCTCACCCCGCGGGGGCCGCGGCTGATCGAGGTCAACGGGCGGCTCGGCGGCGGCATCAACGAACTCGCCCGGCGCGCACTGGGATTGGATCTGATCGAGCTGGCCGGGCGGGTCGCGATCGGTGAATCGGTCGATCTGCCACCGGTTTACCAGGGCCGGGCCTACTACCAGCTGTTCCACCCGGCGCCGCGCGGGGCCGCCACCCTGGTCGCCATCGAGGGAGTGGACGACATCAAGGCGCTGCCCGGCGTCGCCCTGCACCGGCCGTACGTCCGGCCGGGCACCTCACTGCCGGGCGGGGTGGAGACCAGGGAGATGGACATCGTGATGGGCGAGGCGCACGACATCGGCGAATTGGCCGTCATCGCAAAGCAAGTCGAGTCGACCCTGCGCTACCGATTCGACTTTCCGGCCACGCCGGACGCACCGGCGCACACCCGCACGGTCACCGCGGCGGAGCTGGGGCAGTTATGACCACGCTACGGAAGGATTTCTCGATGAACGACAGCACTGTGGCGCCCGAGGACGTGTTCGCCGCCATCTGGCAGGAGGTGTTGCAGGTCGATCACGTCGGGCCGGACGACGACTTCTTCTCGCTCGGCGGCGATTCGCTGCTCGCGCTCAAGGTGCTCGGCGCGGCGCAGGAGCAAGGGCTTGCGCTGACCCTGATCGATCTGTTCCGCAATCCGACCCCGCGCGGGGCCTGCGCGGCGCTCGGCGGCTCGGCCGCGGGCCCGGCCGACGCCGATGATCTGCTGTCGCTGCTGGATCGTGCGCGACTGCCCGACGATGTCGAACAGGCTTATCCCGCGGCGCGGCTGCAACTCGGGCTCATTCACGAAAGTCTGCTGAGTGACGGGGCGTTCTATCTCGACGTGGTCTCCCGTACCGTGCGGCGTCCGCTGGATCCCGCCGTGTTGCGGCAGGCGCTGGATCTGCTGTCCGCGCGGCATCCGTTGCTGCGCATGCGATTCGATCTGGCCGGTTTCAGCGAACCGATGCAGTTGGTGCAGCGGACCGCGCCGATCCCGCTGACCACCGCCGATCACCGAGGTCTCGACGACGCCGGGAAAACCCAACGGTACGAACAGATCATGGCCGACCTCGGACAGCCGTTCGATCCGGAGACCGCGCCGCTGATCCGCGTGCACGCCGCCGCAACCGGCGACGCGACGTTCGCGCTGTCCTACTCGTTCCATCACGCGATCCTCGACGGGTGGAGCGAGGCGGTGTTCTGCAACGAACTGGTCCGTGCCTACGCCGGTCTGCTCGACGGTGCGCCGCCGGAATTCCCGGAGCCGGTGCCGTATTCGGAGTTCATCCGGCTCGAACGCGAGGCCATACGGGCGACCGACTCCGCGGACCTGTTCCGGGAACTCCTCGGCACCGTCCCCGATGCTGATCCCGGTGCCGGAATCCCGGTGCATCGCAAGGTGAGTGCCGCCGTGCCCGCCGACGACGCGCGCCGCCTCGAAGAGTTGTCCGCACAGTGGGGCCTGCCGCTGAAAAGCCTGCTGCTGGCGGCCAATTGCGCGGCGATCGGCACGGTGTGGCACACCGACGCGCCGGTGGTCGGGCTGCTGCTCAACGGCCGTCCCGAACGCGCGGGCTCCGACGTCACCCTCGGCCTGTTCCTCAATCAGCTACCGCTGCGGCTCGAACTGTCCGGCGACGACTGGCAAGCCGCCGCCCGCCAGGCCTTCGACGCGGAGAACCGCCTGCTCGCCCACCGCCGCTTCCCCCACTCCGAGGTCCGCAAACTCCTCGGCGGCGACCCGTACCACGTCATGTTCAACTACGTCCACTTCCACCCCCGCGACGAACTCCTCGCCGCCGGCCTCATCGCCGCCGAAGAAGACATGCGCGACCACACCAGCCTCCCCGTCCGCGTAGAACTCCTCGACGACCGCCGCGGCCAAGGCCTCAGCGTCCACGTAACCGCCGACACCACCCGCTTCGGCGACGACCTCCCCACCCGCCTCCTCAAAGCCCTCCTCCACGAAATCCACAACCTCTCCCTACCCCACTGACCCCATTCTGTCGGTTGTCGCTCTGCGGTTTCCGTTGCAACGGCCGCGGGTTGCGATGGTGCGGGATCGGCTGGGCGGCTCCGGTGAGTGACGTGGGAGTCGGCTACATCTGGGGTAGTTGTTCGCCCTGGACTACTTCTATGTCGAGGTCGATTTTCACGGTGGTGCCTACGGCGGCTACTCCGGCGCGGACCAGGACGTTGTAGTCGATGGCGAAATCGTTGCGGTGCAGGAGGGTTTCCGCGTGGAAGGCGGCGCGGGTGCCGCCCCAGGGATCGGGGCCGCAGCCGCCGTAGGTGACGTCGAGGTCGATCGGGTGGACCTGCCCGTGCAGGGTGAGTTCGCCCGGCATGACCCAGGTGTCGCCGCCGGTTCGGCGAAAGCCGTTGCCGGTGAAGCTGATCACCGGGTATCGCTCGGCGTCGAGGAAGTCCGGGGAGCGCAGGTGGTCGTCGCGCATGCCGATGCCGGTGTCGATGCCGGCGGCCTTGATCTCGGCGAAACCGGTGGACTCGCTGAAGGTCTCGGCGATGTCCAGGCGGCCGCCGACCTCGGCGAAGCGAGCCTTGATGCTGGCGATGCCCAGGTGACGTGCGGTGACGATCACGGTCGAATGCACCGGATCGATGGTCCACGGTCCGGGCGGCGGGGTGGCGACCACACCCGCCTCCGGCTCCATGGCGATCTCGCCGAGCCGGCCGCCGCCGTCGCCCGCAGCCCGGACCATCCGCGCCACCGGCCGGAACCCGGGCGCGGTCACGACGGCGGTGTACGTGCCAGCGGGCAGCCCCTCGGTGCACACCGACCCGGTGGCGTCGGCGGCCGCCCGCGCGACCTGGCGGCCGTTCAGGTCGGTCACGCTCAGCACCGCGTCGGGCACCGGCCAGCCGTCCGCGGTGTGAATACGCGCGGTCAGCCCGCTCATGGCCGAACCGTTTCCGGGAAGCCGGGATCCTCGGTCATGCCGGTTGCCTCCGCATCCTCGTAGCCGAGCCGCACATCGTGGGTGATCTCGTCACCGGCCAGGGTGATCTGGCTGGTCACCGGCGGATACCCGCGGGCGACCACGGTGTAGTGCCCCTCGGGTAGATCGCGCAGGACGTACCGGCCGTTCTCGTCGGTACGGGTCGCGGCGATCGGTTCGCCGGCCGCGTCGAGCACCGTGATGGCGGCATCCGGTATCGCCCGTCCGCCGGCCGAGGCCGACCCGGCCAGCACCGACATCGGTGACAGCTCGATGTCGTGCTGCAGCAGGCCGCTGTCCGGCACGGTGAGCGTGATCGCGCTGGGCCGCATGCGTTCGGCGGCGGCCACCAGGGTGTAGGTGCCCGACAGCACGCCGTGGCAGAGGTAGGCGCCGTCCGCGTCGGTGACCGCGGCGCCGACGACCTCGCCGCGCATATCGGTGAGCGTGACGGTCGCGGCGGGAACGGGTTCGTGCCGCCCGGCCGTGCGGACCACGCCGGAAAGCTCACCGGACCCCAGCAGCGTGAGATCCAGCGCCTGCGGCTGCCCGCCGAAGGTGACATTGACTGCGGCAGGCTGTAATCCGCGCGCCGACACGATCAGCACGTAACTACCCGCGGCCGGCGCATCGATGCGATAGCCGCCGTCGGATCCGCCGGTCGCGCGCGAAACCTGGTGTCCACGTTGATCGATCAGGGTCAGCGCGGCATCGGCCACCGCGCGGCCGTCCTCCCGCTGGACGCGGCCACCGATCGAACCGGTTTCGCCTGCGGGACCGGAGAATCCGGCAACAGAATTCACCACGTTGCGCGCCACCGAGCTCTGCGCCGCCCGGCTGCCGTTGCTTCGTCCGTTCGCACCGGCCAGCACCGGTTCGGGCTGACTGAGTGACTGGGCGGCACCCTCCCACACCTGCGCCTCGTCCCACGAATCGGCGCTCGCCGCACCGCTCTTGCTCGGCTCGGGAGCGGGCGCACCGCCATCCTGCAGCGGAATCTCCTTCATGAAAAGCAGTACCAAGCAGGCCAGTAGCGCCACCGCGGCAGCGGAGTAGAACACCCCGTGCAGCGAATTGGTGAAGCCGATCAGAATGGGCTGCTTCACCAGGTCCGGCAGCGCCGCGATACCACTGGTGTTGCTCTGCAGACTGTCGAGCTGCGCAGGCGCGAACCCGGCAGGCAACTGCCCGCCGAACGCGTCGACGATCTTGTGCGGCAACAGGTTGAACATGATCGTCAGGAACACCGCGACGCCGAGCGTGCCGCCCATCTGCCGGAAGAAGGTCGCCGACGCGGTGGACACCCCCATGTCGGAGGGCGGTCCCGCGTTCTGCGCCGCGATGATCAGCGTCTGCATGCAGCCGCCGAGACCGAACCCGATCACGCCGCTGTAGAGCAGCGGCTGCCACACCGGGCTGTCGAACTGCACCTGCGCGTACAGCGCCGCGCCGCAGGCGATGACGAGTGTGCCGACCACGGGCAGGAACTTGTATCGACCGGTGATCTTGGTGATGCGCCCGGCCAGCTGCGAGCCGATCATGATGCCCGCCACCAGCGGCAGCATCAGCAGTCCCGCCTTCGTCGGCGAATAGCCGCGCACCACTTGCCAATACAGCGGAACCATGGACAGCGCGCCGAACATCGCGACACCGACGATGAACCCACCGGCGATGGTGACGCTGAACGTCGAACTCCTGAACAACCGCAACGGGATCAGCGCCGCGTCCTTCATCAGGTACTCGATGAGAACGAACAGCAGCAGCCCGACGCCGCCGATCGCGTAGCAGATGATCGCCCGGCTCGACCCCCAACCCCAGCCGCGCCCTTGCTCGGCGACGATCAGCAGCGGCACCACACAGATCGCCAGCGCCACCGCTCCCAGCCAATCGACCCGATGATCCTGGCGCTGATGTGGCGTGTTGAGCACGCGGAACACCACCGCCAGCGCGATCACGCCGATCGGCACGTTCACCAGGAACACCCAGCGCCAGCCGTCGATTCCGCCGAGGCGGTCATAACCCGACAACCAGCCGCCGAGCACCGGGCCGAGCACCGTCGCGCTGCCGAAGACCATCATGAAATAGCCCTGGTAGCGCACCCGTTCGCGGGGCGGCACGATGTCGCCGATGATGGTGAACGCCAACGACATCAGGCCGCCGGCACCGAGGCCTTGGAAACCGCGGAAGCCGGCCAGCTCGTACATCGAGGTGGCGAACGTGCAGGCGGCCGAGCCGAGCACGAAGATCCCGATCGCGATGAGGTAGAACGGCTTTCGCCCGTAGATGTCGGCAAGCTTGCCGTACAGCGGGGTGCTGATGGTCGCGGTGATCAGGTAGGCCGTGGTGGCCCAAGCCTGTTCGTCGAAGCCGTGCAGGCTGTTGGCGATCCGCACGATCGCCACGCTGACGATGTTCTGATCCAGTGCGGCCAGGAACATGCCGAGCAGCAGTCCGGACAGGATCGTCATGATCTGGCGGTGCGATAGCGATGTTCGCGGGGCGGCAGCCGAGTCCGGCCGCGCCGAGGTGATCGGGTTCGTCATATGTGAAGACCTAGTGTGGTTCGGCCACGCGGGGCGGGGTGGTTTCGATCGCGGTATTGAACTGGTCGAGCAGCTCGATCAGGACCGATCTTCGTTCGGCCGGCCAGTCGGCCAGCAATTCGGCGATCCAGAGGTTGCGTTGCCTGCGGTTGTGCTCGAAGACCCGGGTGCCCTGTGCGGTCGGCGCCAGCACGCACGCGCGGCCGTCGATCGGATCGGCCCGGCGCTCGATAAGCCCGTGCTCCACCAGGGATCTCGTCTGCCTGCTGATGGTGGAGATCTCCGAGTGCAGCTGTTCGGCGAGCTTGCCGGTCCGCTGTGGCCCGTCGTGCACGAGGCAGAACAGCACCGCGTAGGCGAGCCGCTCGAGGCCGTCCGGGCCGTGCTTGGTCAGCTGCGTTTTCGTCCGGTTGATCAGTCGCATGAACCGGACCAACTGCGCGCCGAGCCGATCGGCGTCGTCCAGTGCACCGGCGGCCGGGGGATCGAGACCGGCAGCGGTCATCGCGTTCACCTTCTCGCACACCTAGCAGATTTGCTTAGCACCTATAACTAGTTGCTTTTGCCAACTATACATTCAACAGGCACCGACAAGCCATGGCCGACAACAACAACTGATCGGCCCGCGCCGGACTATCCGGTCGCGGAGGCGCCGGCGGGGGTGAAGACGAAGGTCAGCTCGGTGCGGCGGGCTATTTCCAGTTTGCGGTAGACGCGGGTCAGGTGTTGTTCGACGGTGCTGGTGGTGATGTCGAGGGTGGCGGCGATGTCGCGGTTGCGTTTGCCGTGGGCGGCCAGTTCGGCCACGCGGCGTTCGGCGGGGCTGAGGGTGTCGAGGGCGTTGGGGTGGGGGCGTAAGCGAGGACGGGGTTGGGCGGGGCGTTGGGCGCGGTCGCCGAGAAGATCGCGCAGCAGGGCGTCGGCGCCGCAGGTGTCGGCCAGGCGGATCGCCTCACGGGTCAGCAGGCGTGCCTTGTCGTGGTCGCCGACGGCCCGGTGGGCGGCGCCGAGTTCGCCCAGGGCGGTAGCCAATTCGAGGTCGCAGCCGCCGGAACGGGCGATGGCGGTGGCGGCGCGAAGTAGCCGGACGCGCTGATAACGGTCGGCGGTCGCGGCGAGCATGCGCAGCGATACGCCGCCAGTGCGGTGCTGGCTCGCGGCGCCGAGCAGGTCGAGGTGACGGTGGGCGACGGCCCGCGCGTGCCCGTGCTCGCCGAGCGCGAGGTGGGCCGCGGCGACGTCGTTACGCCACGCGACCAGCCAGGGAAAGTCCATGCGCCAGCGCCGCATCAGGTGACCGCAGCGGCGGAAGGTGCGCAGGGCCTCGCCCGCGTTGTCGACGGCGAGGTAGTGGTGGCCGCGCGCATGCAGGTAGGGCAGGCCGAACCGGGACTCGAACAGGGCGCGGGGCACGGGTCTTCGGAGTTGCGCCTCGGCGCCGGCGTGCCGGCCGGCGAGGGTGAGCGCACGCACCAGCGCCGCGATCGGCGTCCCGATCCACACCCCGAGCTGTTCGGCCGGAACATGTTTCAGCGCGAACACCGCGTCCTCGGCCGCGGCCCGCGCATTGCCCTTGCGCAGCATGGTTTCCGCGCGCAGTCCGGCGAAGATCGACTGCCAGGTCGGGGCCCGCCGCGCCTCCGCCTCGGCCAGCAGCGAGTCGCACCAGGCCGCCGCGATATCGAGCTGATCGGTGTAGATCAGGCAATGCACGGCTGCCGCAAGCGTTTCCACCGTGCCGGGCGCGAGCCGGTGACCGGTGAGCAAGCGCTGCGCCAGGGTGACGGTCTCGGCTTGCGGCCACCCGGCGAACAGGCTGGTCAGCAGCTCCGCGCCGAGCAGATGCGGGGACAGCTGCACCGCGACCGCCGAGTGCCGTCGCGCGCGGGCGGCCAGCAGTCGCGGATGGCGTTGCGCGTGCGGCGGATGCGCGGACCGCAGCCACGCGCACAGGAAGTCGACCTTCGGCGCCACCTCGTCGAGTGGACCGCAATCCAGCTGTCCGAGCGCCTGATCCGCATGCTGGGTCTGGCCGTGCCAGAGCAGGAACATGACGACGGCAGGCAAACCCGAGGCGGGCACCCGGCCCGCTCGAACGGCCGCGCGCATCCGCGTGTAGTTCCGCGTGCGATTCGACGGACTGCTCCGCCACTCGGCCCGCACCAGCCGGATCGCGATGATGGCACGATCCGCCGGGTCACGCGTCGCCCGATAGGCCAGCTCCAGCCGAGCCACCGCGCGATCGATCTGATCGTTCGCCAACGCCTCCGCCGCGGCGGTGAGCAACACCACCGCCGCCCACGGATGGTCGGCGGCACCGGCCGCAACCAACTGGTCGGCTATGGCCGCCGGCGGAAAACCCTTGTCGTGTAACAACTTCGCCGCCCGCGAATGCAGTTCGCGGCGGATCTGCGCCGGGGTATCGCGCAGGATCTGTTCGGCGAGGTCGACATCGTCGACCATCGCCCGCGCCGACGCCCCCGCGGCGAGCTGCCGGACCGCAGCGCGCACCACCGCCTCGTCCGCCCCGAGCAACTCGGCCACCAGGGCGACCGTGCTCGCCCCGCCGAGCACCGCCATCGCCTGGCCGACCCCGGATCGATCGAGTCCCGACCACTTCTCGCTTTGTGACGAGATCTGCTGGTGCATACCCTGAGCCCCCTTCATCGACGAGGTGTACCCGACTGTGACGGGCACCATCGAAGGGGTGCGCTGTAGATGCGGCGTCGTCGCAGCAGGGGCGTATCCGGACGCCCATTGATCCAGCCGGTGCCCATAGCGTAGGTCGCCGACCGCGGCCTGTCATCGGATCCCGGCGACAAGATCGCCGCGACGATTCCGACACCGATGACGGAATGCGAGTTACATCAACGACTTTCGCGCCGCACCGCACCGCCCGCGCCCACCGTGGCGACCGCCGCCGACTGCGGGTGGTAGGCGAGACAGGCGGCCGAGGCATCGTCGGCGGCCAAGAACAGCACCGAGTCGGCCTGGTCGAGCACACCGGATTCACGCGCGTTCAGATAGGCGTGCACCGGCGCGGCGGTGTACGGATCGCCGACCGCCGGGGCGACACCGACCACCGATTCCGGGCGGACGCCCAAGGTTTCGGCCAGCCGAGCCGAGAAACCCACGGTCGGCGCCGGCGCGAGCAACACCGCGCGCCCCTCGGCGAAGTCGTCATCGTCCAAGCCCTCGTCCGCCACGCAGGCCCGCACCGCGGCGGCCGCGAGCGCGATCGGATCCTCCCCGCGACGCCGGACGCGCATGGCCGAGCGTCCGTTCGGGCCGGCCGCGCCCAGGTCTACCCAGGCCGCGGGCTCGACCGGTCCGGCGGTCTCGCGCGTGTGCAGCGGGCAGAAGCCCCCCGCGGTGGGCGATCCGCCGAGCAACAGCGCGGCCGCACCCGGCGTGTACGGGAACCCCGCGACGTAGCGCTGGGTGGACGGATGGGTGTCCCCCGCCACGACCAGCGCGTACTCCACGTCACCGCTGGCCAGGAAGCAGTCCGCGGTATTGATGGCGTGCAACAGCCCGGTGGCGCCGTGCATCAGGTCGAAGGAGAACGCGGGCACCCGACCGGGCTGGTACGCCAAGCCGAGGCCGATCCGTTTCTGAATCAGCGCGGACACCGCGGGTTCGGAGATGTTGTGATCGCGGAAGACACCGACGTTGATCAGCATGCCGACCTCGTCCACGGAAACGTCCGAGCCGGCCAGGCAGCTGCGGAGCGCACGGGCGGCCAGCTCGAAATAGCTGCCGGTGTCGAGATCGGTGTTGGTCGCGGCCGCGATAATCGTAGTACCCATAGCTCACGCCTCCAGACGCGAAATAGTCGCGGCCAGGTGACCGGAGACGAGCCCGGAAGCCGCGGGAATCATCAGGATCTTCGATCCTTTGGGGATCTTCTGCTGCGCGAGATACTCGTGCAGCACCAGGAAATGCGAGGTCGACGCGGTATTGCCATACTCGTGCAACACATTCAGAGCCGGCGGCACCGCTGCGCCGAAATGCTCCTCGGTCAGGTGCCCCAGGTAGTCGATGACCGGACCGCTGAACTGGTGATGGATCCAGAAATCGAACTTCTCCTCCGCCCAGGTGCGGCCGGTCTCGCGCAAGAACGTGTCCAGGCGGTTGATCGCCTGCATGTACCGGCCCTTGTTCTGCATGGCGCGGTTGTCGGTGTAGAGCGCGATCCCGGCCGCCTTGTCGCTCGGCATGCCGAGGCAGTGCTCGGCCCCCTCGGCGGCGGTCAGCAGTTCGACGTAATGGATTTCGTCGTGGTCGTCGCCGCGATCGTCGAGCACCACGGCCGCGGCCGCGTCGCCGACGGTCAGCGCCGCGAACTGCGGATCGTATGATTTGCTGATCTCCCGCACCGCCGTCTCCGCGATCGGCGTGATCTGTTCGCCGCTGACCACCAGACCGTTGCGCACCACCCCGGCCTTGATCATCCGGTCCAGCACCAGCACCCCGGTCAGCATCCCCGCGCACGCGTTCGACACATCGAAATGCCGGGCCGAGGTCGCGCCGATCGCATTGCCGAGCATCAACGCGAATGCCGGTGCGTAGCAGAAGATTTCCTTGCCCCTGGTGCG
The DNA here is from genome assembly GCF_042793755.1 of Nocardia sp. NPDC056564. NCBI lineage: Bacteria > Bacillati > Actinomycetota > Actinomycetes > Mycobacteriales > Nocardiaceae > Nocardia > Nocardia sp. NPDC056564. The sequence goes on from NZ_JBHTUR010000020.1 coordinate 142,933, forward strand.
GGTGATGGACGCCGAGATGACGATGTCGAGCTCGTCGGCGGCGTAGTCGGAATGGCGCAGGCAATCGTCGATGGCCCGCAGCGCCAACTCGAACGACGATTCATAACGGTCCGGATGCGCGTCGTAGACCCGCCGATTCTTGATCCCGGTTATCCGTTCCAGATCCAGCGACCTCGGCACCGCCAGACTGTCGATCAGTTCCGCGGTGGAACGGACGGTTTCCGGCGTGTACGAGCCGATCGACTCGAAACGCGTACGCTGCATAACCTCTGCCTCCTGCAGATCAGTCGAGGACAAAACTGATGTGTCGCTTGGAATTTCCGACAGCGTTGTCGTTGACTGCACAGCGGCCGCGCTAGGGTTCGACCATGGCCGCGCTCACCTCGCACAGCCGCTGCCCGAGCGCGTCGTCCTGCGCCCGGCGCGACGGAATCTTGATGCGGTTCTTCTGAAAATAGGCACCGCTCACCCCGGCCACCTCGGGGTCGGTCGCGAGATAGGTCAGCGCCCGCCCGCCGTCCTCGACGGGAATCATGAACAGGCGCTTGGCCAGCGCGATCAGCGGCTGCCCGTACCACGGCAGGGAATCCCAGATCCCGCTTTCCACCGCGCCGGGATGAAAGGCGTTGACCGTCACGCCGGTCCCCTCGACCCGGCGCGCCAATGCCCTGGCGTACAGAATATTCGCCAACTTCGATCGGCTGTAGGCCTTTTCGCCCGAGTACCCGTGCTCGAAGCCGAGGTCATCGAAGTCCAGGGTGGCGCCGAAATGCAGAACCGACGAGGTGAACAGGATCCGCGCGGGCGCGCTGCGCACCAGCAGATCGATGAGCAGTTCGGTGAGCAGGAAACCGCCGAGGTGATTGACGCCGAAGGTGGCCTCGATACCGTCCTCGGTCTCGGTACGCTGCTTGTGATAGCCGCCGGCGTTGTTCGCCAGCACGTCCAGCCGGTCGTATTGAGCCAGCACATTTTTGGCGAGCTGGCGAATCGACGCCTGCGACGCGAAGTCACATTCGAGGGTGTCCACGCCGCCCGCACCGGCCGTCCGCACCGCGGTCGCCGCATCGGCCAGCTTGCGCGGATTCCGTCCGACGAGGACCAGCCGATCGCCTCCGGCGGCGCACTGCCGTGCTGCCGCGAGACCGATACCCGACGTCGCCCCCGTGATCAGGATCGTTTTCATAGCCGATCACCCTGCCACACGTTTCCGGCAGGTCGACGGCGCCGACCGGCTGCCGTCGCGACCTGAAACATGCTGCGCAGGAACAGCATTTGCCGAAAATCGCAGGTCCGGCCAGGCCGAGCCGACCCGCCACACCCCTACCCGCCGCCACCGCGAACGTCACCGCGGGACGGCGGGTAGGGGGTTATAGGGGTATCCCCCGCCGATCGAGCAGAGCCGATCAGCCGATGCCGAGCGCCCGGCCGATTCCGCTGATGAGCGCGTACGCCCCGCCGATGACGATCAGTGGCGAGAGGATGGCGAGCCAGACGAGCGCGCCTTCGGGATTATTGACGTCCATTGCAGTCTCCTCAATAGTGATCCAATCCGGTCAGACGTCTTATCGGATTATATTTGCTAGATGTTACCCAGCTATCGAGAAAGAATCCAACGGCAAGTATGGGGACGATCCGGATCCGGCGTTCTCAGGCTCGGCGCACGTACCCGAGCAGCCGCTGCAACACGACAACCACGAGCAGGAACCCGCCGCTCACCACCGACTGATAGTTGCTGTCCAGGGTGCCTATCTCGTTGATGATGTCCTGGATGACGTCGCGCAACAGGACGCCGAAGAGGGTGCCGATCACCGTGCCGACCCCGCCGGTGAGCAGCGTGCCCCCGATCACCACCGCCGCGATCGCGTCTAGCTCGGTGCCCACGCCGATCACGGTGACCCCGGATTCCAGGTAGGCGGCGGTCATCGCCCCGGCGAAGCCGGACAGTAGCCCGCTCAGCGTGTAGACCATGATTTTCGTGCGGATCACCGGCAGGCCCATGAGCACGGCCGACCGTTCGGACCCGCCGGTCGCGAACACGACCTGACCGAAGGCCGTCCGGCGCAGCAGCACGGCACCGGCCGCGAACAGGATCAACGTGAGATAGACCGGGTACCCGATGCCGAACAGCGTCCCCCGGCCGATCTCCAGGAACGCCTGTCCCCGCTCGATCTTGTAGGTGGTCGCGCCCTCGTCGGTGATGGCGAGCAACAACCCGCGGGCAAAGAGCAGGGTCGCCAGCGTGACGATGAACGGCGCCATCCCGGTCCGCGCCACCAGCAGACCGTTGATCATCCCGATCAGGCCGCACACCGCCAGCGGCAACACCAGCGCGGCCAGGAACCCCCACTGCGATCCGTACGCGGCCAGCACCCCGCCGAGCGCATACACCGACCCCGCCGAGAGATCGATGCCCCCGGAGATGATCACGAAGGTTATGCCGAGCGCGATCACCGCAAGGAACGAACTCTGCATCGCCAGATCGCGCATATTCGTGACGCTGCCGAAATGCGGCAGCGTCACCCAGGCGACTGCGGCCACCACGACGAAGACCACCGCCGCGGGCTGTTTCCGCAAGAATTCGAGCAGCAACCGTGCGCTCGTGCCCACGGTCGACCGAGCAGGCATGGCGGGGCGATTTCGGTGATCGGCGGATCGGGTCGTAGTGCTCATCGCCTGTTCCGCTCCCGCGCGACGTACACGGCCGCGACGATGATGATCGCCTGCACCATCTGCGCGGTCGAGGACGGCAGATCGTGCTTGATCAGGGTGGCCAGCACCAATTGCATGAGCAACGCGCCGGCCACGGTGCCGACCACCCTGACCTTGCCGCCGGTCAACGGCGTGCCGCCGACGACGACCGCGGTGATAGCCGAAAGTTCCATCAGCAGGCCGATATCGGCCGGATCGCTGGCGCGCAGCCGGGCGGTGGCCAGCACCCCCGCCAGCCCGGCGAACACGCCGCAGATCGCGTAGACGGTGACGAGCACCCGCCGGACCGGCAGTCCCGCCAGCTCGCTCGCGGATCGGTTGCCGCCGATCGCCACCAGCCTGCGGCCGAATGTCGTTCGGCGAATGAGCAATCCGGTGCCGAGCGCGAGCACCGCCGCGATCAGCACGCTGATCGGCACGCCGAACAGATCACCGGAGCCGAGAGTGAGGAAGGACGCGTTCTTGATGTCGACGAGTTGCCCGTTCGCGATCACCAGCGCCAGCCCGCGCCCACCGACCAGCAGCGCCAACGTGGCGATGATGGGTTGAATACCGATGCGCGCGACCAGGATTCCATTGAACACCCCCGCCGCCAGGCCGATCAGCAGCGCCACGAGCACGGCCGCCGCGGGCCCGTAGCCGAGGTATTGCGGAATCATGGCGGCGGCCAACGCCATCACCGCGCCGACGGACAGGTCGATGCCCTCGGTCCCGATCACCAGCGCCATGCCGAGCGCCACGATGATCACCGGCGCGGCCTGCAGCAGCTGGGTACGTAAGTTGGTGAGCGTCAAGAAGTTCGAGGTGGCCACCAGATTGAACAGGATCAGCCCACCGAGCGCGGCGTACACGCCGTAGGCCTGTAACCAGACCGTGGCCCGACCCCGCCAGGCGGGCGGCCGCCGGACCGCCACCTGCTCAATCATGGTTCGTCCCTTCGACCTCGACGGTGCCCGGCGCCTCGGCGAGCGCGGCCAGCACATTGCGCTCGGTGAGCTGATCGCCGACGAGTTCGCCGACGGTCGCCCCGTCGCGCAGGATGAGCAGCCGGTCGGCGCCGTCGAGCAGCTCCTCCAATTCCGAGGAGATGAGCACGACCGCCAGTCCGGCGTCGGCGAGTTCATCGATCAGCGCCTGCACCTCGAGCTTGGCCCCGACGTCGATGCCGCGGGTCGGCTCGTCCAGCAGTAACAGCTTGGGCTGCAGGCACAACCAGCGCGCAAGCATCACCTTCTGCTGATTGCCGCCCGAAAGCTCGGACACCTTCTGCTCCGGGCCGGCCACCTTGATCCGCAGGCGAGTGATGAACGTGTCGACGATCCGATCCTGTCGCGCACGACTGACCAGGCCGAACCGGGACAACCGCGGCAACGCCGCCAACACGATGTTCTCCCGGACCGACAGCTCCGGAATGATCCCGTCCGCCCGGCGGTCCTCGGCCAGCATGGCGATCCCGGCCGCGATCGACGCCGGCGTGCTGCCGGATCGAACGGCCGTGCCGCCGACGACGACCGAACCCCGATCCAGCGGCAGCGCCCCGAAGATAGCGCGTGCGGTCTCGCTGCGCCCGGAGCCCAGAAGTCCGGCCAGTCCGACGATTTCACCCGCACGCGCGGTCATCGAGACACCGGCGAGGCGATGCCTGCTGGCCAGATCCTCGGCGCGCAGCACCTGTTCGGCGGTGGCGTGCCGGTCGTCGCTGAAGTTGGTCGCGCCGTGTGCCTTGATCTCGCCGATGTCGCGGCCGAGCATCATGGCGATCAGCGGCAGCCGCTCGAGTTCGGCCAGCGGCCCGGTGTGCACCAGCTTGCCGTCGCGTAGAACGGTGACCCGGTTGCAGATTCGGTAGAGCTCGTCGAGCCGGTGGCTGACGTAGACCACGGCGATCTCGCGTTCGTGCAGGCGCTCGATCACCGCGAACAGCGTCTCCACCTCGCGCGGCTCCAGCGCCGAGGTCGGCTCGTCCATGATGACCACCCGCGCGTCGATCGACACCGCGCGGGCCAGCGCGACCATCTGCTGCGCGCCGACCCCGAGACTGTGCAGCGGCCGGCGCACATCGTCGACGATGCCGTATCCGGCCAGGAGTTCGGTCGCCATCCGGAACATCCGCCGTTGGTCGATGAGCCCCCACCGATTTCGCGGCTCGCGACCAAGGAAGACGTTGTGCGCGATGCTCATCATCGGGATGAGATCGACCTCTTGGTAGATCGTGGAAATGCCCGCGCGTTGCGCGTGCAGCGGCGTCGGGAACACGGCGGGTTCGCCCCGATAGCGCAGCTCGCCGCCGTCGAGCTGATAGACGCCGGTCAGCGCCTTGATCAAGGTGGATTTGCCCGCACCGTTCTCCCCGACCAGCGCGTGCACCTCACCGGGGCGCAGGGTGAAGGTCACGCCGTCGAGCGCGCGGGTGCCGCCGAACTCCTTGCGTGCCTCGACCACCTCGAGGACCGGTTCGATCATCGGAACCTGCTTGCCGGCGCGATCAATACGAGTTGGCCGCCTTCGCGGCGGCATTCGTTTCGTCGTACTCGTCGTCGGAGATGATCACGGTCGCCGGGATGGCGGCGCCGTCCTGGAACTGCTGCAACGTCTGGAACGCCAACGGCCCGAAGCGCGGATTCGACTCGATGACCGCGTTGTACGAACCGTCGACGATGAGCTGCACCGCGTTGTGTGTGCCGTCCACCGATACGATCTTGATGTCGGTTCCGGGCTTCTTGCCCGCGCCCTTGATCGCATTCACCGCCCCGATGCCCATCTCGTCGTTCTCGGCGTAGACCGCCGTGATGTCCGGGTGGCTCTGCAACAGCTGCTCCATCACCGACAGTCCCTTGGACCGGTCGAAGTCGCCGGTCTGCTCGGCGACGATGGTCAGCCCGGGCGTGCCCGCCAGCCGGTCCTTGAAACCCTTGGTCCGGTCGGTGGTCACGTTGTTGCCGGAGGAGCCGAGCAGGATCGCGATCTTGCCCTGGCCGCCGGTGACCCGGATCATCTGGTCGGCCGCGCGCCTACCCTGCTCGACGAAGTCGGAGCCGATGAAAGTCAGGTAGTCCGTGCAGGGTTGGGAGGTCACCTTGCGGTCCACGGTGATGACCGGAACCTGCTTGGCCTTGGCCGCGTCCAGCGCCGGTTGCAGGCCGTCGGAGTTCAGCGGGGCCACGATCAGCGCCTGCACGCCCTGGTCGAGCAGCGACTTGATATCGCTGATCTGCTTGTTCAGATCGCTCTGCGCGTTGGTGACGAGCAGGTTGCCGGACGGGATGCCCAGCGCGGCGGCCTGTTGCTTGATCGACGCGGTCTCGGTGATCCGGAACGGGTTGGCCTCCTTCTCCGATTGGGAGAAGCCGATTTTCGCCGTCTTCGGGTCGATCTTCGGATAGCCGGTCTGGGCCAGGGTGCAGGTCGACTGCCCGCTCGGCTGGGTCGCGGCCGCGGACGCCGCGGGGCCGGCCCCGGTCGGCGCGGACGAATCCGTCTCGGATTTCGCGCATCCGGACAGGGTGAGGCCGACCGCGGTGGTGACCGCGACGACGATCGCGTGGGTCTTGGTGACGGGCATCGGTAACTCCTTCAGGGCACCCCGTCGAGGGCCGGAGCGCGACCCGATCCTCGCTGCCGTGCGAGGCGTTAGATGAGTTTTACAACGTTGGAACAACGTTGTAAGTAGTTTGGAGAAATCCGTTGAAGTTCGGTTTCCACGGATCGGGCCGATGGCGAGGAGGAGCAGCGCAGTGGCCGCCACGCTCAAAGATGTTGCGACACTTGCCGGCGTCTCCATCAAGACGGTATCGAACGTGGTCAACGGGTACGACTTCGTCAAACCGGAGAACCGGCGCAAGGTGCTGGCGGCGCTGGAGGCGACCGGCTATCGGCCGCACCGTGGCGCGCGCAATCTGCGGCGGGGGCGGACCGGGTTCATCGCGCTGGTGCTGCCGGAGTTGAGCATTCCGTACTTCGCCGAGCTGACCGGCCTGGTCATCACCGCTGCCCACCGGCACGAGTGGGGTGTGCTGATCGAACAGACTCAGGGCGTCCGGGGTCAGGAACGCGACGCCCTGGCCTCGATGGGCCCCTACCTGATCGATGGGGCGATCGTGAGCCCGCAGGCGCTGGAGGCCGCAGACTTCGCCGAGCTGTCCCCCGCGGTCCCGCTGGTGCTGCTCGGCGAGCACGCGGTAGACGTCCCCTTCGATCACGTGGCCATCGACAATGTGCGCGCCGCCCGCGCCGCCGTGGGGCACCTCGCCCGGATCGGCCGCAGGCGCATCGCCGCGATCGGCCACAACCCGCATCGCGGCACCGCCGCGCTGCGCCTCCTCGGCTATCGGGAAGCGCTGGCCGAGAACGGGATTCCCGAGCGGAGCGAGTTGATCGTGACGGCGCTGGAGTATCACCGGCGCGACGGCGCCGAGGCCATGGATCATCTCCTGGATCTACCGGAACCACCCGACGCGGTCTTCTGCTTCAACGACCTGCTCGCCCTCGGCGCGATGCGCAGGGTCGCCGAGCGGGGCATGCGCATCCCGGAGGACGTGGCGATCGTGGGCTTCGACAACACCGAGGAGAGCGCGTTCAGCATCCCGTCGCTGACCACCATCGCGCCGGACAAGATCGCCATCGCCGGCACGGCGGTCGAGCTGCTCCGCCGCCGGGGCGCCGAAACCTTTGCCGCCCAGGACATTCAGATTCCGTTCACGCTGGAGATCCGGGAAAGCACCGGCGGCTGAACGACATTCGGACCGCCGTGGCGGCGAGGGGCGTCGTCAGCCGGCGCTCTGGTAGTCGGGCTCGATACGGGCGACGACCCGTTCGAGCTCACGGGAGTACGGATTGCCGGTGTACTTCAGCGCGAGGCGGTCGATGATCGGCCAGGCGGCGTCGCCGGACAGCCATTCGACGACCTTGCCGCGGATGATCACCGGCTGAAAAAGGTTGTCCGCCGGGGTCATCGAGAGGGCGACGCGCGGGTCGCGGCGCAGGTTGCGGGCCTTGCGGCTACCGGGGCCGGTGAGGATTACCACGTGGTCGCCGTCGGTGCCGACATAGACCGGGACGGCATGGGGCGAGCCGTCGGGCAGGAGGCTGGCGAGGTGGGCGTGCGGTGCGCCGTCGAGCACCCGGCGGACCTCGGGATCGAGGGTGCGACGTTCGGCGTCGACCTGGTCGGCCGGCACGGTGTCGGCGCTGGAGTCCTTGCTCATCTCGACAAGCCTTTCAGAGTTCCTTCAAGAGACTCCATGAACGTAGCACTCTGAGTTCCCTAAGGGAACCCCGATTTCGGATCGGATTTCGCGCGACGCGAAAAGCCGCTATTTGCCGCGTGACAACGCGAGTAACGCGGACGAACCGTTGGCCGGGCGCGGCGACGACCGGTCGGGGGCGGCCAGTCCGATGCGCTTGCTCAGCTGCGCGACCTTGCGCAGAATCGGTTCGGCCTCCTCGGTCCGGCCGACGGCGGTCAGCGCGCGGCCGTACACCCGCATCGCGCGCAGGCGGCGCACGGTCGCCGAGACCTCGGTGAGCGCCCGCACGGCCTCCGCGGCGATCGGCACCGCCGCCTCGGCGTCGCCGCTGTAGAGCGCGACCTCGGCCAATCTGGCCAGCGCCCAACCCTCCTGGTGCCGGCGCCCGTCCCGGCGGGCCACCTCGAGCGCCTGCTCACACAGCCCCCTGGCGACCACCGGATCGCCGCGGTGCAGCGTCGCGAAGCCGAGCTCGTGCAGAGCCATCGACTCGAGCCGGAGGCTGCCGACCAGCCGCGCGATGCACAGGGCGTGTTCGGCGGACTCGGCGGCCTCCGGCCAGCGCCGGGCGTCGCAGTAGGTGCGGGCGAGGGTCGCCCAGCCCATGCCTTCGCTCCACTGGTTCCCGCCCTCGCGGCCGAGTTCGATGGCGCGCCGGAAGTGCTCCGCGGCGACGTCCACGTTCTCCTGATACGCCATGGCGGTGCCGAGCATCTGCTCGGCGAGGACCGCGCCGGCCAGATCGCCCAGGTTCCGCAGCAGCGCACCCACCTGCCGGAGGACGCGCGCCGCGCCCAGATCGCCCATGCCGACCAACCGCGCGACCGCGGCGGCGAGCTGCGCGCGGCCCATGGTCTGCTGATCGCCGTCCTGCTCCGCCGCCCGGCTCAACGTGTCCAGCACGGTCGCCACCTGAGGCAGGTGCTCGCCCGCGTCGCCGCCCACCGCCAGCGAGAGCGCGAGATCGACTGCGAGCGTTCGGGTTCGGGCGTCGGGAACCTCGGCCACCTGTCGATAGAGCGCGACCAGCCCGAACCGTTCCGCCTTCGCCCATGCGGCGCACTGCCGTTCGTCGGCGAACGACTGCCCGGTCACACAGGTCGCGGCGTAGTAGTCGGTGCCGACGCCCGGATCACGCAGTTCCACAATGTTTTTCGCGCTGGCCAGATAGAAGTCGATCAGCCTGCGCAAGGCATCCGACCATTCCGCCCGCTGTGCCGGATCGGCCACCCCGCGGGCGAACAGCCGCAGCAGATCGTGATACCGGTAGCGACTGCGCTCCGGCGTCTGCAACATGCCCAGATCCACCAGGGTCTCGCACAGCCGCTCGGCCTCGGCCCGATCCCGGTCGATCAGCGCGGCGATCGCGGCGACCGACAGATCGGGCGCGTCGGAGAACGCAGCGAGCACGAAGACGCGGGCGACGTCGGGGGTGAGCATGCGATAGCTTTCCCGGAACACGAGTTCCACACTCGTGTTGCCGACCGAGAGTTCGGCCAGGCGGCCGCGCTCGTCGGCCAAGCGCTCGGCCACCGCGGCGAGCCGCCAGGTCGGCCTGCTCGCGAGTCGCGCACCGACGATGCGCAGCGAGACCGGCAGATGCCCGCACGCGCGCAGGATGGCGTGTGCCGCATCGGGTTCGTCCCGCAGCCGCCGCACCGACACCATGCGCTCCAACAGCGACCACGCCTCGTCCCGGGTCAGGACATCCAGCGGGACCAGCCGCGCGTCGAACAGCTCCGCCAGGCTCGAACGGCTGGTGACCAGCACCCCCGCCGTGCCGGAGCCGGGCAGCAACGGCGCGAGCTGTTCGAGATCACGCGCGTTGTCGAGCACCAGCAGAATGCGCTTGCCCGCAACGGTGTCGCGCCACAGTGCCGTTCGTTCCGCCAGGTCCGACGGCAGCTCGCCGGCCTCGATGCCGAACGAGCGGAACGCGACCGCGAGCAGCATGTCGGTCGATCGCGGATGTTCGTCCAGCCCACCGAGATCGAGGTACAACGCGCCGTCCGGATAGTGCTTGCGCGCGCGATGCGCGAGATGGACTGCGAGCGTGGTCTTTCCGACTCCGCCGAGCCCGGTGATGGCGATCACCGGGCGGTGGTCGGAGTCCGCGGCCAAGATCTCGGCCAGCTCGTGCGCCACGTCTTCGCGGCCGACGAAGTCGGCCAGATCGGGCGGCAGCTGCGCCGGGACTCGCCGGGGCCCGGAATCCATTGCCGCGGTGGGCAGCTCGGCGGCCTCGTCGGATTTCGGCACCTCGGCCGACAGGATCTGCTGATGCAGCCGGGCCAGCTGCGGACCGGGCTCGAGACCCAGTTCGTCGGCCAGCACCCGGCGCGCGTTCCGATAGACGTCGAGCGCCTCGACCCGCCGCCCGCTGCGGTGCAGCGCGAGCATCAGCAGTTCGTACCAGCGCTCACAGTGCGGATCGGCCGCGATCAGCGCCTCCGACTCCGCGACGGCGGCCGAGTACCGTCCCAGATCCAGCGCGACGGTGACCCCGACCTCGTACAGCGCCAGGCGCAGCCGGCTCAGGCGGGCCCGCTCGCCCTCGGCCCACGGCCCCGGCAGCCCGATCATGGGATCGCCGCGCCACATCTGCTGCGCCGCGGTGAGCTTGGCGTCCGCCTCGTCGACCGCGCCCGAGCGGCGATCGGATTCGGCGGCGGCGATCAGTTCCTCGACCACGACGACATCGAACTCGACCGGCAGGTTGAGCCGATACCCACCGCGCGTCGACGCGAGCCACTCGCCCCCGGCGCCCGCGTGCCCGTGCGCGTCGAACAGCCGGCGCAGCACGAGCACATGATTGCGCAGCACGCTGGCCGCGGTTTTCGGCGGCCGGTCGGCCCACAGGCGCGCGGCCAGCTGCGTCGTCGACAGCGTGGATCCCGGCTCGGCCGCGAGCATGGCCAGCACGGCCAGCAGCTGCGGCGCCGCGATGTCGAGATGCTGATCCCCGAGCCACACCTCGACCGGCCCCAACATGCGTATTCGTAGTTCTCCGAGCCCCGCCCCATCAACACCCGAACACTGCTGCGGTGCCAAACGAATCCCTCACATTCGAATCCAGCCGAGCAACAAGGATTTCAGTCACTACTCAGCAGAGACCATGCCGGTACGGCACACTCAAACGGATGTGATGGAGGTCACACTACTGCGACGGCGCGTGATCCTGCGCCAGTGCGGCCGGCACCGTGGCCACCAACCCCGCCAGCGACAGCTGATACAGCGCACCGTCGATGTCGTCGTTCGGGTCGGTGAACAGCGCGGTCACCGTGTCGCGCGTGACCACGCCCGCCTCCGCGGCCGCCACCAGTGTCGCTGCGGCGGTGCGTAGTTCCTCGCTCGGATCGTCGCTCAGCACGCCGCACACCACATCGACCACGGTCTCGTCCGTCCAGATGCCGGGCACAGCGGGACTCAGCAGATCCGCGGACGGTGAGTCACCTCGATACCAGCTGTCGTCCTCCCACCAGTAACAGAACGACATCAGCCCGCGGGCCGCCCGCGGATTGAGCACCTGATTGGCCACCCACTCCGGCGCGCCCGCGTACAGCTCCGGATGCGGTGCCTCCGCGTTGTAGGCGGCATCCAGTTCCGGGGCGTTCCATACGCCGCCGGACAGCACCGCCCGGCCGCCGGGCAGCACATACAGCGTGGACCCGCTGCGCGCCGATCCCTCGAACGCGCCGAGCGCGGGCTGGATCCGCGGCCCCCACTCCGAACCGACGGCGACGAACGTGGCGGCGATCGTCGCCCAGCGCGCCCACAGCACGGGCAGCACCGGGAAATCGTCCACCGACCGCACCGCGACGACACCGGCCGCCTGGTCCGCCCTGGTCTGCGCGGCAGCCTGCTGGGGCGAACGCCATTGCCGATTGTCATGACCGATGTAGGCGGCCAGCCACAGCGGCAACCGCGCACGCGGAAACGCCTCGAGATCGGCCAGATACGCCTCGGGCACCAGCAGATGTTCGTCCGGGAACGGCTCGTCACCGTAGTCGTAGTCGAGTTCCAACCGGCCGGCGACATCGAACTGCAAGGTCAGCCGCCACCAGGGTCCGTCACCGAGCGGGGCCGAGACCTCGCGCTGCCATCGGACCAGCTCCATGATCTCGTCCGACGGCTCGATCCGGACGGCTCCGTCGGCCTCGTCGAAGTAGACCGCGGCCCGCACCCCACCCGCGATGGTGAGCGCGAAAACCGCCGCCAGCCGCCGCCAGCCTTCGGGACCGGCGACCGCCAGTTCCTGCGCGATCCGCTGGGCGAGTTCGGCGGCCTGGTCTTCGACCGTCGGCTCGGTCGAGGCCGGCTCCGGATCAGGTTCCGGTTCCGGCTCCGGTTGCGGCACAGGCGAATCAGCGATCGCGGGCCCCGGATTCGCCCCCGCCGGACCCAGGCCGCCGAGCCGGAAGGCGACGTCCGGCGCGGCGCCGGTCTCGGCCGGAGGGTGCTGTTGTGGATCGGTCATCTAGTCAGCCACTCCTCACGAATTCCCGGAATCCATGTCATCCATCTTGTCCGCGGCGCCGTGCATGCCCTTACTGAACTTCTTCGTCGAATCGGTCATGTTGTCACCACCGGTCAGCAGGTTCTCCGCGGACTTGGTGTAACCCTTGTCGCCCTTGGTGAACTTGTCCCCGTAGTCGTCGGTACCGAATGGAAACCCCCTGGCCTGCAAGTTGCTTCGCAGTGTGGCCATGATGTCCTCGGTCTTCTTGCCGACCTCCTCCATCTTGGCCGCGGCACCGCGCAATCGCGTGGTGTCCACCTCGATCCTGCGTTCACCGGACATGGCGTCGCCTCCTGTTTCTCCTGCTCGTACGGTCAGTAACGGTCGTCGGGACGCCCTGCCTCCCAATGCGTTTCCAGGCGCTGCATCAGATTGTCGATATCGCGCTGGATCCGCTCGGCCAGCTGCCGCTGACTGGTGGCGACCGCGATCGGCGCTTCGTCGAGCGACATGACGTAGCGGCCGTCGTCGGCCACGTCGCGCCACATCATCTTCGTCTCGTGGATGCCGCGCGGACCGTACTTCGAGCGCCCCTGCACCACGATGATCGATCCGGTGCAGTCGGCGCGACGCTGGAAGAACTGCTGGGTCTGATAGACCGGCGAATCCTCCCGCTCGTCCCGGATATAGCTGCTGCCCCAGATCGGCACCTCGTGCTCGGCCGGGTCGGTGATCACCGGAATGTCCGGCAGCCGACCGGCTTCCACCGGCGGAAGCGAGGCGACCACCGCACCGGCGAGCGCACGGGGATCGCACTCGGTCACGGTGAATGCCGGGCTGTCGTAGGTGATCAGGCCGGGCGCCTGTTCGAAGAGGTAGCCGAGCGCGCCCGCCCGCGCGGCGTGCAGGTGGTACTGCTTGGCCATATTGCTCTCCGCCTGCTCGTCCCAACTACGCACGCGCACAAACAGTTCGGGCGCGGTCAGCACCTCGATCGCACCGTCGAACGAGCCGCCGAGCCGATGCCGCAGCTCCTCCCACACCACCCGCTTGCGCTGTTCCAGCGCATCGGCCATGACCACCTCGTCGGTGACGAACAGGAACGGCGTCGGCAGCGAACCGCCGCGATACTGCTCGCAGAGGACGATGAACTCGAGCGCGGTGAACTTCCACTGCTGCGTCACGGCTCGATCACCGGCTTCGACCGCTCGACGTCCGGACCGAGGGCGCTATCCAGATTGGTCACCGAGTCGAGGTACTTGGGTCGCTTGTACTCCCCGCTGCCCTGCGCGCCGGGACCGGGGCCAGGGCCGGGACCCATGGCTCCGGGAGCGCTGCCTGCCGTCGAGGTCTGCACCTGATGGCCGTCGGCGATGCTCTGAATCGCGGCCCGCGGGAACAACTTCGACGACTCGGCCGGAGCACCGGACAGAGTGGTGAGCGGCGGGTGCGATCCGCCCGGTCCACCGGGCCCGCCCGGTCCACCGGAGGGTATGCCGGCCGCGTGCTTGAGCGCGGAGGCGAGATCGGTCGGCGCCGCGCTGCCGCTGGCCATCTCCATGTGCTGGAGTTCGCCCAAGCCGGGGATGCCGAGCGCCCCGGTGTTCGCCAGACCGGCGAGCGCTTCGGTGCCGGTCTTGACCACGTCGCCGATCGTTGTGGTGAGTCCGTTCAGACCGTCGGTCAACAGCTTGAGCAGGTCCCCGCCGCCGGGCGTCTGGGCGATGCTGCGTCCCAGATCGCGCATGGTGTCCGGACTCAGGTTCCGTAGTGTTTCCGGATCGAGGTTCTTCAGCGTTTCGGGGCTGATGTTCTTGAGCACGTCCGGGCTGAGGTTCTTCAGCGTTTCCGGGCTGAGATGCTTCAGCTGTTCCGGGCTGAGGCCGCCGAGGATGTCGGAGCCCAGCTTCTTCAGTTCGTCCGGGCTCAACCCTTGCAGCAGATCGGAACCCAGCTTCTGCAAGGCCTCCGGACTCATGTTCTTCAGCAGATCCGGACTCAGACCACCGAGCAGATCCGACCCGATCTTCTTCAGTGCCTCCGGGTTCAGATCCTTGAGCGGGTTCTCGCCGTGCAGGAGCTTGCTGAGCAGATCCTCGGGCGAGCCAGGGGCGGGGCTGCCGCCCGGCTTGCCCGGCCCGGGGATCGGCGGCGGGTTGATCTTGGGCCCCGGCGAGGAGGAACCCGGTCCAGCGATGGGCTTACCGCTGGAACCGCCGCCCGGTCCGCCGCTGGAGCCGAGTCCGGGTCCGGGTCCAACGGCACCGCTCGGCGGGGGCGCATTGCGCTCCCCGTCGCCCGCACCGTAATTGGACAGGTCGGGTATCTGCGTCTTCGGGCCGGGCGAACCGCTGCCGCTCGAACCGGGGCCGCCTTTCGAACCGGAGCTACCGCCCGGACCCGAGCCACCGCTCTGTCCGCCGCTGCCGGCTTTGCTGTCGCCGAGGCCCTGCTTGTGGCCGTCGTCGTAGCCGCCCTTGTAGTTGGGGCTGTTCTTGTCTACGCCACCGCTGTTACCGCCGCCGCTGTTGCCACCGCCGGGTCCGCCATAGCCGTTCCCGTTGCCGTTGCCGTTGCCGTTACCGTCGCCCTTGTTGTTCCCGTTCCCGTCACCTTTACCGTCGCCTTTACCACCGCCGTCTTCCAGACCCTGCTTGTAACCGTCCTTGTAACCGGCTTTGTAATCGGGACTGTTCTTATCGATGTTTTTGTCGTCGCCCTTGCCGTCACCCTTGTTGTCGCCCTTGCCGTCACCCTTGTTGTCGCCCTTGCCATCGCCCTTGTTGTCGCCCTTACCGTCACCCTTGGGCGGGTCGGCGACCTTGCCGGTCACGGCGATCTGCGGCATCGCGGCGACCGCACCCTCGATACCGGGCAGGTAGGTGTCCTTGTACCGGCCTCGGTAATCACCCAGCCGATCCCGTTTCACGCAGTCCGACGCGTACGTGTTGTCCCAGGTCTCGCCGGGCGTCTTGTTGTAGGTGTAGTTCAGCCACTTCGAGCAATACAGCAGATCGTTGCCGAGATTGGTCAGGCTGTTGGCGAAGGTGAGCGAGTTCTCGCTGAATCGTTTGATCGCATCGGCGGCCTTCTCCGCCCCGTTACCGGTCCACATCTCGGACGCCCGCTTGATCGAGGCGTTCAGATCGGTGAGATCTCCGCTGAGCTGTCCGCTGATCCAGTTGTATCGCGTACCTGCCTCATAGGTCCGCCAGTCGTGTCCGATCAACGAGACACCGAAGGTGTGGAACCGGTCCCAGCCCCAACCGCTGCCGTCCTCGACACTGATCGGCTGGCCGGGATCCACGCCGGTCGGCGGTTTCGGCTTGTCCGGGTTGCTCTTGGTGTCGGACAGATGCGGTTCTTTCGGCGGATCGTTCTTCGGTTTGATGGAATCGACCGTTTGCAGGCTGCCCACCTTGTCGAGTTCTTCGGTCGACTTCCCGTCGGCCCGAAGATAGTTCGCGCCCGCGCTGAGGAACGTGTCCCCCATGTCCTCCATGATGATTTTCAAGGTGTCCATCGCGTGCAGGACGTCCTGGCCCTTTTGATTGAAACGATGCGTGAGCTGGATACCGCCCGTCTCGTCGGACCAGTTGTCCATGTCGGCCATTTTGTTGTTATTGATGAAGTCCTGATACCACTTCAGTTTTCCGATCATGTCGTGACACAGCTGTGCGCACTGCTGCACGATCTTGGGATCGAACGTCAGGGTCTTGAACTTCAACGAATGGTCATCCGCCTTGGAACGCAGATCTTTCCAGTCGTCGACCGAGCCCTTGGTCGTATCGTCGATCTTCTTCGGCTCGTCAGCCATCTGCACTTCTCCTCGTGGTCGATCGCGCCGTGCTATCCGGTTCGGGGTCCTGGTTCGAAGCTCCCAAAGCAAAGGGGACATCGACGGAGTCGTCGGGTCCGGCTCGTTCGGGCGCCTCGGACGGCGAAGG
The DNA here is from genome assembly GCF_042793755.1 of Nocardia sp. NPDC056564. Lineage (NCBI taxonomy): Bacteria > Bacillati > Actinomycetota > Actinomycetes > Mycobacteriales > Nocardiaceae > Nocardia > Nocardia sp. NPDC056564. The sequence goes on from NZ_JBHTUR010000020.1 coordinate 159,297, forward strand.
CATCAGCATTGATCTCGGTGTCTTTCGTGGCTTGTCGTTCTTCTTGCGATCTCGGCGTGGTGGCTTCTGTTTCGCTTCGGCCGCGGGTTGCGCCGCGGGCGGTGTGGTGCCGGGCGGCGGTGCGGCGCCCGGCGTGCCTCCGGGTGCGGAGGACCCGCCCGGATGACTGTCCTGCGGCGGCATCGCGGGCGGCCGTCCCGGAGCGGACGGGTGCTGGGCTCCGGCCGCGCCCGGATGCGATGAGTTTCCGTGCTGCTCTGGGATTTTCGTTGTCCCCGGCCTGGACGAGTCGTCCTGGCCATCCGGCCCGCCGTGCCGGTCACCGGCACCTGGGCCGCCGGGATGCTCGGCGGAACCCCGCCGTTCTCCGGCGCCAGGATCGCCCGGACGCTCGCCGGAACCTGATGCGTCCGAACGATTCCCGGCGCCAGGAGCATGCGACTGATCCGCGGCCTCCGAGCCACTCGCGTGTCCTCCGGAGCCCTGACCGCCGGAGCTCTGACCATCCGAACGGTGCGTCGAACCCGGACCGTCCGGGCGGCTCTCGTCGCTGCGACCGTCCGGGCGATTCTCCGAACCTGCACCACCCGGGCGGCTCTCGGAACCCGGACCACCCGGGCGATTCTCCGAACCCCGGCCATCCGAGCCTTGACCACCCGGGCGGTTGCCCGCGCCTGACATATCCGGACGATCGTGCGACGCCGATTCACCCGGATTGCGCTCGGCACCGGGCAATTCGGCGTCACCCCGCGGGTTCGGCGACCCGGAACCGCCGCGCGAGTCGTTCGATGAGCCGGAGTCGCTCCCGGTACCGGGAGGGGCACCTTGCTCGCCCGAACCGTCGGCGGCCTGCTCGCCCAGCTGATTCAGCATCCCGCGCAACCCGGACAGATCCGGTGGCGGCGGCACATTCCGCGATGAACCCGCACCCGATTCGGACAGGCGGGTGAAGTCCGGCGACTGCCCGACCTCGCTCGGCGGCATGATCCCGCCGCCGTCATCCGGCGGCGGGATCATCCCATCCGCGGCGTGCAGGTTCTGCAACATATTCGCCAGCTCCGCCGGGTCCGGCTGCTGGTCCGCCCGATCGTCTCCGGCCGAGTCCGCCTGGTCCGCACCGGAATCATCGCTGCGGCCGGCACCCTGATCGGAATCGTCGCGCCGGTCATCGGAGCCGCCCGCCGCATCGGTATCGCGGTAGTCGTTGCCGCCGACGCCGTCCGGCCCGGCACCTCGGCCCGGATCGTCACCGACGCCCGGACCACCGGAGTCCTCGCCCTGCCCCGAATCCCGATCGTCGCCGAAGTCACGATGATCACCATCGGAACCAGCACCGTCGCCGTAATCGTCGCCGTAGTAGTAGTGGTCCTCCCCGCCCGGACCCCAATACCCTTGGTCATCATCGAAGAGATCGGGATCCGGTGGCTCCCAATCGTTCCCGTCCGCATCCTTGCCGTATCCCGGCGGAATCCAATCGTCGAGTTCCGGCGCCTGCGGCGCGTGGTACGCGCCCGGCAGCGGACCGATCTCCGGCACCCGCCGCGGTCGCGTCTTGGTGGTCTCATCGCTGCCGTCGATCCAGGAGTTCTTGCGCAGCGGAGGCGGCGGCGGCGCGTCGGTCCCGTCCGGATGCGAGACGTAGATCTTTCCGCCTTCGTCGACCTTCCAGGTGGTGCCGTCCGGCCTGCTGCCCCATGCGGTTCCGTCCGGCGCGGTGACCCGCACGGCTCCGTCCGGCCGGACCTCGCGCACGGTACCGTCCGCCTCGGTGACGACGGTCGTGCCATCCGGCCGAGTCCCGCGCGCGACGCCGTCGGCATCGGTGACCTTCGCACCGCGCGAACCGATTTCGGAGGTAGAACCGTCCGGATGGGTGACCCGGAAGCCGTCCGGGGTCCGCTCGACCTGCGCACCGTTGGACAGGTCGATCGGCTCGGTCACCTTCCGGACCTCGGTCTCGCCGTTCGGCGTGGTGATGCGCACGGATCCGCGCGAGCCCGACTCGTAGGTGGTGCCGTCGGGGTCGAACACCTTGCTGCCCTTGGGCGTCGACTCGAACCCGGTCCCGTCGGGCCGATCCATCTGGATGATGCCGTGCTTGCGCGGGCCGTCCTGGGGGAAGCCGCCGAGCCGATCGCGCGGGCTGAAGTCCAGCGTGCCCTTCAGGTCGCTGTGGACGACCGTCCCGTCGGGATGCTGGGACCGGCCGCCACCCTGATTGTTGCCGGAGTCGAACACGACATGCTTGGTGCCGTCCGGGTTCTCGACCGTGACGGCGCCGTTGTGCTCGGCGGTCTGCTTCGTCCCGTCGATGCCGGTGGTGATGATGGGCTTGTTCGGCCCGGATTCGACCACTGTGCCGTCCGGCTTCGAGATGGTCTTGTCGCCGTTGGGCGAGGTGAATTCGGTTGCGCCGTTGGACTTGACCGTCGTGGTCCAGTCGTCCGGCGACTTGGTCTGCACCGAGCCGTCGGGCAGCACCGTGTGCGAGATGCGTTCCGGCCGATTGAAGGACGGCGAGCGCACGCCGGTGTCCTTGCCCGCCGACCCCTCGGGACGCGGTGCCCCGCCGGCGCCGTCGGGCGCGACGAACGCGATCGGCTGATCGGGGGCGATGCGGAGGGCCTGCGGATCGCCGGGACGGCTCACCACAATGGTGCCGTCGGGGTCGACCACGTGCTTGGTGCCGTCCGGGGAGGTGACGACGAAGGAGCCGTCGGCCTTGCGTTCCCAGCCCGCGCGATCGTTCGGCACGACGTAGGTGCTGCCGTCGGGCCTGGTGACCGTGGTTGGCCCGTCCGGCGGCGTGTGAATGGTGGTGCCGTCCGGTTCGCGCTGCGTCCGATCGCCGGACGCCGAACGGAAGTCCGTCGCGCCGTTGCGCTGGATGGTCGTCGTCGAGCCGTCCGGGGACCTGGTCTGCACCGAGCCGTCGGGCAGCACCGTGTGCCGGGTGCCGTCGGGCCGGCCGAAACCGAACTCCCGCTCCGGCCCGTTCGTCCCGCCTGCGCGCGGGGCGGGTTGTGCCGCAGGGTGATTAGCGGAGTTCGGCACGAACTCGGTGCCCCCGTCGGGGCGGATGCGGACCGCCGTCGGATCGCCGGGCCGCGCGATGGTGATGTTCCCGTCGCGGCCGACCAGGTGCCGGGTGCCGTCGGGCGAGGTGACCAGCACGTCGCCGCGCTCGTTGCGGATCCAGTTCGAATTCCCCGGACGCTGTTCCTCGTGGGTCCAGCCGCCGCGGCCGGTCTGCACCGCGCCCTGGGGTCCGCTCGGGTCGTGCTGCCCCGGCGGCGTGGCCGCCCGTGGCGGCGCCTGCTGGCCCTCGGGCGGCGGCAGTAGCCGCTGCTCGGGGCGCGGTGGCGGCGCACCCGTGTCGTGTTGGCCCCGTGCGTTGGACGACGAGGACACGTTGGTCGACTCCGGCGGGCGCGAGGCCGGCGGTGTCCCACCGGAATTCGACGCGGCGATCCGTTGCGGCGGCTGCTGGCCCGCAGTGGTCGAGTTGGGCTCCGGCACCGAGGAACGCGGCCGACCAGCCGGGTTCGACTCGTTCGCCGGCGGGCGTTGCTGCGACGATGTGCCGTCGCCCGCACCGGCATTCGACACCGATGGACGTTGGGACGATCCGGCCGGAGCCTCCGAGCCCGCCCCACGCTGCGGCGGCGCGCCCGCCGGACCGGACTCCGAACCCGCCCCACGCTGCGGCGACGAACCAGCCGGACCCGACTCCGAACCGGGCACCCGCTGCTGCGGCGGCGCGCCCGCCGGACTGGACTCCGAACCCGCCCCACGCTGCGGCGACGAACCAGCCGGACCCGACTCCGAACCGGGCACCCGCTGCTGCGGCGGCGCACCGGCCGGGGTCGACTCCGGGCCCGACGGCCGTTGCGACTGCCCGGCGGTGACAGTCGACTCGGGCGTGGCCGAGCGCACCGGCGGCTGCCCGTCACCGGCGGACGGCTGTGCGGCCGGCGAACGCTGGTACTGCGCCGAGCCGTCGTTCCCGGCGGCGGTGCGCGTGTCCCTGCCCCCGCCGTCGGTGCGTTCGGGCGAACCGCCGGCGCTCGACGAATTGCCGTTCCCGGCGGGGGAATTCGGGGCGGCCGGGGGCCGCTGCTGGGTGCTGCCCGGCTGATTCGACGCGGGCTGCTGCCCGTTCTGCCCACCACCGGTGGACTGGTTGTTCGTCGTCGATCCGCCCTGCGTCGTCGCCGGGCCGTGCCCGTCGCGCGAATTACCGCTCCCCCCGGCGGTATTCAGCGGCGGCGAGCTTCCTTCGCGGCCTCCCGTCGAGGAACCGTTCTGCCCGTTCGGGGTGCTGTACTCGGACCTGTTCCCGCCGTAGCCGTTCCCGCTGCCCGACCCGTTACGCGAGTTTCCATTGTTCGTCGATTCACCAGGGCTGTTCGACTCGGTGGCCCGGGTCGGAAAGGTCGAGGGCGACGTATCCCGGCCGCCACCACGCGATCCCGAACCGGACTCGTCGAAGGTGATCGCGCGGTTGCTCCCCTGGGATCCGTTGGTCCCGAAGTTCCCCGGCCGGTTGGTGGCGTGCTCACCGTCGAAACCGTTGCGGTTGCCGTTGGCTCCGTTGCGCCCCGGATCGAGGGAGAGTCCGCCCTTCCCGGAGAAGCTCGCCGACCCGTCCTTGGCCGACCCCCACGGAACTTCGAAGCCGTTCCGGTTGTTGAATCCGTGAATCCCGACGTAACCCTTGACGCCACCCGCGATCCCGCCGCGCGCGGCACCGCCGACCCAGCTGACCGGGTTGCCGAAGGTCCCCTCCCAGTCGCCGGTGATCATGACCGCGCCGAGACCGCCGACCGCGGCCCCGAACGGGCTGGAGCCGATGCCGACGACCATTCCGTTCCCGGCGCGGACCCACGGGTTGGAGATCTTGTCCCCGAGCAGTTTTCCGGTGAATCGGCCGATCCCGTCGGCCGCGATCCGGCCGAACGGCGAACCGAGCCCGGAGGACAGCACGGAGACCCCGAACTCCTTGCCGTCGAAGTGCTTCCGGTGTCCGGCGGCCATCTGCCCGAGCTGCACGCTCGCGTCCAGCGCACCGGAGATGAACATCGCCTCGAGGATCTTCAGCAGGTAGCTCTTGCTGAGGTTGGCGAACTTTTCCCCGAACACCGACAGCACCTTCGCCAGGATCCGTTCCTGGAGTTGCAGTTCCAGCCGGCGCAGGATGGATTGGGTGGCCGCGGTCTCGGCCGCCTCGACGGCAGGCGCGGTCGGCGGGAACATCCAGGCCCAGGCGATCTCGATGGCCAGCGCGATCAGCGAGACGATCGTCATCAGCTTCGCCGCTTCGATCTGCGTGCCGAAATCGAAGACGGCGTCGGAGATCTGCTCCATGAACTTCGCCAACGATTCGATCGACTGGTCGCCGGTGATCAGCTGATCGAACAGCGCGCCCATCTTCTCGCCGCCCGCCCCCTCGGGATAGGCGGACATCGTCATGCGCTTGACGTCCTCGATATCCGGGGTCAGCTTGCTCAGCGCCGAGCCTGCGTCTTTGAAAGCGTCCGAGACGTGCCATACCTCGGTCTCGTCGCCATCCGGCCACGCACCGCCCGCGATCCACCCCAGCCAGCGCAGCTCAGGTGGCAGATACAGTCCCATCTCGGCGCGAGCTCAGTCGTCGCGGCCGCTGACCATCGACCGTCGTCCGCCGAATCGGTGCGCGTCGTCGAAGCCGGTGTCGTCGTCGTAGCGCCGCTCCGGTGAGTTCGGCGGCGCGAACGACGCGGGCGGTGCGACCGGCATCGCGGATCCGAGGTCGGGCGCGTCCTCGATCAGATCGGACAGCTTCGGCAGCTGGGACTTGCGCTCGCGCAACGGTTCCATGAGCAGGCCGACCTGCGCGGTCACTCGCCGGGCGGCTTCCTGTACGACCTCGGTCATCGCCTCGGCGATCTCGGTGTGGGTCAGGTCGCCGATATCGTCGGCGAACTTGGTGTCGATGAGAATGCCGTCGGCGTTGACGGTCACGGTGATGCGCTTGTCGCACGCGGTGGCGGAGGCGGTGAGCCGGGAACGGTCACGTTGGATTTTGGCAATACCGAGCATTTGCTCATGCAATGCTTCCAGCATCATCGCGGCGTCGGCCTTCAGTCGTTCGTTCGCCACCAGAAAGCCTCCACCTCGTAGTTCGAGCTCGCTTCGCGACGCCACGCCGAGCCCAGTTGCCGCATAATGCGATTCAACACGGCGCTGGTCACGCGGGCATAATCTCCGACGTAATCTCGGCATAAGTATTTGATAATCGGAGATTATGCCGTCCGATTAGGCACGGTAACGTTCAGCGGGGAATCGATGCGGAGGCATCGCGGGTTCCGAATTTCGTCGGGCAGCAGGAGAATTCGACGTGGACAACGACCGAGCCAAGGGCGACCTCGCAGATCTGCTAGACACGGTCAATCTGCATATTCGCTCGATCGCCGATGCGCAGCGGCAGCGGGTCGAACTCACCGCGACCGCCACGGCGGCCAAGGGCCGGGTGCAGATCACCGTCAACGCCGACGGTGTCGTGATCGAGACCCGCTTCGCCGACGACATCGACGAACTGGACTATGACGAGATCGCCGAGGCCGTCACCGACGCCACCCAGGACGCGGCGATGGAGGTGGCCCGGCGCGCCAACGAGTTGATCGCGCCCATCCAGCGGACCCGATCGCAGCTGCCCAGCCTCTCCGAAATGGTCGCCGGCCTGCCGGATCTGAAAACCCGTGTCCCGGAACCGCAGCGGGCCTCCTTCGATCCCCCGTCGGCACGTGACAACGACCGCTGAACCAGCCCTGGCCTGATCGATGAGCATCGAGATGCCCGAGGGCCTGCAATGGCTCAGCTATCTCGCCGGCGCGTCCTGGCCGAAAGGCGACGAGGACGCGCTGTTCGCGCTCGGCGACGACTGGAAATCGGCATCCAAGGATGTCCACGACCTCGTCGAGGCACTGCACGTCGCGTGCAACACCGCGCAGGTGAGCTATTCCGGCGACGGCGCGGACAAGATGAAGAAGCAGTTCGACCAGTTCTTCTCCGGCGATCAGTCCGTCGACAAACTGGCCGAACAGCTTCAGCAGCTGGGCGAGTCGGTGCGTCAATGCGGCACCCAGACCGAGTACGCCAAGCTCCAGATCATCATCACCCTGGCGATCCTGGCCGCGGAGATCGCCTACGCGCTGGCCACCCTCTGGGGCGCGTGGGCGGTGCCCGCCATGGAGGCCGAGGCGGCGGGCGTGTGCCAGCTCATCGGTCAGCGGCTGGTCACCTTCCTGGCCAACCGGGCCACCCGCCTCGCGCAGATGCCGATGTGGAAGCTGGCCGCGATCACCGGCGTCGAGCAGGCCGCCATCGGCCTTGGCGCGGACGCCTTGGCCCAGGGTATTCAGCTGGGCAAGGGCCATCGGGACAGCTTCGACGTCAAGCAGATGGTCATCTCGGGCGCCGTCGGCGGCATCTCGGGCGCGGTGGCGGCGCCGGTCGGCAGCATGATCGGCAAGCGCCTCGGAAATTGGGTCGGCCACGACTCGATGACCTGGTGGAAGGCCGGCGGCATCGCGATCGGCGCCGGCATCCCCGCCGGTGTGGTCGGCGCGGGGGCGGGCATTGTCGCCAATGGTGTGTTCACCGGTCAGTGGGAGTTCGATCCGGCCGCGATCCTCGGCGGTGTCGGCGGTGGTCTGGTCGGTGGCGTGCACGGAGTCGCCGGGCACGCGCAGTCGATCGGAATGGCCAAGGGCGGCTACACCGGGCTCGCCGTCCCGCCGCCGGTCGGCGCCGACGGTAGTCACGAGCGGCCGGGCCCGAGGATCGTCGAGGTCAACGAGAGTGACCGCGGATCTTCGCGCGCCGCTTCGCTTTACGACGGCGACCGGGGGAACTACCGCTCGCCGTCGGTGCATACGACGAGCGACCGGTCCAGCACGGCGCCCGCGGATAGCCCTGCCACGCACAATGATTCGACCACCCGCAACGGCCGGCCGAATACCGCGGAGACGAACGGCAGGACCGAGACCAACAACTCGGCCGCGCAGCAGACCAACGGCGCGCAACCGAACAACAACTCGACGCGGTCCACCGACCGGTCGCCGTCGACGAACCAGTCGCAGTCCACCAACCAGTCCCCATCGAACGCCGGCTCCGGGCGATCCAACGGCACCTCGCCCGCGCCGCAGCCCGCCACGTCCGCCCACGTCGAGGGACAGACCGCACCGCAACCCGCGACGCGCACCGGGATCGATCCCAATTCGGCTACGTCGCAACCGTCACCGCAGCCGGTGCACGCGCAGTCCACGGATTCCCCTGCGCCACCGGCGGCGTCGCAGACCCACTCCGCGGCGACGTCGAACCTCGAAGGCAACGCCAACAATTCGACGACCTCGACCGCACAGTCACAGACATCCGTGGCGCAACCGCGCAACGACGCGTCCACGAATTCGCCGATTCCGCAGTCGTCGCGGGTCGACCACGTCACGGAATCATCTGTGCCACCGGGCTCGGCGCAGTCGAGCACCGCGGTCCGTCCGGAGGGACCGCCCGCACCGCCGGGGACGACGAACGCCAACGCGACGGCGAGCAGCACCCCGCCGTCGGTGACGTCGTCGCGAAGCGAGGCACCGCCGCCCCCGCCTTCGGTCACCGACAAGCCCTCGGTCCAGTCCCCGCCGCAATCGCCGCGACCGAGTATCTCCTCGGCGGGCGACGGTTCCGCCCGCCCGCCGATCACGGCAGGCGTGCGAACCGACCCGATCCCGAGCAGTCAACGCGCATCGATCTCGGCGGCGGTCACCCCCGAATCGCAATTCCGTCAGGTCGAACCGGCGCAGGGTCCCGAGGATCACCCGCTGACCCAGAAACAGCCCGAGGCCTCGCTCGAAACCCGCAGGGAACCTGCGACTTCCCAGGAAACGCCGCAGGGATCGAACGCGGCCAAAGGCTCCGAGGCTTCGCTTCCGACGCCGAAACGCGAAGACCAGGTACCGCATCCGGCGGACTCGATCTCGCCCGAGCAACGCCCGCAACCGATCAGCGAAAAGCCGCCCGCGGGACTCGAATTCGTGCTCCATGACGACTTCAACCCCACCCCGCAGCAGGTGGCCGCGCTGCCCGGTCATCGGCTCGAGCGCATCCCGGCCGACGGCGACTGCCTGTTCCGCGCGATCGACCAGGCGACCGGCCAGACCCGTGGACTCGGCCATCACGACGTCCGCCGGGAGTTCGTCGGTGTGCTGCGGGCCAGGAAAGACCAGCTGCTGGACAAGTTCGTCCCCAATTCCCCGGACTTCCGGGAGGCCGCGGCGGCGATCACCCGGATCGACACCACGCTGCGGGACCAGCCCGATCACCCGTCACGCGCCGAGTTGCTCGCCGAGCGGGAATTTCGCCAGTGGGAATACGACTTCGAACGCTCGGAGGCGTTCGATCGGCAACTCGACGACCTCTCCCAGCCCGGCCACTACAACAACGAACTCGGCGATTTCCTCATCCCCGAGGGCGCCGACGCCCTCGGCCTGCACCTCGTGGTGGTCGACCACGACGGCACGACAATGCATTTCGGCCCCCAGGACCGACCCGAGCACATCCTGGTCCGCGTGAACGAGGCCGGCGGTCACTTCCACGTCGCCGAACCGATCCGCGCCGGATCCGACCGCCCGTCGACGCCCCACGAAAGCGTTTCTGGCACAGACTATTCGCGCACAGCCGAGCCGAATCCGCTGCCCAGGGCCACATCCGAACCGATCATGCGGCAGCCCGACGAGACGAGTACGCATCCGGCCGATGCCCGAAGCGACCCCGGCCCCGCTCGAACGGATTCCCCTGTGCCGCCGCGCGATTCGTCACCGCTGCCGCCCGAGATATTCGTCGGCGACCAGACCCCGCAGCAGCCGCCGTGGCCGCAGCACTGGGCGCCGGTGCCCGACCGAGCCGATCCACTGTTCAGCACGGTTGCCCGGATTCTCGGCCTACCGGATGCCACACACGTACGGTCCGGCATCACCGATCACCTGAATCGGATGCAGGACCAGGAAACTCGATGGCGCGCGACCATCGAGGAGGAACGCAGGCAGGGCCGGGTCGATGAGACCCAATGGCAGAGCGAACTGGAACGCCGTCAGCAGTTCGAGAATTGGCTCGACGAACGACGCGACATCGCGGTGGAGCCGCCGGCCCCGCCGCACCGCGACACCGTCGACCGGGATCTGAACCTCGCGGCGTCCGCGTTCGGGATGAACCTCGTCGTTCAGCATTCGGACGGGTTCGGCGCCGAGCACGCCTTCGTGCCGGGGCAACGGAATGTCTTCCTGCGCTATGCCTCCACCGGCGAGTTCGAGATCGGCGTCACGCCCGAGGGCAACCTGTTCGCGGCGCACCGGCATCCGAGCCCGCCCGCACCGCTCAGTTCCGTGATCGACACGGTGGTGCCGCGCAGCGAGATCCCGCCGCCGCTGAATCGGGTGCTGGCCTCGCCGCATATCCGGTTGCTCGACGGCGCCCCGCTGGCACCGCATTACATCGGGGAAGGCCGCCCGATCGCGGTCAAATCCCAGCTCGACCCGATCCAGGACGCGAAACCGCTCAGCGGACACCAGCGACTGCCTTATCACACGCCGGTGCGGCACATGAGCCCCGCGGAGCTGGAGAACCATCGATTGTTCGTGCACGAGGGTCGGTTGTTCCGGGCTGCCGACGGCCGACTGTTCGACACCGCCCAGATCGCCTCGGCGCGTGAAGGCGGAGACGCGCGAGCCATCTTCGTCATGGACGAGTTCGGCAACCTCTACGCCGGTGACCAGGAACTCGGCTCCCTCCATCATTCGTCGTTCCTCGGCGGGCGGACCGTCACAGCCGCAGGTGAGCTCGAGGTACGCGACGGCAGGCTCGTCGTGCTGAGCGATCGCAGCGGGCACTACCTGCCGCGCGGCGAGCTCAACGACTTTGCGGTGGATCTCTTACGGCGACAGGGTCTTTCCCTCGACGACAACTTCACTCGCCTCGGTTTCGACAACCAACCCCGGGAACGAGTCGGCGAAATCGACCGGGAGCAGACCGAACTCACCCGGCGGCAGATCGCGCTCGACGCCGCCGCCGAAGCGTTGAGCCGCAAGGAGAACGAACTCGTCCGGGCAGGCACCCCCGACGACGCCGAAGCCCGCCGGATCGTGCAGGCTCGACGCGAGTCGCTCAACGATGAACAGAACCAGCTGAATCGATGGCGGGCCGGACTCGACCAGGGCACCGTGCAGCCGGAGTTGCGCGACCAGCTCGTCGCGCATCCGAATCCCACCGGCCCGAACGACCGGATCACGCCGCCCCAGCCGCCGCTCGGCCTCGACGGCCCGAATCCGTCGGCCGACCGGACCGCCGCATGGTGGCGAGACACCGGCGAATCCTGGTGGAACAACCTGCGATTCGACGATCTTTCCCCCGCCTACCAGCACGGCCTGGTCACCGACTTCCCCGGCTTGCGCAACAGCGAGGGCATCCCGGCAGCGGTCCGAAACACCCTCAACACCAGCTACATTCAGCACGAGATCCAGCGACTGGACAAGATCGCGGACGGCTCCGCATTGTCGTCGAACGAGCGACGGCAATTGAACAACTTGAAAGCCGCACTCACCGACTTGAACACCGCGGACCTCGACTCCGCGATCGCCGCCCATCGCGCAGGGACCGAGCAACCCGCGACCCATCTGCTGTCCTTCGATCAAGACGCCCAGGGGCGACGCGGGCGCGAGGTCATCGGATTCGGTCCGGTCGATTCCGCCGCGACCGTGCACTGGCAGGCGCCGAACGCGTCGTTCGGTTCGGCCGGACACGCGGTGGCGCACGCCGCACAGCAGCACGTCGAAACCGCGAGCACCCGACCGGACCACGCGACCGTGGTGTGGGTCGACCACGACTCCACCCGCGGCACCTCCGGGCCAGCGCGGCTGGTCTCGAAGCTCTTCTCCGGCCCGCCCGACCCCACGCCCGGCCGTCTCGGAACGGCGATCGACGAGTTCACCAGGCAACATCCCGCCGCTCGGGTGTCCGTCTCGGCACCGGAGTCGATCGCGAAGTCGCTTGCCCCGCAAGTCGATTCGAATTCCGTCTCGGTGCACGAACCCAGCGGAACCCGGATGCCGGGCGGCGCGCCCGACGGTTCGCTGCCATCCCGGCACCAGTCCGGGCCGGCGGATCAGCATTCGCGGCAGTCCGGATCCGGGCACCGGCTCTTCAGCAACGAGTCCGTGCGGCCGATCGAAGCACAGAACGGCGCAACCGAATTCACCTCGAATCGAACGGACCGCAGCGCGGAAACCGCCGACGGCAGCAGCGCCCACCGCACGCCCGATCAGCTCAACCCGATCACCGCGGCGGCCGTACCGGGTTCGGACTTCCGCGGTCATGTGGATGCACCGACCGTCGCGCACGTCGATCAGGTGCGCGGCCAGGTCGACAACGCGCTGCGCAGCGCGGTCGACGGGCACGGCGGATTGCAGGTCGACCCGATCGATGTGAACCGTGGACGCTATCGCATCACCGACACCAGCGGTGTCTACGGCGGCGATCAACGCAGCTTCGAGGTGCGGGTCGAGACTCAGCGCATCGGTGACGACACCGCGGCCCGCTCGATTCTCAACCACGACAAGGGCCAGCACGTCATCCAGATCTCCGACCGGATCTCCACCAAACACGTGCCCCGCGCACTGGCCCACGAAATCGGCGAAATCGTCGCCGACCGCAAGCGCTACATCGTAGACAGACTCGACGCTTTCGGTCCCGACGAGGGAGTTCTGCGTCCCGGCGGACCCACCGACGAACCCGCGCTCACCCCGCACGACGCCGGTCGCATCCAGGAACTCCGTATCCTCGGCGGGCAACTCGACGAGCTACCCGGCCCGGCGAACCGCACCGCGGAAGACCGAGCCCGATACGACCAACTGCACCGCGAAGGTATGGCGCTGGTCGAGCATCTGGGCCTGCGCGAGGGCACCCCGGGCGCGGGCGACCGCAGAACCTTGATCAACGAGCACCTCGAGTCCTTCCCTGCCGGTCGCGATCAGGTGCGTCATCTGCTCGACGACGCGGGCGGCAACCGGAATCAGCTCTCCGCGAACGATCAGCGCCTGCTGCGCTCTATCCAGCGCCAGGCCGGGGTGGATCGAGCCGCGTTCGATGCGCACCGGGCCGAGTTGCGCCCGGCCTTCGAGCGCCCCATCGCCGACGATGGCGGAAAGATCAGCCCGGAGCGGACTCTGGAGCTGGCCAACGAGAGCACCAGCGCACGGGCGAAACGCAGCGTGCAGACCCTCGAGCGCCTGCGCGAGCAGGCGGCGGGCGGCGATTACCCGAAGTTGTCGGTCATCGAGGCGGGCGGCGGGGCCGCGCTCGCCGCCCGCGATCCACAAGCACTGCTCGTCGACGACCGCGGCCGATGGCAATCCGACAACGGCGACCGCATCGCCCAAACCGCAGACCAGCTACGCAATCTGCGACAGACCGGACTCGGCGACCCCTACCAATTCGTCGACGAAGGCCGACCGGACGCCCGGGTGCCGCTCGACGCGGTCCGCTATTGGGAAGACTCGATCGCGGCCCAAGGTCCAGTGGTCGACGGCAAGGCGAGCTTCCGCATGGAGGACGGGAAGCTGCTCGCCGACATCAATCCGCTCGACGGCGGCCCGCACGTCACCGTGGAGGTGGAGGGGATCCCGGTCATCGCGACCGGCTTCCCGCCCGAGATCATTCCCGGCACCCGCGAGGTCGGCGGCATGCACGGGGCATTCGACACGGCCGCAAAGGAATTGGGCGCGCTCAATGCACCCGATGCCCCGGCCGCCAAGGCCCAGGTCGAGGCACTGTCCTGGCGCGATCCGGCCTCCGCGGGCGAGGTTTTCAAGATCCTGTCGGACAACAACATCGACCGGTCCGCGCTGAGCAAGAATCTCAACCACGCGCTGGATTCGCTCGCCAACTGGAAGTCGTTGCGCGACGACCACCCCGGCCAGATCCTTTCCGGTGACGAAGCCAACCTGGCCGGCGTCGACCCCGACCGCGCCGGCGAATGGATCGTCGCCGGCACCGGCGGCACCGGCATCAGCGGCGTCGAGAACATGCTCAAACTCAGCACCACCGCGAAATTCACCATGATCGGCCGCAACGCACCACCTGGGCTCGCCGACAACACCCAGTGGAAAGAAGTACGCGGCCAACACGACCTCGGCTTCGACGCAGCCGATCCGACCGCGGCCAGCCGCCAGAATCCCGACGGCAGCTGGCCGAATCCCACCGCGACCGGCCGACTGACCATGGCCTTCGACCGCACCATGAACATCACCGGCATCGAAGAGCACACCGGTCCCCAGGGCACCCGATTCTCCGTCGGCCCACACGAGGGCGACGGTGTCATCGCCTCGCTCGGCACCCGCAATTCGGTACCGCCCGCCGTCGCCGACCTGGTGGACACCGCGATCAAACGCGACCCGAATTCGGTGTCCGCGCGAATGCTGTTCGACAACGACGGCCAGTACCTCGGCTACCGCATCACCGTCGACGGCCGCGACATCGACGTCACCGGCGCAGCCTCCCGCTTCTTCCCCGGCGGGCAACTCTTCAAGCCCGGAACCGGCGACGTCCCACCGCTACCCGCCTCGAATCCCGGAAGAGTGTGGAGTACCACCGACTCTCGGTACGCGCTGGCACGGCCGCAACCCGGCTTCGCCGCCCAGACCGCCTCGAACCGGGACGCCCCACCCGAAGGCGGAAACTTCGACGGCGGCTACGTCGCCTCCGCCACCCAGGCGACGCACTACGCGGCATGGCGACGCAGCGACGGTACCGACGCCTCGCACACCATTACCGCTGCGGCCGTGCCGGGTTCGGAATTCCACGGCCACGTCGAATCACCTGCCATCAGTCACGTCGAACAGATCCGTGGCCAAGTCGACGGCGCGCTGCACAGCGCGGTCGATGGGCACGGCGGTTTGCGGATCGACCCGATCGACGTGAATCGAGGCGAATATCGCATCACCGACACCAGCGGTGTCTACAGCAAAGACCAGCACAGCTTCACCGTGCGCGTGGAAACTCAACGTATCGGTGACGACACCGCGGCCCGCTCGATCCTGAACCACGACAAGGGCCAGCACGTCATCCAGATCTCCGACCGGATCTCCACCAAACACATACCGCGCGCCTTGGCGCACGAGATCGGCGAAATCGTCGCCGACCGCAAGCGCTACATCGTAGACAAGCTCGATTCCTTCGGCCCCGATGAAGGTGTTCTGCGCCCGGGCGGACCGACCGACACACCCGCGCTCACACCCCACGACGCCGGGCGCATCCAGGAACTCCGCGTGCTCGGTGACGACCTCGACCGGCTGCCTGCCACGCACCCGGAACGCGACGCCCTGCGCGGCGAAGCGATGGCGCTGGTCGACCACTTGGGCCTGCGCGAAGACACGCCCGGCGCCCAGGAACGCAGAGCGTTGGTACTCGACCACCTCGACCACTCCGCCTCCGGCAGCGCGCACGTCCGCACCCTGCTCGACGACGCAGGCCGCGCGCCGAATCGACTACCGCCCGGGGATCAGCAACTCCTGCAACGCATTCAGGACCAGGCCAGGAGCGATCAGGCCAGATTCGAGGCTCACCGGGCGGCCCTGCATCCCGCCTTCGAGCGCCCGATCGCCTTCGACGGCGAACGAGCCACCCCGGAACAGACGCGTGCGCTCGCCGACGAGAGCACGCGGCAACGTGCGCAGCGCAGCGCACAAACGCTCGCCGACCTGCGCACGCAGGCAGCCGCCGCGCCGCAGGGCGAACATCCGAAGTTGTCGGTCATCGAGGCGGGCGGCGGGGCCGCGCTCGCCGCCCGCGATCCACAAGCACTGCTCGTCGACGACCGCGGCCGATGGCAATCCGACAACGGCGACCGCATCGCCCAAACCGCAGACCAGCTACGCAATCTCCGCCAAACCGGACTCGGCGACCCCTACCAATTCGTGGGTGACGGTCGGCCCGATGCCCGGGTGCCGCTCGACGCGGTGCGCTACTGGGAAGACACCATCGCCGCCCAGGGCCCGGTGGTCGACGGCAGAACGACCTTCCGGATGGAGGACGGGAAGCTGCTCGCCGACATCACCCCGCTCGACGGCAGTCCGCCGATCACCGTTGATGTTCAAGGGATACCGGTCATCGCCACGGGCTTCCCGCCCGAGATCATCCCCGGCATCGCTCGCGGCATCGGCGGGATGCAGGGGACATTCGACACGGCCGCAAAGGAATTGGGCACCATCACCACGTCCAGTGCCGCGGCGGCGAAAACACAGATCCAAGCGCTCTCCTGGCGGGACCCGGCCTCGGCGGGCAAGGTCATGGAGATTCTGTCGGCCAACGGTATCGATCCCTCCGTGCTGTCCAAGCCGACGCGGGATTCCCTGGGTGCGATCGACAACTGGAAGTCGTTGCGCGACGACCACCCCGGCCAGATCCTTTCCGGTGACGAAGCCAACCTGGCCGGCGTCGACCCCGACCGCGCCGGCGAAT